>NZ_CP115667.1:0-600000 GCF_027921445.1 Peptoniphilus equinus
TTAAAATTAAAATCAACGCACTGATTAAAGAAATTAAAGAATGATGTGGATAATATGCCGGTTATGCTAAAACTTATCCACACCTTATTCCATGCTCTCTTCTTTTAAAATAAAAGTGCTTATGGACTTTTCCACATATTCACAAGCCCTACTACTATTATTAACTATCTTATACTTTTAGGAGGTACACATGAAGCTAAAAATCAATCGCAGTGAATTTGCCAAAGCTGTGGCTATAGCTCAGCGAGCTATCTCGTCTCGATCCACCATTCAAATTCTGGAAGGCTTCTGTTTAAAAGCAGCAGATAATATCGTAACGCTGATTGCATCCGATACAGAAATTACTATTAAAACTCAATTAAGCGCTATTGTTGATGAAGGAGGAGACATTGTAGTCAATGCCCGTCTCTTTGGCGATATCATTCGTAAATTTCAAGGAGATACCATCGATTTGAGCGTCAACGGCACCACGATGCTCTTAAAATGTGAACAGTCCACATTTACGCTTCAATGTCAATCTACTGACGAATTTCCTCTGTTGCCGAGTTTTGAAATAGACCATGATTTTACTTTAGAAGGACATACATTAAAAGAAGCTATACGTAAAACGTCCTTTGCCGTGTCGTTAGATGAAACACGTCCTGTATTTACCGGAGTGTTTATGGATTTGAAAAACGACGGTATCCATTTTGTGGCTTTGGACGGTTTTCGCATGGCTTTTAAAACTGTGGATGTCACGACCGAAGATGGATCCGCCATTATTCCGGCACGAAGTCTCAATGAACTTTTAAAAATTTTAGGAGATGAGCAGGTTCGTGTGCAGCTTTCAAAGAATATGGCTATGTTTTCTACAGATACTACTGTGCTCTATACGACCCTTTTAAGCGGTGATTTTTTCAATTATGAAGCTCTGATTACCAAAGAGTATGCCACTGAAGTTGAAGTGGATCATAGAAGTTTTCAAGCTTCTCTCGAACGGGCAAGTCTTCTTGCTAAAGAAGACAGAGCTAATTTGGTGAAGATTGAAGTGAGTTCAGATCAGTTGAAAATTTCCTCCAATTCCGAAATTGGTAATGTGGAAGAATTGGTGCCTTGTACCACGATAGGTAAACCGGTGCGTATTGCTTTTAATTCAAAATATCTGTTGGATGGTATTAAAATTTTGGAATCCGAGTCGTTAAAGCTTCACTTAACCGACTCTGTCAACCCATGTATTATACGGGAAGATGACTTAAGTTATCTCTATCTGGTTCTTCCGGTACGTCTTGCGGAACAGGGGTAAGCCATGGATGATTATATTAAACTGGATAGTTTTTTAAAATTTGTAGGGGCTGTTTCCACCGGCGGTGAAGCTAAGCTGGTTATTCAACAAGGGGATGTTTTGGTAAATGGTGAAGTGGAAACCCGTCGAGGTAAAAAACTGAGACAGGGTGATACCGTGACATTCATGGATACCGAGTATAGCGTTGAAGGATTATGAGACTGAGTAAACTTCACCTCCTCAACTTTAGAAATTATGGGCGGGCGTATTTTGAGCCGGATCCGGGAATGAACCTGCTCATCGGTCCGAATGCCATCGGCAAGACGAATCTTTTGGAGAGTATTTATCTATTGGTGAGTGCCCGGAGTTTTCGGACTGTCAACGCCGAAGATATGATTAAAAAGGATCGAAGTGAATCGGTCATTACCGGGTTGGTGGAAGATGGCGTCTATGAAGATCGACTTGAAATTCATTTAAAACGAGAAGCTAAAAATACCTATGCCATTAATGAGGAGAAGTTTAACAGTCGCACCTACCAAAAGGATTACAATGCGGTAGTCTTTACACCTCAAGATTTGAATATGGTGCGCCTGGGTCCTCAGGAACGGCGTTGGTACTTGGATACTTTGCTTGAGACCATGAGTCCCATGTATCGGTATCATTTGAGAAGTTATAAAAAATTTCTCTTTGAACGTAATAAACTCTTAAAAAATCCTAAACTGGATTTGTTGGATGTCTATGATTTTCAGCTTTCCAACCTCGGAGCGAAGCTACTTAAAGAACGACTTCAAACCGTCAAAATTTTAGAGGACGCAGCGAAAGTCCACTATAAAAAAATCAGCGGCTCGGACAGCTTCAAAGTCACGTATCTCTCTACTTTAAAGTTAAATAGTAATTTGGAATCGAATTATCTGGAAGTTTTTAAAACTCACAGACACGAAGACCTCTTGAAGAAGACGACGACTCACGGCATTCACCGAGATGATATTGACTTTTATATCAACGACTTTTCCGCCAAACATTATGCATCACAAGGCGAGGTGCGTTCTATTTTATTGGCTTTAAAACTTGCAGAAATGGATATTTTAGAACAGACAACAAAGAAAAAACCTCTGCTCCTACTGGATGATGTTTTTTCTGAATTGGATCGGGATAGAGCAGGTTACTTAATAGACAGTCTGCATGATGTACAGTGTTTTATTACCAGTACCAATTTAAATAGCGATAACTTTACAGGTCTTCGTGCCAAAGTGCACAAGATGAACTAAGGAGTAAGTATGACAGAAAAAAATTCACATTATGGCGCCGAGAATATTCAGGTTTTAACCGGACTTGAACCGGTTCGTAAGCGTCCGGGCATGTATATTGGTTCCACGGGTCAAAAAGGTCTGCACCATCTTATTTACGAAGTGGTGGATAACTCCGTGGATGAAGCCTTGGCCGGCCGATGCGATACCATTGCCGTCACATTGAATGACAACGGTTCGGTGAGCGTTATTGACAATGGTTCAGGGATTCCTACAGCTATTCATCCTCAGACAAAAAAGAGTACGGTGGAAACCGTCCTGACTATTCTTCACGCCGGTGGGAAATTTTCAAACGACGCCTACAAAGTTTCCGGCGGTCTCCATGGCGTTGGGGTGAGTGTGGTCAATGCTCTATCTACAGAGCTTATTGCCGAGGTCAAGCGGGAAGGCAAACTTCACCGTCAAACTTTTGCTCGAGGCAAAAGTACCAGTAAACTGGAAATTATTGATACTGTATCGGAAGAGGACACAGGGACAAAAATTACCTTTACTCCGGATGGGGAAATTTTTGACACTCTGGAATTTGATGCGGATATTCTCATAAAGCGTTTCAGAGAGATGGCCTTTCTCAATAAAAATATCACGATTATTTTTACCGACCTTCGAGGTGTGAGTGATGGCGATGAAGGACATAGAGAAGTCTTCCACTATGAAGGCGGTTTAAAGAGTTTTGTGGAATTTATTAATAAAAAGAAAAATGCGATTCATAAAGATGTTGTCTATATGGACCGGGAAAAAGACGGTGTGGATGTGGAAATTGCTTTGCAGTATACCGATGCATATTCCGAAACTGTCATTTCTTTTGCCAATAATATTAACACCGAAGAAGGCGGCAGCCATTTAAGCGGTTTCAAGTCCGCCCTTACTCGTACCATTAATGACTACGGTCGGACAAATAATCTCATAAAAGATAAAGAAGATAACCTCTCTGGAGACGATGTGAGAGAAGGTATTAGTGCGGTCATCAGCGTGAAGCTTCCCAATCCGCAGTTTGAAGGTCAAACCAAGGCAAAATTGGGTAATTCCGAAATCAAAGGGGTCGTTGAATCTGTTTTTGCTGAAGGGTTAAGTGATTTTCTCGATGTCCATCCGAAAATTGGAAAGGCTATTTTAGATAAAGCGCTTTCTGCTCGACGTGCGAGAGAAGCAGCTCGACGGGCTCGAGATCTTTCTCGCAAAAAAAATATTATGGACTCTATGACGCTGCCGGGTAAACTTTCAGATTGTCAGATGGCAGGTAAAGATGGGACGGAAATTTATCTGGTGGAGGGTAACTCTGCAGGCGGGAGTGCCGTAGATGCGAGAGATTCAGTTTTTCAAGCGATTCTTCCTCTTCGAGGAAAAATTATGAATGTGGAAAAGGCGAGATTGGATAAAATGCTTGCCAGTGAAGAAATCAAAGCTATGATTACCGCCTTTGGTACAGGCATTGGGGAAGACTTCGACATCACTAAGCTAAGATATGAAAAAATTATTATTATGACTGATGCAGATGTGGACGGTGCCCATATTATGACGCTGCTTCTTACGTTCTTCTTCAGATATATGCGTCCTCTCATTGAAGAAGGTCATGTCTATGTGGCTAAACCGCCACTCTTTGGTATTATGAAAGGTATCAAGCCACTGCGTTACGTCTATGACGAAAAAGAATTAAAACGTGCCTTAGATGAGATGGGACGAGATAAGAAGTTCGATATCAAGCGCTACAAAGGTCTTGGGGAAATGAATGCCGAGGATTTATGGGAGACTACCATGGATCCGGAAAAGCGGATTTTACTCAAAGTGGAACTCAACGATTTGGTACAGGCTGATGAAACTTTTGATATGCTCATGGGTTCTGAAGTGGAACCTCGACGGGAATTCATTGAAGACAATGCCATTTTTGTTGAAAATATTGATGCGTAAGGAGATGTCATGACAGAATATAGACATGGAATAATAGAAGTTGACTTAAATAAAAAAATGCGTAGTTCGTATCTGGACTACTCCATGAGTGTCATTGTGGCTCGTGCCTTACCGGATGTGCGAGACGGATTGAAACCGGTTCATCGTAGAATTATCTATGGTATGCAGGTTCAAGGTCTTGTACCTACAGGACCTTATAAAAAATCGGCACGTCTGGTGGGGGATGTTATGGCAAAATTTCACCCTCACGGGGACTCTTCTATCTATGATGCCACTGTGCGTCTGGCACAGGATTTTAATACCCGCTACTGTCTTGTGGACGGTCAGGGAAACTTTGGAAATATTGATGGCTTTGGTGCCGCAGCTTATCGATATACGGAAGTTCGCATGTCGAAGCTCGCTCAGGAAATGCTTCGGGACATCAATAAAAATACCGTAGACTTCCAACCAAACTTTGATGAAGAAGAAATGGAGCCGGTGGTGCTTCCATCTCGTTTTCCAAACCTTCTTGTCAACGGTTCCGCCGGAATCGCCGTAGGTATGGCGACCAATATGCCGCCGCACAATCTAACTGAAGCCATCAACGGCGTCATTCATTATATTGATAATGAAGACATCACTGTGGACGAGCTGATGCAGGATATTAAGGGGCCGGATTTTCCAACCGGCGCTATGATAATGGGTCGTGAAGGCATTCGGGAAGCTTATGCGACAGGCCGAGGTAAAATTCAGGTTCGTGCTGTGGCAGAATTTGAAGAAGTGAAAAATAAGACAAAAATTATTGTTCGGGAAATTCCTTACGGTGTTAACAAATCAAAGCTTGTAGTAAAAATTGCCGAGCTGGCAAAGAATAAAGTTATCGATGGCATCACGAATATTGTGGATGAATCCACGCGTAAGGGTATTCGTATTGCCATCGATTTACGACGAGATGCCAATCCCCATGTGGTATTGAATAAACTCTATAAAAATACTCAAATGCAAACCACCTTCGGTATTATTAATTTGGCTCTGGTTGGCGGTGTACCGAAGGTGCTCAATTTAAAAGAGCTCATCCGCTATTACGTGGATCACCAAATTGAAGTTGTGAGCCGTCGAACCAAGTTCGACCTTGATAAAGCTGAAGCTCGCAAGCATATTGTCGAAGGACTTCGTATTGCACTGGATAATATCGACCGTATTATTCAAATAGTGCGCTCATCCAAAACAGATCAGGACGCCAAGGACAAATTTTTGGAAGAATTCGGGTTGGATGATATACAATCTCAGGCTATTTTAGATATGCGCATTCGTCGTTTGACTGGTTTGGAGAGAGAAAAGCTGGATGCGGAATATGATGAGTTATTAAAAACTATCCAATATCTTCAAAGTATCTTGGATGACCATGGCACACTTATGGGTGTTATTAAAGACGAACTGACAGAAATTCGAGATAAATATGGCGACTTGCGCCGCACCGTTATAAAACAGGCGGAAGGGGAAATTGAAATCCAGGATATCATTAAAGAAGAGGATGTCATCATTACCTTGACCCAAAATGGCTATATGAAGCGGATGCCGGAAGGAACCTATAAACCTCAAAAGCGAGGTGGCAGGGGCATGAGTGCTACGCGTCCGAAAGATGGCGACTTTGTCTATGATCTTTTCATCACCTCATCCCATGATTCAATTCTGTTCTTCACTAATAAGGGCAAAGTTTATCGCCTGATGGCTTATGAAATTCCGGAATCTACCCGTCAGTCTAAAGGGACCCAGGTGCGTAATCTTTTAGAAGTGGACCAGGATGAAGTTATTCAATCTATCGTCTATGCTAAATCTTTTGACACGGACTCCTATATCTTTATTGCTACGAAAGACGGTACCGTAAAACGGACGCCAATGGCGGAATTGAAGACAATTCGTAAAAATGGTCTGATAGCTATCACTTTAAAAGAGGGTGACAGCATTGTATCAACACGGATTACCTCAGGCAATAACGACATTTTACTTGCGACTAAAAAAGGTAAAGCCATTATTTTCAATGAAAAAGATGTCCGTCCAATGTCGCGTACGGCTATGGGTGTGAAGGGAATCAGTCTTGATGCGGATGATGAGTTGGTAAGTATGGAGCTCTCAGAAGCGGATAAACACTTACTGATTGTATCAGAGAAGGGCTATGGCAAAATTACCCCACTGAGTGAATATCGTATTCAATCTCGAGGAGGGAAAGGTTTGATCACCTATCGCATAAAACCAAAGACAGGTGATGTTATCTCTGCTAAAATAATAGAAAAGAACGACGATGTGATGATGATCAGTTCAAATGGTGTGATGATTCGCACTCCAATTGAAGGCATCAGTGTGATGAGTCGTGCAACAAGCGGTGTCAAGTTGATGAATATTACCGATTCCGACATTGTTGCTGTGGCAAAATATATAGGAGACTAAATGGCTTTTACAGTTAAATTTGAAAACAAAGATACATGGATCATCATGCCACAAGGTGAGCTGGATATTTCAGCAACTGAGGGTTTTAAAAATGATGTCATTCAAAATTACAATGAGGATAAAAAAGACTTATTGTTGGATTTTAAAGACTTGGATTACTTGGATTCTACGGGCTTAGGTTCGCTTATCAGCATTTTAAATACGATTAAGGATGACGGACATACCGTTACCATTCAAAACGTGAAACCTTCCATCAAAAAACTTTTTGTCATTACTAAACTGGACACTGTATTTAAGATAGGAGACTAAATGGACACCATTCAACTCACTGTGCCTCTCAAGGCGGAGTATTTCAGTTCTGTGCGCTTGTTCGTGTCGGGTCTTTTAATGAGTCATCAGGTGGATTACGACACCATTGAAGATGTGAAAACAGCCGTTAGTGAAAGTTTAAACATCGCTTTAAAATGTCATTGTGCGCACACCTCCACGCTGAGCATTGATGTGGACGACAACCAAATGAAACTTTCCATAAGCGGTTTTGGCCAGCAATCAGAAAAGGAAACCGAAGATATCCAAATGGCTAAAACTATTATCAGTTGTTTAGTGGATGCTACCATTAACAACGATACACTGCTTATGACGGTAAACTTATAAATCATGACTAAAGACGAATATTACAAATTAGGACGTAAGCTCACCAAAGAAGAACGCAAAGAACTCTTTCGTGAATATGACCGAACCAAAGATCCGCAGATTCGAGACATTCTTATCGAAGAACACCTCTACATTGCAGAAATTCTTTCAAAGAAGTATGCCGGCAAGGGCATTGACTACGAGGATATTTATCAAGTGGCTTCCATCGGATTAATTTATGCCATTGATCGTTATGATCTTACTCGAGGTTATGAATTTTCTTCATTTGCCACACCGACTATAATCGGAGAAATCAAAAAGTATTTTCGAGATAAGGGTTGGACGATTCGAGTACCTCGACGGATTCAGGAACTGTCGAAGAAAATCAATCTGGCTAACATTCATTTATCTCAAAAGTATCAGCGTACACCTAAGGTGGAAGATATTGCAGAGTATTTAAATGCCACACCAGAAGAAATTTTGGAATCGGTAGAAGCTTCCAAAGCCTACTCACCGCAATCTTTGGACGTAAGTTATGATACCGGTGATGACAAGGAGATTAATCTCTCCGATCTCATTGGGGAAGAAGAACAGTACTATGACAAAATTGAAGTCAATGACTTGTTGGAAACGGCAATGAAAGACTTAAATGAAGTGGAACGGACTATTTTATTGGAGCGCTATATCAACAAGCGTACCCAGGTGAGCATTGCCAAAAAATTGGATATCTCTCAGATGACCGTGTCCCGCATTGAAAAAAAGGTGCTGAAAAAAATAAAACAGGAATTGAAAAAAACCATGGGCATTTAAAAAGGAGGCAGCATGAACCGCCGTAAATTTTTACTGAAATTGAATAAAATTGTCTTCTATTTTGAAGTGGCGATTTCTGTGATGCTTTTAGTAGGTATCCTCATTTCTGTACCGGATATTATTAAATACTACTTCACCATTTTAGGAAGTCCTGCCAAAGAATCGATGAACATCCTTCGGGATCTTCTTTCTCACGTATTTCTTTTGGTTATAGCCATGGAGTTTATACTGCTTCTTGTGGCACATAACGACGCGACCATCATCCATTTGGTCATCTTGGTTATTGCGCGCAAAATGTTGATATACTCCGACCATTTAAATGACATTCTCATAGGGGTTATATCCCTTGCGGTGGTCTTTATCATCAGAAAATATTGGATCCAGACCGCCAATTCCAAAGAATTTATTATGTTTGGAGAGAATAGGATCTTTTCCGCATCCTCTATCATCTCCAAAATTAATGATCGCTACAACTACGATATTGAAGCTGAAGGGATAGAAACACTTGGCGGATTGGTCTCTCATCTCTTGGAAGAAAAGGGAGAAGATCCGGAAGTCGGCACCATTGTTGACGATGGAAAGTACATCTATGAAATTCACAGTCTCTATGATGAAGGCTTAATTGAAGAAATTTCCATACACAATATCAAATAACACTTAAAAACTAACGGCGACTTTATTGATCCTATTTAGTCCGGCAATAAAGGCACTGTTAGTTTTTTTTATGCAAAAAGATAGGGATGGTAAGTGCATCATCGCTATGGTATAGCATGACATGATAACTTCAGTTAAAATAAAATGTAAATAAGGAGGTTTATCGTTGTGGTATTGCAAATACATTTATTTGGAAGAACGGAAATATTCCTCAATGGCAAGAAAATTCATTTTTCTTATCAAAAAGCTATGGTCTTGCTTCTGATACTGTCAGATAAAAAATCGTACCATCGACATAAAATATGCCAATTATTGTGGCCTGATAAAACTGAAAAAAGTGCTAACAATAATTTGAGAAGCTGTATTTATGCCTTAAAAAAAGTCTTAGGACCAAGCAGTATTATAAGCGAAACCAATTCTTACATCAAATTAAACGATACGATTGAAGTCATCAGTGATATGGATCAAATCAATCATTGTAATGGGACGCAATTCGAAGATATACACAAGCTTCACGATTTTATAGGTTATTACAGTCAAGAAATATTATCAGATTTAAAGTTTCCTTTCAGTTATGATTTGGAAGAATACTTAGAAAATCTTATAAAGAAGCATTATGATTGTCTGTATTGGAAAGCTGATGCATTTTTGAATCAATTTATACAAGACAATCTTCCAGAATGTATCATTGCCATTTCTGAATTCATGATTCAATTTAATGTATACAATAAAAAACCATATATTGAACTGATAAAGGCGTACAATACCTTGGGAAATTACACGCAAAGTACGGCTGTCAAGCAACAATTTAAAGACATCTTTTATCATTCGAGAGATCCATTTATTTCAAAAATCCCACCTATAAAAAACAGTTTTTATAGAGAAGAAGAAATTGCCTGTATTCTGGAAGCAATCGTCAACTTTCAAAATAATAAAGATGTCACCAATATTTTAATTGACGGTGCTGTAGGCAGTGGGAAAAGCGAAATTTTACAGGCTCTTTTCAATGAGTTGGATAGTAAAATGCCGGTTATTCGTATAACCATTTCCAATCTCTATAAAGCGTCAGATCATGAGGTGTTTGATAGGTTATGCAGTGAACTGGATAACCATATGCTGTGCGATGTGTCAAAGAACCATGTCAAATTACACGACAATAAAAAATTGGTACTGCTCATTGATAATTTCGACAGATGTGATGCGCTGTCTTTGCAAAAAATTATCAAATTTCTTGTGAATAATCATGAAAGCATACTGTTAATAGCGACTCAAAACAAACTTCAAAATAAGGAATTTGAGTATTTTATTCAGTATTTAGTCATTGAAGGGTTTGTTACCCGAGTTGAACTTAAAAACTTAACGAGAGAGACCTTATCTAAGATTTTTACAAAGGACAATTCAGAAGATTTGGATGAATTGTACTTAAAAACAGGTGGTAATCCGTTTCTGATTAACTATGTCACCGAAACGAACATCTCAAAAGAAATGTATGAAGCATACATGACTATACTCCTCGACTGTAAAGATCCCTTAGAAAAAGAAATTTTAGATATTTTATGCCTATCTAATGACCCCTTGACGATAAAAAACCTGAGTGAAATACTCAATGAAAAAGACACGGATATTGTGTACAGCATTAGTTTGTTATTGGAAAGGCAGGTTATACAATCAGAAGGCGCAGACAGTGAAAGAACGTTTTGTATAGGCAATTCTCTACAGAAAGACTATCTGTCATCGCGTATCAATGAAGCTAAAAAGGATCGTCTCTATTATTTATTAGCTGAGTATTATGTCACCAAGCTTTACAATAATTATTTTTTGGATGAAAAAACATACGGCAAAATCATCAATTATTTTGAAAAAGCTCATGACTATACCAAGAGTTTCCTCTATCAATACAAACAATTTATAGATCAATATCATGTCAGCCATGAATTTTTTCCGGTGGCTTACGAGGATGAGTATACACACCAAATCAACACAGATAAAAAATTGTTTGATAGAACCTATAACAAGTTACTGGCCATATTAGATACTTTACCTGAAAAATATGAGATGACGTTTCAGAAAGCCAGAATAGAACTTTTATTTTGCAATGTTCGGTTTCATAAGAGTATTGGCGACAATGAAGACACCGAACATAAACTGAGTGCCATGTTGAAGTTGTCTCAATCTATCCATTATTTTGAGGGGATATTCAATGCCAAGGTCCAATATATTCAGCACTATATTAACACGGAAGATAATTTGCAATTAAAAAATGCAGTGGATTCTTTGGGTCAGCTTAAAGTCTATATGGGTTCTGTGCAAAAAGCGGTATATCTGAGGCTCAAAGCTTATCAGCTGGCACTCTCAGGAGATTATGACAGTGCATTATCCACGATAAATGACGCATTAACCATTTTTAGAAATCAAACGGACATCTATAAAATGAGATTTAATATTATAGCGTGTTATTTTATTATGGGTGAAATTTATTTTTTACAGGATAAATGGGATGAAGCTTTTGATTATTATCTTGAAGCCATGTCAAATAACTTTGAAAAACAAGTACATCCATCCTTGGGACTATTGTATTCAAAACTTGGGGCCATTTGTATTCGTCAATCCAGACTACAAGAGGCAGCTTATTATCTGAAAAAATCGGCATATCAATACGAACATACAGGATTTTTATGGGGGCGAAAAGGATTGGAGACCTATCTCGCTGAGTTAAAGGTATATCAAAATTAATAACATAGGCATTTGCATAAAAAGCGTCAAAACATCTTTTTGTTTTGACGCTTTTTTATATAGCGGTGATTATAATAGCAACAACTAAAACGTTATCTTTGTGCATAAATGGAGAAAAAAATGAAAATTACATTGTATGTTAACGAGTGTGAATATACGGCAGATGTGACTGCAGAAACACGCCTTATCGATTTTATTCGTGAGGATTTGGGTCTTACGGGTACCAAAGAAGGCTGTTCTGAAGGTGAGTGCGGTGCCTGCACGGTCATTATGAACGGTAAAGCAGTGCCATCTTGTATGGTGCTTGCAGGTCAAGCAAACGGCAGTGATATTATCACCGTGGAAGGTTTAAGCAAGCACGGTGAACTTGATATTTTGCAAAAAAAATTTGTGGAATATGGCGCAGTGCAATGCGGATTTTGCAGTCCCGGATTTCTAATGAGTGCGAAGGCTCTGCTCATGGAAAATAAAAAGCCAACGCTTTCTGAAATCAAGCGCGCCATTGAAGGCAATCTTTGTCGATGTACCGGTTTTGAAAAAATAGTACAGGCTATTGATGCGGCGGCTAAGGAGGAAGCGTGTGGAAATTAATGCACCTGAAAATTTAAATGAATTAGCCGAAGTCCTACAATCCTATGATATGGCAACGACGTTTCTTATTGCAGGAGGGACAGATTTAATCAATAAGATTCGTGAAAACAAGTGTGTGGACTACAATATTGTAGATCTCACTAAACTTGAAGCGATGAAAGGGATTGAAGACAAAGGGTGTTATATCAAGATCGGTGCACTGACTACCATGACCGATATCATTCAAAACGAGTGTATCAAAACGCATTTGACAGCGCTTTATCAGGCAGCTTATGAATTAGGTTCAACAATTATTCGAAATGTTGCTACAATAGGGGGAAATATTGCCAATGCCAGTCAATCAGCGGATGTGGTGCTGACATTGTTCGCCTATGATGCTGATGTGGTCATTATGAACCAATATGGTGATGTACGTCGCGTGGCTATCAACGAGTTGGTTATAGGGCGCAACATGACGTCATTAAAGTGCGGTGAGGTCATTTTAGAGATTCACATTCCAAAAGAAAGGGGTGTGTCGGTTTTTAAAAAGATAGGATCGCGAAAAACAGTGACGATTTCAAAATTGTCATGTGCACTATACAGTTTTTCCAAAGATGGCAGCAAACACGTTCGAATCTACCTAGGAGCTATAGGTGTGGTGCCGACGCGAGCAGTGTTGCTGGAACAATTATTTTTAGAATCTCAAAACCCGGATTTAAATCAGTTGAGTCGGTGTGCCTATGATGAAGTTGAGAAAGCTATACCGCAGCGGTCATCGAAATACTATAAACGTGTTGCCATACAAGGACTGATGGAAGATGTGCTTAAGGAGTTTCAACACAATGCAATCGTATAAATATGTTGGCAAAAGATTACAACGACCGGACTCCTACGAGAAAGTTACCGGTGAGACGAAGTTTGTCGAAGATATAAAAAGACATAATATGCTGTATGGGAAACTCGTTATTAGTGACCAAGCTCATGCACGCTTTCATATTGATGCCGAGGCGGCGTTACAACTGGAAGGCGTGTATAAAGTTTTAACTTTTAAAGATATCCCTCACGTTCCATATAACTCCATGGAATGGTATTCCGGCATTGAAGCGCTCAAGGATGAATATTTGCTCTGTGATGTGGCCAGATTTGTAGGAGATAGGCTGGCCTTAGTACTCGGAACAAGCAAAAGCGTAGTGGAAAAAGCTTGTAAATTAGTTCAAGTCACTTATGAGCCGCTCCCTTGCGTTATTGGTGTAGAAGCTGCAAAGAAAGACGGCACGATCGTAAAAGGTGATACGAATCTGAGTTATGAGAAGACTTTTGCCTGTGGAGATTATGAGAAGGCATTTAAAGAAGCGGATTATATCATCAGAGATAGAGGGACGACACCAAGGACTCATCATTTGACGTTGGAGCCGTATTGTGCGCTGTCTGAAATTGATCAATTTGGCAATCTGGTGGTTTTTTCAGGCAATCAAATCGTATTTGCCATTCAACGGCAGTTATCTCGAATTTTAAATTTACCTTATCATCAAATACGTGTAGTTAAAGCTAATATGGGCGGTTCTTTCGGCGCAAGACAGCAACCGATGGTTGAACTTTTAGCAGCGTATGTCGCATGGGAGGAAAAAAGACCGGTTCAAGTGTATTTAGATCGACCGCAAAGCATGGTATCTGTCGCAGCAAGAACCAGTATGGATATTTCAGTCGCAACTGCTCTGAAAAAAGACGGCACAATCCTTGGCCGTTATGTCGAAGCGGATGTTGACGGTGGAGCTTATGATACCAACAGCATGACCATATTGGGTGCGTCGGCAAAAAAGTTATTTCGACTCTATAAAATCAATCATCAAACCTATGTAGGGCGCGCTTATTTTACCAATGCAATACCAAGTGGTGCCACACGAGCTTACGGCGGTCCGCAAATTCATGCGATTACAGAAATTAATATCAATCATGCGGCACAAGCTTTAGGTTTGGATCCGTGTGAATTTAGACTGAAAAATCTCGTGGATCCCTGGGCCGATGATCCTTCCGGCGGTCCGAATTTAGGTAAAGCCGAAATTAAACAATGTGTTGAGCTTGGCATGGAGCAATTTCAATGGAAAGATAAATTTGCACATATTAAAGAAAGGGACGATGACCGATATGCCTATGGCGTCGGCGTGGCATGCGCCACACACGGCAGTGGCTATTTCGGTGCTTATCCGGACTTTATTAATGTGGAAATGGACTTGTCAGCCAACGGTGATGTGCTATGTAAAGTAGCGGTACACGATCAAGGTTGCGGTACGCTGTTAACGTTGGGGCAAATTGCTGCGGAAGCTTTAGATATGCCGCTATCCAAGATACGAATTACCGAAGCGGATACATTTATCACCCCATATGATGCCGCAGGTACGCAAGCCAGTCGCGTTACCTTTGTAGCAGGCGGTGCTATTAAGGAAGCCGGCGAGAAAATGGTGCACCTGCTTTTTGAAACACTGTATGAAGTGAAAGGTCATCACATCGGTGATATGTATACCTGTGATGGCAAAGTCAGGATTAAAAACGAAGATCTCGAGTACACGTATGGTGACATATCAACTTTGCGTGAAAAATTTATGCATGAAAAAACCACCGTTTTTCTGAAGTATAAACCGACAGCGAACCCGGCAACATTGGCGGCTTGTTTTGCACAAGTGAAGGTGGACAAAAAAACCGGACAAGTGGATATAGAACATTTCTTGGCGGCACATGATATAGGAAGAGCTATCAATCCGTTGATGGTGGAAGGGCAAATTCAAGGAGGTGTACATTTTAGTTTAGGCATGGCACTCTCGGAAGAGATTGACATTGATAAAAATGGCAAGGTCAAGAATATGACACTGTCTAAATATCACATGCTCAATGTCAATGATGTGCCGCCTATCGATATTGTGCTTGTGGAATCGGACGATGATTCAGCGCCGTATGGGTTAAAAAGCATTGGAGAAGTGACTGCCGTAGCACCTGCTCCTGCCATACTCGGAGCCATTAATCACGCTCTGGGCACTCATATGTGTGACTATCCGGCAACACCTGAAAAAATTATTGCAGCCATTGCAGCGTTAGAAGAAAAGGAGAGTGATGCATGAAACCTTTAGCATTATCGGGCGCACCGATATCCATTGAAGAACTTTTCGAAGTTGCCTATGGCAATCGAAAAATTCATGTGACGGACGAAGCCAAAGACCGAGTCAAGCAATCGAGACAAATTTTGTTTGATATGGCGGCGCAGGGTAAACCTGTTTACGGTCTGAACCGTGGTGTGGGCTGGAATAAAGATAAAGAATTTGATCCGGCATTTTTTGAAAGATATAATCGCAACCTCTTAAATAGCCATTGTTTAGGGGTTCCACCCTATCATCCCGCAGAGCACGTCCGAGCCATTATGCTCATTCGCCTAAACAAAGCCTTAACAGGGCATACGGGATTATCTTTAGATTTAATTGATCACTATGAACAGTTTCTCAATTTGGGAATCACACCGCGTGTGCCGATGCGATCATCGATTGGTGAGGCGGATATTACCACACTCTCTCACATCGGTATGGCTTTTATCGGCGAAGAGGATGTGGACTATCAAGGGGAAATTCTCAATGCAAAAGACGCCATGGCCCGTGTTGGTCTGAAACCGGTTGTATTGGGTCCTAAAGACGGCTTGAGTATTGTCTCAAGCAACGCTCAAGGCGAAGCCATGGTAGCTATCGTCCTTAAAGAAGTGGCAGACATGGTAAAGATGTCCACGGCCATTTTCTGTTTAAGTCTTGAAGGATTAAACGGTGTCGTAGAGCCTTTCAGAGAGGATGTCAATGCCATACGCGGCATTAAAGGTCAACAAAAAATCGCCGATGACATTCGGCAACTTTTAAAGGGCAGTTTTTTATGGGATGTCGATCCGAAGCGCGCCCTTCAGGATCCTTTGAGTTTTAGATGTGCACACAGCGTTAACGGTGCCGTATTGGATGCACTGGAGTATGTCAAAACACAGCTTCAAATTACCATGAATGCGTCCGACGACAATCCATGTATCCTCATTGAGGAAGGTCAAAGTTTTGGCTCGGCGAACTTTGAAGTCACTTCATTAGCTATCGGGGTTGAAATGTTGGCCATAGCCTTAAGTCACTTATCCAAGACGGCATGCTATCGCATGATTAAACTTGCAGACCCTGCATTTACCGGACTCAATAAATTTTTGACGCCGGAAGAAGTGAAAGTAATCGGGTTCGGTACCATTCAAAAGACATATACGATGCTGGACACACAAAACAGAGGCCTGGCCAATCCGTCGTCGATGGATTTTTATTCCCTGGCCGGGACGATAGAAGACCATGCGAGCAACTTGCCTTTGTCCTGTTATAAGATATTTCAAATGTTGGATAACATCAAATACATACTCGGTATCGAAGCTATTCATGCAGCTCAAGCTGTGGATTTGCGAGGCAACAAAAAATTAGGTGAAGGTACCGGCAAAGTGTATCGGATGATACGAGAATGTATTGATTTTTATGATGACGATAGAAATCAGTCAAGAGACATCGCAAACAGTTATGAGCTTATTCAGTCCTGTAAACTTTTGAACGTTTTTAAGTGAGGTGTAAATATGGAAAATAAGAAAAAGGATATTCGATGGGAAGTTTTTATTCCCGGATTTGTCTTGGTATTAATTGCTGCTATAGTTGGTCTGGTCAATAATGAAGCGCTATCTACCGTGTCCAATAAATTTTTCAACTGGTCTTTGGAAAGTTTTGGTTGGCTGTACCAACTGGTTACCATATTTTGTTTGATTTTAACTTTTGCCATCATGTTCTCCAAGGTGGGAAAAATTCGATTTGGAGGCAAGGATGCGACACCAAAGTACTCGTTTATGACCTGGTTTGCGATGACTTTAACAGGCGGTGTGGCAACAGGGATTGTCAGCTGGGGTGTGAATGAACCGCTGATTTATTATGGCAATGTATGGGGAGAATTGGATACCTTGGGCATTGAACCATTTTCCGCGGAAGCATTGCGCTTTGCCATGGGAAGATCCTTTTACAATTGGACGTTTATTCCTTATGCCATCTACGCCCTGGTCGGCGTGTTAGTTGCCTATCTCTATTTCAACAAAAAACAACCGCTGAGCGTTACGGCCTCTCTCACACCGCTATTTGGTGAAAAAATCAAACAAAGCAAAATTGCAACTGTGATTGACGTATTGTCCATGCTCGGGATTATTTTAGGTATCAGCTCAGGTCTCACCATGTGTATCACACTCTTGACGACAGGTTTAAATTCCGGCTACGGCATTGAATCGACGCTGCCTCTTTTTATGGGCATAGGTATACTGATCGTCTTTTTATTCAGCTTATCGTCCTATGTGGGTTTAGACAAGGGTTTGGCAAAAATAGGAAGTATCAATGCCTATTTTTATTATGGCTTATTGGTATTTCTGTTCATTGTAGGACCAACTTTATTTATTCTGCGCAATTCCACAGCAGGTCTTGCTGAATGGACACAAAATTTCTTCAGATGGGGTTTAGATCCGATTGATATTGGCGGCGCACCTCTTGTCAAATCCTGGACATTATTTGACTGGGCAGTTTGGATTGCCTACGCACCGGTAACCGGTATCTTTTTAGGACAAATATCCTACGGCAGAACCGTGAGGGAGTTTTTAATGATCAATCTCATTTTACCGGCTGTATTTGGGATTATTTGGTTCGGCGTTTGGGGCAATAACGCACTGTTTATGCAAATGAACGGCACGGCGGATCTCGTTGCAACGATTCAAAATTCCAATGCGACGATGGCTTTGTTTGAATTCTTAAAGAGTTTGCCGCTCTCAGCACTATTGATACCGATCAATTTGCTCGTGATTCTGGTCTCCTTCACCACAGCTGCAGATGCAACCACAACCAGTATTGCTTCCATGTGTATGAAAGATGTGCCGATCGGATCGGAAGCTCCTGCATATATGAAGATCGTTTGGGGCGTGCTTATTGGTACCATTGCCATCGTTATGGCGGCCTTTGGCGGCGGTGAACAAGGTGTGCAAGGCGTTAAAGATTTAGCTGCTGCAGGGGGTTTTGTCGTATTATTCATCTTCTTATTGCAACTGGTAGCAGCCGTTAAAGTATTCTTTATTGATGATATTGATGAGGAAAAATAGTGTAAGTAAGTCATTTTATAACTCACGAGGTGAGAGACGAAAAGAGATAAGTTTAAGAAACTTATCTCTTTTTTTGTAGAATAATGGGGAGTGCAGACCCGGGTCGCAGTATATCTGCAGCTTAACGGGAGGTACGTGGAGCGCATAGGAGCGGAGTCTATCTGTTACAGCTATGTATAACGTAAGCTTTTGAGATATTGGCTAAAGCGCTTCAATAGGGATAGACTGTTTCCTCTTTTGATTGTCGTATACGCACATAAAATAACCCCCTAAAGAGGAATGTGAATCCGATTTAGGGGGCTGAAAAAGGGATTGTTGTTTAGGATTGGATGTTAAGGTCGTCAGCGTCACGAACACCGTCGATAGCATCTTGGGACGTCTCATTCCACGGATGCTTGTCCTCATCGTAATCATTTCTATAGGCACCATAGGTACTGTGAGCATAGTCCGGCTCAGTATCCAACAGGTCGTTTTCCGAGACATAGAGTGCGCCGAAGGTTGCGGACATATACGGTGCTACATAAATAAAGGCAATGCCCGCCGTAACAATACATAGCAGGATCCATAAGAAAAAGGATAACTCCAACACAAAAATTTGAAACTTCTTATCTTCGGTCATTTGTCGAGATAGGGTTTTAGCTTCGCGAAGAGTCATCTGTGGATGGTCTGCAAGCAGATATGGGACATAGTAGTATTGGTAATTTTTTATAACGCCTGGGATAATGAGGAGTAAACCCCATAGGGCGATGGTGACATCTAAGAGAAGCATTTTCGCAGCGGTGGGGATCCATGCGTCTTTAAAAGGCTTGATGACGCGGCTCATGTCTTCTCTACCGCGTATGCCTTCAGCAAAGTACCCCGCACTGCCGACGCGCAAAGGATTCAAGATCAGTACGCTGCCGAGGAGAATGAAAGCGGTGAAGGCGGCATAGACAGCAAACGGAGCTTCGACGATAAACATATCTTCAATAAGAATCTTAACCGGGACGGTTTCAGCGATAGTGCCGAAGGGTTTAAAAACGTTGATTTGCCACTTGGTCCCGTCCACCGTTTCGCGATAGTAGTTGCCGTTGTGTTCTATAATTTCATAGCCTGTCGTCTGACGCGTGGTTTCGGTCACGGTATCGGTGATGCGATACTCCACATTAAAGAAGCCGCCTACAACGCCTCCCAAAAGTACCACGAGAAAAGCGTGCAGGAAGTGAGCTCGCACAAAGGCTTTGCCTTGAGTTTTCAGTGCAGCACGGTCAATTGTTCTGTTCATCATTACCCTCCTAAAAGTTGACATATAAAACCGATCACAGCGCCCATAGCCAGTAGATAGTACAGGCTGACTCCTTTGATATAGAGAATGAAAGCTAGGGGGAAGGCAATGAGACCGGGTACGTTCACATTGACTCCAAACAGTGTATTTTGAATAAGATCCAGTGCGGTAATTAAAATCAGTGAGACCACACAGGATTTGATACCCAAGAGAAGCCAGTCCAAGATTTTGAAATGCTTGTTGCGTTCAAAGAGAAAATAACCCAGCGTCATCATCAAAAGGCTTTGGGGAGTGACAGAACCCAGTGTGGCTACCACTGCACCGGGAAGTCCTCCGACCGTTTGACCCACAAAGGTGGCGGAGTTAATGGCGATAGGACCCGGCGTCATTTGCGAGATGGAGATGATGTCCACAAATTGGTTCATACTGATCCATCCGTTTTCTTCCACGATAAACCGCCGTAACAGCGGAATGGAAGCATAGCCCCCGCCAAAGGCGAGAACTCCGATTTTGACAAAAGTGAGGTAGAGCTCGGCATAGATCATGAGCGTGCCTCTCTGTCGGTAAAGTAAAAGAGCACAATGGCGGCCATGCCGCTCATCAGGATTAAATACGCGGTGTCCACGTGAAGAAAGAAGCTGAGGATAAAGACCATCCCCATCATCACGGCGCTAAAGACTTTGTGATGGCGCAAGGCGCGCTTTGCCATGTTGTAGGTGGTGACTAAAAGCACGGCACATACCACGCCGCTGATGCCGTTAAGCACTGAGCGGACAAAGGGATTTTTTTGAAACTCCAAATAAAAGTGCGAGATGATACTCAAGGTGATCAGACAGGGCAATGCGGATGCGACAAGACACGTGAGTGCGCCGGGGATACCGCGAAGTTTGTAGCCGGTCAGCAGTGAGGTGGAGATGGCCATGGCGCCTGGTCCGCTTTGTGCCATGGCGACAATGTCAAACATCTCGTCGTCATCGATAAGATGCTGGCGTCTCGTAAATTCGTCCGAGACAATGGGCACAATGGTATAGCCGCCGCCAAAGGTGACGGCGTTGATTTTAAAGAATATAGTAAACAGTTTTCCTAGGGATACCGTGTGCTGCATCACAACCTCCTTTAGACATTCTATCATAATCCATACCCTTCCTTCATGGTAAAAACTAAGGGAATGTGTATAATAGATTTGAGGTGAAATATGAAAGTAGGGATTCTGGGCGTGGGCAATATGGGCGGTGCCATCGCTCGCAGTCTGATGACACGTGATGACATCGAGCTGTATTTGTCCAACAAAGATAAGGATTTAAGTCAGTATGTGGGCGCTAATGTGGTGGATGTCACCGGTATTGCCAAGGTGGACTATCTGTTTTTGGGGGTTAAGCCGCACATCTATCCGGTTGTGGCGGAGGAACTCAAAGGACATTTAGCACCACAAACTGTGGTGATTTCCATTGCAGCGGGGATGACGTTTCAAAAATTGGCAGGGATGTTCCCAGCGCAAAAGCTGATTTTATCCATGCCTAACACGCCGGCTCAAGTGGGTTATGGCATGAGTGCCATCGCCCAAAATGAGTATGTCACTGAAGCGGAGTTTGAAATCGTACGCGAGCTTTTTGAAGGTTTCGGCAAGGTGACGGAACTGGATGAGGCGCTTTTTGATGCATTCAGCGCTTGTGCCGGTGCCATGCCCGCCTTCGTGTATATGTTTATCGAAGCGGCCGGTGACGGGGCTGTGCTTTCGGGTATAAAACGAAATGAAGCATATGAATTTGTTGCTGCGAGCGTCCGCGGCGCGGCAGAGATGGTACTCCAAACCGGTTGCCATCCGGGAGTCTTAAAAGATCAGGTCACTTCTCCGGGAGGCACCACGATTGAAGGCGTTCGGGCGTTGGAAGATGGCGCATTTCGCAGTGTGGTTATGGATGCTGTCATCAATGCTTGTGAGAAATCAAAGAAAATGGGGGAACACGCATGAAAGATTTAATGGTATTGTTGGCCGACGGATTTGAAGATATTGAGGCGCTGACTGTGGTGGACTTTTTGCGCCGTGGCGGTCTTGAAGTGGATACAGTTTCCGTTACAGCTCATAACACAGTCACAACCGCTCACGATGTGAAGATCTTTACCGATCTCACACTGGACGACATTAAACTGGACGACTATAAAGCACTTTATATTCCGGGGGGCAGTGCCGGCGCCGCCACACTTGCCGACAACCACAAAGTCCGTGAAATGGTGGAGCTTTATAACGGCTTGGAAAAGCTGGTCTTTGCCATGTGTGCAGGACCGGTGGTCTTAGATAAAGCCAACGTGCTGAAAAATCGGAAGTTCACCTGTTATCCCGGCGTGGAACAACGGATGAGTGACGGTCTGGTACCTGAAGATCAGGCTCTGGTAGAGGATGACAACATCATCACAGCTCGCGGTCCGGCCTATTCTGCCGCTCTTGCTTTTAAAATGATTGAACGCTTACGGGATGAGAATGCGGCTAAAGACGTGAAGAAGGCCACCTTGTACGATGAATTGGGAGGGACGCTCAGCAGCTTATGATGTATCCCGGAAAACTTTGCGATGTACCGGGCATCAGACTGGGTCATGCTCAGGATAGTGATGCCCTCACCGGCGTCACGGTATTACTAAGTGATCAACCGATGACCTGTGGGGTGGATGTGCGTGGATCTGCTCCGGGCACACGGGAGACGGATCTTTTAAAAAGTGAAAATCTGGTTTCGGAGGTTAATGCCGTAGCGCTCTGCGGCGGATCCGCCTTTGGATTGGATGCTGTCAGCGGTGTGGTCAAGTATTTGGAAGAGCAGGGTCTGGGCATGGATACCGGCTTTTACAAGGTACCTATTGTGCCAGGTGCCGTGATCTTTGATTTAGCCATCGGGCGAGCTGATGTCCATCCCGATTTTGCAATGGGCTATCAAGCCTGCACTGCCATTGATAACGACCGTCAAGGCTTAGTGGGTGCCGGTATGGGTGCCACTGTGGGCAAAGCTTTAGGCAATGCACATGCGGTGAAATCGGGTCTGGGACAGGCCAGTCTTCAGGCCGGGGAACTTATTGTCAGTTCGCTTACGGTGTTAAACGCCTTCGGAGATATCTATGACAGCGAACGTCACAGGCAAATTGCCGGTGTTCACGACAAGGGCCACTTTCTTGACACGGTCGATATTTTAAAAGAAAAAGCGAAAGAAGGCTATGATGCCTTCAAAGGTCGAAATACGACACTCTCTATTGTGGCAACAAACGGCAAGCTCTCAAAGGTGCAGCTGAACAAAGTGGCGCAAATGGCCCATGACGGCTATGCTCGAGGGATCGATCCCGTCCACACCATGTTTGACGGGGACACGATTTTTGCTGTTGCAACAGGCGATGTAGTGTGTGATAATACTCTCGTCGGCGTCCTGGCTGCAAGGTGTATTGCACGAAGTATTGCAAACGCCATTTATGCCGCCCAATCCGCCGGCGGTGTCCAATCGTATCACGAGCTCTAAGGAGCTTACAATTGAAGGGTATCTCAAAAGAGAACTCTATCAGGAGGAAACATGAATCAAACACGTACAACCAATGTCAAAAGTAGGCGGCTGGTTATCACTGCTGTCTTAGGAGCTATCACGGTGGCCCTCGGGTTCACGCCTCTGGGCTTTATTCCCCTGGGCATTTTAAACGCTACGACACTCCATATTCCCGTCATTATCGGTGCCATTGTGGAAGGCCCTGTGGTCGGTGCTTTGGTGGGTCTGATCTTCGGGTTGTCGTCGCTGTTGCGTTCTATCATGACGCCAACACCGCTGACACCGTTTATTATGAATCCGCTGGTCTCGGTCGTACCTAGGGTGTTAATCGGACTCTTTGCCGGTTATGCCTTTATTGCGGTGAAAAAGTTGAGTCCCAAGGTGATGAAAAATCTGAATATGGTGGCTTGGGCCGTGTGCAGTGCCGTGTTGGCATGGATTTTGTATCGCAATTTCCAAGCACCGCAGCTCAATGTAGTGACTACAGTGATCAGTGCTGTCTTTTTGGGATTGTGTCTTGCGATGTTATATTACAGTTCTGCTAAAATGAACGGAGATTTTCCCATTGTCGCCAGTGCATTTATCGGCTCCATGACCAATACGGTCTTCTTCCTCGGCATGATGTATCTGCTCTATGCGGAACAGTACATGGTGGCTATCGGTCAGCCGGTAGCGATGGCGCGCAGTGTCATCCTTGGGGTAGCTGTGAGCAGCGGTTTGCCTGAGGCGATTCTGAGTGTCATTGTCACCACCGCTGTCGTCAAGGCCGTAACCCTTTCCAAGCGGCATTAAAAGAGGCATGTCATGATTGTTGCCATCAATATAGAAAACAACGCTGTGCACTTTGGTCTGTTTTACGAGACCTTGGTGCATAGCTTCAGTTTTAAACGGGACTCCCTGGATACCGTGGATGAATTAAAAAAGAAAATTGAAATCTTTATGGCGCCTTACACCTTGGCGTGTGTGAAGGGATGCATCATTGCGTCGGTGGTGCCTGATATGACCTACAAGTTGAAGATGATTTTCAGCGATGCCCTGGTGGTGGGAAGCGGGGTCAGAACGGGACTGAACATTAAGTGTGAAAATCCGAAGGAAGTCGGGGCGGATCGTATTGCAAGGGCGGCTTATGTGGCGCCGGATCAGGCGATTGTACTCAGTTTAAAAGATGTGATTACTGTGGACTTTATTGAAGGCAATCAGTTTTTAGGCGGGATGATTATGCCGGGGATTTCTCTTGCCCTTGAAAGTTTAAAATCTATGGCAAAGCTTTCGAAGGTGGAACTGGAACACCCGAAGAGTCCTATCGGAAACACTACCGAGCGCTCCATTCAAGCAGGGCTCTACTATCAAAGCCGAGGTGCCGTCGCATCGGTGCTTCGAGACTATCCGCATCACAAACTTATCGCCACGGGAGAGTTTGCACCTTTTATTCTTCATGAATTTAATGGTATTGCTTTTATTAAAGACCTTGACATTCAGGGCCTTTATAAAATATACTGTTTAAATAAAAAAAGTGAGCGCGTTTAAGTGCTCTTTGCTGATATGGCTCAGTTGGTAGAGCGATTGATTCGTAATCAATAGGTCGGGGGTTCAAATCCCCCTATCAGCTCCAATGCTATGACACGGTCATAGTTTTTTTTATTTGAGATAAACCTCAAGTTGTATAAAAAAGCACCTTTTCCTATAATAGGAAGTAACGACGTCAATCAATTGAGAGGAGGATGCCATGAAACTGAAATATAATGAAAAAAGACATGTCAACTTAACGGAAGGCTCCATCGTCTCCGGGATTATCTACTTCGCCATACCTTTGCTCTTATCCAACTTCTTACAACAGCTTTATAATACGGCGGATTTGATGATCGTCGGTCAGTTTGCAGGTAAAGATCCCATGGCAGCTGTCGGAGCGACAGCACCTATTGCAAACCTCCTCATCGGTCTTTTTATCGGTCTGACTACCGGGGCAAGCGTCGTGGTTTCGCAACTCTTCGGTGCTATGGATCGGATTCGTTTAAAACGAGCCATCCATACGGCTTACGCCATTGCCATTGCCGGAGGGGCCATCATCAGTATTTTAGGGATCACTTTATCGCCGTGGATGTTGGGGCTTTTAAATACGCCGGCGTCCATTATGGATAAATCTCTGGAGTATATGCGCATTTTCTTTATCGGAATGATTCCCCTGTTGGTTTACAATATGGGCGCGTCGATCTTGAGAAGCGTCGGTGACTCCAGACGGCCGTTTAACTTTCTTTTAGTGGCGGCACTGGTCAATATCGTCTTGGATTTGGTGCTTGTCGCTTTCTTTAAAATGTCGGTTGTCGGGGCGGGTCTTGCTACGGTCACTGCACAAGTGGTCTCTGCCGTTCTCGTCACGCTGAACCTTTCTCAAACCACGGCAATTTTTAAATTGGATCTCAAGGAGATTAAATTTTACCGGGAATCGCTAAGCACCATTTTTAAAATCGGTATACCCACGGGCATTTCAACAGCCGTCATCTCCTTCTCCAACGTCGTCATTCAAGGGATGATTAACGTCTACGGTGCCAACGCCATTGCCGGCGCCGCAGCAGAATCCCGCATTGACGGTTTTATCTTCATGGGCCTGGATGCCATTGCACTCGGGGCGACGACTTTTGCCGCACAAAACTATGGCGCGGGCAAGATGGATCGCTTCAGATCGGGACTTAAAGTCACTTTAGGCATGGTCGCTGTGGAATCCATCGTCCTCGGTCTAATCGGGTATATTTTTGCTGAGCCGTTGATCACTATTTTTAACGGTGATCCGGAAGTTGTGGATATCGGTGTGAGATTTTTGCGCACTTTATCATGGGCCTATGTTTTTCTTGGTGCGAACCAAGTCATCGGCGGTTTTATACGAGGCACCGGCGAGGCTGTGATGCCTATGGCCATTTCTGTATTCGGGATGTGTATTTTCCGCTTGATCTTACTCTATTTCGGCATGAAGGTGAACAACAGTATTGACACCATCTTTATCTCCTATCCTATCACCTGGATTGTGACCGGTGCGGGAACGGGGCTGTACTATAAATTTGGCAACTGGAGAGTAAAGGGGCAATAGGGTGAGCACGAACAGAAATATTTTAAAAATGGCAGGCATGGGCAGTTTAGTGGGAATTTTTTCCGGACTTTGTGCCGTGCTGTATCGCTTTCTTATCAATCAAACCGATGCCTTTCGAGCGCCTTTCTTTCAAAAGAGCGGTCCGGAGTTGGTGTCCACTTTGATTGCCGTCCTGATTTGCGGTGTGGTGGCGGCCAAGCTCTTAACATGGGCGCCTTTTTCCGGCGGATCGGGCATTCCACAAATTCACGCCGAGCTGGAAGGTTACATCCGTATGAAGCCGCTTCGGGTCCTGCTTTCCAAGCTCACCGGTGGGACACTTTTAAATATTATTGGGCTCTCTCTGGGACGAGAAGGCCCATCTATTCAAATGGGAGGCATGGCAGGTAAGCTTGTTTCCCGTTTGGACAGCAAGTTCTCCTGGTTGCGTATCACATCGGAGGAGAAGATGCTGCTCATCTCCGCCGGTGCCGGAGCAGGGCTTGCCGCAGCCTTTAATGCACCCCTTGCCGGGGTCATCTTCTGTGTGGAGGAGCTCCACAAGAAAGTATCGCATACGCTGTTTGTGCCCATCATTGCCGCGACGACGACAGCCAATGCGGTGAGTTATGCACTGATGGGCAAGGAAACATCTTTCAGTTTCACCTTTCACCACACGCTGGATCTAAGGTACCTGTGGGTCGCTTTAATCATAGGTATTGCCACCGGTCTGGTGGGGGTTGTGTTCAATTACACGCTTCTCAAAATGCAGGACTTATGGAATCATTTTGAGTTGGATCTTATGTATAAGCTGATGTTCTTAGGCATTGTCGGCTTGTTTATCGGTCGTTATTTCTATGATATCACCGGAGGCGGGCATCACTTGGTCGAAAGCTTTGCGCGCGGGGAATACTCCCTCACGATGTTGCTCATTCTGTTAGTGACGAAGCTCTTTTATACGACCTTTGCCTATGGCAGCGGGGCCCAAGGTGGAATTTTCCTTCCGGTTTTAGTGCTGGGCGCCATTGTGGGTTCGGTGATTTTTCACTTGGTGGCAGGCTTCGGACTCAGTGAGTTTCTTTTGAATTTTATTATTTTGGGTATGGTGGGTATTTTGGCGTCGGTGGTTCAAGCGCCGATTCTTGCCATCATTCTGGTGTTGGAGATGACCGGCAGTTTCAGTCTGCTCCTCTTTTTTACCGTCACGAGTTTGGTCAGTATGTTAGTGGCAGAAATTTGCCACACGCCGCCTATTTATGACTCACTGTATGAGCGGATTGTTAAAAAGTTATGAGTCTCACTTACGAACCGTTGAATTTGAACCATGTCTTGGCATTTCGGGACTGGGGACGCCATACTGATCCCAGGTTTGATGATTATAATTTCTATGAAAAAACGGTGTCGGATTGTGAAGCATGGCTGGCGTGGAAGACCGGAGGCGGTAAGTACTATACCGTGCTCTTGGATCAGCGACCTATAGGCTACGTCTCCTTTAAACGTCTGCCGCGTCTCGGCGGGCGGGAGTTGGGTGTGGTGTTCGATCCGAACTATGTCTCTCAGGGTTACGGCAGTGAGGCACTACAGACGATGATCCGTCGTTACTTTGAGATGACGAACTATACCAAACTTTATCTGTCCGTGGCGAGGTATAATATTCGTGCAAGGCGACTTTATGACACGTTAGGTTTTCAAAAGACGCACACGACTTTTATGAAGTATGACAATCCTCGGAACGGGATGGAGATGGATAAGAACTACTTTTTTCAAATTATGGGTATGGTGTTTTTCTATGTGGATCACATGGTACTAAGAAGGAGTGATTGCCGATGAAACTACAACTGGATACGACGACCATGGATTTAGGAGACACCCCGGTTGAGAATATTTTTATCAATGATTATATGCCTCAAGCGGACGGCAACTTTGTCAAAGTCTACTTGTTAGGCTTACGACTCGCTCGCACAAAGGATTTGTCAACGGTCATGAGTTACCAGACCCTTGCAGATTTGTTGGGTTTGATTGAATCAGATGTCAAACGAGCATTTTCTTATTGGGAGCGCGTGGGAGCGGTGCGTCTTGATGAGGCGAACGGTGAGCCGACGGTGACCTATGTGAACTTAAAAGAACTCTATGTCAAACATGTCTATGCTAAGCCGGAAGCCACATCCCGAAGCACTTTTTTAGACGACAGGGACATTGCCAATCTCCTCTCTCAGGCAGACTACTATATGCGAGGTACCTTAACGCACTCAAAAAAGCGTGATATTGCCTCTTGGATTGAGACCTACAACATGCCTCCGAACCTTATTGAGGAAGCTTTTTGGTATGTCACCGAAGTGCAAAAAAAAGACAGTCTGGACTACGTGGAAGCGGTGGTGCGCAATTGGTCACGGGACAACATCCGCACTAAAGAAGATATCGAGCGCTCCATTCGGGAACATGATGAGCGTTACTATCGTCTGATGGCGGTGAAAAATCGCATCGGTCTTTCAAATAAGGCGTACACCCCGGTAGATTTTGACACGGTAAACCGCTGGTTTGATGAGGGGATGAGCATGGAGCTGGTGATGGCGGCCTGCGACAGGACGGTGAATATTCAGCATCCCAATCTCGGTTATGTGGATCGGATTTTAAGAAATTGGCAGTCCAAGGGCATCACGGATCCGAAAGAAGTGAAGGCACGGGACAGTCGTCCGACACCTCGAACGACGTTTCACAATTTTAAACAGCAGACTGAAACCATGACAGAAGACGATTTGGAAGCGCTCGCTCAGAAAAAACGGGACGCATTCCTAAAGAAGTTAGGTGAATAATGGAACTGTTTCGCAAAATTGAACGGGAGTATCAAGAGCTGCGCGATGCCGATGAGAAAGCTCACCGCAAAAAGATGGCAAAGCTATATCGCAACCTTCCTGAACTGGAAGCTTTGGATCAGAAGATTCAGCGCTTGGGGATTGAAGGGGCGAAAGAGCAGCTTCTTCATCCCAACTCCAAAGGACTTTCGGAAATCAATGAAGCGCTCTACACGCTCCGGGAGGAAAAAGCGCACCTGCTTATGACGATGGGTCTTCCCCGTGATTACACCAAGGTGGACTATCGATGTGAGCTGTGTGAGGATACAGGAAGACTGGAAGACGGCAGTCGCTGTCGTTGTTTTAAACAGCGTATCTCCCGTGAGCTCTATGAAATGAGCAATCTCAATCTACAACTGGAAAAAGAAAATTTTCTGACCTTTGATCTGGGTATTTTTTCTAAAGACGTCTACGATGGCGAAAATTTAAGTCCTCGAGACAACATGGAAGCCATTCTTCGCGTCGTGCGGCGGTTTATTGACGACTTTGAAAAAAATAATGATTTTAATATGCTTTTTTATGGTACAACAGGACAGGGCAAGACTTTTATGTTAAACTGTATAGCTAAAGAACTCTTGGATAAGAATGTCAATGTCATCTATCAAACCGCCTTCAATATCGTAGATATCGTGGAAGATCGCAGGTTTCGACGCAATGAGGCAACTCAGATGAAATACGAGCTGCTCTTAAACAGTGATTTACTTATCATCGACGATTTGGGGATTGAACGCATCAATGCCTTCTCCACATCGGAGATTTTTAACATTGTCAATTCCAGACTGTTGAGCGGCAAAAAGACGTTGATATCCACCAATCTCTCGCCGAAAGAGCTCTCGAGCACCTACACAGATCGTGTATTTTCAAGGGTATTTCAAAAGTTTATGCCGTTGAAATTTTATGGGGAAGATTTAAGACTTAGATAAGGAGTGGTATTATGAAGCTATCACAAAGAGTAAAAGAAGTTCCGTTTTCAGCGATTCGTAAATTGACACCATTGTCTGATGCGGCGGAAAAAGCGGGTAAAAAAGTCTATCACCTGAACATCGGTGCGCCTGACACCAAGACACCTGAGGAATTTCTTGATGCCATTCGCGCCATAGAACTGCAAACTATTGACTATGCGCCATCTAAGGGGATTAAAGAACTTCGGGAAGCCACCTGTGGTTACTATGCACGACGGGGTAAATCCTACGATCCGGAAAAAGACATCGTCATTACCTCCGGAGCCAGTGAAGCCTTGCGATTTGCAGTAGAAACCATCTGTGATATCGGGGACAATATTGTCACCACCAACCCGTTTTATTCCAACTATCAAACCATGGCTAAAGAAATCGGCATCAAGATGAAGACCTTTGATACAATCATTGATCAAGGTTATCGTCTGCCGTCCAAAGACGTGATTCAAGAAGCCATTGACGAGCGTTCACGAGCCATCCTTATTTCCAACCCGTCCAATCCGACCGGAGCTGTATACAGCCATGAAGAAATTCAACGTATTGTCGATGTGGCCTTGGAAAATGACCTCTTTATCATCGCCGATGAAGTCTATTCGGAATTTATTTTTGACGGAGCAGAGTTTGCCTCCTTCACAGGGGTGGAAGGCATTGACGATCGTCTTATCCTCATGGATTCTATCTCCAAGCGCTTTGGTGCGTGCGGTGCGCGCATTGGTGCACTGATCTGCAAGAACCCTGAGATTATGGACGGTGTCGTGCGTCTTGCCACCTCCCGGCTGGCCGTCTCCACGGTAGACCAAATTGGTGCGGCAGCTCTCTACGATGTGAGTGATGCCTACTTCAGAAATGTCAACGACGAATACAATCGCCGTCGTCACGCAATTTATGAGGAACTGACGAAACTTGACGGCGTGAAAGTGACCATGCCTGAAGGCGCTTTCTATGTTATGCCCGAACTGCCGGTCAAAGATACCGATGACTTTGCGGCATGGCTGTTAAACGACTTTGAAGATGAGGGTGAAACGGTGATGGTGGCCCCTGCTTTCGGCTTCTATCAAAACAACGACGCCGGAAAGACGCAAGTTCGCCTTGCCTACGTCATCAATGAAAAAGATATTCGTCGTGCCATTCAAATCTTAGGTAAGGCACTGGTTGAGTATAAGAAGGATCATGAATAAGAGTAAAATTCTACAGGCATGTCTGGTCATTGCCTTAACTGTGTTTGTCCTCTTCCAGTTTGTTACAAGAGAGATGACAGCAGCGTACTTGGAGTCCGTGCGATGGGGACTCTTAGGTCTTGTGGTGGTGCTCAGCGTACTGTATGCAAGAGATCACGATCGTCAAACCGGCGAGCATGTCACAGCCTTTTTGGTAAAAATGCTTGGCCTTTTGATTCTTTGCTACGGTCTCTTTAAGTGGCGCGGGTTAGTTTAACATAAAAACAGAGCATAATGTAATGTATCGAGGGTGGAATACACCATGCGGTGCTTACCGGATTGTAGACTTCGTAGTAGCAGATACACAGAAACGCCACAAGCGAACCGAAGATAGTATCCTGCATGAGTTTGCATACGACATTTAAATGACAAGGGGCGCACTTTTTGGAATTTCAACTCCAAAAGGTGCGCCTCTTTATTGTGGTACGATTTACCATAAGAAAAAGAGTGAATGGGAATGGGGTTTACTGTTTCTGCCACTAATTAGTTAATAGAGCCGATTTCATTGTCTTCACATACTCTGCGATGTATTTCGGCGCGTCCTTTCCATACTGTTCCAGAAGCTTGATGATTGCTGAGCCGACAATGGCACCATCAGATATGTCCGCCATTTTCTTTGATTGCTCAGGTGTGGAGATACCGAATCCGATAGCGCAGGGCACGTCGGAATTTTCTCTTATTATTTTAACAATGGAAGCGAGGTCTGTCTTGATTTCGTTTCTCACGCCTGTCACACCAAGACTGGACACGATATAAATGAACCCTTCTGCTTGCTTTGCAATCCTAGCAATACGGTTTTCAGAGGTAGGCGCGATCATTGAAATTAAATCAACGCCGTATTTTTTGCATAGCGGCTGGAACTCTTCCTTTTCTTCAAATGGCAGATCTGGCAGAATCAGTCCGTCAATTCCGATGTCACGGCAGGTGGCAATAAATTTTTCCGCACCGTAGGAAAAGACGACATTGGCATAAGTCATAAATACCATTGGAATTTTCACATCACGGCGAAGTTCTTCTACCAAAGAGAATATCTTATCCGTTGTGACACCGCCGCTCAGTGCTCTCAGGTTTGCTGACTGAATCACGGGACCCTCTGCCGTGGGATCGGAGAAAGGAATCCCGAGCTCAATGAGGTTGGCACCATTTTTTACAGCGGCACGGACAATGTCCGCTGTTGTATTTAAATCGGGATCGCCGCAGGTGATAAACGGGATGAATGCTTTTCCGTGTTCAAATGCTTTTTGAATGTTACTCATGAATATCCTCCCCTCGGTAGCAGGCAATGGCAGCACAGTCCTTGTCGCCTCTGCCGGAAATTGTAATTACGATTATTTTATCTTTATCCATCATCGGTGCAATCTTCATAGCATGTGCCACAGCGTGTGCCGATTCGATCGCAGGGATGATGCCTTCGGTCTTCGCAAGATATTCAAAAGCATTTACCGCTTCGTTATCGGTGACAGGCACGTATTGTGCTCTACCAATGTCGTGAAGGTATGCGTGTTCGGGGCCAACGCCGGGATAGTCAAGTCCTGCGGAAATAGAATAAACAGGAGCAATCTGACCATCGTTATCCTGACAGAAGTAAGACTTCATACCGTGGAAGATGCCGACTCTGCCGGTTGCAATAGTTGCTGCCGTTTCAAAAGTATCAACACCTCTGCCGGCTGCTTCACAACCGATCAAACGAACATTTTTATCTTCGATGAAATGATAGAAGCTTCCGATGGCATTTGATCCACCGCCAACACAGGCAATGACAGCATCGGGAAGTCTACCTTCTTTTACTAAAATCTGTTCTTTGATCTCTTTGGAAATGACAGATTGAAAATCACGAACGATGGTAGGGAACGGATGCGGTCCCATGACTGACCCGAGACAATAGTGAGTGTCGTTGATTCTGGAAGTCCACTCACGCATGGCTTCCGATACCGCATCTTTGAGGGTTGCCGTACCGGTCTTTACCGGAATCACCTTAGCGCCGAGCAGCCGCATGCGATACACATTTAGAGCTTGACGGATAGTATCTTCTTCGCCCATAAATACCACACATTCCATGTCCAGCAGTGCAGCGGCAGTTGCTGTAGCTACACCATGCTGACCGGCTCCTGTTTCAGCGATTAATCGGGTTTTACCCATCTTCTTTGCAAGAAGTGCCTGACCGAGCACATTGTTGATTTTATGTGCACCCGTATGATTGAGATCTTCACGTTTCAGATATACCTTCGCACCGCCAAGGTCCCTTGTCATTTTTTCGGCATAGTAAAGTCGTGATGGTCTGCCTGCATAGTTTTGGAAAAGCTCGGTGATTTCTCTGTTGAAATCCGGGTCGTTTTTGTAATGATTATACGCTTTTTCAAGCTCAATAACCGCATTCATCAGTGTTTCGGGAATATACTGACCGCCGTGAACACCAAAGCGTCCGTTTGGATTTGTCATATTTTTTCTTCCTTTCTGACAGCAGCAGTAAATGCCGCCATTTTTGTTTTGTCTTTCAGTCCGTCAGTTTCAATGCCTGAACTGACATCCACCGCATAGGGATGAAGCATACTGATCGCATTTTCCACATTGTCAGGCGTCAGTCCTCCTGCAAGGAAATAGGGTCTATTTACATTTTGTATCAGTTTCCAATTAAATACCGTTCCCGTACCTGCACCTGAATCAAGCAGTATGCAATCCGCACTACAGCATTCGGCATCGACAAGTTCTTTCTCGGATTCAATTCGAATCGCTTTGATAATCGGTTTATCGGTGAGTATTCGCAACTGCTTTATATAATCCTCGTCTTCAGCACCGTGGAGTTGAACAATATCAATAATCCCTTGATTCAAAAGATCGGCAATGGTTTTAACGTCTTCATTCACAAAAACTCCGACCGCTTTAGTATTTGCGTTAAGCAGCTGTTTCAACGCTTTTGCCTTTTGCGGCGTAATATATCGCTTGCTTTTCGGTACAAAGACAAATCCGATATATTCTGGATTTAATTCGTTAGTAGCTGCTATATCGCAGGGACGGGATAATCCGCATAGCTTTATCTTTGTCATACTGCCTCCCGAAGTTCGCTGAGTTTAGATTTTTTGTCAGTTGCTCTCATGAGGGTCTCTCCAATCAATACCGCATCTGCACCGATTTTCCGGAGCTTTATAATATCTGCACCGTCTTTTACACCGCTTTCTGACACGAAAAGTACATCACGGGGTATCAGCTCTCTTAATCTGCGACTGTTTTCGGTATCTACGGAAAAATCATTGAGATTCCGGTTGTTGACGCCAATGATTCGTGCGCCTGACTGTATCGCTGTGCTTACTTCTGTCTCATCGTGAGCTTCCACCAATGCTGAAAGACCGAGTTCATCGCATAAGCCAATATACTCTCTGATTTGGCTTGAATCCAGTATCGAGCAGATAAGAAGCACCGCTGAGGCACCGAGTATCTTAGCTTCGTAGATCATATATTCATCCACCGTGAAGTCTTTCCTAAGACAAGGGATCGAAACTGAGTTTGCAATCTCCATAAGATGTTCATCACTACCCAAAAACCACTTGGGCTCAGTCAGGACTGAAATGCAGTCGGCACCCGCCATTTCATATTCCTCTGCAATTTGTAAATACGGAAAGACCGGGGCAATCACACCTTTTGAGGGAGAGGCTTTTTTACACTCACAGATAAAAGATAGGTCAGGCTTTTTCAGGGCGTTTTCAAACGCAAATGTGCCTTGAGGTAAGTCTAATGTCTGCTGCTTGATTTCTTCGAGGGATAGTTTATTTTTGGCTTCTGCCACTCTCTTTCTGGCATGATCAGCAAGTCTGTCAAGTATTGTCATTCTTCTACCTCCGGCCGATTGCTGACTTCGATCAGTTTATTTAGTGTTTCCAGTGCTTTGCCGGAGTCAATGATAGCTGCAGCAAGTGCGACACCGTCTTTCATGCTCTTAGCTTTACCGCCGATATAGAGTGCCGCACCGGCATTCATAAGCACGACATTTCTCTTAGGGCCTTTTTCGCCTTTTAGAATTGAAAGGGTAATTTCAGCGTTTTCTTCAGGCGTGCCGCCCTTCAGATCTTCTTTCGTGCAGCGCTCAAATCCGAAATCTTCGGGCGTTATCACCGATGATTTGAACCAGCCGTCTCGAATCTCGCAGATCGTAGTCGGAGCACTCATAGAAATTTCATCCAGCTGATCCTGACCATAGACGACCATACCACGCTTGATTCCAAATTTGATGAGAACCTGTGCCAGCGGATCAACCAGATACTCGTCATACACGCCGAGCAACTGCATGGAAGGTGTACCCGGATTGGTCAGAGGTCCGAGGATATTGAACACGGTACGGAATCCGAGTTCTTTGCGGATAGTTCCCACATACTTCATCGAGGCATGGTATTTTTGTGCGAAGAAGAAACACATGCCGACTTCGTTGAGAAGTTCAATACATTTGCTGGGGCTTTGCTGAATATTGACGCCGAGTGCTTCCAGACAGTCCGCTGTTCCGCACTGGGAGGATGCAGCCCGATTGCCGTGCTTGGCCACTTTCATACCGCCCGCCGCCGCAACCAGGGCCGAAGTGGTAGAGATATTAAAGCTATGTGTATTGTCACCACCGGTGCCGACAAGTTCAAAAAGCTCCATGTCAGTTTCCACTTTGATAGCATGTGCTCTCATTGCAGCTGCACAGCCTGCGATCTCATCGGCAGTTTCGGCTTTGGCGTTTTTGGTAGACATGGCTGCCAGAAAAGCGGCATTCTGTGTAGGCGTTGTCTCACCACTCATAATTTCGTTCATGACAGTGTACGCCTCATCATAGGTGAGATCTTCTTTATTTACAATTTTTACAATAGCTTCTTTAATCATGGCTCATATCTCCTTTATGAAATTTTTAAGCATCTGCTTTCCATCTGGTGTCATGAGAGATTCCGGATGGAATTGTACGCCATAGATGGGGTAATCTTTATGCTGTACTGCCATCACTTCGCCGTTCGTGGTGAGCGCGGTAATTTTTAGGCATCTGGGAATTGTGTCGGCATCCGCAGCAAGGGAATGGTACCGTGCGACAGGTGCAACTTCGGGACAACCTTTGAATAACAAGCAATCTGCGTTGAAATTGACATGCGATTGTTTGCCGTGCATTAGCTCCCCTGCATACGTCACCGTCGCGCCGAATGCCGCACAGATCGCCTGATGACCAAGACAAACACCTAAGATCGGGATGTGGTGGATGGTTTTCACAACATCCATGAGGATACCGGCATCCTCCGGCCTACCCGGCCCGGGTGACAAAATGATGTGACCCGGATTCAAATCTCTGATCTGTTCCACCGTCATGTCATCGTTTCGGATGACCTTGATGTCCGGCTCGATTTCGCCGACAAGTTGATAAAGGTTATAGGAAAAACTGTCGTAGTTATCGATCAGTAAAATCATAGGTCCACCTCCTGGGCAAGCTCTAACGCTTTAAGTGAAGATTTAGCTTTGTTCAGGCACTCTTCAAATTCTTTTTCAGCAACGGAATCAGCTACGATACCGGCACCGCTTCGCACGAAGACCTTGCCGTTTTTCTTGTAGGCAATACGGATGGCAATGCAGGTGTCCATATTGCCCGTAAAGTCGATGTATCCGATAGCACCGCCATAGATGCCGCGCTTGTTGTTTTCAAGTGCTCCAATCAACTGGCAGGCTCTGATCTTCGGCGCCCCGCAAAGAGTGCCTGCGGGTAGTACCGCTTCAATAGCATCCAAAGTGTCTTTATCTTCGCAAATCTCACCCCGTACCGTAGAGCCAATGTGCATGACATGAGAAAATCGCTCAATCGAATGCAGCGTCTAGACCTGAACTGTTCCGAATTTGCTGATTTTACCCAAATCATTTCGTCCCAGATCGACCAGTATATTGTGTTCGGCAAGTTCCTTTTCGTCTGCAAGCAGTTCTAGTTTCAATGCGTTATCTTCGTCAGCGGTTTTTCCCCTCGGCCGGGTTCCGGCAAGTGGGAAAGTGTGGAGTACGCCGTTTTCCAGCTTAACCAAAGTTTCAGGGGAGGCCCCTGCAATCTCTACATCAGTACCGGAAAAGTAGAACATATACGGTGAAGGATTGATAGTGCGCAGTACACGGTAGGTATTGAGCAAACTTCCTTCAAAAGGAGCCGATAGACAGTTAGAAAGCACAATTTGAAAAATGTCGCCCTCATGAATGTAATGCTTCGCTTTTTCAACCATTTCACAAAACTGTCCTTTGTCAAATAGTGGGGTGACCTCACCGAGCAGTTTACCGCTGGGCTCGTTTTTCTTTGCGCCGTGTCGGATAAGCGCTACAAGTTGTTTTAACTCCGTAACTGCTTTTTTGTATTCGATCTTCACATCGTCCAGTGGCATATTGACGATGAGGATGATCTTCTGACGTAAATGATCGAAAGCAATAACCTTGTCAAATAGCATCAGATCAACATCCTGGAATGACTCGGGATCTTCCACATCGCATTGAACACTAGGTTCACTATATCCCAAGTAATCGTAGGAGAAATATCCGACAAGACCGCCTGTAAAAGAGGGTAGATAATCAAATCGAGGACTTTTGTAATTCGCAAGGATCTGACGCAGATACGCCGATGGATTTTTCGTCGTCACTTTAAGATTGCCTATCGTCATCTCTCCGGCAATACAGGTGATCTCCAGTTTCGGTTCAAAACCAAGGAAAGTATACCGGCCCCAAGTTTCGTTCGTCTTTGCCGATTCCAGCATATAGCAGTGTGTCGATACATTTTTCAGTATCTTCATTGTTTCAATAGGTGTTGTAAAGTCGCAAAGCAGTTCACAGCTTACCGGCAGCATAGTATATGTTGAGGCTGAAGCAATGTCTATGACTTCAGCTAAAGTTGGCAGAATTTTCATTCACTGCACCTCCAAATTGGTTGAATGAAGTTGCTTGAAATTATATGAAGGATTTAATTTTCTATGATTTGCAGAGACTGTATCATCGTTTTAGCAGCAGCATATGGCAACCTCCTTAAAAAGGAAAAGACTCCTTTGACGTTATATTTCAGTCAAAGGAGTCCTATAAAACAAAAACGTCCTTGATAGAAATATACTTTCTATCAAGGACGAATAAAACACGTATCCGCGGTGCCACCTTGATTCACGGCAATAAGCCGTGCACTTAGCGGGATACCAACATATCCCCGACATTTGTACGCCTGCCCACAGCGTCGCAGAATACTTTGTGAAAATCACATTTGACTGCGCCCTCAGCGGTCCATTTGACAACTTGTTTCTTACCCGACTCTCAGCAACACGGGTTCTCTGTAAAGGCATGATTGCCGTTATCTCCGCTTCAACAGTTTGAATGATTAAATTTTTATGAATTATAGCACGCATATTTTAGACTGTCAATATGTAACTTTCATTTTAATATAACAGGACAGACGAGATAGTTATCATGAACAGGGAAATACGAACTTGCGCACTGCATACGCAGAACTATAGCGTGCAATCGTAGCCTAATGAGAAAATTAGACAGTTCGCTGTCCCATAGCAGACATTTTGCTTTAGTAGAGAAAATACTCTTGATAAATCGCTCTGCGGATGAATTGGCTCTGTTTTTCTGTGTTGGAAAGATGGTAACCGGGCACTAAGATGTGTCAGACAAACGGAATATCATAATGCAGACAAGCTTCAATGAGAATTCGTAATGATCCGATTGTCCAGACAACGACCATGGTAACAGGCCGTCGTTTATGTTAGGATAACTCTTAGAGAATAAAGGAGGCAACGATGAAACGCGGTATATTTTTCGATAAAGATGGCACACTCTTAAAATTGCAAGAAACATGGCTCCATGCCATGGCTCACTTTATAGATCACGATCTGAGCGAATGGCTTAACGATGGCGATATTGCCGATTGCAGCGCTGCCATAGGATTGGTGGACGGACAGATTTTACCCAACTCCATCATTGCAAGCGGCACGCTTATGGACATCGCCAATGATATGTATCGGCACACCGACATGGATGCACAGACCTTTTACACCCGGGTAAAGGCAAGTGTGACAAGCTATCTGGCCGAGCACATCCATGAGGTTACGCCGATGGATGGCGCCGAAACCGTCTTAAAAGCGTTAAAAGAAAAGGGCGTAGCAGTGGCGGTGCTCACTAATGACGAGACGGATATTGCCGAGATGATGTTGGAACACACCGGGCTTTTGTCCTATGTCGACTTGGTTCTCGGGGCCGATCAGACTAAGGCCAAGCCGGATCCGGATATGTTGATTGCTGCATTAAAAGCGCTGGAACTCAGCAGAGAAGACGTCGTCTATGTCGGCGATTCACTGGTGGACTATGACTTCTCTAAAAATTTGGTGGATTTTGTCGGCATTGGCGGCACATTCCCCAAAAGTGTGACCGTCATTGAGCATTTGGACGAACTTCTCTCGGGGACGTGGTTTCAAAACTAGTTAGTTGAGTCGCGGGGCACCGCTGTATTTTAATTGGATATGCCGGAGGAACAAAAGGTTATAAGGTAAGAAAAAAGACAGGTTCGCCTGTCTTTTTTTATGGTACTTTAATTAAGTCACGTGCAAAATAATTTGGATTTTGAATAAAATATTCCATGGACATGAAAACGTTAATCTCATAGTATTAGGTTACGATTATCAACACAATAAATAAGCTATGAGGAGGTCTATTATGTTTTATGAACCCAGAAAGAATAATCACGGATTACAATACAATCCTTTCAAATCATCGACAGTACCGCGAGTTATTGGGTGGATTTCCACTAAAAATGAAGATGGTACGGATAATATTGCGCCGTACAGTCAATTCACCAACTTAACTTTCGATCCGCCAATGGTGATTTTTTCTGCCAATCAGCATCCTGTGACAGGAGATAGAAAGACGACAGTTAAAAATATCGAGCGAACCGGAACATTTGTCTACAACATGGTGTCTGAAAACTTGAAAGAGGCAATGAATGCTTCGTCGATAGCGGTATTACCTGAAGGGGTCCAAGATAAGTTTGAATATTGTCAGTTAGAGAAGGAAACAGCCCAATTGATGGATGTTGAGATGGTTAAGGCCTCGCCGATTAAATATGAATTTAAGTATGTACAATCTCTACGTTTGCCGGCATGTGGCGGCATCGCTACAGTAGATATTATTATTGCCGAGGTGATTGGAATTCATGTCGCTGATGAGTACATTGAAGGGGATAAAATTAATATTTGTCAAATCAAACCGGTGGCAAGACTGGGTTACTACGATTTTACCGTGATCGATAACAGCTTTGAAATGGAGCCGCCGATCATTGATGAGGCACATCAAGATCTGGTTAATCGCGGACTAGAAGGCAGGGTTTAAGAAGCGGGAGGAAGTTACATGATTGCGTTTATAAATATTTCAAATGTTATCAAAAAGCATATGGATCAACGTATAACTCCCTCCATAGAAATCACCTTAAATAATAGCAATTTTGTCAATGTAGAGGCGTATCAGACCGACGAACCGGTGACTATTGTCTATCAGTATGCCTCTGGTATCGAGTCGGCACTACTTTTTTTGAAAAATAAATATTTGAATACTTGTCTTATCGGTATTTTCTCTTTAGATCATGCCCAAGATGTAGAAAGTCTAATGGACAAAAAACTCATCGATCACATGGTGATATGTCGTGAGGGTTGGACTCAACGCTTAAATCAATTGATTTTACAGGTGTGTTCCCAAGAAGAAATGCATTGGCACAGCATTTCCAATAATGACAAGGCGATGCTTACGAGTTTTTATATTTACAATCTTATTTATGGCGACTTGGGTAAGTTGACCAATCAACGCCATGTAAAGGCGCAAATTGGCTTACAGGGTGATCCGAATTGTGCGGTCACAATTATGATGGATGATTTTTGGGAAAAGTGTCGACATTACGACAATCATCAACGATACCGTTTAAAAATGCGGTGTTTGGATTTAGTAAGAGAAGTCATTAACGACTTAAACTTAGATGCGGTGGTGTCCTCGCTTGTAGGCACGGACAAATTAGTTTTGTTGGGATGCTTCAACGAGGAGGAAGCTGTACGTAGGATTTATGACGCCTTTAAAGTGGTACAGTCGCATATTGCAGCTACCATGGATTTTACTGTGACTATTGGGGTTGGCAATTTCGTATCTCGTTACCAAGATATTGATGCTTCTTATGAACAAGCATTTCAAGCCTTGGCTTATTCTTTTTATGTGGGAAGTAACAGTATTATTTACTATGATGAAATCAAAAATCATACAACATATACGTCCGCAAATGATGAAATCCCAAGTTTTAAATATGCTTTTTTCAAGAATATCAGTCATTGGAATGAAGCGGATTTAATTAAAGAATATAAAAAAATTATTAATGGTCTTTTACAAAAAGCTTTTAATTCTGAAACAGTGAAATCTATTATTATGAAGTTTAATTTTGAGGTGGTGGATTATCTGGTAGCTATAGATGCAGCCAACCAAGTCTTATATAAAGATGTTATCAATCTTAATTCAGATATTTTGCGGGCCAGTTCTTTGGAAATCATTGAACGATATTTTTTGACCTTTATTCAAAATATTGATTCGACACTACAACAGTTAAAAGATAGCGATCATATTAAATTAGGCGTGGAATCAGCGAAAACATTCATAGATAAATATTACTACAGAGATATTTCCCTAAATGAAGCCGCCCAAGTGGCAAATATGAGTGAATCTTATTTCAGTAGGAAATTCAAAGAAGTTTATGGGCTCAATTTTTCTGAATATTTGCAAAATAAGAGATTAGAGACAGCAAAGGAATTACTTGAACAGTCGAATGAGATGATTTTAGATATTGCTAATAAAGTAGGATTTAATGATCCTTCGTACTTCAGCAAGCGTTTTAAAGAACGCTACCATCAAGCTCCGTATTACTTTAAGCATTGTGATCATCGCAAAAAGCAGGGTTACTAGTCAGGTCGAGAAAAAGGAGGGTAACTAATGGATAACAAGCATAAGATTTATAATAGCAAGAATGTGCTTAAATTTATCCTGATTTCCGCAATAGGCATCGTGATGTTTTTTATTCAAATTACAGTGAATGGTGACACATCGATACCGGTAGAAATGATTGTATCTTGGATTCAAACACATTTCATGCCCTTGTGCCGAATATATGCCTTGATTTTTATTATACTCGGTGCGATACTTCCTTATGTTAAAGGTACATATAAGCAAAATGTCACAACTATGATATTTTCAGTTTTGAAAATAGTAGGCGCTATCGCCAGTATAGGTATATTTTTTAACATTGCACCGAAGGCTGTGATGGACCCGGATGTCGGACCGTATTTATTTGAATCATTAGGTGTGGGGCTGGGTGTTTTGATCCCGATTTGTGCCATATTTATCAGCTTCCTTATTAGCTACGGTTTGGTAGATGCAGTGGGTATGCTGATTCGACCGGTCACGCAAGCTATATGGAAAAGACCGGGTATATCTGCCATTGATGCCATCTCGTCGTTTGTAGGCAGTTCGGCTATGGGCATTATGATTACGAACGGATTATTTAAAGAAAAGAAATATACAGTTAAAGAAGCCGGCATCATCGTTACAGGTTTTTCTGCTGTAGCGATTACTTTTATGGTCGTTGTTGCTGAAACTTTGAACTTAATGAGTTACTGGAATGTGTTCTTTACATCCGCTTTACTCATTACTTTTGCGGTGACTGCACTGACGGCTCGTATTGATCCGATTAAATCGTTACCGAATACTTATTATAATAACGAAGCAGGCGCCATTGAAGAAGTGAAGGAAGGCAATATCTGCAAACAGGCCTTAATAGAGGGACTGAGAGTTTGTAGTGAAGCACGCCCGATAGTGGAAAATATCACTATATATTTAAAAGATGCTATGGTTTTGGTTTTGGAATATTTGCCTAATTTAATGTCTATAGGTTTAATGGGATTATTGCTGGCAGAATATACACCGGTTTTCGATGTGCTTGGGTACCTTTTCTATCCCGTAACCTGGCTGCTGCACTTTTCAGATCCTGTTTTGGCTGCGAAAGCTACGGTTCTTGGTTTGGCTGAGATGTATTTGCCGGTGCTGTTGGTTGTTGATGCTGATATTATGACACGATTTGTTGTAGGGATAGGCAGCATTACAGGAATTTTAATGTTTTCATGCACCATCCCGGTTATTTTGGCTACTGAAATCAAAGTGAGTTTAAAACATTTAGTGATCATATGGGTTGAACGCGCGGTCATCTCTTTAGTTTTGGCTCGATTGGTAGGTATGTTGATTTTTAGAACGATTTAAAAAAATGACAGGAACCCCTGTCATTTTTTATTACTGTTTAAATAGCCGCTTGAATTTGTTCGTGACGGCCCAGGTGAAGAAGGTCCATCCGGGACCCAAATCGTCCCACGCGAAGGTGGATGCCACTTTTTTTAAGCGGAAGGTTTTTAAGATATCCGGCAAGGTCATCTGACCGGTTTTGAGATAGTTTTTAATGGATGGAATGTCCTCGTAGAGGTATTTCCAATAGGTTTCGGTGTTGTGTTTGAGTTTGACGCCGGATACGGGTTTGCCGATGGCGTGGTTGTAATACATCATCGGCGTGTTCATGCCCAGGTGACAGTGCATTTCGACGAAGTTGACGAAGCGCACGTTCACTTCCACGAGATAAATGGTGTTGTTTCGTTGATCCCGTTTCAATTCGACTTCGGCAAAGCCTTGGTAGTCCACTGTTTTGAAAAGGGGCATGCACAGGTCATAGAGTTCAGGTATGTATTCCTGTTTGGCGTAAGTGCTGGCACCGAAATTGTTGGGCCACTGACGAATTTTCGAGGTGGTCAGATAGCTTTTTGCCTCGCCGTCCTGCATATAGACGTCGAAGGAATAGCAGTTGGATTCCGGACCCATGACAATGCGCTGAACAAAGACATCGAAGCCTTCTTGTCGGCACAGTGCCATTTTTGTGGTAAGCTCGCTGCGGGAGTGAACCATAAACATTTTTTCCCGAAAGCGATTGACAAAGGGCATGGAATCACGAGGTTTGATGACGCATGGAAAACCGAGATTTTCCGAGACGACCTCTTCCAAGTTGTCCGTGTCCATGGGGATGATCTCCGGTGTAGGAATGCCTAGGGGCTCAGTGTATTTTAAGAGGGTTTCTTTGTCGGAGAGTTCGGCATAGAGTCCTTTTTTGTCGTTGGGCCACAGGTAATAGGCTTTCAGAACATCGAAGTTTTTTTCCATGAAGCTGACGTAGAGGTCGGCCGTGGGAATGAGGACGGGTTTTTCTTTTTGTTTTTTGGCGTAGTCGATGAGAAAGTCGACCAGTTGCGCTTCTTCTTTTTCATAGTGGGGAGCGATGAGGCGCTCGCTGACATATTTGGATACGCCGTAGTGGGATGGTGCATAGTCCACACTGACGACGTGGACACCGTTGCGTCCCAAGTTGCGCACCGTTGAAAGACCGATATAATAGTTGGTGCCGAGCACCACAGCTTTATTCATAATCTCATCTCCTCATTGGAATTATTATACCAAATGCTTAAGGTTTTTAAAATTGGATATAAATAAAGTAACGTGTACAACACAACTATCATTTTGACGTATAACTATAGAAAAGAGGAATAACAATGGTAAAATTTAACGGTAATCCAGTAACTTTAGTAAAAGAACCGGTTAAAGTGGGAGATATGGCACCAAGCTTTAAGGCAACCAATCCTGATCTGAGCGAATTTCATTCTGAGGATGTCAAGGGTAAAGTGGTTGTTTATTCCATTGCACCGTCTATTGATACCGGCGTATGCCAATTGCAAGCGAAAGAATTTAACCAAAGAGCAACCGAACTCAGTGATGATGTCGTTGTTTATACCGTCACGGTGGATCTGCCTTTTGCACAATCCCGTTTCTGCGCCGCTGAAGGTATTGAAAACGCCAAGATTATCTCCGATTATAAAGACCGGGAATTCGGTGAAAAGTTCGGCTTTCTCATCAAAGAACTGGGTCTTTTAGCTCGCGGGGTCGTGGTTGTGGACAAAGAAGGCAAAATCACTTATGTTGAAGTGGTGGATGAAGTGACCCATGCGGTAGACTTTGATGCGGCTGTTGAAGCTGTGAAGCAACTGTCTTAAGCACCTATGAAAATTACGATTTTAGCTGTGGGAAAGCTAAAGGATAAATTTATTAGTGAAGGTATTGAGGAGTTTGCCAAGCGGCTGACTCCTCATTGTACGTTGGAGATCAAAGAGGTCAAAGATGAGCCTGCACCGGAGCGTCTGTCCGATAAGGAAGCGCTCCGGGTAAAGACAAAGGAGGGTGAAAAACTCCTGATGCATATCAAAGAGGGGGATTATACCATTGCCCTTGATCTTCGAGGTAAGAAGCTCACCAGCGAAGCTTTTGCCGAGCGGTTGGATTCCGTGATGATGAACCATTCTCATATCAATTTTGTCATCGGCGGCTCGTTGGGTCTGAGTGATGCGGTGTTATCCGCCTCGAACTTCCGGCTCTCTTTTTCCGATTTCACCTTTCCTCATGGACTGATGCGGCTCATTCTTGCAGAACAAATTTATCGGGCCTTTCGCATTATAAACGGCTTTCCCTATCACAAATAAACGACGCGCTTTGCGCGTCGTTTTTTATATATTTTATGAGATTTAACGGAAGAGCGTGCTAACTCAAGTGTAAGCCGAGGCTCTATTTTTAGCCATTTGTGACTTTCAGTCCTTGACATTGCAACCTATTTCATGTAGATTGAAGTTGAAAAGAAAAGGGGTGTAATATGATTCAATTAAAAGAAGGACTGACCTTCGATGATGTACTCTTGCTTCCCGGCGAATCTGATGTGTTGCCTAACGAAGTTGATTTACGCACACAGCTTACGAAAAAAATCACATTAAATATTCCCATTTTAAGCGCAGGGATGGATACCGTCACTGAGAGCCGCATGGCCATTGCCATGGCACGTGAAGGCGGCATCGGGATCATTCACAAGAATATGTCCATTGAGGAGCAGGCTTTGGAAGTGGACCGTGTCAAACGCTCAGAGCACGGTATTATTTCCGATCCGTTTTATCTATCCCGGGACAATACACTAAAAGATGCCAACGATATTATGGCCCGTTATCGTATCTCCGGTGTGCCGATTGTGGATGAGGCTATGAAGTTGGTGGGGATTCTCACCAATCGGGATGTGCGTTTTGAAGAGGATGAGAGCCGTTTGATCGGCGATGTGATGACCTCGGAGAATTTACTTACCGGACGCCCGCATATTTCCATGGAAGAAGCGCTGTTGAAGATGAAAGAGCGCAAGGTGGAAAAACTGCCGATCATTAAAGATGACGGGACGTTGGACGGTCTGATTACCATTAAGGACATCAATAAAATGCATGACTACCCTAACTCCGCCAGAGACAGCAAAGGTCGCCTGCTCGTCGGTGCGGCGGTAGGGATCACCGTGGACATGATGGAACGGATCAAGGCTCTTGTGGATGCCAATGTGGACGTGCTCACGGTGGATACGGCCCACGGACACAGCTTGAATGTACTAAAGGCGATTGCGACTATCAAAGAGGCCTATCCGGATGTTCAGCTCATCGTGGGGAATGTGGCAACCTCTGACGGCACTGAAGCTTTAATTAAAGCCGGTGCGGACTGCGTCAAAGTGGGTATCGGCCCCGGATCCATCTGTACCACTCGGGTGGTCACCGGTGTCGGCGTACCGCAAATTACGGCAATTATGGATGCTGTGGAAGCTGCGGACAAGTACAATATTCCTATTATTGCCGACGGCGGTATCAAGTACTCCGGGGATATTGTCAAAGCGTTGGCCTGTGGTGCCAGCACTATTATGGCAGGTTCCCTCTTTGCAGGCTGTGAAGAGTCGCCGGGCGAAGAAGTGATCTTTGAAGGCAGAACCTATAAAGAATATCGTGGCATGGGCTCCCTTGCAGCAATGAAGGCCGGCTCCTCTGACCGCTACTTCCAAAACAACACCAAGAAATTGGTACCGGAAGGCGTTGAAGGGCGTGTGCCGTACAAGGGCAAAGTCAGCGATGTCATCTATCAGCTCCTGGGGGGTCTCAGATCCGGTATGGGCTATATTGGCAGCGCCACCATTGAACAAATTCAAGATAAAGCGCGCTTCGTGAAGATCACGCCGGCGTCGTTGGTTGAAAACCACCCTCACGATATCACCATCACTCGCGAATCACCAAACTACACAAAAATGTAAGAAGCCTGCCTAGGGATCCAAGCTGAGCTAAGGACCTAGCGGCGGGGATATCGTCAGATATTACACCTAAGGGACAAAAGCCCAGGAGGGGAGGTTCATACCTTCTCTTTTGGGCTTTTTCTTTTTAGGACGTGTTGAGAAAAGAGGTCAAAATGAAAGTTGCCATTATTATGGGAAGCAGTTCCGACGAAAAAATTGCAGACAAAGTTACAGGAAAGTTAGATGAGTTCGGTGTGGACTATGAGGTGCGGGTCATTTCAGCGCATCGTGCCCATCGTGTGCTCATGGAGTATGTAGAGAGCTGCGGGGCCGATATCTTTATCGCCATTGCAGGTAAAGCGGCTCATTTGGCCGGCGTGATTGCAGGGCTTACCATTCAGCCGGTCATAGGTATTCCGGCAAAGAGTTCCACCATGGACGGATTGGATTCTCTCCTCTCCACGGTGCAGATGCCTAAAGGCGTGCCGGTGGCCACTGTGGCCATTGATGGCGGTGAAAACGCCGGGATCTTGGCGGTGCAAATGCTCGCACTGACCGATACGGAACTGAAAGACAAACTCGTTGCCTTTAAAATCCAACAAGAGAAAGATTCGGTGAAATAATGAGATATTCAGATGCAGGTGTGGATGTAGAGCGTGGCTATGAAGAGGTTTCTCTCATTAAAACGCTGTGTGAAGCGACGTACTCGAAAGATGTGCTTTCCGGAGTGGGCGGTTTTGGCGCCATGTTCAATCTGGATACGGACAAGTATAAGCATCCGGTGTTAGTGAGCGGCTCCGACGGTGTCGGAACGAAGCTCATGTTGGCACAACAGGCGGATTGCCACAACACGGTAGGGATTGATCTGGTGGCGATGTGTGTCAATGATGTCATCTGCCAAGGTGCGGCGCCGCTCTTTTTCCTGGACTATATTGCCACAGGCCACTTGGATCCTCACAAGATGAGCACCATTGTCGAGGGTATTGCTAAGGGATGTGAGCTCTCAGGCGCGGCCCTTATCGGCGGTGAGACGGCAGAGATGCCGGATATGTACGGTACGGAGGATTATGACTTGGCCGGGTTTGTCGTCGGCGTGGTAGAACGGGAGAAGATTATTGACGGACGGGATTTACAGGATGGGGATGTGATTCTTGCATTGGAATCCAGCGGTCTGCATTCCAACGGCTTCTCTCTTGTGCGAAAAATTCTTGAGCATAACCACTTAACTGTCGGCGATATGTTCTTGCCGGGACAGACGGTGAAAGAGGCGGTGTTGACGCCGACGCGAATTTATGTCAAAGACGTGCTGTCACTCTTGGACAGCGTGCAGGTCAAAGCTATTGCCAATATTACCGGCGGCGGGCTCTATGAAAATGTACCTCGGGCACTGAACGGACACGGTGCGTGCATTGATCTTACGGAGTATGTGCGGCCGCAGTTGTTCCGTCGCCTTCAGGAGCTCGGCGATGTCAGTGATAAGGATATGTTCAGCGCCTTTAATATGGGTATCGGGATGGTGCTTGTGGTAGCTAAAGAGGACGTGGATGCGGTCAAGGCTCATTTCACAGCGTATAAAGCCTTTGAGATCGGCACGATACAAGGTGATGCCCTTGACATCCGTTTATAATTTAGCTGTCTTTGTCTCCGGACGAGGCTCCAATTTTCGTGCGGTCCTAAAGGGTATTGCAGACGGGCGCATTCCCGCGCGTGTGCCTTTGGTGATTGCGGATCACGTCTGTCCCGCCTTGGATGCGGCGCCGGAAGCGACGCTTGTGAGTAACGACCCGTCGGAGATTGCAGCGGCACTTCAGGCCCATGATATTGAGTATATTGCCCTATTGGGATATTTGAAAATTTTACCGAAGGAGATTGTGGGCCGGTATGCCAACCGGATTGTGAACATTCATCCGTCGCTGATTCCGGCTTTTTGCGGGAAGGGGATGTATGGCAGTCATGTCCATGAGGCGGTACTGGCACGAGGGTGTAAAGTCACCGGCGTGACCACACACTTTGTCGATGAGGGGGCGGACACCGGTCCGATCATTATGCAGCGTCCGGTTCCGGTAGAGGCAGGCGACACGGTAGAGACGCTGGCAAGCAGGGTGCTTGAGGTGGAACACGCCACCATAGTCGAGACCCTTGAGACCATTTTGGGAGGAGAACGTTGAAAGTATTAGTCATTGGCGGCGGCGGCCGTGAATACAGTTTGATGAAAAAACTCCACGAGGAAGGACACGAAGTGTACGGTGCCAAGGGAAACGGCGGCACGGCAGCTTTTGCGACCAACGTGGCTATCGATCCGGACGATGTGAAGGGATTGTTGGACTTTGCTGAGACGGAAGGGATGGATCTGACAATTGTGGGACCGGAGAACCCTCTTTGCAGCGGTATTGTCGATGCGTTTGAAGCCAAGGGTCTGCGCATCTTCGGCCCTCGAAAGAAGGAAGCTCAGTTTGAAGGGAGCAAGGACTTTACTAAGGCGTTTTTGGAAAAACACCGCATTCCGACGGCAGCTTATGCCACATATTTCGATTATGACAGTGCCGTGGCAGGCCTCGATGGGTTCTCGTACCCGCTGGTGGTAAAAGCCGACGGACTGTGTCTTGGCAAAGGGGTGACCATCGCGCATACGAAAGATGAAGCCACAGCGGCGCTTCGTGCTATTTTTGTAGACAACACCATGAATAGTGACCGCGTCGTTTTGGAAACATTTTTGGACGGGCGGGAAATTTCCGTGGTGTGCATGGCTTCCCACAACCGTCTTTTTGCCTTTGAATCCACACGGGACTACAAAAAAATCGGCGACGGCGACACCGGTCCTAACACCGGCGGCGTGGGCAACATCATTCCTCTGGACGATCTGAACGCCGAGCTGAAAGCTGATATTGACGCGATATTGCGACGCATTGAAGCCGGCCTTGACGCCGACGGCTTTGACTATACCGGCATTTTATTTGTCGGCTTTATGATTACCGATAAGCCATACGTGTTGGAGTTTAATGTCCGTTTCGGCGATCCGGAAACGGAAGTCATCATGGAAAAGCTCACTTCCAATATCAGCGAGTTGATGGAAAAAGCCATCGAAGGGACGTTAACGGCGGCGGATTTTACCTATGACGACAAGTATTACACCGGCGTGATGCTTTGCTCCGGCGGCTATCCCGGAAGCTATGAGAAGGGCTTTGAAATCACGGGATTGGACGATGTGGACAACGTGATTCACTGCGGCACCAAAGCGGAAGGCGATCACATCCTCACCAATGGCGGTCGTGTCCTCATGGTCATCGGTGAAGGTAAAACCAAAGATGAAGCGACCCAAGCGGCCTATAGGGACGTGGCCAAGATTCACTTTGAGCATATGACCTACAGAAAGGATATTGGACAATGAGAGCATTACTTTCAGTTTATGACAAGACCGGTATTGTAGATTTTGCCAAGGCTTTGGAAGCACGAGGCTTTGAACTTATCTCTACAGGCGGAACGTACACCGCACTGCAAGAGGCGGGGTGCAACGTGACGACGGTGGAGTCGGTCACCGGACAAAGGGAAATCCTCGGCGGGCGGGTGAAGACGCTTCATCCTAAGATTCACGGCGGCATTTTACATCGAAGAGATAACCCGGAGGATCAACAAACCGTGAGTGACGAAGGGATTGCATCCATCGACATGGTGGTGAACAATCTCTATCCTTTTGAACAGACGGTAGCGCGTACCACGGATCACAGTGAGATTATTGAGATGATCGACATTGGCGGACCGTCCATGATTCGTGCTGCGGCGAAAAACTACAAAGATGTGTATATTGTCACCGACCCTGCAGACTACGATGCGGTGTTGGATCATTTGGACGATGAGGATGAGACCTATCGTGCCTACTTGGCGCACAAAGCTTTTGCCACGACGGCCAGGTATGACAAGGCTATTGATGCCTACTTTGCCCGAATGACGGGCGGCGCATCGGATATGGACAGTGCATGGGACTTCACCTTCAGTGATACACTGCGCTACGGTGAGAATCCGCATCAAAAGGCGGCGTTTTATCAAGGACGTGTCATCGCGCCGATGGCTATTCTCCATGGAAAACAGCTCTCGTATAACAACTACAATGATCTCTATGCCGCGGTGAAAGCTGTAAAAGCTTTTGAGGAGCCTACCGTTGTCGCAGTGAAGCATACCAATCCTTGCGGCATCGGCAGCGGCGACAATCTGACAGAAGCGTATATCAAAGCTTACGAATGTGACACCGAATCCATCTTTGGCGGCATCATCGCTTTAAACGGCGTTGTGGATTTACGCACCGCTGAGGAAATGAACAAGATTTTTCTGGAAGTTATTATGGCGGAAGGCTTTGATGAGGATGCTTTTGCATTGCTCTCTAAAAAGAAAAATCTTCGTCTGATTGCCATCAAAAATATCCGTGAGTTTCAGTTGCCGAAGCAGTTTAAACAAACCTTAAACGGCGTGCTGGTTCAGGACTGCGACACCGAAGATTACGACGAACTTCACGTGGTAAGCAAAGCCCAACCGACGGAAGAAGAGTTGGAAAACTTGAAATTCGCCTTTAAGGCCGTGAAGTTTGCAGCCTCTAACGGCGTGGTTCTCGCCAAGGATAAGGCTACCTATGCCATCGGTCAAGGGCAGACGAAGAGAGCATGGGCGGTGGAAGAGGTCTTGGATCGCACTCGGGATTTGGAAGGTGTGGTGCTGGCTTCGGACGGCTTTTTCTTTGACGATACCATCGATCTGTTAAGCGCCTACGGTGTTCATGCCGCCATCTCACCCGGCGGATCCATTCACGATGACAAAGTCATCGCAGCGGCGGATGAAGCAGGGATGGTTTTGGTCTTTACCCACATGCGGCATTTCAGACATTGAGATAGCTAAGAATAAAAGTAGGCTTTGCAGCCTACTTTTTTATGTGCAGGTATAAAATATACGGTAGCGATGGGGTGAGCCCATCACGCGTAGCCGCGGTCGTGTTGGACGCTGAAGCATAAAAAGAGCCCTGATGCGGGCTCTTGGTTTCGGTTCCATAGTGTAGGGCGTGCCAATACACTAAAGCCGCCTGCACGAAAATAGAAATAAAAAGACGGCTAAAGGACAAGTGATACGCCTTTAGCCGTCTTGGAGTATGGTGGAGAATACTGGGCTTGAACCAGTGACCTCTACGATGTCAACGTAGCACTCTAGCCAACTGAGCTAATCCTCCCTGCTATTGTTATAGAATATCAAATATTCAGAAAAATGCAAGTCTTTTTTTATCCACATAGGGGCACAACATCACAAATATTGTGGATAGTTTTCTCAATTTCCAGTAAACTAAGAACCGAGGTGAGCTATGTATTTAAAAGAACAGATCTATATTTGTCAGATTGCCGAGTGCGGCACCTTGTCTGAAGCGGCTCGCAGGCTTTATATCACGCAGCCGGCCCTGAGTAATTTTCTCTCAAAGTTGGAGCTCAATTTGGGCGGACCGTTGTTTTATCGACAAAACGGTCTCTTCATTCCCACATACTTAGGCGAGCGCTACATTAACACCGCGGCGCAGATGATTAAACTTCAGGAAGCCTTTAATTTGGAGAAGAGTGCCATTGTGAAAAATGAATCCGGGCGCTTTCGCATCGGAGTGCAGACGCGCCGCAGTCCGGAGATTATTCCAAAGATTTTACACTATTTTCATGAGAATTATCCTAACTTCACCTTAGTTTTTGAAGAATCTAATACTAAGCAGCTCTTTACTCTGTTGGAATCCAATGCCGTCGATTTTATTATCACCTCCATTTCCAGACGCATGCCTACGTGGAACTATATACCGATCAAAAAGGAGGGACTGTTGGTGGCGCTCTCGAAAGAGCACCGGCTCATTACTTCCGGCGTCATCGACCCTGAACAAAACGTGCTCAATCTCAAGATTCTTGCCAAGGAATTTTTTATTCTCCCCCATGGCGAGCAGAGTTTGCGTCAGGATTTGGACCGTATTTTTAGAGCACAGAACTTTGTGCCTCAAGACATTTTGGAAATTCGGTCGATTGCCACGGCCATGAGCCTGGTGAGTCGGAATATGGGGGTGGGTTTTACAAGAGAAAGTTATGTCGACATGAAAGCGTCGGATGATGTGGTGTACTTCTTTGTAGAGCATGCCAATTTGGAACACTTGGAGTTGGTGGCGGTCTCGTACAAGAGCTCTGCGGCCTCACCTTTCTTTCGGACTATTATGGAAAATGTGGCCTCGTCCCTTAAGGCATAACTTTTAGTGATAGTTAGTATATACAATAGAAAGTGTGCTTCAGTATAGCCCCTTGATAAAATATGATTAATATTTTATTTCAAGGAGGTCATTATGAACAAGTCAACATCTGCATCAAAACCTAAGGGACTTAAAGGCTTTAAAGTGCCTCATTCTCTGGTTATCCTGATGGCGATGGTGCTCATCGTCTGGGCCCTCACCTACATTATTCCGTCCGGGGAATACACCCGCATCGAAATTGACGGCAAGAAATTTATCGATCCGGCATCCTTTCAATACATAGAATCTCACGCCGTCAAACCGTGGATGCTGCCGGTACTGATCAGTGAAGCATTCATCAGCAACATGGATCTGCTCCTGATGATCATGTTCTCCGGAGCGGCGTTCTACATCATCACCAATTCTGGCGCGTTTCAAGCCATGGTATCGAATATTGTAAGCCGTGCCAAAGACAAGGGGATTTGGGTTATTCCGTTTTTAACGTTAATCTTCGGGGCGCTCTGTACCACCATCGGGGTAAACACCTTCATCGCGTTCACACCGATCACCGTCCTTATCGCTTACTCTCTGGGCTTGGATTCTCTGGTCGGGGCATCCATTATCATTCTCGGCGGGGCAGTTGGTTTTTCCACCGGGATGTTCCAACCGTCGACCACACTGCTCAGCCAAAGTATCGCAGGCCTTCCGGCGTTTTCCGGTCTGGGCTATCGTTTTGCCGCCTTTGTCGTATTTCTAGTGGCGTCGAATGTGTACCTCATGCGCTATGCGTTTAAAATTAAAAAGGATCCGACGCTCAGTCCGGTCTATGAGATTGACAAGAAACTCAACGTCTTCGAAGGCAAGTCCTTGGACGACTTCGGTGCTTTCACGCCACGTAAAGCACTTATCATCATCGTGCTCTTCGCCACGATGGCACTCATCGTCTACGGTGGCGCCAAATTGGATTGGGATATGCGTGAAATCGCTTCGGCATTTCTGGTGCTGGCCATTGTGGAAGGCTTCCTTGCAGGCTCCGGTCCGTCCGCCATCGCCAAAGACTTCACCGACGGTGTCAAAAAAATGATGGGCGCTGTGCTCATCATCGGGATTGCCCGTTCCATTGGCGACATTATGGAAGCCGGTATGATTATCGATACCACTGTCCATGCGATGACAAATGTGGTTACCTTGTTGCCGAAACAAATTCAAGGGTTGAGCATGCTTACCACCAATTATCTTATCAACTTAGTCTTAACCTCCGGATCCGGACAGGCAGCTGTCGTTATGCCGGTGTTTCTGCCTGTGGCCGACGCCATCGGTATGTCGCGACAAGCGGTCATCACAGCCTTCTGTTTCGGTGATGGATTTGGAAACTACATGGTGCCAACCTCTTCCGCCCTCATGGGTATTCTCGGGGCAGCGAACATTCCTTATGAAAAGTGGATTTCTTTCTTCTGGAAACTCTTTGTCATCTGGTACGTTCTCTCCGCCATCTTCATTGTGTTGGCACCGGTCTTTAACCACGTATAAGGGAGGGGCGTATGACACTGGAAAACTATATTGACACACAGCTCTCAACCTACACAGCCATCGCCGACGATTTTTTCGATCATCCGGAGTTGGGCAATGTCGAATACCATGCCGCCGCCACCATCACCGACACGTTAAAAGGACTGGGATTTGAGGTGACCATGCCGCTAGCCGGACTGGACACCGCTTTTAAAGGCGTGTACCATCAAGGCCAAGGCGGTCCCAATATCGGATTTTTGGTGGAATACGACGCATTGGAAGGCTTGGGCCATGCCTGTGGGCACCACATGCAGTCGCCGTCCATTCTTCTTGCTGTGGACAGTCTGATTCACGACACCACCTTGGACAACTATACTATCACCGTCTACGGCACGCCAGCGGAAGAAACGACCCATGGCAAGCTGCGTATGCTCGAGGAAGGTTATCTCAAAGACATTGACGTGGCTCTTATGATGCACGGCGCGCCGGACACCACGGTGGACATCAAGTCCCTCGCCCTTACCAACCTGGAAGTGGAATTCAAAGGCAAGTCCGCCCATGCGGCCCTGAAGCCGGAAGACGGACGGAGTGCCTTTGATGCGGCGCTGCTCTCCTTTAACGGTATTGAGTTTTTACGGGAACACGTACGGGACGATGTGAAAATGCACTACACCGTGTTAAACACCCCGGGACCGGCCAACGTGGTACCTGACTATCAGAAAGTCAAGTATTCCCTGCGATCCTATTCCAGAGACTATCTCAATTCCGTGGAAACACGGGTGGAACACGTCATCCAGGGCGCAGCCCTCATGGCCGGCGTGGACTACGACATTCACTGGGGTGATCGTCTGAACAACAAAATTCCGTCTTTGAAATTGAACGAGCTCGTCATGGCGCAAGCTCGTGCTGTCAATGCACCGGCCATCATACCGTTTCGTGAGAAGACCGGATCATCCGACTTCAGTAACGTCATGTATGAAGTGCCCGGCGTGCAAGTGCGGGTAGCCTTTGTACCGAAAGGCACATCCAGCCACAGCCAAACCTTTTTGGATTATGGTAAATCCAAAGAAGCCCACGACGCCATCGGTTTTGGAGCTAAAATTTTGGCAAGAACGGCCAAAGTTCTCATTGAAGAGCCGGATGTGTTAGCCGGTATTCATGAGGAGTTTGAAGATAATAAAAAATCAATGAAATAGAAATAGAGTAATAAAAAGAAGAAGAGTGAGCTTGGGCTCACTCTTTTTTTGTCCTCTAACTCGAATCTCAAGACTCCGGCAAATTCAGATGTTTAATAATATTACTGTGCTCCAGTACATATTTTTTGAGTTTCTTATCCACGGCTGTCATCGGTGCATCTTTTAACCATAACAGACAGATGGTTCGGTATACGTGGCTTTTAAAGTGAAAGACATCCACATTCATTTCATCTAACAGCGGGGAATAGGGTGTGATTGCAGCACCTAAGCCGGCGGCGACAAACTTCACCAAGGCAGGATCATTCGGCGCATAATAGGATAATGACGGCCTAAAATTATAGCTCTCATATATTTTTGAAATGGTTTTATACATGGAATATTCAGGTTTAAAACTTACAAAATTTTCATCTTTTAAGAAATCCAGATTCTCAAGCGGCTTGTCAATGGCATATTTTCCTTTAGGGGCGACCAGAACAAACTCCTCTTTAAAGAGAGGATAAGCTAATATTTCCGGGTCGGATACTTGCATGGCAAAAGCTAAAAAGATATTTCCTTTTTTCATTTCTTGGACAATTTCCGTCGTACTCAAATGAAACACTTCAAAACTGACATTATCTTCTTTGAAACTGTTGTTAAACTCTGCCAACAGGTTCGGCACAAATTCTAAACTTAAAGAGTTCAAACTTGCTATTTTGGTAAATGAGTTGATCGAAGTCCGAAGTTCATTCATTTCATTTAAGGCATCTTCATAAGTGGAAATAATATTGTTCGCGTAGTCTAAAAAGATAAAACCGTAATGGGTTAGTTTAATATTTCTTCCCGATTTTTGAAACAAAGGTAAACCGATTTCTTTTTCAATGGAAGAGATGGCGTAACTGATCGATGATTGTGAGGTCATCTGTTCTTCGGCTGCTATTTGGTAGTGTTCATGTTTTGCGAGAGATTGAAAGTAGTACAGATTTTGAATATTCAACGCTTACCTCCAAAGGTCTAATGAAAGTTCAAAACGATTGCCTCAAAAAATAGAATAGTACAAGTGTGGATAAAAGTAAAAATCAAGTATAAATAAAAACATAAATCTTACTTATAGATAAAACAAGTGATAATTCATCAATATTTACAAAATAATCATAACACCAAGAGGCAAAAATTACATTAATAAATAAATTAATTTTAGAGAATTTTAACATGATAAATTAGTAAATACAACATACACTATCTTTAAAGTAAGTTAAGGTCTTTTCGATAATGAAAACGTGATTCATTTTAGGAGGCAATTATGGCAAAAGAAGTTACGCAAGCACAATTAGATGAACTCAATGAGCTGGTCAAAAGAGCAAGAGCGGCTCAAAAAGTCATTGAGAACTACACACAAGAGGAAGTCGATAAACTTTGTAGAGCGATTGCAGCGAAATTGTATAATGGCAAAGTTTGGGCGGAACTGAGTGATGAAGCTGTCGATGAAACCGGACTCGGCGATAAAGTTACTAAACGAAACAAGAGAAACAAACTGAAGCTGATCTTACGGGATTGTATGCGCGCTAAGAGTGTAGGCGCTATTGAAGTTGATGAAGAAAAAGGCATTACCAAATATGGTAAACCTGCCGGGCTGTTAGCCATTCTGGTACCAACGACCAATCCTTGTTTGACACCTGCCGGTCAAGCCATCTATTGCGTCAAAGCACGTGACGTTATGATCTGTTCGCCACATCCAAGAGCAAAAAATGTCACCAATAAATGTGTCGACCTGATCAGAGAAGCATTGGAAGAGAACGGTGCACCGGCAGATATCGTACAATGCATTAAAAATCCTTCTATCGCATTGACACAATATTTAATGGAAGCTGCTGATCTGGTCATCGCAACCGGCGGCAAAGCTATGGTTCACTCCGCATACAGTTCAGGCACACCGGCCTATGGTTCCGGCGCAGGCAATGCCACTGTCATTATTGATGATACGGCCAACACTGACGAAAGAATTAAAGAAGCGGCAATGAACACAAGAATTTCAAAGACAGCCGACTTTGGATCCGGTTGCTCTTGCGATGGGAATTTAGTCATTCACGAGTCGGTTTATGACAGAATGGTTGAAGCGCTTAAAGCAGAAGGTGGTTATTTACTGAGCGATGAGGATGCAGAAAAGATTAAAGGTGTGATGTGGGATGACGAAGGACATCGCTTACCTCAAACTGTAGCCATCAGCCCACAAAAATTAGGCGAAGCGGCAAACGTTACAATTCCTGAAGAAGCTAAGTTTTTAATGGTGAGCGGTGGCGGAAAAGAAGGCATTGGTAGAGAACATTTCTTCTCCTCGGAAAAATTAACGACACTGCTCACACTCTTTAAATATGAAGGCGACTTCAGCAATGCATTAGAGATGATGCAAGCCATATTTGAAGTTGGCGGTAAGGGTCATTCATGCGGCCTCTATTCCTTCGATGATGACCACATTAATGCCTTAGGTGAAGCGGCTCCTGTTTCTCGAATTATGATTCGTCAACCTAACAATAAAGGCAATTCAGGCTCTCCAACAAACGGTATGCCTGCCACTTCCTCCATGGGCTGTGGGACTTGGGGCGGCAATATCGTCTCGGAAAACATTGCGCTTAAGCATTACATGAACATTACATGGCTGGCAAGACCGATCAAGGAAGATATGCCGTCACTTGAAGATTTGTTCCAAGAATTCTATGTCGAAGGCATGGAACAGGAATAAGTCACAGGGTCGTCATGGATGATAATTGAACGTTGAAAATCGATAGCCCATAGCATGACATATGGGCTATTTTTTTATAACAAAGTATTTAGGAGGGATCATGGAAAAACTCATTTCTGAATTGTTGGTTGATTATTTAGAACGACGTGATACCAAATATGTTTTTGGATTATGCGGTCATACCGTTATTGCCATGCTGGATGCGTTAAATAAAAGTGACAAATTACACTATCTGTCCTTCAGACACGAACAAATTGCAGCGACGGCGGCCGACGGTTATGCTAGAATGACAGGACGAGCAAGCGTCGTATTATCCCATCTCGGACCCGGCTTAACCAATGCCACTACAGGTGTTGCCAATGCCAGTGCGGATTCGGTACCGATGGTTGTCATTGCCGGCGATGTGCCAAGTTATTACTATGGCAAACATCCGCACCAGGAAGTCAATATGCATTCCGATGCATCACAATACAGAATTTACGAACCTTTTGTAAAACGTGCTTTTCGAGTAGATAAGAAAGAACTGTTCGCGGATATTTTGGACAGAGCTTTTAAAATAGCGGAATCAGGAAGACCCGGTCCGGTACTTATCTCCGTACCGATGGATATGTTCTCTGAAAAAGTAGATACGCTCTTCTTTGAAAGAACCCATCACAATATTTCCGAGATCGCTAAACCAAGTCTAAACAGAGATGTGGCGAAAGCGATTGCAAAAAAATTGGTTGAAGCTAAAAATCCGTTGATTCATATTGGCGGCGGCATCATCGTCTCCGAGGCATCGGAAGCGTTGAAAGAGTTGGTTGAATTCCTGGATGTCCCTATATCCAGAACCCTTATGGCGCAAGGCGCACTGCCTGATAATCATCCGTTAATGTTGGGCATGACAGGATTTTGGGGCACAAACTTCATCAATAAAAAAACAGCTAATGCAGATGTCATTTTAGCTTTAGGTACACGCTTTGCTGAAGCTGACTCCAGTTCTTGGTATAAAGGTGTGACTTTCAATCCGGATAAAACAAAATTTATCCAAATTGATATTGATCCAGTTGAAATTGGACGAAATTATCGCTTGGATATCGGTGCCGTGGCAGATTTGAAATCCGCACTGGAAGAAATTACTACGGCGGTTAAAGCTATCTGTCCACAAGGCAAGACGAATGATGCGCTTAAAGAAGAGATTAAAGCGTATAAAGAAGGCTTTAAAAAATCCTATGCGGACATTGCCAATGATTCAAGATATCCGATGACACCGCAACGTATTTTAAAGGATGTGCGCGAGGTACTTCCGGAAGATGCCATTATTTGTACCGATGTTGGTTGGAATAAAAATGGTGTCGGTCAGCAATTTGAAATTACGCAACCGAAGACTATTATGCATCCGGGCGGATTTGCGACCATGGGCTTTGGCTCCGCCGCCTTGTTGGGAGCAAAATTAGCAAAACCTGATAAGCAGGTTATTACACTCATCGGTGACGGCGGTTTCGGGACCAATCCTTCCGTACTGGCCGCAGCTAAGGAATATAACATTCCTGTGGTTTGGGTCGTTATGAATAATTACGCCTTCGGCACGATTGCGGGTCTTGAAGGGTCTCATTATCACCACACCTTCGGGACGGTCTTCAAAATTGACAATGAACCTTACAATCCGGAATGGTCTGAGATCGCTAAAGCTTACGGCATCAAAGCTAAAAAAGTCAGCAATGCCGACGAATTTAAAGGCATTTTAGAGGAAGCTTTGGATTCAGGTGAACCGTATTTAATCGATGTCCCAATGGAAAATATCCCGGTACCAACAGAAGGTATTTGGAATATTAACGATATTTATACACCAAAAGACAATGTAGTCGCAGGCGTCCTCGTTTCAGGAGAAGCGGAGAAATCAGCACACGTGAGTACAAACTAAACACATAGACAAAATAAAGGGGCCGTGATCGGCCCCCAAAGATTCGAGGTGTAATATGTTAAAGTGGTTAAATAAAAATATTGAAGAAGTCATTTTGATAATCTTGCTTATTGTCATGACATCAGTATTGGGGATACAAATTGTAGCGCGCTACGTCTTCAATCAATCGTTGAGCTGGTCTGAAGAATTGGTCCGTTATCTGTTTGTATGGTCCACATTTATCGGCGTGCCATACTGTATTAAAAATGAATCATCAATCAAAGTTGATCAATTCAGAAACAATATGCCTGTAGGCATTCAAAAAGCGTTGCTCTATATCGACAAGATTATTATTTTTGTCTTGTTCTTCATCTTATTGATTTTCTCATTTGATGTAGTCAAAACGACGTATTTAAGTGGCACGACGTCAGCAGCTATGCGGATTCCTATGTTTTGGGTTCAAGCGTCCGTGGTTGTGGGATCGTTTTTATCACTCATAAGAATTTCGCAGAATTTTTATAAAGTGTGGTCTGGACGAAAAGATGTCGTTCAAAAACATGGACTATAGGAGGATAATATGGGTTTAGGCGCATTATTTTTATTATTCTTTGTCATGATCGTGATCTCTATTCCTATTGGAATGATCTTGGCATTTCTCGGTGTGTTGCCAAATTTACTTGACCCGTGGTTTGCAGCGGATCCGCAATATATCATTCGAGCAATGATATCCGGTGTCAACTCATTCCCAATTTTGGCGGTGCCGATGTTTATTCTATCAGGTAACATCATGGCGAAAGGAAAAATCAGTGAAAAGTTGTTTAATTTCTTTTCCTACTTTATTGCCGATAAGACGGCGGGTTTACCGATAGCGACGATTGTCACCTGTCTCTTCTATGGCGCGATATCCGGGTCAGGGCCGGCCACAACAGCGGCAGTTGGAGCGATGACCATCCCGATCATGGTAAATTTAGGTTACGATGTGGTCTTTTGTACGGCGTTGGTAGCTGTAGCGGGCGGACTCGGGGTTATCATTCCACCATCTATTCCGTTTATTTTCTATGGTCAAAGTGCCGGTGTATCAGTAGCTAATATTTTTATCGCAGGGATCATACCGGGTTTATTAATCGGTTTGTGTCTGATGCTTTATGCATGGTATTACTGCAAGAAAAACGGTGAAGACAAAGCTAAACTCAAGGAATATGAGCAAAAAGTTCGCGCCAATGGCCTGGGCAAACTTTTTTTAGATAGTTTCTGGGCTCTGCTTTCACCGGTAATTATTCTTGGCAGTATTTATAGCGGTATAGCTTCTCCCACAGAAGCAGCTGTTATCTCCGTATTTTATTCCCTCATCGTTTCGGCGTTCGTGTATAAAACGTTGAAACTGGAAGACATGAAGCCGCTTTTAATCGATTCGATTAAAACCTACACCACCATCCTTTTTATTATAGCAGCTGCAACAGGGTTTGCAAGAATTCTGACCTTTATGAAGGCGCCTGAAGCCATTGCTAATCTGATTACAGGTGCTGTAAGTTCTAAAGTTGCCGTCTTAATTCTCATCAACCTGGTATTGCTTTTTGTGGGCATGGTTATGGATACCACACCGGCGATTTTGATCTTAACTCCAATCATGCTGCCAATTGCAACCAGTTTCGGCATGGATCCGATTCACTTCGGGATTATGATGGTAGTCAACTTAGCGATTGGGTTTGTCACGCCGCCGCTGGGTGTCAACCTCTTTGTTGCAAGTTCTATAACAAATGTGAAAATTGAGGATATTGTGAAAAAAGCAATACCGTTCATCGTTGCGTTTATATTTGCACTGTTGTTGATTACTTTTATTCCGCAAATATCTTTGGCACTGTTATAGGAGGAAACTATGAAACGAAATCGAATCGCATCACTTTTGATGGTAATGCTTTTCTCTATGCTGCTTACGGGCTGCCTTAGCAGTGAAGCGCGAAGAAAGGACGCAGGCGAACAGGATGTCTATGAATTGTATATTGCCTGCGATTCACAGGAAGATACAGTTACCGGTATTTTTATGAATGAATATGCAAGACTGTTGGAAGAAAAATCCAATGGCCGCATTAAAGTTAACAGATATCCCAACTCACAGTTAGGTAGTGACGCGGAAATTACAGAAGCTGTACAAAACGGCAATATCACCTTTGTTGTGCAAACCACGGCGCCGCAAGTCGCCTTTGTGCCTGAAGCAGCGATTTTCGATGCACCGATGGCTTTTAAAAATTTAGATGTTGCACGCAAAGTCTTGGACGGTCCGTTAAGTGAAAAGCTCAAGGGCTATTACGAAGCGAAAAATTTGCGTCTATTGGGCTATGCCGATCAGGGTTTTCGTGTCATGACTGCGAATCAAGACATTCAAAGCTTGGCTGATTTAAAGGGTATTAAGATCAGAACCATGGAAAATTCCAACCATATTCAACTGTGGAAAGACGTCGGGTCTAACCCTACGCCAATGGCATGGTCGGAAGTGTATATCGGATTGCAACAAAAAGCTATTGATGCTCAGGAAAATCCGGTTGAAACGATTGTAGCTGCCAAAGTCTATGAGCAACAGGATTATTTGATTAACACCAATCATATTCTACACACCTTATCGCTGATCGGATCACCGGCTGTCATTGATGACCTTCCAGAAGACCTGCAGCAAAGTGTGTATGATGCAGCTGATGAGGCGAAAGTCATCGCCAGAAACGCGACGGATGAACGTGCTGCCGGCAGGGTTCAAATCGTTGTGGATTCAGGGACGACCGTCTCACCGTTTAATGAAGCGTTGTTTAATGAAATGAAGGCCGCATCAGCCGGCGTGTGGGACACACTGGAATCACAAATCGGCAGTGAATTGGTCGATCTGTTACGCTCAGAAATTGATAAGGCGGAAAAAGAACTAGGGTTACAATGAGGTAAGTAATGACAAATAGAATTCAAGGCACAACAGGCTTAATTGGGTTACTAGGCAACCCAATTAAGCATTCTCGATCACCGCACATGCATAATTCGGCATTTGACGTTTCAGGCGAAGATTATGTCTATCTTTGTTTTGAAGTCGGTCAGGAAAAGCTGCATGATGCGATAGAAGCGCTGAAGGTATTGGGCGCGTTAGGATCCAATGTCACATATCCTAACAAACAGGAAGTGTTACACTATGTAGACAGCATTTCCGAAGATGCCAAGCTCATCGGTTCAGTCAATACCATTAAAATCGATCCGGTGTCGAAACAAGTTACGGGCTATAATACGGACGGTAGAGGCTTTGTCGCATCCATTGAAGAAAAAGGGATTGTCTATAAGGGCAAAAAAGTTGTCATTATGGGCGTGGGCGGTGCAGGTAGAGCCATAGCCATTCAACTGGCTTACGAGGGTGTTGCCGAGATTGCAATTAAAGAGTTTAATAAAGATTTAGCTAAAGAAGTGCAGCGTACCATCGAAGATAACATTGACAGTTGTCGTGTGACTATTTTAGAGGACGATGAAGAGGCGCTAAAGAAAGCTTTGGCAGATGCCGTGTTGCTTGTGAATGCCACGCCGCTGGGGATGAAGGGCAACGAGACGAAATGTGCTATTAGCGGCAGTTCGGTTTTGCGCGATAACAACCATGTCTTTGTCTATGATATTGTCTATGAGCCGGAAGAGACGTTGTTGATGACCTATGCCAAAGAAGCCGGGTGTCAAACCTGCAACGGTATCAATATGATGATTTGGCAAGGGGCTTTAGCTTATAAAATTTGGCTCGATAAAGATATGCCTCAGGAGTACGTACGAAACGAACTATTTAAAACTGGGGAGGTCAACTAAAGAAAGGTAGTCATGATGGATTTTAAATTTTCGCTGGCACAGCTCACGGTACTGAACACCTCGCCGGTTGAAATAGCCACGATAGCAGCAAAGTGTGGTTATGACTATGTGAGCTTTAGACAAATTTATATGAATTTGCCGGGCGAGCCGAATTACGATTTACAAAAAAATAAAGAATTGATGAAAGAGACAAAGGCGATCTTTCAAGAAACGGGCTTACAATTACTGGACGTGGAATTGGCGCGGATTTATGACGGTGTGGATATTCTTCAATATGAGAATGCTATGGTGACGGCAAGGGAGTTAGGCGGACAGCATATTTTGTGCAGCATTTGGACAGATGATAAAGCCTATTACACCGAAGAGTTTGCCAAACTTTGTGATTTGGCGAAGCAATATCATTTGACAGTAGAGCTTGAGTATGTGCCTATTGCAGGCGTAAAAAATTTAGCGGGTGCTGTCGATGTGTTAAACTCGGTGCAGCGATCCAACGCAGGGCTGATGGTTGATATGCATCATTTTCAGCGTGCAGGGGATCACATTGACGCACTCAAAAAAATTCCAAAAGACTGGTTCCACTTTGCCCATTTGTGTGATGCCGTGGCGGAAACTCCGGCGTCGGAAGAAGAATTAGTTCGCATTATGCGAGAGGAGCGAGATTATGTCGGCGAAGGTGGCATTGATATCCAAGGTATTTTAAACGCCATGCCGAGCGTTCCGTATTCTATTGAATTACCAAATACTAAGCAGGTGAGTCGATTCGGTTATGGCATTCATGCCAAACGATGCTTAGAGACAGCCAAAGCTTATTGTGAAGCTCATGTTGTGGGAAGGAGTGCACATGATGAATATCGATAAGGTTACCTTGTGTGAAGTCGGGTTACGTGACGGATTTCAAAATGAACAGCAGATTTTTTCTACAGAAGATAAGATTACTATTCTGGACATGCTGACGGATGCGGGATACCCTATTATTGAAGTCGGTTCATTTATGAGCCCCAAGGCTGTGCCGCAAATGGCAGACACCGATGCGGTGTATAAACAGGCTCGATTACGTGACGGGGTGGAATATCGCGCCCTCATTGCCAATCTGAGAGGCGTTCAGCGTGCCATTGATTGCGGATGCAAAAAGGTGAAACTCAATGTCTCGGCATCCAAAGCGCACAATATCGCCAATCTCAATATGACGCCGCAAGAGTCTGTGGCAGGTTTCAAGGCATGTGTCGATTTGGCACATGACCATCACATTGAAGTTTCAGGCTCAATATCCATGCCCTTCGGGTCACCGTGGGAAGATGAGATTCCTTTAACCGATATTGAGACTATTGTCCAAGCTTATTTAAATTTAGACGTCAAGGAACTATCCTTGTCCGATGCATCCGGCCTTGCCTATCCAAGTCAAGTCAAGGAGATCGTAACGGCTATGAAAGCGCAATTCCCTGAGGTGAAATGGATACTGCATTTCCACAATACACGAGGTTTAGGCATTGCCAATATTGTTGCCGGTATGGAAGCCGGCGTGGATACTTTCGATACATCCTTTGCCGGATTAGGGGGCTGTCCTTTCGTGCCGGGAGCTGCGGGCAATGTATCATCTGAAGATGTTTTAAATCTTATGAATCAAATGCATATCGACACAGGTATTGATCTTGACAAAGTGATCGAGATTGGCCGCTTTATCCGGGATCGTGTGCAGCACGATGTACACAGCTATGTATTAAAAGCCGGCAAATCGGTTGGATTAAAATTGGAATTGCCTCAAAAGAAAGTCAAATAGCAGCGTGATGCCATGCGTTGTCTCGATATCGCCCTGTTCCTTAGAAAATATAGTTTGAGCTGCCCACCAAAGCGTCGCCTTGGTGGGCAGCTTTTTAATGTGCTCAGTTTTTCTTGCATTGTTAGCGACCGTTTAAAGGTCGGCGCGGATTGTAGCCTCTGTTGAGTCTGCGGACAGGGACGACGGTGGGGTGTATGACGAGCGACATGACAGCAAAAAACCTCGGAACTTGTCCGAGGTTTTTACTTTTCTGAGTCAAGATAATAAAAGGGTGTGTCAGTTTGTAAGAGGATCAGACCGTCAAAGGCGTCGGTAGGGTTGAGGGAGATGTAGTTACTTTGAGGCAAAAAACGCAAGACGGTGTGGTAGGTGGCGCCTGCTGTGAGAAGGGGATGGACGGCGTTGAAGTACTGCTTGAGGGGGTGACTGAGGGCGTCAAAGTCATAATAGGCTTCGCTCAGTGCGGTGTCATGAAAGGCGCTCATCATGTCACTGTGGTCGATAATGTGCCACACTTTCGGGGAACCGGTGTGGATAAAGGCGTCCATGGCATAGAAGCGGAGGTCTCTTGCGAAGGTGCCAACGGCGTAGTAGCCGTCCCCCAGGCTTTGGGTCAGGATCTTACCCATAGTGGGATTGAGGTTACTGAGTTTGGCGATGTGCATATCGTGAGCCAAGATGAGGCCGCGTCCGTGACTGAGAACGAGCAATGTGTTCTCTGCCATGCTTTTGTCTCTGAAGGTGTAGGCGTCTTCGGAATAGACTTGGCCGGGTTGTGTCTGTGCTGTCAGTGTCTCGTTGGTGACGTATTGTTTCAGTACGGCCAGGTTCAGCTTGAGATCCGTAGAATCGAAACGGCTTTGCGTCGTCACGTCAGCAGTGGTGAGGGCCGACGTCATGGCTTCTACCGCCGCGGCTTTATCGCCTTTTTCCAGAGCGGATTGAATGGCGCCGGTGTCCACGGCCATGGCTTTGAGCTTGTGTACCAAGATGGCGGCAGCGCTGTCAAATTCCTGCATATCCACGCCATAAACGTGGAGTTTGTCGCTGTGTGTATCATTATAGGTGCGCATCCAGCGGTACAGCGTGACCATTTCTTCGGTATGATACAGCCAGAAATCTTGGGCGTCGACGATATCCTTTAGCGGGGTGGTGTCATCGCCTTGAATATAGCGCTCAATGGCGTAGCCGTCTTTATAGGGGGTCTCAAGAAAAATATAGCGCACCCCGTGCTCCGCCAAGGTCTGAATCATATCCAGACGAAGGGTCTGAGCTCTGTGATTGCCGTGGGTCATCTCGCCGAGACCGAAAAGACGGACGCCAGGGTGATCGGCGATAGCACTTAGGTGCTGCCCTTCCTCCTGCATTGTCGCCACTGTTTTAGCGGTGTGGGGCATGTCGATCGCAAGCGCCTTGCGGTTGGCGTAGATCAGAAATCCCATCATGGTAAGGATGGCGATCAGGATGAGGATGCCGAGACCTTTGAGTATGATTTTGCCCAGTCTCATGGCCGCTTAAACATCCTTTCTGACGAGCAGTGCGACGGCAAGGGCATAGACAATCAGGTACAGCGGCAAGGCATAGGCGATGTCGGTGGAGAGAAAACTGAAGTCGGCATAGTTCATATCAGGAAGGCCGATCATGGCGAGCAAGTATGGCGCAAAGAATTGCAGTGCGAAAAATATCACCAGACTGATTATCATATTGAATCGGTATTCCAGAAAGCTGATGAACATCGCAAGGGCACTGCCCGACAGTCCGATGGCGAGTAAGCCGACGAAAGGTTCGTGGGCCAGCATAAAATCATAGAAGACGATATCATTGGGCATATACCTCGTCAACAGCATCAAAAGGTAAACGAGGAGGCTCATCAGGAATACGGCGACAGTATAGACGAGGAAGTTTTCGAGAAGCAGGCTTTTCCGGGAGCGGCCCATGTGAATCCCATTTAGATAATAGAGGTGTATGCTGTTGGATGCGGCGCTAAATGCGGTAAAGACCGATGCGAGTCCGCAAACTCCAATTGCAATACATAAGAGTACAATGGCTATTTCATTCGGTGTTACATCGCCGAGGGATGGTGCGTAGGTATTGGCTGTAGCCAAAAAGGCGATGATGATAGCGAGCACCACACTGATGCCGAGACAGTAGTTGATAAATGTGCGACCGATGGTACGCAGTTGGTGCAGTATGGTGTTATGATTCAACATGAGCATTTCCTCCTGTTAGGTAGATAAAGAGATCTTTGAGTGACAGCGGCGCGATGTCCAGTTGGGCGGTCGGTGCCAAGGTATCGTAAATATAGACAATGGATTTGCCGCCGAAGGTATCGCGACCCAGAATATTTTTTCCGGCGAGGTGTGCGTCGAGGGTAGCCTGATCGCCAAAGACGCGAAACGCTTTGTCAGCGATCTCTTCCATGGACGCATCCAAAACTACGTCGGCGTTCAGTATGAGGACGTGATCGACAAGGCGTTCCATCTCGCCGATGTCGTGGGTGGCGATGACCACACACCGACCGTCGTCGCGAATGGCTTGAATTTGTTTAAAGAGAAGCTCCTTGTTCGCCGGATCAAGGCCTGCTGTGGGTTCGTCAAAGAAGGTGTACGGTGCGCCGCTCGCAAGACCTAAAAGGGTGAAAAACAGAATGCGTGTGCCCTTGGACAGGGACTTTAACTTGGCCTTGGGATTCAAATTAAAGGTGCCCATCAGTTGTTCGAGATAGGAGGCGTCAAAGTGCGGCAAACTTGCTGCGGCGAAACTGATGAGATTGTTCAGTTTTTGATGTTCCAAGGTCGGATCGGTGTAGTCCAAGCTCAAGTAGACTTGAGATGTGAGCGGATCGTTTTCTTTGAGCACCTTACCGTCAAGGTGCACCTCACCTTGGTAGTGGACAATGTGATTGGATAAAATTTTAAGCAATGTGGTCTTACCGATGCCGTTGCGGCCGAAGAGACCGTAAATGGTACCCGGCTTCAGCGTGACATTCACATCTGTGAGTACATCGTGTTGGTAAGATTTGTTGATATGTTGTGCGTTAAGCATGATTCACCTCGCTGAGTTTTTCAATGAACGTTTCAACTGCGATGTTGAGACGAGCCATTTCGTTGAGCAGGGCAGGGATTTTCTCGTTAAAAAAGATGTCTTGTCGTTTCTTTACGATGATGGCTTTGGCATCGTCGCTGACAAACATTCCCAGACCCCGTTTTTTGTACAGGACGTTGTCTTCAATGAGCAGATTCAGTCCTTTGCGTGCCGTGGCGGGATTGATGGCATAAATTTGTTGGAATTCGTTGGTCGACGGCGTCTGGTCATGAGGTTGAAGACTGCCGTCAAGAATTTGATTTTCAATAATCTCTGCCACTTGAATGAAGATGGGTTTTGTAGGGTTAAACATAATATTCTCCTTAAGTGGTTAGTTGCTTAAGTAACTAAGTGAATAATATCAGGGTCGTCGGATCCTGTCAATAGGATTTTAAAAACTTTTTTCAATTTATCTTCCGGCACACCATAAAACTGCTATTGAAGCGCTCGTATCCTCACGGACCAAAGGTTGACGGAGAGCCTCGACAAGGACGCGCTTACAGATGGCAAGGGTCAATGTGGAATCAAGTGACTGAGACGAACAAGGATAAAAGCTTGACGGATGGAATCCATGATCGAGCTCACACTGTTACTTGCTGCCTGTTGGTTTACCCTGCTGAGCGGAGGGCTCGTGGTGTGAGACCACCGATTTTGAAGCTGTATCGACATAATATCCTCTAACCAAAAGTGTCTATTACCATATTTGTATTTTAGGTTAGCATGTCGATTAAATAGTATTAAACTACTTTTTCTTTTCAAGTATCCCATTATTTGGAACATGCTATATTTGGGCGATACTTCTACTAACATGTGAATAGGGTCCGGACAACATTCTGCTTCTATTGTTTTTATTTCTTTCCTTTCACATAATTCTCGTAATATTTTTTCTAGGGCTTGTTTTATTTTTGCATATAGTATTTGCCTTCTATATTTTGGTGAGTACTACATAGTACTTACACTACCCATACTGGATACCTCCTTGATAGTTTGTTGCCGATGACTCAACTATTTTATCATTGGAGGTTTTTTATTGCCTGAAGCTAAAGCTTTCTACCAGCACAGCTGGTGGTTTTGTTGTGATAAATCGTACAAGAAAAAACACCACAAATTTGTGGTGTTTTTCCATGATATTAGTTGTTTTCAAATGTGCCGTGAACCAGAGTGTTGCCGTCACGCACCATGATTTGTCCTCGGGCAATGACAGTGTTCAGATTCAGATCCTTATCCAAGAGAAGCAAATCGGCGTCCCGACCGACGTCGATTCGGCCCTTGTTTGCCAGTTTTAAAATGCGGGCGGGATTTTCCGTCACAGCACGCAGCGGTACATCCAGAGGGTGACCGTAGGCCACGGCACGTTTGACTTCCTCTAAAAGGACAGAGCTTGTGCCGACCCCCAGACCGGTGAGGTTGCCTGCCTCGTCAAAGACCGGAAGACTACCCTGTCCGTCGGACGTGAGGGTGTAGCTGTGAGGACTGCATCCGGCTTTTTGTAAGCGGCTCAGGCCTTTATAGAAAGGGACTTCGCCGTAGTCGCGTTCCGCAGCTTCCGGGTCGGTGTTTCCGGTAAAGTCGATGACACCGCCCAGCTGGGCAAACTCAATGCCGGCTTCAAACAGCTCCGGATTGCGATTGATGTGGGTGGGCACGAACTGGGTGATGGGCAGTTCCGTGTCTGTGACAGCACGGATAAGATAGTCTAGGTTGGTCTTGCCATCGCCCATGTGGACGTTGACTATGCCGACTTTGCCCGAGAGCATACCGCCGACACGAGCATCCGCCACCGCACGAATGAATTCGTCAAAGGTGGGTTGTGAGGAGCGGTGGTCGCTTAGCGCGACTTCTCCGATGCCGATGACTTTATCAATGAGAATGATGTCCTCCATGATTGAGCCGGTCAGGGTAGTGAGGGGAAGTCGGTAAGATCCGGTGTAGATAAAACAGGTTATCCCTTCTTCAGTGAGGGCACGGGCTTTGGCCAGAAGACTCTTTAGTGAGCGGGTGATGCCGTCAGTGCCGAGCGTACCGACAACTGTGGTGACGCCGTTTTGGGTGAAGGTCGTCAATGTGGCTTCCGGAGTCCGCGTTTTAAAGCCGCCTTCGCCGCCACCACCCAAGATGTGGACATGGCTATCGATAAAGCCGGGGGTGAGCTTGAGTTCGTTGGCGTCGATGACAGTGAGCTCAACGGGTAGCTCTACCTCCAGATTATCGCCGATCGCCGCAATTTTGTCGCCGACAAGAAGCACATCGTGAATGCCGAGAGGTTCCGGGCCATAGATGTCGGCGCGTTTGATAAGAGTAATCATAGTGTCTCCTGTGACGTGTTTAATTAAAGCCGATAATCACGGCGAAGACAACAATGACTGTACCCATAAGCAGGAAGAAGCCTTGCATTTTAACTTGGAACTTCGCCCACTTGCTCCAATCCAAGCCGGCCACACCAAGAATCCCGATCAGACTTGCCGAGACCGGTGAGAAGGCATCGACAAAGCCGGCACCCAGTTGGTAGGCAAGGACGGCGATTTGGCGGTTGACGCCGACAATATCAGAGAGCGGCGCCATAATCGGCATGGTCAGCGCCGCTTGGCCGGAGTTGGACGTGACGACCATGTTGAAGGCGCTTTGGAAGAAATACATCCCGACGGCGGCGACAGATTGGTGTACGCCGTTTAAGAGGTTGCCCACTGTGTAGAGAATGGTGTTTAATGTGGACGGTACGCTGGCGTCAGATCCGCCGAGGGTGAGAAGAATGCCTTTTGCCATCCCGACGACCACAGCCGTCCCCGCCAGGTCCGCAGCGCCTTGTTGGAATGCGCCGGCCATGGAGTTGACAGTCATGCCGTTGAGTTTAAAGATGATACCGGTGATGCCGCAGACAAAACCGATGACAAAGAATTGGGATGCAATTTCAGGAATGTAGTAGGCGTGGACCGTAACCCCCCAGATAATCCACACCAGACCGAGGAGCACTTCAAAGAGAACCAGTTTGTGACCTAAGGTGAAGGCTTGGACTTCGCCGGAGGTGTTTTGAAGTTGGTCTCTGAAATGTGCGTCGGTTTCATAGGCTACGGATAACGTTGGATTTTTGCGGATTTTTTCTGCGTAGCGCATCATATAGGCGGCACTGAGTCCGGTAACAATAAACCACATCACCAGACGGAAGGTGGCGCCGGAGAGAATCGGCACGCCGGCAATACCTTGAGCCACGGCCACACTGAAAGGACTCATCCACGATGCGGCGTTGCCGACTTGGGATGCGACAAAGGATACGGTCACGGCGACAATGGAGTCATAGCCTAAGGCAATGACAAAAGGCACCATAATCATAGAAAACGGAATGACTTCTTCCGACATACCGAAGGTCGCACCGCCGAGAGAAAAGAGGAAGAAGAGCAGCGGCAGAGCCAACTTTTCCATGCCCTTGGCCTTGTGAATGAAAGCGTAGATGCCGGCATCTATGGAGCCGGTAGCAAGGATGACCCCGAAAGCGCCGCCGACAACCAGAATCATGGCAACAATCCCGACAGCCGTGCCGTATTTGTCACCGCTGACCAGACCTTCAAAGAGGTAGTTTAAGACGCCGAATCCGCCGGTATCGTCCGTACCCCAAAGACCGGCGGTCTTGTGCAGTTTCTCAGACGTATCGTAGAAGTCGAGACCGTAGCGTGCGTACAGTTCGTCATCGGAAAGGCCCGCTTCATCCAAGATGTCCTGGGTGAGGGTCTCTTCTGTCAGGGCAGCTGAGAGCAGATCCCCATCCACTTCCAGCTCCATCATGGCAGCTTCATCCGCCATGAGCGTCGGCAGTTCTGCTTTTAAAAAGTCCGAATTGAGATTGTAGGCATAGCGAAACGTCGCAGCGTCCAGGACGGTTTTGGTCGTTTCTTCGCCTTGAGCGTTGGTGTAGGTGATGTCCTGCGTGGTGAACTTCCCTGCCGGAATTAGAAAGGTGAGAAGCCAACACACGATGACAACACAAAAAATAATGGCATAAGTATGCGGTGTACGCATTTTGGTGAAATCTTTTTTCATATCATCATTTCCTCCGTTGGTTTTTTTCAATTATACCACCCACGATTCGCTTGTTGGGAATAGTTTTTTACATCCGGTGAAGTGACCTTAGAATAAAGGCTCGCTCACTTGGGACGACGAAGGTACGGTCCTATACAAGCGGCTGTGAGAGACCTTTTGTGATGCTAAGAGATGCTTCGCTGCTCAGGCTCTTTTTTATTAAGACACCTTTTCGATTTAGGCAAAGAAAAACAGTAAACCCTGGTGGATTTACTGTTGCAGGCGTTCTATTTTCGCGCGTGATGAGGAGTTTGTTTATACCTGAATGATTTTATTGGCCAGCTCGTCTGCAAATCGCTTGTCGTGTTCCACAAATATCAGCGTGGGCGTTGCGGCTTTGATCATCTCCTCAATCTGGATTCTTGAGATGACATCAATGTAATTTAGCGGTTCATCCCAAATAAATACATGGGCCGGCTTTGACAAACTGACAGCAAGTAACACTTTCTTTTTCTGGCCGTCGCTGTAATGCTGCATATCCATGTCAAACAATGCTTTGGAAAAATCTAATTTACTGAGGATCGTTTTACACAATGTGTCATCTACATTGTGCTGATGAATATACTCATTTAAGCGCCCTGTTAAATCCGATGCAGCTTGAGGAATATACGATATTTTCAGCCCGCTTGCCAAGTGCAGCTCGCCGGTATAGTCGTGATGTAAACCTAATAAAATTTTAATCAGGGTGGATTTTCCGCTCCCGTTACCACCATATATAGCCGCGATATCACCTTGATTTATCTCAAAGCTTAGGTGACTGAATAGCTGCACGTCGCCATAGTATGCGGCTACATCGCGGACGGACAGCAGCGGATTTTTGTGATGGGCTAACGGATGGAGCAAGAGACTTTCCTTGGCGTCGATATCTTTTAATAGACGCTGTTTTTCCTCTATGGCCTTATGTTGGCGATGTTCTAAATTTTTGGACTTCTTCATCATCTTGGCTGACCGGTGACCGATACGCCCCTTGTCCGGTTTTACCCCGGACACTTTCATACCATTTTTAGTCGTTTCAATTTTATCGGACCACATTTGACTTTGTCGTGCAGCGTCTTTTAATCGTTTAATATCTTTTTGTAATTTCTCATTTTGACCGAGTTCAAACCGGTCTTTGAGGGTTTTGTTGTCATACCATGATGTAAAATTTCCTGATTGAACATCAATAGAGTTTCTGTTCAGGGCAATCACATGGTTAATGCAGCCGTCTAAAAAATTTCTGTCATGCGATATAAGCAAAAAACCTTTTTTGCTTTTCAGATAGTCACTGACAACTTGTCTGCCCTCCAGATCTAAATGGTTGGTGGGTTCATCAATCAGCAAAAACCCGTCGTCTTTGGTAAATAACATAGCTAAAAGGATTTTGGTTTGTTCGCCTTTAGACAGCGTGTCAAACGCTCGGTAAATCAGATTCTCATCCAGGTGGAGCAAATTCAGTTCTCGACATAATTTCCAGTCTGCTTCATCAGGCAGCAGTTCTTGATACAATGCAATCACTAATTGTGACGGGTTTCTTATGTCCGGCGGGAATTTAACAAAGTCAACACTTGAGCTGATTTTGCCTTGATAGACCTCTTGCTTTAAAAGTAGTTTGAACAGTGTGGATTTACCGATGCCGTTTCTTCCGATCAATCCTGTTTTCCAGTTGGTATCAAAGGAGAAGGATACATTTTCAAATACAGGTTTCACATAGCCATAGTAGGAGAACGTGAGATTTTCAATTTTAATGAGTGACATAAACACCTCCTGGATTCACGGTTTATTTTATAATTATATTATTTTGCTCCCAGCTTTCTGTGGACGGAAAAGCTCCAGGTAAAAGTCACGTATCACGCTGGGTATCCTGTGTATTTTCGTCTTTTGGGGGACAAGGTATAGACCGTGTCGTGGCGCATATCTTTGGTGCATGCAGTGACTCGCTGCCCTCAGCACATCGAGAGATAGGTATGACGATATAGTGGTGACGGGCACGATGAAAAGACCGACCTCTTATTCCCATAGGTCGGTCTTAGGTCATCTGCCTTATCGGGTGGACTGAATGGTTACGGTGTCGCCGTTTTCCAGCTGAAACCGCCAATATGGTGTGGCACGGCCTTCGCTGGTTTTAGTGATGTCTTCAATGTAGCCTTGCTCTTCCGGGTCGAAGTAGTAGCACGGATCAATGCGCACAATGGCTCCGACCGGCGGATCATCACTGCCCATGAGTTCCAGCAGCGCTCGCGTTGCGGACTTCAAAGTCACGGCGCTTTGGGACTCGTTTAAGACGTCCAGCCACAGTCGATCCATGGCAATCACATGGCCGTCTTGGACGGTTAAGTTAGTGAAGCTGCGTTCTAAGAGAATGCCGTTGTAGACCTTGGCATAGTGCAGTGTAGTGATACCGTCATTTTCCGAGGTGTAGGTGAGCATCATATCCTGAGTGGTGAAGTTGTGATCCAGTAAAAAGGCCTTGGCAACTGCTTCTGGATCCCCTTCTGATGGTGTGAGTGTGCCGATGTGTTCGTAGATCACCCGGCGGCGATTGACTAACGAGAGGATGTCATCGCCGTGACTGATTTGTGTAAACGATGAATTCGGTCGGTCCACCGTCCCTTTGCCGTCAAAGAATTCGGCGTTTAAGGTTTGAGGATTGTAGTTTTGCAGTTCTACTTTCAGGGAAGGCAATTCAATCTCCCGGTGAGGAATGTCTGCACGGACTTCAATACCCTTGGCCGCAAGGCGCGTGGTGACTTCTTGGATAAAATCGTCGGACAGGGTGGGATCTTTGTCGCGAATGTGGTGCCATAGCAGTGTGCCGCCGAGGATGAGATTGGTGACGAGCAGGGCAAGTATTAAGATTTTTTTAGCTTGAGACCAATCCATACTATCGCTCCATAATCAGGCGGCCGCTCAAAGGATTGAAGTAGAGACGGCGGTTGTTGTAGTCAATGTAGATGGCGGGGCGTAAATCCGGATCGCCGCTTAATGTGTCATCCAGATAGCTGATGCCGACATTGGCGATACTTGTCATAGCTGCGGCGACAGACGGACCGAAGGTTGAGCTGTTGCGGCTTAAAATCGTATCCAGAGAAAGAGGAATGAGGCTTCGTGAGGTTTCTTTCGGAGCGGGCGCCACCACCCGGTGGTTTTGACGAAAACGACGGATATGGGTGTTATAGACTTCAAGCTCCACGTAGTGGGCATCATCTTCCATCATAACGACAGGGATGTTGCGCTCCAGGCGATCGAAGGTAAAGCGATAGCCCTGGTTGCCTTCAAAGGTCACGGGTTCGATGGCAGACAGGTAGAGACCGCTGTTGGCTACTTTGTCCGCGACAAATTCGAGGGCGGTGGTAAAGGATGTGTGGAGGTTGACTTGAGGGGAAGAAAAGCGGCTGGCGTCTTCAAATTCAATGGTGCCTCGGTCGTTGATGTAGAGGAATTGATTTTCGTAGACCAGTGTGCGTTGGGTGTCTTCTTCCAAATCCCGAATGTGCTCAATATCTTTTTGAAAGAATTGGGTGGAGAGATTCCCGACAAAGGCATCGTCACGCATGAGGCCGCTCATATCTGTCGCATAGGTGATTTCAGGGATGGGGTAGGTCACGGAGTCGGGCACGTAGAGATTCTTCTTGACCTGGTAGCGTTCGTTAAAATTTTTGTATGTCATGGTGTTTGCGCTAAGTAGATCAGAACTCAGTTTCGGTGGATTCGCCACAACGTAGTGGGTGCCGGCACTGGTTATAATCATCTGATTCTCTGCGAGGTAGATTTCATCTAAAGCAAAGGGTTCGTTCTGGTGTGTGCCGAGGAGATTCAACAACGTGCCCATCGGCACTCGTGATGCATAGCGAAAGACCAGAGACGGGTAGTACTGATAGTTCATGTAGGTGTCCCGATCCACCGTCTCCAACGATTTGAGATCCACGGTGTCAAGACGCTGTAAAATCTCTGTTTCCAACTGACCGTAGACCATGTCAAAAAAAGGTGTTTTGTAGTGGTGGTTGCCGATGTTGACAATCATTTGTGACGGACGTATCAAGTTGCGTTCCAGACGTGAGGTATCTACAGCGGCAAGGGTTGAGGTGCTCTTTTGCCGTCCGGAGTCCATCCACAAGAGGCCGGACTGGACGAGGAGTAGTGCCACCAACAACACCAGTATACTGTCGAGAAACCGTTCTTTATTGTCCTTCATTGTGAGGGCTCCTTAAGGTGAGGTGAACGGTGGTGCCCACCCCCAGCTCCGAATCGATGGTAAGCTTGCCGTGCATCCGATCGGTCATTTCTTTGGCAATGGAAAGGCCGAGCCCCGTGCCGCCCATGGCACGGCTGCGGCTCTTTTCCACTCGGTAAAAGCGTTCAAAAATACGTCCCAGGTCCTCTTTCGGGATGCCGATGCCGTTGTCTTGGACGCGCAGTGTGACGCTGTCTGGCACTGCGCTTTCAGCGCAGATATCAATATGACCGTTGGGATCGGTATACTTCACCGCGTTGGAGATGATGTTGTTTAAAATTCGCTCAAGAGCACTGCGATCCGCAAGGACTGCCGGTGTGTCCTCCGGCAGATGAAGGGTGATGCGGTGGTTTTTCTGTGCAATCATCACTTTCAGATTGCTCAGCGTTTCATCGATGACAGAGCGTAGAGATATCGGCGCCAAGGTCATCGCATGGGTTCCGTAGTCAATGTTAGAAAGGGCAAGCAGATCGGTCACCAGCTGTCCCATTCGCTGCGCTTCATGGTTGATGGTGGCAATAAAATGCTTCTGAGGCCCCTCAAGCAAATCCGAGTCCAGGAGGGTCTCCGAATAGGTTTGTACTGTGGTGATGGGAGTTTTCAGCTCGTGAGAAACATTGGCGACAAATTCTTTGCGCAGAGCATCCAAGTTGTGCTCCCGTGTGACGTCCTGAAAGACCACGATGAGACCCTGAATGGAGCGCTCCCGACGAAACGGACCGTACTTAATCTTGTAATACTTTCCCTTTAACAATAGCTCTTCTTCACCGACCAGGGTGGTGAAGTCGTTATAGTCCACTTTGTTTAGCGGCAGCGGTGACAAATCCAGCTCTGCGGCGTCTGGTTTTTTCAAAATGCGCTTCGCCGTGGGATTGACGTGGACGAGGGTACCGTTCCGATCCACCGCCACCAAGCCTTCCTGCATATAAGTAAAGATGGAGTCAAGCTTCCCTCGCTCCAGTTCCATATCGGCGATCGTGGCGTTGAGCTTTTCGGTAAGCAGGTTGAACATGGAGCCGAGCTTGCCGATTTCATCATTACTCTTCACATCCACGTGTTGATGAAAATCGCCGTTGGCCATTTTTCTTGCCTTTTTGGTGACGGCACGAATGGGCGTGGTGATGGAATTGGCAAGAAAATACCCGAGAATCGCCGTGATAAAAACGGCAATACCCGTGGCATAGGTCAGGATGACCCGGGCGTTATCCACAACGTTATAGATCGCGGTTAACGATTCGGTCATGTACAGCACACCCATCACCTGTCCGCCGGGAGCAAAGACCGGCTTGGCAATATGTTTTTCGTGGACGTCTTCGGTGCCGGCGTGCACCGTGCGCTCTTCCTCGTTGCCGGCCAGGGCCTGCAAGACCATATCCGGTTCCAGAGCGTCATTGGACAATGCCACCGGGTTGTTGGAATTGCGTGAAGCGGCAATAATCAGAGGATCACCTTTATCTGAGGTGATGGCGTAGAGCACCTGGGAGGGCATCAGACGCCAACTGACAAAGGTGTCGATAATCTTGTCGTTATTCTCCAGCCAGTTGTCTGTGTTTAAATAGTTCGAGGTGCTGATAATGGAGTTCATCGTGGCATGCATATTTTCCGTAGCGTTATCCACCTGGACAGATTCCAGACGATTGATAATAAAGGTACCGACAATGGCCATACACAGTAACATGAGAATAAGGTAGAGGGTGATGAATCGGTACTTGATACTTGAGAACATATCAGCCTCCGAAGTAATAGCCTACGCCGCGTTTGGTGAGAATGTATTTGTAGTCTTTGGAGTCTTCAATTTTTTCGCGCAGTCGACGCACCGTCACATCCACGGTGCGGATGTCGCCGTAGTAGTCGTAGTCCCATACCTTATCCAGAAGTTCTTCCCGAGAGTAAACTTGGCCGGGCGTTTTGACAAGGAATTTGAGAAGCTCGAACTCCCGAAGGGTGAGCTCAATCAGCACACCTTTCTTGCGGACTTCATATTTGTTCAAGTCCACTTCCAAGTCTGCCCATTTAAATGTGACATCATCGGCGGAAGGGGCGAGGTTTCGACGACGCAGAATCGCCTTGACACGAGCCATGAGTTCGCGCATGGAGAAAGGCTTCACCACATAGTCATCGGCCCCCAACTCCAAGCCTAGAATCTTATCGACTTCGTCGTCTTTGGCGGTGAGAATAATCACCGGGGTGTTCTTGGTTTTTCTAAGCTCTTTTAACACGGAGAAACCGTCCATGACCGGCATCATAATATCTAAAATGACAAGGTCAAAATGACTCTGACTCAGGCTATCCAGGCAGGCCTTGCCGTCGTAGGCGGCTTGGGACTCATAACCTTCTTTGGCTAAGTTGTATTGGATAATATCTGCAATGGACTGTTCGTCGTCCACAACGAGAATTTTTTCAGGCATAGCTGACCTCCTTTGCCCTCCATTATATCAGAAGAAAACAAGCTTTAAAAACACGACGCCTTCAGATGAGGTATAATACCTATATGACTACTTTAAAAATCGGATCCCATCAATCTTTCGCAAAAGGTTACCGTGGACTGTATGAGAGCATGGTGGCCCAAGGCGGCAACACACTACAATTTTTTATACGCAACCCCAGAGGTTCGAAAATGAAATCTTGGGATGAAGCTGACGCGCGATTTCTAAAAGAAAGGCATGTCGACATCCTCGTTCACGCGCCCTACACCTTGAACCCGGCGTCCGATAAGGACTATGTGCTGGAGTTTGCTCATGCGGCCATGCGAGAAGACATTGAACGTCTGGAGTTCTTTGGGCCGCAACTCTACAACTTTCATCCCGGTTCTCACGTCGGACAGGGAGTGGAGAAAGGTATTCAGTTGGTGCAGTCATGTCTTAACGCGATTCTTTGGGACGATATGGCCACCACCGTACTCCTTGAGACCATGGCAGGTAAGGGGACGGAATTGGGACGGACCTTTGAAGAACTCGCTGCCATTATCGACGGCGTGCGCCTTCAGGACAAGGTGGGCGTCTGTCTGGATACCTGCCATCTGCACGAAGGCGGCTATGATATCGTCCATGATCTGGACGGTGTCTTGCGCCACTTTGATGAAACTGTCGGCCTGCATCGCCTCAAAGCCGTGCATCTCAACGACTCGAAAAATCCAAGAGGCGCCCACAAAGATCGTCACGAGGAAATCGGCAAAGGCCATATTGGACTTCAGGCGATAGAGGACATCATCAACCATCCGGCACTGCGAGATCTGCCCTTCTATTTAGAAACGCCGCTGGATAACGACGGCCATGCCAAAGAAATTGCACTGCTCAGAGGACTGCGCCATGAAGCGTAACCATCTTTTAGACACATGGCGAGGATTGACAGTGATCGCCATGGTTCTCTTTCACTTTGCCTATGACATCAATTTATACTGGCAGCTGTCGTGGTACGACGGTACGACCTTTACCACCTGGTGGCAGCGCAGTATAGCTGTGAGCTTCTTTTGGATCTCGGGGATGACGGCGAGCTTTCTTACCGGAGAAAAGAACATTAAACGAGGATTGAAGCTTACAGTATTAGGGGTTCTCATCACTCTTGTCACGACATGGATCACGCCGGATCTGTCCATATATTTCGGCGTATTAAACGGCTTGGGCGCAAGTCTTGTCGTCGTGGGACTGTTGCAGCAACATTTGCGGCGTCTGCCGGCGACTTTTGCCGTCTTTTTTGCATGCTTGTACATAGGCACCTATACGATTCCGTCCGGGGTTGCCTTCGGTAGGGAACTGCCTCAGAGACTCTACGCTTTGAACCTGTATCCTTTAGGCTTTCCAAACAGTACGTTTACCTCGACCGACTATTTTCCGTTGTTGCCGTGGGTACTGCTTTTAACGGCAGGCTTCATTTTCGGAGACTGGATAAAAGGAAAAGACTACTTCGGGCACTATGGGCGTCCCAATCTCATTAGCCAGATCGGTCGCAAAAGCCTGCTCATCTACGTGACCCACCAAGTGGTGCTCTATGGACTCACCGAGCTATTGGTGCTGATATTTAAACCGGTTTAAGGAAGGATTATCAAAGAAAAAAGTACTTGACACTGAAGGCTGAACGTCATATCATATATGAGCTGCTTCAAGAGGTGGTCCTCGAAAATAAAATGTTCAAGAAAAATTATAAAAAGTTCTTGACAAATCTTTTCCGGGGGAATACAATATATAAGCTACTTCAAAAGAGGAGCGCTTGAGCTCGAAAAAAACTTTAAAAGAATTGTAAAAACTTCTTGACAAAGTTGAGCTTGAGAAATATAATGTATAAGCTGTCTCGAAAGAGATAGCGCTGAACCAAGATAATTACATAGTGTAGAAAACGAAAAATCATAAGCAAGCAAGCTTAGCGGAAAAGTCAGTGAAACAACTGAAAGCTAAGGACAAAAACTTTTTATCGAGAGTTTGATCCTGGCTCAGGACGAACGCTGGCGGCGCGCCTAACACATGCAAGTCGAGCGATGAATCACACACAGAACCTTTCGAGGTGACGTGAGCGAGGATTAGCGGCGGACGGGTGAGTAACACGTGAGCAACCTGCCTTTGACACGGGGATAGCCACCGGAAACGGTGATTAATACCCGATAACATCGAATTGACACCTGTCGAATCGATCAAAGTGCCTAGCGGTCAAAGATGGGCTCGCGGCTGATTAATTAGTTGGTGAGGTAACGGCTCACCAAGATAGCGATCAGTAACCGGCCTGAGAGGGTGAACGGTCACATTGGAACTGAGACACGGTCCAAACTCCTACGGGAGGCAGCAGTGGGGAATATTGCACAATGGGGGAAACCCTGATGCAGCGACGCCGCGTGAGCGAAGAAGGATTTCGATTCGTAAAGCTCTGTCCTATGGGAAGATAATGACGGTACCATAGGAGGAAGCCCCGGCTAACTACGTGCCAGCAGCCGCGGTAATACGTAGGGGGCGAGCGTTGTCCGGAATCACTGGGCGTAAAGGGTTCGCAGGCGGTCATGCAAGTCCGATGTGAAAGGCAGAGGCTCAACCTCTGTAAGCATTAGAAACTGTATGACTTGAGTAGTGAAGAGGTAAGTGGAATTCCTAGTGTAGCGGTGAAATGCGTAGATATTAGGAGGAATACCGGTGGCGAAGGCGACTTACTGGTCACAAACTGACGCTGAGGAACGAAAGCATGGGTAGCAAACAGGATTAGATACCCTGGTAGTCCATGCCGTAAACGATGAGTGCTAGGTGTCGGAGAATTTCGGTGCCGCAGTTAACACATTAAGCACTCCGCCTGGGGAGTACGTGCGCAAGCATGAAACTCAAAGGAATTGACGGGGACCCGCACAAGCAGCGGAGCATGTGGTTTAATTCGAAGCAACGCGAAGAACCTTACCAGGGCTTGACATACTAGTGACCGGTGTAGAGATACACCCTTCTCTTCGGAGACACTAATACAGGTGGTGCATGGTTGTCGTCAGCTCGTGTCGTGAGATGTTGGGTTAAGTCCCGCAACGAGCGCAACCCTTACCTTTAGTTGCCAGCATGTAACGATGGGAACTCTAGAGGGACTGCCGATGATAAATCGGAGGAAGGTGGGGATGACGTCAAATCATCATGCCCTTTATGTCCTGGGCTACACACGTGCTACAATGGTCGGAACAAAGAGCGAGCAAGTCAGTGATGCCAAGCGAATCTCAAAAAGCCGATCTCAGTTCGGATTGTTCTCTGCAACTCGAGAACATGAAGTCGGAGTTGCTAGTAATCGCAGATCAGAATGCTGCGGTGAATGCGTTCCCGGGTCTTGTACACACCGCCCGTCACACCATGGGAGCTTGTAATACCCGAAGCCGGTGAGCTAACGAAAGAAGCAGCCGTCGAAGGTAGGATAAGTGACTGGGGTGAAGTCGTAACAAGGTAGCCGTATCGGAAGGTGCGGCTGGATCACCTCCTTTCTAAGGAAAACCGAAGAACCTTATGTGTCTAAGGACACGTCAGGTTCGGGTTACAATCAAGTCTTATGACTTTCGTTCTACACTATGAAATTATATATGGACCTCTCTAGAGAGCGTGTTGTGGTGCAATTCCACAAGGGTCAAATGTCTGCGATGCAGACCACGAACCATGAAAACTACACAATCATATGAAAAACACAAGAGAAGACAAGTCAAAATTTCTAACATAAGAACAATTGACAATCTTCACTGGATAAAAATGCAGTCAATACAGAATTGATTAGCAAAGGTCAAGTAAAAAAGAGCATTAGGTGAATGCCTAGGCACCAAGAGGCGACGAAGGACGTGACAAGCTGCGATAAGCTACGGGGAGGCGCAAATAGCCATCAATCCGTAGATGTCCGAATGGGGCAACCCACCTCGTACGAGGTATCCTTAAGCGAATCCATAACTTAAGGAAGCGAACCGGGTGAACTGAAACATCTAAGTAACCCGAGGAAAAGAAAGAAACATCGATATTCTCAGTAGCGGCGAGCGAACGGGATAGAGCCCAAGCGTGCAGACGATAGATACGGTTAGTCCAATTACCTGGGAAGGTAAGCCAAAGAAGGTAACAGCCCTGTCAGCGAAAACCGGACACTATCAGCACAAGAGAGTACCACAGGACACGAGAAACCCGGTGGGAAGACGGGGGGACCACCCCCCAAGGCTAAATACTACTTGGTGACCGATAGCGAACCAGTACCGTGAGGGAAAGGTGAAAAGAACCCCGAGAGGGGAGTGAAATAGAAACTGAAACCTAATGTTTACAAGCAGCGAAACTGGCACAAGCCAGGATCGTGTACTTTTTGTAGAACGGGCCAGCGAGTTATGATACTAAGCAAGGTTAAGAAGTAAAGCTTCGGAGCCGTAGGGAAACCGAGTCTTAATAGGGCGAGAGTTTGGTGTCATAGACCCGAAACCGTGTGATCTATCCATGGGCAGAGTGAAGTCGGAGTAAAATCTGATGGAGGCTCGAACCGGGTAACGTTTAAAAGTTATCGGATGACCTGTGGATAGGGGTGAAAAGCCAAACGAACACGGAGATAGCTGGTTCTCCTCGAAATAGCTTTAGGGCTAGCCTTTAGTGAACAATGATGAGGGGGTAGAGCACTGACTGGTCTAGGGGGCAATAGCTTACCGCGACCTATCAAACTCCGAATACCAAATCAAGCACTAAGGAGTCAGACTATGTGGGATGAGCTTCATAGTCGAAAGGGAAACAGCCCAGACCACCAGCTAAGGTCCCAAAATAATAGTTAAGTGGGAAAGGATGTGGAGTTACTCAGACAACCAGGATGTTGGCTTAGAAGCAGCCATACATTTAAAGAGTGCGTAATAGCTCACTGGTCAAGTGACTCTGCGCCGAAGATAACCGGGGCTAAACTATATACCGAAGCTGTGGATCCGTAAGGATGGTAGAGGAGCAATGTGTAAGAGACGAAGCAGAAGGCGTAAGCCACTGTGGATTTTACAGAAGAGAGAATGCTGGCATGAGTAGCGAGAGGTGAGTGAGAATCTCACCCGTCGAAAACCTAAGGATTCCTGAGCAAGGCTCGTCCACTCAGGGTAAGTCGGGACCTAAGGCGAGGCTGAAAAGCGTAGTCGATGGCAAACAGGTTGAGATTCCTGTACCGATAGGAAGCGTTCACGTAAGTGGGGACGCAGGAGGATAATAGAAGCGCCCAGTTGGTGCGGCGTGCAAGCACAAAGGTGGGACACGAGGCAAATCCCGTGTCTAGTAACACTGAAGTGTGATGCGGATCGAAAACAAGTAGAGAAGTCTATGAATCCACACTGCCAAGAAAAGCCACTATCGAGTAACCTATCGCCCGTACCGCAAACCGACACAGGTAGGTGAGGAGAGAATCCTAAGACGCGCGGAAGAACCTTTGTTAAGGAACTCGGCAAAATGACCCCGTAACTTCGGGAGAAGGGGAGCCCTAGCAATAGGGTCGCAGTGAAAAGGCCCAAGCGACTGTTTACCAAAAACACAAGTTTCTGCCAAGTCGAAAGACGACGTATAGGAGCTGACACCTGCCCGGTGCTGGAAGGTTAAGGGGAAGAGTTAGCGCAAGCGAAGCTTAGAACTGAAGCCCCAGTAAACGGCGGCCGTAACTATAACGGTCCTAAGGTAGCGAAATTCCTTGTCGGGTAAGTTCCGACCCGCACGAAAGGTGTAACGATTTGGGCACTGTCTCAACAAAGGATCCGGTGAAATTGTAGTAGCGGTAAAGATGCCGCTTACCCACGACAGGACGGAAAGACCCCGTGGAGCTTTACTGTAGGTTGACATTGGATTTTGAGTTTGAATGTACAGGATAGGTGGGAGACAGAGAACTAAGCACGCCAGTGTTTAGGGAGTCACCGTTGGGATACCACTCTTTTAAACTTAGAATTCTAACCTAACCCCTTGAATCAGGGGAAGGGACACTGTCAGTCGGGCAGTTTGACTGGGGCGGTCGCCTCCGAAAGAGTAACGGAGGCGTTCAAAGGTTCCCTCAGCACGGACGGAAATCGTGCGAAGAGTATAAAGGCAAAAGGGAGCTTGACTGCGAGACCAACAAGTCGAGCAGGTGCAAAAGCAGGACTTAGTGATCCGGTGGTACCGCGTGGAAGGGCCATCGCTCAACGGATAAAAGCTACCCCGGGGATAACAGGCTTATCTCCCCCAAGAGTCCACATCGACGGGGAGGTTTGGCACCTCGATGTCGGCTCGTCTCATCCTGGGGCTGAAGTAGGTCCCAAGGGTTGGGCTGTTCGCCCATTAAAGAGGCACGCGAGCTGGGTTCAGAACGTCGTGAGACAGTTCGGTCCCTATCCGTCGTGGGCGTAGGAAATTTGAGAGGAGCTATCCTTAGTACGAGAGGACCGGGATGGACAAACCGCTGGTGCATCAGTTGTCATGCCAATGGCACGGCTGAGTAGCTAAGTTTGGAAGGGATAAGAGCTGAAGGCATCTAAGCACGAAGCCCCCCTCGAGATGAGATTTCCCCATAGATAAGACCCCTTGAAGAAAATGAGGTAGATAGGCTCAAGGTGGAAGCGCAGTAATGTGTGGAGCTAATGAGTACTAATCGGTCGAAGACTTGACCAAAGCATATGATTGTGAGTTTATCCGGTATCCATAGTATGAAGGACACACCTGTACCCATTCCGAACACAGAAGTTAAGCTTTAATACGCCGATGGTACTTGGCTGGAGACGGCCTGGGAGAGTAGGTTTTGCCGGTTTTAAGAACGCGTGACGATCAATTGACGTCACGTGTTTTTTTATGAGGCTTTATGATGTATAACCTTAAATATGATATAATAATTAAACGCGGTTGAATTAATAGACTAGTATTTAAAATAGAAATAAAATCATTTTATTTTATAGAAGGAAGGATTTGTCCGTGAAAAAAATAGCTTTTTTTGATAGCGGAATAGGTGGTCTGTCTATTTTAAAGGCAGGTATTGATAGATTAAAGATGCCCTTATGCTATTTAGGCGACAGCTTTCATATGCCCTATGGTGAGCGTCCGGGCTGGGAAGTTGAATATTATACCGAGCAAAGTATTCGAAGCTTTGGAAAAGATATTGAAGCTTGTGTGATTGCCTGTAATACGGCAACTGCTTATGGGTTAAAAAACGCTCAGGAAAAATTTCCTTTTCCGGTTATTGGCGTAGTGAGTCCGGCTTGTGAGTATGCTGCGACTGTGACCAAGAATAATAAGATTGCCTATATCGCTACAGAAGGTGCTGTGAAGAGTCGTGTTTATGAAGATACTTTAACTCCTATACATCCAGAGATTGAGTTGAGGGGTATTGGAGCGCCAGATCTGGTGCTAAGTATTGAAGAGGGTCATTTAGATGATGAGGAAGCGTTATCTACAGTACGACGCTATTTGAATAAATTTGAAGACTATGATTATGATACCTTGATTTTGGCCTGCACCCATTTTCCTTTAGCACGTCAGGCTTTTGAAACAGTATTTACAGAACAAGGCCGTCAGGTCACTATTATTGACCCGGCTGTCTTTACTATTAATAAATTGATGACGCTGCTAGATGTTGAAGCAGGAAAAACACCGGCTATTGATTTTTACACTACTGGGGATGTAGAGCCGTTTGAAGTTTTAGTCAAGCGTGTCATTGATACGTCGTCGGTCCAAACTTCTTTTGGACACTGTACTATTAACGAACTTCCGAAACAGTATAAGTAATGGAGCCTCTAAGGCTCTTTTTTTATGGGGTCAATACGATTATTCATATTCAATAGAATAGTGAGAAGTATCATGTGTTAGACAGGGTGATGAATTAGGGATAAGTTTTACACACATAATAGGGATGTATAGCGCCAAAAGAAGCCGGCATAACGACATAGGTGTCATAAGCCAGATCATAATCAGGAAGTGGGTAATATAATCGCTATGCGTTATTCGGGACTACTGGCCCTATGGTGCTTTATGACGCGTTGCCTTATTCTGTCAGAAACTAGGGCGAGATTTGCGATGGTCTTCACCTTATTTACCTGACGAATGATGTCGTAAAGGCTATTTTCTCATTTACAGAGATAAAATATGAAAACGATTATCGGGGAAATTGTTTTTATAGACTGGAGCTATGCGGTTTATCATCTTATAATCAGCTTAACATGAAAGAGTTTACAGTTCCTTGAGAAACAACTTCGTAATGATAAGGTGGTTATTTTTTAACTTAATAAAGGTTTTCATATTAATCTTTTTATGTTATACTTGTCTTACGCAAAAGCGTAATATTATACATAGGAGGAAAAATATGTTTACTATTCAAACAGACATGATGCAAACCGTAGCGATTGCGATTATCGTCTTATTTGTTGGTAAGTACTTACGTGGGAAAGTAGCATTCTTTGAACGTTTCTGTATTCCTGCACCGGTTATCGGCGGCTTTTTATTTGCTATTATTCATTTGCTGTTAAAAGTCGGTAACATTGCAACTTTTGAAATGGATGAAACTCTTAAAAATCCGTTCATGATGGTATTCTTCACTACTATCGGTTTGGGAGCTAACTTGGAAACGCTGAAAAAGGGAGGAAAAGGATTTATTATCTTCACTCTTATTTCAACCGCGTTAGTTGTATTCCAAAATACTATCGGTATGGGTCTTTCCAAGCTACTTGGACAAAATTCGTTACTAGGTTTAGCATGCGGTTCTATCACTATGGTTGGTGGTCACGGTACGGCAGGTGCTTGGGGACCTACCCTCGAAGAAATGGGTTTGCAATCCGGGGAAGTTATAGCGTTGGCAGCAGCAACATTTGGGGTTATTATGGGATCTCTTATTGGTGGTCCTGTAGGTTCTGCACTTATTCGCAGGTATAATCTCACACCGGACGAAAGCAGCTTACAACACTTTGATGAAGCCGGTAATATTGAAGTAGCTCCAAAAGATGAACTCACAGCTTATGATTTCTTAAAAGTGCTTGGGGTTGTTTTTGTTTCCATCGGTTTAGGCGTTATTTTGAAAAAATTCCTTGCTGATCACGTCAGCATTGCGGGTACACCTTTGAATCTTCCTGAATATGTTGCAGCGATGATTTTTGCAGCTATTTACATTAACACACTGGGTCGCGGCAAAACTTTTGGCGTCGATCTTCGAGCTAACAGCATTGTCGGCGATGTCGGATTAAATGTATTTTTAGTTATTGCATTGATCAGCCTTGACTTGATGCAATTAAAAGCGGTAGCGGGCCCAATGCTTATTGTACTCTTCGCTCAAACCGTCTTTATGATTATCTTCACCTACCTTGTGACCTTCACCATCATGGGCAAAAACTACGATGCGGCAGTTCTTGCTGGTGGTATGTGTGGATTCGGTATGGGCGCTACTTACAATGCACTTGCAAACATGGACTCTATCACTGAGAAATATGGTCCGGCTCCAAAAGCTTACTTCATTCTACCAATGGTAGGAGCATTTGCAATCGATATTATTAACGTGCTGATTATTACTGGATTTGCTCAAATTAAATTCTAAATCTCAGTAGATAAAAAAGCGGCCTTCGGGTCGCTTTTTTTGTATAGTGTATTTGAAAAGAGCATCTAAGTTATGCAGTTTGTGATTCCAGGTTGTCATAGTAATGATGAAACATATCCCATAAATGATAAGCAATGTAAGGGATGAAAATACACCTCTTAGGGTTAAATTATGTTGTGATAAAGATTGTTACCAAGGAGGCATTTTGACGTCCTAGTCTTGCTTTGATATCGCGATGAGTGGCGCTCAGGGTTAGTATCAGATCCGGTGTGAGGAGATGGCTATGTGTCCTTCTTCGAGATGAACAGCGGATCATTGTGAGTGAGCTGTGCGATGCGCAAGTCGGTTGGAGGTGAGGTAAGGACATAGGGTTTTTATGTTGTGCGACATGGTACCTAGGTGTGATGAGTGTAGGTGTAGCTACATGTGCTGTGTGCTCTTGGGTTATGGGAATCAAAGTCAAATATAAAAAGGCTTCTCACAGACCGCGGTGCAGAGCCGTTACCGGTGAGAAGCCTTAAGTAGGATGCCACATAGCTCATCCCATAATAAAGGTTAGGATAAAAACGAAGGCGGTGCAGACTGCGTAGCTTAAAGGCATACCGACCAGGAGCTGTTTATCGAAAAGCACTTCCCGGTCTGCTTCCGTTGGGGCGGACATTTGCATTAAAGAGCCTGCGGAGCTGAATGGTGAGATGTTGGTGCAGAGGGATCCGGCGACGACAGCGGTGAATAAAAGTTCAGGATTTAAGCTCGGGTTTAAGGCGACCATGGCACCGACCACAGGGAAGAGGGCCGGCGTGACCACAGACAAGGTGGAGCTGAAGAAACTCATGGCTCCTGCGACGAGACAGAAGCTCACAGGTAAGAGCAGTGGTGGGACGTTGGCGTTCATGAAGTGGCCGATTTGATCGCTGAGTCCCGCTGCAATGGCAACCTCGATCAGCATGCCCATACCGCAAAGCATGACAATGGTGTTCCATGGGACGCGGGTGAGCACTTCTTTTTGATCCCCAAGGCCGAGGAGAAGTGCGACGACGGACATGCCTGCACAGACCAGACCAATGTCGATTTTGCCATTAATGGTGTGAATCAAGGGGTTTGATGTATAGAGTGTAAGGAATGGAAAGACGAGAGCAAGCAAAATGGTAAAAATAATAAGTACGATATTGATTTTTTGTTTGGACGTATAGGGTTCAGGCTTGGTGACGGCGATGGAATCGGTGGTGCTACGGCCTGTGAGGCGTTCATACACGAGATAGCCGAGGAGTAAAATGAAGGGATAGATAATGGTGAAGAGAAAGATGGGAATGCCCATGGAGAAGGGATGTTCAAAGCCTTGCTCGACTAAGAGACCTTGAAAGACGATCCCGCTTCCGGAGGTCATTAGGTTAGCTCCCCCGGACGCGCCCCAGTTCACCGCCTGTGCACCGATGAGAATATTTTTGTTGCTGCGCTTGCAAATGCGCATGGCAATGGGACAGAATACGGCCATGACGGTAAAAAATCCGGCGCCCATAGCGGAGAGGATTACCGACACGGCATAGATAATGAGGTAGATGGCATTGGGAAAATGCCGAAAGCGATAGAGCAGGTGGCCGGCCAGTCGATCCATGGTGCCGTTGACCACCGCAAAGTTGTAGAATAAACTGACGGCGAAGATCACGAAGAAAATCTTCATTGGCCAGAGACCGAGGATGTCCTGAGGCGAAAGATCGAGACCGAATGCGCCGAAGAGGTAGGCAAACAAAATGGCAATGATGCCGACGTTGTAGCGATACTTGTAGCCAATAAAAATGGTGGTGATAATGGCTAAGATAATTAAAGTGTTCATTTCACGCTCCTTTTTGTCTATCATAGAAGAACCGGTGTGAAAATGTCATAAAAATTTTGTGAAATATTTATGACACTGTATCGTAGAGAACGTGAGGCAAATGGGGTAGAAAAATTAGGAGAATTCGGTAAATGTGATGAGGTGCTACGATGAATGAGACGATACAACAACAATTGAAACATAGAACGATTCGCTTTTTTAAAGATGAGCCCGTAGCTAAAGAGATAGTGGATGTGCTCTTTGACGTATTCAACCACGCCGCCAGCTCGACAGGTATGCAGCAGGCGTCTATTATTCGTGTGACGGATCCTGAAATTCGGGAGGAAATTCGTAAAGTCGCGACGCAGGATTACCTTGCCAAGTGTCCGGAGTTGTGGATTTTTGTTGCAGATATTCACCGCAATGCTGAGATTGCACGAGCGATGGGCTATACGGGTGGCAGTTACCGCGACATGGATCGTTTTTTTCAAGGCTTTACCGATGCGGTGATCGGGGCACAAAATGTTATGGTGGCACTGGAATCCTTGGGTCTTGGAGGGGTCTACTTCGGATCTATTTTAAATGACTATGACCGAATGGTTGAATTGTTGGATTTGCCGGCATTGACTTTTCCGGTCATCGGCATGGGCTTTGGGGTCATTGACGACAATCCGGACTTGAAGCCGAGGATGCCCAAAGTGTTGAAGTTGTTTGAAAACCGCTACAGCCTAACGGACAACATCATGGAAGCGATTCAAGGCTATGATACGACGATGACGACCTACTATGACACGAGAGACAAGGGACGGCGCAGTGACTCCTTCACCCGACAAGTGGTCGCGAGATTCCAAGGGATCAATGCGAAGCGGCGTAATGTGATGGCGTCCATTGCCAAGCAGGGTTTTGATATCGAACCGAAATAACTCCTATGGCAACGTAGACTATTGGTATCTTCACGGGTATGGATGGTGCCTTGACAAAATTGTTTTCAGTTCTGTATGATGGAAGAAGTAAACACGATGCTTAGTATAGTAGAGCGGTGCTATACGATGTAACTGAAAGGATAGGGTATGGCGTGGTCTAGGGTGTGGCACATCACTGTGCTCGGGTGCGTTTTCTTTCTAGCGGCGTGCCAAGGTATGCCTTCAGGGAGTACTTCTACTGAGGGGGAAGCGACCGGTCTGATGACGGAACAGAGGACACTGACTGTGGCGGCGGCGGCCAGTCTGACGGAATCCATGGAGGCCGTCAAGGCATCCTATGAGGCGGCGCATCCTGAGGTGAACATTGTTTACAACTTTGATTCGTCCGGAACACTGCGCACACAACTGGAATCGGGCGCGGACTTTGATGTCTTTGTTTCGGCGAGCAGGGCACACATGGACGGGCTGAATGACGAGGGACTTATTGCCACCGACACCATTAAAAATATGTTGAGTAATGAGGTGGTGTTGGCGGTGCGTTCCGACCTGAAAGGGGTGCGGCACTTTGAAGATCTGCTACATCCTGACGTGAAGCGCATCGGCCTTGGCAACAGTGACGTTCCGGTCGGTCGTTACGCGATAGATCTTTTAAATCACCTTGGTATATACGACCGGCTTCAGGATAAGGTCAGTTGGGGTTCCAATGCTAAGGAAATCACACAGTGGGTCAAAGAGGGCACGGTGGATGCAGCCGTACTTTACCACACAGATGCCAACGTGGAGGATCTGACTGTGGTGGATACGGCCGGCAGCGCGGATCTTACCGAGCCGATAGTCTATCCGGTGGCTGTTGTGAAAACTTCCACACAAGCGGATGTGGCTCAAGCTTTTGTCGACTATCTCTTCGAATCGCAATCCCGAGCTGTGTTTGAACAGTTCGGATTTACAACGCTTGATAATTAAGGAGGAACCATGGATTGGTTTCCGCTTTTTAATTCCCTTCGTATTGCTGCTTTTGCCACGGTGATCGTCGTAGGTCTCGGCCTGTTTTTAGCTGAGAAGGTGACAGCATGTTCCCGAGGCATAAAGGGTCTTTGCGATGTCATCATTACTATGCCGTTGGTGTTGCCGCCAACGGTTATTGGTTTTTTTATACTGAAAGTTGTGGGGCCGAAAGCGCTGATAGGACGAGGCATTTATGCATTGTTTCACACCAATGTGACCATGACGTGGGTTGCAGGTGTGATCGCCACGGCTGTGGTGGCGCTGCCTCTGATGTATCGCACCACGCGGGGGGCCTTTGAAAGCTACAATTTGGATTACACCTATGCGGCTCAGACCTTGGGGCTTTCCGACACAGCTATCTTTTGGCGCGTGAAACTTCCTACGTGTAAAAAAGGCATTATTGCAGGCTCCATTCTTGCCTTTGCACGAGCTCTTGGAGAATATGGCGCCACCAGTATGGTAGCAGGGTATATGCCCGGTAAAACCGCAACTATTTCCACAGCGGTCTATCAGCTTTGGCGCACGGGTAACGACGAGGCCGCGATGGTATGGGTTGTGGTGAATCTTCTCATTTCTGCTGTGGTGCTTACGGCCATCAATTTTTTTGAGGAGCGCAGTCATGGCGAAGCACACCTACATTAATATTCAAAAGCAGCTGGGGCCGTTTCAACTGAATGTGGAGCTTGACACGGCGGCAAATAAACTGGCGCTGCTCGGCCCTTCAGGATGCGGTAAAAGCGTGACGTTAAAATGCATTGCGGGCATCTTGACACCGGACAAGGGACAGATTATTCTAAATGGACAAACCCTTTTTGATTCCGAAGCGCATATTAATCTTCCGCCTCAGGCGCGACGTATCGGTTACCTCTTTCAAAACTACGCCCTTTTTCCTACCAAAACGGTCGCGGCAAACTTACACATGGCAGGGCGAGGGTGTGAGGCGGCCCACGTGACGCACGTGGTGAAGCTTTTGGGTCTTGAAGGCGTACTCGGGCAAAAGGTGAAGACATTATCCGGCGGTCAGCAGCAACGTGTGGCCCTCGGACGAATTTTGGTGAACAGGCCGAAGACCCTCCTGTTAGATGAGCCGTTCTCGGCATTGGACGGCTATGTTAAAGGACAGATCATGGAGGGCATACAAGGTCTCATTGAGGATCAATTTGATATGCAAATTTTGGTCACCCACAACTTTGAGGAAGTGAAGTATTTCTCCGAAGTTGTGAGTGTGATGGATCAGGGGCGGACATCGCCGGTGCGATCGGTGGAAGCTTTCTGCGGCGCACCGCAATCCACCTTGGAGGCCCAAATGGTTGGCTACATCAACATCAGTGATGTGATCAGCAAAGGGACAGGTCTGTATGCCACGGGTTGGCAGGTGAATCTTGGTGCGGCGGCGTTTAACGGGGATGCCGGCAAAGTTGGCTTCAACGGCAGAGTCTACACTGAGGGTGAGATTGCATTTCACGGTCACGTGGCAAGGGAAATGGAGACGGCAAAAGGCTTTGAGAGTGTCTTTGTATTGGAAAACGGCGTGAAGTTGTACGTGGTTGCGGACGTGCCGTTAACCGGTCGGGAGGTCATTTATATCTACCGCCGTCAATGTTATTTTTGGGAGGAACACGCATGAAAAAAGTCAAAATAGAAGAAGCTGTCGGTGAGGTGCTGTGTCATGATCTGACCGGCATTACGGACAGCGGATTTAAAGGTGTGCGTTTCTCCCGGGGGCATGTTATTGCGCCGGAGGATCTGGACGTGCTTCGGGACATGGGTAAGAACCACATCTATATTTGGGAACCCGGTGTCGAAGAAGTTCATGAAGAGGACGCTGCCCGTGCTGTCGTGGAAGTTATAGGCAGCGACACCTTAATCTACGAAGGCCCTAAAGAAGGCAAGTTTACGATAAAAGCAGCGTGCGACGGTCTCTTTGTGGTCGATGCCAAGGCAGTTCAGGCCATCAACAGTGTCGGCGATTACACCCTCGTTACCGTGGCGGACAAAAAGGCAGTCAAGGCGGGGGAGACGGTAGCCGGGCTTCGAATTATCCCTCTGGTCACCTTAAAAGCGAACGTGGCACAGGCGGTCGAGTTGGCCAGGGCTAGTTCGCCGGTACTCCATGTGAAGCCGTTTATGGCGAAAGTCACGCGGCTCCTTATTACCGGGGAAGAGATTTACTCCGGACGCATTCAGGATCGTTTTGAAGGGGTGCTGCGTCCTAAACTTCGGAACTATGGGGCAGAGGTGGATAAGGTCGTCTATTGTCCGGACGACAGGGCGTTTATTGAAGCGCAAATACACAGGGCTGTTGAAGACGGTGTAGCATTGATCCTGCTTACAGGAGGGATGTCAGTCGATCCAGACGATGTGACCATGGATGCTATTGAAGGGGTGAGCACGGTACTCATCACCAAGGGTGTGCCCATGCAGCCCGGCAATATGCTGACCTTGGCGAGGTATGATCACACGATACTTGTCGGGGTACCGGGAGCATCCATGCACGCACCGTTTACCAGTCTGGATGTGGTGTTGCCGCGAATTTTTGCAGACGATCCGATCACCTCAGAGGAGATTGCAACCTGGGGTGTGGGAGGTTTACTATGAGTTATACCTACAGTGTGCTCACGGCCAGTGACCGTCGAGCCTTAGACGGTTTGGAAGACTTGGGCGGTCAGAAGGTGATGGCAGTGATGGCGCGTCACGGCTACACGCGACTCAGCTATCATGTGGTGGAAGATGATAAGGCCAAGATTGAGGCGCATCTTCGCGCCATGGTCGATGAAGGAGCCAATGTGATCATCACCACAGGCGGCACAGGGTTTGCCAAGCGGGATGTCACTCCGGAAGCTACGCGGGCGGTCATTGATAAAGAGGCGCCAGGTCTTGCTGAGCTTATGCGCTATGAAAGTTATAAAATTACGCCTCATGCCATGCTCTCACGCCAGGTGTGCGGCATTGCCAAAGACAGTATCATCATCAATTTACCGGGGAGCGTGAAAGCCATTGAGGAGAATTTAGACGTGGTACTTCCCCTCCTCAGCCACGGGATTGATTTAATTTTGGGAGCACCGGAAGATCATACCTTTCACGGTGACCACACCACTAGGACCACAGAAGATAAGGTGAGTACGTGAACGATGCATTTGGACGACAGATTGACTATTTGAGAATTTCCGTCACGGATAAGTGCAACCTCCGGTGCCGATACTGTATGCCGGAGACTGGTGTGCCGTATATCAATCATGATAAGCTTCTTACTATCGAAGACTACTGTGAAATTTTGGCGGCGGCGAAAGAATTGGGCATTGATAAAGTGCGCTTCACCGGCGGCGAGCCTCTGGTGAAAAAAGGTATTGTGGCGCTGATTCAAAAGGCAAGTCAGATAGGCTTTCGTGACATCAGTCTCACCACTAACGGCATACTTCTTGAGAGCATGGCTGACGACTTACAAGCCGCCGGACTCAACCGAGTCAATATTTCCCTCGATACGCTGGATCCCAACAAGTATCACGCCATCACTCGATGGGGGCACTTGGAGGATGTATACCAAGGGATTGAGGCAGCGCGGCGTGTTGGATTTACGCCTATTAAGCTCAATGTCGTTTTGATGTCAGGATTTAATGATGATGAAGTGACGGACTTTTTCGACCTGGCTCATCGGGACGATGTGGACGTACGCTTTATTGAGCTGATGCCCATTGGTACAGGCAGAGACTTTAAAGACCTCATTGTATCGAATCAAAGGATTTTAGCTTCCCATCCCGAACTTGAAGCTGTCCCATCTTTAGATAACGGTCCGGCGACCTATTACAGGTGTCCGGGCAAACGGGGGCGTATCGGCTTTATCAGTCCGATGAGCTGTAAGTTTTGCAGTTCCTGTAACCGTCTGAGAGTGGATGCGACGGGTCATCTTATTCCATGTCTGCACAGTGATTTGCGACTCAGTCTTAGCGAGGCCCTTGGAGACAGAGACAAACTGAAAGCACTGATGGTGCAAAGCGCTATGATCAAACCGCAGACACATCACCTGGATGAAGGCGCCTTAACTGATAAACCTATGAATAGAATAGGAGGATAAATGGAATTTACACATCTTGATGCACAGGGACGTCCGAGAATGGTGAATGTGGGGGATAAACCGGCCACCAAACGTCAGGCTACGGCACATGCCGTGGTGGTCATGCAGCCGGAAACAATCGTCGGGATCACAGAGAATCGGATGAAAAAAGGCGACGTGCTCACTACAGCTAAAATTGCGGGAATTATGGCGGCCAAGAAGTGCCAAGAGCTCATTCCCATGTGTCACGCCATCTTTTTAGAGGGTGTGGACATCGACTTTGAGATCTATCGTACTGAAGTGCACATTACCGCCACCGTCTGCTGCAATGCACCCACAGGTGTGGAAATGGAAGCCCTCACGGCAGCAAGTGTGACGGCGCTGACTATTTACGATATGTGCAAAGCGGTGGATCGCGGCATCGTCATTGAACAAATGCAACTGGAGGCAAAGTCCGGAGGCAAGTCCGGCACATTTCAACGAGAGGCAGTTTACGGCCGACTTAAAGGAATTAATATCTCAGAGCGAAAAGGAGAAATCAAATTGCCGGTAGATAAGGCGTGTCTCGTTCGAGAACACGGCATTGAACACGATGCTCACGCCGGAGCATGGCACCGTCAGGTGAGTCTTTTGGGGGAGGAATCCATCGAGTATATGCGACGGACGGCAAAAATGGAACTCAAGTTTGGCGACTTTGCGGAAAATCTCACCACAGAAGGCATCGAGTTGAAGCGACTGCCAATCGGTACCCGACTTCGCATCGGGGATTGTGCTGTCATTGAAATTACGCAAATCGGCAAAGAATGCCACGCCGACTGTGCCATCAAGCAAAAGATTCACGACTGCATTATGCCTCGAGAAGGGATCTTCGCGCGGGTGCTGATCGGGGGAATGATCTATCCCGGCGATGTCATTCGCAGCCTATAAGGAGGTCATATGCACAGCATATTTGAACAGGTCGTCGCTACACTGCAACGTGAGAATCTGGTCCTTGTTACGGTGGTGCAGAGCTTCGGTTCCACCCCTCGATCGGAAGGCGCCAAGATGATTGTTTTTGAGGACGGCACCATTTTTGAGAGCATTGGCGGCGGCAGCTTGGAATTTAACGCCATTGAAACTGCGAAGACCTGTCTGGAGCGTGGTACCCACGCACAACACACTTTTATCCTGGCGCCGAATGCCACGGAGGACATCGGCATGGTTTGTGGCGGTGAAGCGACTTTAAATTTTCTCGTCTTGCAGACTGAGGATCGACCTGATTTTGAGAGGGCGCTGGAGGCCATGGCATCGGAGCGTCTTATGATGGTGCAGTCCGCTGAAGGCTACGGCTTTAGTGTCGGAGAAGTGACGTGGGGCACATTGACATCGGCGCGGATGGCGGAAGTTGTGGTAGCTTTCGATCGCGACAAAAACTTTGTGTATCGGGACGGTGTATTTGTTGAAGGGATAGAGCGTCCGGGACGGGTGATTTTATTCGGTGCAGGGCACGTTGCCCGTGCGGCGGCGCCGCTGTTAAGTTATGCAGGGTTTGATGTGGTGGTTTGTGATGACAGGGCGGATCTTATTACGACGGTGCAATTTCCCACGGCATCGGCACGTTATCTGATCGATTTCGAGCACATTGATGCAACTATTGCGATTCAACCGGAGGACTATGTGGTCATTGTCACTCGATCTCACAAGTATGATGAGCTTGCAGAGGCCCATGCGATGCGTCGGAATCCGAGATATATCGGGACGATGGGCAGTCGCAAAAAGCGCCATGCTGTCAACCGGCGTCATATGGACAACGGCTTTACGCCACAGGAGCTTGAACGCATTACATCGCCTATCGGCGTCGCTATTGCGGCACAAACACCGAACGAATTGGGCATCAGTATCACCGCACAGCTGATTCACTTTAGAGCCACTGGTGAGATCTACAGATAACATATCCAATAAAATAAGCCAAGTCTTACGACCTGGCTTATTTTTTTAGCTGCAGTTTGTCGGCATCCAATTTGCCTTGCGATATAGCATCTTTTAAGTAACCTATAAAGCGATCTCGTGTCTTCGGAGCATCCATGGCGATGAGGTAGCTGCGTCCATCCAGCTTGCCGCGAATGTTTAACGTCTGTGCTTTGTCTGTGTAGGCGCTTTTAATAGAATCAAAAGGGACGATCAAGCTTCCCATAATCATGCCGTTGTCATAGATGCCGCCGGCGATATTCAAGGTATCTCGACCGGTGCGTAAGGAATTTTGATTGCTGAATTTATAAATGTCCGTATCTTTCGGGCCTTCCGTTTTGTCCTCAAAAATTCCCGAGAGGAGATTGACAAAAAATACGAGGAGAATCGCCCCGAGGATGAGAGGGTTGGCTAAAAATTGGAACTTCGGATCAGTCGGTGCATACGTACTGGCATAGAGATAGAGGTTAATAAAAATTAAAAATACCAGATAGACGCCGAGCTGTGTGATGTAATTTAAGTGATTGAGCTTCAGTCCCGGCAGTACGGTGAGTTTGTGGTACTTGGTAAAAAGCTCCCAAATGGTAGAGACAAATAGAAAATTTGCCATCACCCACAACATCGTCACCAATAACGACGCATCCTGACCGCCACGATGTGCCATCATGGCCGCCAGTGGCGGTAAAAGGGCAAGGAATATAGTAATGCCCAGAGTTTTATTGTTGTTCATAGTTCCTCCTTAATCCCGCTTCAAGTTGGCAAATAAAAGAATGATGACAAAGTGAAGGGATGCAAATGTTAATAAGAGCATGAGATCATTGTCACTGTAGCTTGTGATGAGCTTTTGTACAATGGATGGCAGCTGCAAAACTTCCCACGAATTCAGGCGCAAGAAGCGTCCGACATAAATACCTACAGCGGTGGCACCCGACGTGAAGATCAAGAGAATAAAGGCCGCCACTTTGTGTTCGTAACACTTTAAAAGCTTTAGAAAATTCACAAAGGTTTCATAACCCACCACCAGGGACAATACAATCAAACCAACTTCCGCCGCTAGTTCAATCCACTGAAGCGCGTCGGTCACATAGACCACCTCACCGCCATAGATGTTATAAAAGTCCGAGGTTTTAATGTGAATGAAGTCCGTGAACATATACAGGGCGTTGGGATAGAAAATGGCGCTTGCGATAAAGCCGAAAAAAGTCAGAATATCTCCTTTTCGCGTCAAGAGAAAGGATGTGATCACCAAAGGGATAAAGCTGAGCGCCGTATTGAAAATCAGATAGCGCTTGTTCATATTAAAATAGAGAATCACAGCGGCGAAAAGCCCGTAGATGAGCACGTACCCTGTGAGCTTTTTGAGGATTTGTGTTGTTTTCACGTTCATGAAGATATTATATCGAATTTTATCCTATAGGGAAAGGGAATGAGGCAGAGGTTATAAAAATCCGTGAGTCGACGTGCAGATGAAAAAACACCTGGCCACAGGTACAGCCGGCGGCTAGGTGTTTGTGTTAGAACTTATCGAAGAAGATGGCCTCATCAGGGATATGTTTTTGATGGAGGGATTCGACAATGGAGTCGATCATTTGAGGACTGCCGCAGAGGTAGGCAGTGTAGTTGCCGCCATCCTCCACGTATTTTTCAATGGAGACGTTAACGCGGCCTCGGTCGCCGTCCCAAGCCATGTCGTCGGTGACACGAGAGAGAGTTGGCAAGTATTTGAAATCGTAAAGATCTTTTTCAAACTGTTTGAGCTCGTCGGTCATAAAGAGGTCGTCCGGCGTTTTGGCACCGAAGAAGAAACGTGCCTTACGCTGAATATTGTTGTCCCGCATATGGTGCAGAATAGAGATGATCGGCGCCATACCGGTACCTGCGGCCACCAAAAGAATATCGGAGTCGCCGTCCTGATAGTAGAAGTCACCGTAAGGGCCGTTGATGTCGACAGTGTCTCCCTGCTTTAGGTGCTGGTGGACATAGGTCGTGGCGATCCCGCCGGTGTAGCCGATAAGCAGCTCCAAATGACCGTGGTCGCCTGCTGAGGAAGCGATGGAGTAAGCACGGTAGACTTCTTCGTCACTGCCTTCATAAGGCGGCGCTTTAAGCTGTACATATTGACCAGGTTTGAAGTTGAAGTCCAAATCTGCCGGCAGTTTAAAACGCATACGCTTGATGGTTTTCGTGACGTGGTCGTCGCCGATGACTTCCGCTTCAAATTCACGCACATTGAAAAGCTCTTCAGGGATTTCAATGTGAATGTTGTTTTTCACTTTGAGCTGGCAGGACAGACGCACGCCGTTGGCTGCCTCTTCCGCAGTGACCAAACTTTTTTCCGTGGCGAGGATGGGGCCGCCGCCTTCCAGGACTTTCACTTTGCAGTAACCGCAAGTCCCTTTGCCCCCGCAGGCGGAAGGAATAAAGATTTTTTCATCGCGGAGGGTGCTTAAGAGGGAGTTGCCGGCACTGACGGTGAGCGGTTCGTTGGCATTAATGGTGAGTTCTACGTCACCGTAGTCGGCAATGTACTTATCCGCCAGAGAGAGGAGCAGTGCAAGGATAGCTGCAATCACTGTGATGACTGCAACGGTAATCAATATAGTTTCCATCGTGTGCTCCTTTCTACGAGATTTGAACAATACCGGAGAATCCGATAAAGGCCATGGCCATAATGCCGGTGATAATTAAGGTGATGCCGGGGCCGCGAAGGCCTGCAGGAAGGTTGGCTTCTTTAATTCGGGAGCGGATCCCCGCCATGGAGAGAATGGCGAGCAGCCACCCGAGTCCGGAACCCACACCGAAAAACAAACTTTGCATAAAGGTGTAGTTTCGAATGACCATAAACAGGGAGACGCCGAGGATGGCGCAGTTTACTGTGATTAGCGGCAGAAAGATCCCCAAGGCATAGTACAGTTGTTCCATATAGCGTTCCATAATCATTTCAAGGAGCTGGACAAAGGCGGCAATGACCAGAATAAAGACGATGTACTGCAGGTACTCCAGACCGAAAGGCACCATGATGTAGTGGTAGACCAGATAGTTTAATACGGTGGTGATGGAGAGAACAAAGGTCACGGCAATACCGAGCCCGGCTGCTGTGGGAATTTCCTTGGATACGGAGATGAAGGAGCACATCCCGAGGAAGTTGGAGAAGACCATGTTGGATGTGAAGATCGATGCGAAAAATATAACCAGTGGATGAATGTTTGGCATTAGCGCTGACCTCCTTTCTCTTGAGCTGCTTCCTGTTTGATGCGCTTGCTTCGGGCAATCCAAATGTAGATTGATAGGACGAAGAATGCGCCGGGAGGCATAATCATCAGCGTCCAGGCCGTGGCACTTTCAGGTAAGACGGGAATGCCGAACAGGGTGCCAAAGCCGAGCAGTTCACGGACAAAAGCAATGGCAAGGAGCACGGCGGTGTAGCCTAAACCTGCCGCCATACCGTCGAGAAGAGACGCTACAGGCGGATTGGAAATAGCATAGGCCTCCGCACGCCCCATGATGATACAGTTGGTGATAATGAGCCCGACATAAGGTCCCAAAGCTTTGGACATGGCAGGCATATAAGCTTGCAGGAAGATATTGACGATAATCACATAGGCTGAGATGATGAGCACTTGAACCAACATGCGAATGTGGGCGGGGGTGCGATCCTTTAGAAGAGAGACGGTAAATGAAGACAACCCTGTGACAAAGACCAGGGCAAGGCCCATGATCAAGGAGTTCATCATCAGATTCGTGACCGCCAGTGCGGAGCAAATGCCGATGATTTGGAAAATAACCGGATTGTCGGCGAAGAGACCATTTTTGAAAATGGCTTTGACATTTAATTTTTTATTCGCCATGGCGGACCTCCTTTAAGAATGTGTCCAGATCGTCATTGACCATATTGACGACAAATTTGGATGTCTGAGTGGCACCGGTGATGGCATCAATATTGCCTCCGGGAGCCGGACGATTGATTACGAAAAGTTTGTCGGACGCGGCGGAGATATCGAGGCCACGGTACTGCGCTTTGTACGCTTCTTCGGCAATACGGCCGCCAAGACCCGGGGTTTCCGACTGGGTGATAAATTCGATACCGGTTAGGGTGGTAAAGTCGCTGTTGACACCTAAGTAGCCGGTGATGCTGCCCCAAAGGCCGGGACCGGCAAACGGTACGGCATAGGCGATTTCTTTATCGCCGTCAAGGAGGGCGTAAGTTTTGGCTTCGCCGTCCACAGTCTCGCTAACCGTTGTCACACGTTCGCTAAAGAGGGCCCGAGCTTCATCGTCGGTGGTGTAATCATCCTGTAAGTTGAAGACATAGAGAATTTTCTTTTCCAGTTCCAGAGCCTGGTTTTGTGCCACCACGTCTTTGGTCATAAAATCCAGTCCGGCCAGGACGAAAATATACACTAAGGTCAGCACGGAAAGAAAGATGACAGGATAAGCAATGGATTGTTTTTCTTTTTTCATGACACTGCCTCCTTTTTCGCTGCCTTTGCTTTCTTGGCACGGGTAAAACCGTAATCAATAATCGGCGCAAAGGTGTTGGCAATGAGAATGGCAAACATCATGCCGCCGGAGAAGAGGGCAAAGCTTCGAATAATCACCGTGACAACACCGATAATAATCCCGAAAATCCACTTGCCCGGAGTCGTTTTGGCTGATGAGATGGGATCTGTTGCCATAAAGACGGCGCCGAAGAGAAAACCGCCGGAGAGGATGCCGGCAAGCGGTGCATTGACATTCTCAAAACCCATGGCAGTCAGGATAAGGCTGAGACCGACAAAGCCGACAGCACAGCCTGCCATAATTTCCCATGACGCCACTTTTTTGGCGATGAGGTAGATGGCAGCAAGGAGAATCAGAACTTTAACCGTTTCTCCCATGACACCTGAGACTTGACCGAAGAGAAGGTCGGTCACCGCCGTCGTCATGTTATGGTTTCGAAATGCGAGCATTGGCGTTGCGCCGGTGACATCGTCGATGTGGGGCAGGATCCATTGTGCAAAGCCGCCCGGGAAATCACCCAGTTGTGTGACGCCGTTCCATTGGATAGTGAGGGGTTCGGGAAAGTTGATATAAATAAAACAACGACCGACAATGGCAGGGTTAAAAATGTTCTTTCCAAAACCGCCGAAAACCATCTTCCCGAAGAAGACTCCAAATATGATGCCCACAAGAGAAATCCACACAGGCAGTGACACGGGCAGTGTCATGGTATATAGTACGGCAGTGACTAACACGGCTTCTGAGATTTTTTTGCGCTTAAAAATATATCGTTCGCACAAGTACTCTGTAGCAAGAGCCCCGGCGAGGTTGATCAGCGTCAAAAATAACACGCGCCAGCCCTGCAAATAGATGGCGGCAAGAAGTATGGGCACCAGGGCAATGAGCACGGTGCGCATCATCTTCTGCTTGAGAAAATATTTTGACATGGTATACCTCCTAGCTAGTTTATTACCATTATATACTATATTTAGGTAATTTCGTTGAGCTTTTGCGTAAAACTACGATGAGAACGAAAAATTCCATGCTGTGGTACCGGAATAACGTGAGGATGTCGGCGGGCAACATAAAAATACTGCCCCAAATTCTGCAAAAAAAGATTCAAATAGGATATAATAAGATAATACTTTAAAGGCATACTGGGAGGCTGCCATGGCAAGACGGATAATCAGTTTAGTATTTGGACTCTATCTCTATGGATTGGGACTTACGTTCTTGGTGTACAACGGACTTGGGGTGGACGCATGGAACGTGTTTCACGGCGGCATGGCGGCGCGCTTTGGTATCAGCCTCGGAAGTGCCTATGTCGTGACATCGGTCATCTTTATGGTCATCGCCCTCTTGTTGGGGGAGCCGATCGGCATCGGCACGTTGGGCAATGCCGTGCTCATCGGGGTCTTTATGCAGTTTCACATGAATTTGGGAATTTTTACGACCATGACGACACCCCTTGGCAGTGGTGCGTTTCTGGTTATCGGCTTAACGATTGTAGGCTTTGCCACGTACTTTTATATGGCACCTCAGCTCGGGGCCGGACCGCGAGACAGCTTTTATGTGGCGATTTGCAAGCGTACCGGGCTTCAAATGGGCTATGCGAAAATTATTGCGGAAACCGTTGTGGTCATCCTCGGGATTTTTCTCGGCGGCAGTTTCGGGATCGGGACAATCATCGGCGCACTGAGCGGCGGTCTCTTTGTGCAACTGGCGTTTAAGCTTTTTCATTTTGACGCTCGCACGGTGCACCATGAGAGTTTGACGGAGTCTCTTGGTAAGCTGCACGAGCACAAGTTATAAGCGGATAATAAAACTCGCCGAGTGATCTCGGCGAGTTTTTATTATCTATTTCTTTTCTACAGCTACGCCGCCGACTGTGAGGTTGTCGTCGTCATTGACTTGAATAGGATCCATACCGTTGGCGTTAATGGTCATGGTCTTGCGATCGAACTTCGGATCGTCGTATTCCGTTTCGCCTTGAGGCGTGGTGATTTTAACATCTGAGCGGTTAAATTCTACCACCACTTGACCGTTGTCGCTTTGATAAGTCTTACCTTTAAACTGGCTGCCATAGTCGTCGCCGCACGCTACGAGAAGAAGCAGGGCGCTCAGTGCCAGGACATTGAGTTTTTTCATAATAGCCTCCTTAAAAATTTCTGTATAACTCATACCCAAAACACGGCTCATGTCCTTAGATTCTTTGCGGATTGGGTAAGTATGGGGATAGAAAACCCAGGAGGCATTATGATTTTATATTTTTCAGGGACGGGGAACTCTGCGCTGTTGGCCAAACGGCTTAGCGATACATTGAATGACAGCTGCGAGGATTTATTCCCCTACATTCGAAAGGGCGAGTACCCTGCCTTTGAATCGGACACGCCGTACGTTTTGGTGCTGCCCACGTACAGTTGGCGAATACCGCGATTTATTTCAGAATTTTTAAAGCAAAGTACTTTCTATGGCAACAAAGACGTCTATGTGGTCTTAAACTGCGGGACAGACACCGGGGCGGCGTGGGACTATGCTCAGGAAGAGCTCACCAGCAGGGGACTCACCTTTAAAGGTCTGTATACCGTTGTGATGCCGGAAAACTATCTCGCGCTATTTTCTGTGCCGAACGATGAAGAAAGCCGACGCATTATTGAAAAGGGTCTTGCGGCCATTGATGACTTTGCCGAACTTGTCAAAGGCCATAAGCCTGTGGCCAAAGGGCATATAACAGCGCTGGATCGTATTAAGTCCGGGCCGGTGAATCGGCTTTTCTATCAGTTTATCGTCAAGGATAAAAAGTTTTATGCTACGGATGCGTGTATTCACTGTGGTCTGTGCCAAAAGGTCTGTGTGCTGAAAAACATTGAGTGTAAAGAGGATGATAAACCCACGTGGTTGGGGCACTGTACCCACTGTATGGCTTGCCTGAGCAAGTGCCCGGTGGCGGCAATTGAATACGGTACGAAGACCGTCGGCAAGGCACGCTATCACGTACCGGAAAGGAGACAGCTATGATATATGGGATTCCCGCATTAAACGATAATTATATTTGGGTCATTGTAACAGAGGGTGCTGTGGTGGTCGATCCCGGTGAAGCGGCACCGGTGCTTGCTTTTTTAAAGGATAGAGGCCTGACACTTCAAGGGATACTCACTACGCACAAGCATGGTGATCACACCGGTGGTGTGGCGGAGCTGGTTAGAGCTTATCCCGATGTATCCGTCTACGGACCCCGGGAGGTAGGACAGCTTGCGACGGCGGTTGTCGCTGAAGGGGACACGGTGACGCTGGACGGTCGGGTGTTTCACGTGCTCAGCACACCGGGACACACCGAGACGCATATCAGCTACCTCACTGACGGTAAGCTGTTTTGTGGTGATGCGATGTTCTCTGCAGGCTGCGGTCGAGTTTTCACCGGAGACTTCCATGCACAGTTTCAGACCATGGCGGCGTTTAAAGCTTTGCCGCCTGGGACAGAAGTCTATGCCGCTCACGAGTACACTTTGACCAACCTCACCTTTGCAAGGGACGTACTGCCCGAGAATCGGGACATTGAATCGGCATATAACGAAGTAAAAGCCATGCGTGCACAGGGTCGGCGGACCTTGCCGAGCACCATTGAGAGAGAACGCGCCATCAATCCGTTTTTCATTGCCGAGGATGAGGCGACCTTTATCGCGTACCGAAAAAAACGGGACACCTACTAATCGACCAGGTATTAGGTTGAGAATAGACAAAGACAAAGACAAAGGAGACCGTCATGGGTCTCCTTTTGTTATGTCTTATAAATGTTTACCTTTGAGTCGCTTGATGGCTATGGCCGCCGCAAGACCTGCAAGGATCAGAGGCACGATGCGTGCGGCAAGCCATTCAAAGGCGTGGAAGAGTGTGCCCATTACGGCTGTCTCAGGGTTGCTATAGTCCCATGACAAATAGGGACTGCCCATGAGGTACAGTGTAAGGAGTGTCAGCGCGAGCACCGCCCATGCGGCTATAAACAGTCGGCGCCACCATTTGGCTTTTGCCGCCGTGTGCCGTGCCAGTTGTGTATTGATGACTTCCAGTTTTTCAGCGATGACCTTCACATCGTCAGGCGTCGTCTCGGCGACGGTCTCGCCGAGGAGTGCGCTGACCGGCGTGTCAAAGACTTGAGATAACACCAGTAACATCTCTGAATCCGGGACGGATAAACCTCGCTCCCACTTGGATACCGTCTGGCGCACGACGTTGAGTTTCACAGCCAGTTCGTCTTGTGAAAGGCCTTTCGATGTTCTCAGGGCTTTAATATTTTCGTGTAACATAAGTGTTCTCCTTTCACAACCAACGTACACCGACTCGGGGCGTTGCTGCTAGCAACAGAAAGTAACATCGAGATGTTTGTCGTGGCATGAATGGCAGAAAGCGCGACAACCCTCTGCATAGGACAGAGGGTTGCGGGCATGTTAGTTTTTATTCACGGACGCGTCGTAAATGGCGGCGATGGTGTCTTTTAACATGGCGTCAAATTCGTCATCGGTTTGGTTCACGTTCAGGCCTTCAGAAAGGGCGCGGGAGAAGGACGCAATAAGTTCTTTGTTGTCTTTCAGACGGCGGTTGGCCTCCTCGCGAGAGTAGCCGCCGGAGAGCACAACGATGCGAACGACTTGGTCGAACGCCAACAGGTCTAAATAGCGGTCTTTTTCTTCCGGCAATGTGAGTTTGAACATGAGTTTGGCATCACTGTCCAGTTGTTCCAATTCCGCTTTCAGTGCATCGTGGACCGCTGCTTCAATGGCAGCTTTATCTTCGGCGTGGATATCCACTTCCGGTTCTACAATCGGCACGAGACCTGCTGCAATAATTTTCTTCGCATAGTCAAATTGTTGGTGAATATTGGCTTTAATGCCCTCGGGGTTGTTTTCTTTAATCACGGAGCGCATTTTGGTGCCGAATATGCGCCGTTCTTTGGCTTGTACGAGGAGTTCGTCCAAGTTTTTCATCTCTTTCATCAGCTGCACGCCGTCTTTTTCTTCAGCGAGGCCTTCGTCCACTTTGAGAAGCGGCACGATGCCAAGATCTTCCCAAAGGTAGTCGGCAGTGTACTTGCCGTCGATCTTGGAATTCATGGTGCGTTTAAAGAGAATGGCGGCGAGAATGCTGTCGCCGTTAAAAGCCGGGCTTTTGATAATGCGGGTGCGCATGGTGTGCACGAGCTCGAACATTTCTTCTTCAGATTGGTAAGCAGATTCGTCCACGCCGTAGAGACGCAGCGCTTTCGGTGTGGATCCGCCGCTTTGATCCAGGGCGGCGATGAAACCCTTGCCGGTTTGCATTTTTTCAAGTTGTTGTTGATTCATGTGATCCCCCTTTTTTAATTTCAGTATATCATATGTAGCGGGGAAATGCTTTGGTATAATGGAGACGGAGGTCGTTATGAATTATTACGCCGTGCGGGTTGGTCGCACAACCGGCGTGCTTCCCACCTGGGAGGCATGCAAAGCTGCTGTCCATGGATACAAAGGGGCGGAGTACAAAAAGTTTACCTCGGAAGCTGAGGCGCAGGCCTACGTTCAGGGTATAGATGCAAAGAAAGTAAAAGATCAGGTGTCTGAGACCGGCGAGGGCGAGCTGATCGCCTATGTGGACGGCTCCTATCGCTTGAGCGATAGTACATTCTCTTACGGGTATGTGCTGACTGACGGCACGATCATCATCGAGGAAGGATCCAAGCGATTTTCCGATGCGGATGCGAGTCTGAGGAATGTTGCCGGCGAAATTCGCGGTGCGATGCGAGCCATGGAGCGAGCCATAGAGCTCGGCTATCGCAAGCTCTACTTACACTACGATTACAAAGGCATTGAAGCCTGGGCCACCGGAGACTGGCGAGCCAATAAGACGGCAACGAAGGCTTATCGGGATAGTTATCAGGCTTTAAAGGGACGTCTGGTCGTTGAATTTATTAAAGTGGAAGCACACACCGGTGTTGCACTCAACGAGCGAGCCGATGTGTTGGCAAAGGAAGCGCAATGAGAAAACCATGGGATGATTATTTTATGACTATAGCACAGATGGTGGCGACGCGATCGACCTGTGATCGTGCGTTTGTGGGCTGCGTCATTGTCAATGACGAGCACCGTATCGTCTCTACGGGATACAACGGTTCTGTCGCAGGCAATCCCTCCTGTGATGAAATCGGCCACACCATGCGGGATGGACATTGTATCGCCACGATCCATGCGGAGATGAATGCACTGCTATACTGCGCCAAGGAAGGCACCAGCGTGCGAGGATGCAGTTGTTATGTGACGCATTTTCCGTGCTTAAACTGCACCAAAGCGTTGATACAGGCCGGCATCAAACGCATTGTCTACCAAGAGGCGTACCGCATAGATGACTATGCGATGAAGCTGTTGACGGACAACCATATTGAATTGAAGCAAATTGATCCCGGCGATGGAAAAGACGCTTAAGACAGAGATACGAGGTATTTGCCATCTATATTGAAGGGCATTATATTCGGGATGAGAGCCTTCGGGCTCTTTTTTCATCACATCGGGTGGGATACCAACAGGAGGATACTATGGAGCACAACTTATCGATGTCAACAATCAAAACGGCTTTGGAGGGCTTTATTAGTTTGCCCGTCGGAGTCAATCGGCGCTACAGTGTCCTCATTCCGATGGTGGAGGTGGACGGTGAGGTGTGCCTGCTCTATGAAGTGCGAAGCGATACACTGCGCAGTCAGCCGGGGGAAGTGAGCTTTCCCGGCGGGCGTATTGAAGCGGGGGAGACGCCGCGGGATGCGGCAGTGCGGGAGACGGTTGAAGAACTGTTGGTTGCACCTGAGGATGTGGCGATTGTTATGGAAAGTGATTTTCTTGTCACACGAGCCCGCACGGTAGTCTACTCTTTTTGCGGCGAGTTGAAACGAGATCCGAGGACGATTGACTTTTCCACCGACGAAGTGAAAGAGATTTTTTGGGTGCCGGTGCGTTACTTTCTGGAACATGAGCCGAAGATTTACCACGTGGCGATGCACATGGAAAATCCGTCGGACTTTCCCTACGAGCTTATCCCCAATGGCAAGGACTACAACTTTATGAAAGCGACGGATGACATTCACTTTTATACCTATAACGATCACGTTATCTGGGGTTTTACCGCTCAGATTACTTACGCGTTTGCCGTGGCGTTGAAGCGGCGCTTGGACGGTTATCGCCCTAGGATCGACGGCTAAGTCCTGTAAGCGAGACACTCCGGGCAAATAGTTACAAAATGTTGACAAATTTTACAGCCTCTAGTATACTGTACAAGACAGAAATGACAAATTAGTTACAAAATAGACAAATTTGTAACTTAAGTATAGGAGGCTGCAATGAATTTAAACTCAAATCACTGGAGAAAGAAAGCCGTGAGTTTTGCACTTGGCGGTGTGATTCTTTCCTCGATGCTCACGATGGGTTTTAACACCGTTATGAGTAAGGAAGTGAGCTTGATAGTAGACGGGAAAGCCCAAAAGGTGGTCACGTATACAGAGACCGTCGCAGACTTTTTAGACAATGAAGGTATTGTTCTGGATGATCAGGACGTGGTGGAACCGTCACTGGATACCCTGATCACAGATGACATGGACATTATTATCAAAGCGCCAAAGAGCTATAAAATTACCGACGGTACGAGTCAGTACATAGCGTCCGCCATTGGTGATACGGTGGGCGAGGTGATTGCAAACATCGGCATTCACTTAAATCCTTACGACGTGGTCACACCTAAAGTGACGGCGCCGGCCAAACCCAACCAGCCTATCGTGATTGAGCGGGTTCGCAAAGAAGCTTTCGAGCAGACCGTTGCCATTGCCTATGAGACACAGTCACGGGACAATCCTGAGATGTATCAAGGCGAGTCCAAAGTGATCCAACAAGGTCAAGAGGGTGTACGTCGGGAGCAAGTTCAAAATACCTATGTGAATAATGTGTTGGTATCCATTGATGTGTTGGCTTCCGCAGTGGAGCAGGAACCGGTAACTCACGTTGTGGAAAATGGGACGAAAGAAAAGCCGAAGACGGTAGCACCTAACGGTGTGAACGCGAAGCGTGTCATCGTGATGCAGGCAACGGCTTATGATCCGAGCGCCGGCTCAAAAACCGCTATGGGCACTCGCGCTCGTGTCGGAGCTGTAGCGGTGGACCCTCGGGTGATTCCTCTCGGGACTAAGCTCTACATTGAGAGCATGGACGGATTTCCAACTTACGGCTATGCCGTGGCGGAAGACACCGGCGGGGCCATCAAGGGGAACCGTATTGATCTGTTTTACGGGTCTCACGCTGAAGCAATCCGCTTCGGACGCCGCAACGTCAAAGTTTATGTATTAGAATAGTTTTCGTAAAAAAAGAGCCTTCGGGCTCTCTTTTTTTGCGGGGATGGCGTGGGATGACAGGGAAGACGTCCGAGAGAAGTCAGGAGGATTTGTAACGACGGGGACGCTTAAAACGGTAGGGCGGGCGATCACGCAGACTTAAGAGGAGAATACTCACCAACACCAAACCCATGCCGGCAAGATCCAAGGGGTGGAAGGAAGCGCCTAGGAGCAGGACGGAAAAAAGAACCGATGCCACGGCTTCCAGTCCGGAGATGAGACCGCTGGTGGTGGGGCCGAGGATGGCGGCACCGATGATAAAGAAGGTGTAGGCCACGATGGTCCCGATGAGGACAATGCCGATCCAAGCCGGCAAGAGCGACGGCGTTGTTGTGAACGACAGCTTCCATGGGCGAAGGATGGGCAGGCTTAGCAGGCCTGCGAGGAGCATCGCAAGACCAATGACACTCAGTTTGTTGTAGGACAAAAAAAGCTGAGAAGGCAGCATGACATAGCCCACCACACCGAAGGCGGAGAAGAAGCCCCAAAAGAGGCCTGAAGGGTCGATGATCAGCGTGTGCAGGTTGAGGTGGGTGGTGAGGACGGTGATGCCAAAGATAGCAAGGATCACGGCACTTACTTCGATAAATTTCGGCAGGCGTTTTTCCAACAGACACACCACGGCGACCAGCATGGCACTGGAGAGAAACTGAAGGATGGTGGCAGTGGGAGCATTGGTATAATAGATGGCGTGAATGTAGCCGAACTGAGACGTAAAGACGCCGCCAAGACCGAACGCTAACACCCGAAGCAAATCCTTTTTATTTTTTAAGAGATTTACGGCGTCGTTTGATTGAAAAGAGGATATAAATAAAAGGACAACGCCGGATAATAAAAGGCGCACAGAGACGATCAGACGCGGCGGTATGCCGGCGTTCATAAGGACTTCGCCGCAGATGCCGGAGAAGGCCCAACTGATGCATCCGATGACGGACAGGCTATATCCTTTCATTTTTTCATTGGGGATACGGTGTAGTGATTTCATTTTTCCTCCTGTCTGTATTATACTATAGGAGATGCTTTATGGAAGGAGAGCACATGAATAAACAATTTTTCTACTATGGATTCAGTCCTGAACGGGAAGCTGTGCTGCAGGCGATTGCGGCATCCTTTGACATCGATGCCATGGCGATAGACGATGAGGACACGAACCAAAAAGTGGGTTATATCTTCGGCATGGAAGGCTTCGAACGCACTGAAGGCGACGGCGAGGCACACAGTGCGGAGTTTGTCATCTTCAGTTCCTTTGACAGAAATGAAATGGGCCAGTTTCTCATGGCGCTGAAAGAAGAAGGCATCGTCATTCCGTTTAAGTGCGTGCTGACCGAGACAAATGCCGCGTGGACGCTGTCGTATCTCATGGCCCATGTGGCCGACGAACACGAGACCGTGCTCATGTACAATGACTTGTCCAAGCTTATCAAACAGGCGCAAGGGGCACTGGATCAAAACTATGACGAGGCGCTGTACCACGCCATCGGCTATGCCCTGTCCATTCGGGAACTGACAGATTTGGATAAAGACGATATTACCGTTCGTTACAATAAATTGGAGGAGGTACTCCGTGCACACAAATAATTTTATCGATTTTTTAAACGCATCTAAAAACCAATACTTTGCCGCCAAGAATTTGGAAGCACTTCTGGTGGCGCAAGGCTATAAAGAGCTGAAAAGCACCGAAGCGTTCACTTTGGACGGCGAAAAATTTTTCCTTCGCTTGGACGATACCGGGATCCTCGCCGTTAACATCGGAGCCGACGCCGACCGTTTTAACATCGTGGGCTCTCACACCGACTCTCCGGCATTTCGTATTAAGGCCAACCCGGTGATGAAAAAAGAAGGCTGCGTCTTGCTGAACACAGAAGTGTACGGCGGACCGATCTATTCCACCTGGCTGGATCGACCGCTGAGCATCGCAGGCCGTGTGAGCGTCTTGGAGGAGGGCCATGTAGTCATGAAGCATGTGGACTTTGAAAAACCGGTCTGCACCATTCCGTCTCTGGCCATTCACATGAACCGTGACGTGAACAAGGGGTTTGAACTCAATCCACAGACCCACCTGTTACCCCTTGTGGGGATGGATCATGAAGGCATGACCGAAACCGTTTTGCTTGAGCAAGTGGCGGCGTTAGTCGGCGGTGAGATTTTAGACTATGATCTCTACCTTTATGACACTCAGCCGGCGGATCGTATCGGCTTCAATGAAGAATTGATTCAATGTGGCCGTCAGGACAACCTCTTTATGGCATACACATCACTGATCGCCTTTTTGGAAGCCGGCGATCACACGGCCATCAATGTCTTTTTGGCCACGGACAATGAAGAAGTGGGCTCCACATCCTATGCCGGCGCCGATTCTCCGGTGCTCGGGCGTCTGTTGGAGCGCTTGGCACTTGCCCTCGGCAAAGACCGTGATGAGTATCTTGCCATGATCGAACGCTCCTTCCTCATCTCGGCCGATGCGGCTCACGCTGTGCATCCAAGCTATCCGGAAGCGGCGGATCCGACCAACCGTCCGAGGCTCGGGGCAGGTCCTGTCATCAAGTATGCGGCGAACCGTGCCTATACGTCAGATGCGTACAGTGCCGGCCGTTTTATCCACTACTGTAACTTGGCGAATGTACCGTATCAAACCTATCACAACCGCAGCGACAAGAAGGGCGGTTCCACCATTGGGCCGATATCCACATCTCAAATCGCCATTCACTCTGTAGATATCGGGATGAGCACCCTGGGCATGCACGCATGCCGTGAACTGACCGGCGCGAAGGACGTGGATTACTTTATCGATGTGTTCAAAGTGTTCTACGAAGAAAACTAAGAAAGCAAACAAGGCGGACACAGCGTCCACACAGGCATAAGATCCGGCGTGACGGACGTGAGACAAAAAGGCGTTGTGCTTCGCCGCAAGGTATTGAATGCTCACAACGAGGCACTGGTATCGGGTGCATAACGACAATAAAAAAGGACTGCAAGGTATTTCTTGCAGTCCTTTTTTATTTGCCCGGTGTTGAACCCGGGTTTAGCGTTAGTTGTAAATATCAAATGCCTTGTTGGTCAACTCAGTCCACGTTTCTTCCATCGTGGCGGTGTTGGCGGCGCGTTCATATTCATGGCCGTGCACCGCTTCCATGATGTTGTAATAGGCCCAATGGGTGTGATCCAAATCAGTAAAGACATCTAAGCGGTCTTGATGTGTGTCCACATAGGCTTTATCGGCAGCGCGGCTTAGCATTTTATCGGTGATCGTTGCGACTTCAGCTCTTGTGATCGGCTGTTCCGGTTTAAAGGTGCCGTCAGGGAAGCCGTTGACCCAGCCTAAGGCGACGGCGGATTGAATATATTTGTACGCCCAGTGACTCTCATCCACATCACTAAAGGTCATATCTGCTGCTTTCATGCCGGTGAATCGTGATGCCATAGCTGCGAACTCCGCTCTGGTAATAGGTGCATTCGGTCCAAAGTTACCGTCGGGATAGCCCGTGATGATCTTCTTGTCGTTCATAATGGCGATGGCATCGTGGTACCAATCCGCATTGGCGACGTCACTAAAAGGTGCATCAAACGTGTCGGTGCGCGACGGTTTATTTTTCATCAGCCGTGCAAACATCATGGTGACTTCACCGCGCGTCATTGAGGCGTCGGCTTCAAAAGTATGTTCCGGATAGCCGAAGAGGTATTGATAATGATCCTGTGTATTTAAATGGGACACGTCATTCGGTTTTGATGTCACGATAGGAACCCAAGGGTTCGGGACATCGTCATCTTTGGTGTTGGTCACGGTAAAGCCGTCAAGAGCACTGCCGCTGTATGTTACTTTGTAGTCATGGCCTGAAGCATGGAATTTACCGTCGGTTTCACCAACTTCTTGCACTGAGTAGCGATACAGGTTGTCGTTAGCGTCTTTTACAGGCAGGTCTTTCCAGAGATAGTCATAAGTGTAACGGCCGTTGTCGATGCGTTCTGTAATCTCAGGATTCTGTGCCACCAACTCCCGATCGCCCTGCGCCGTGTGGCGATATAAATTCAGCATCACGGCAAAGTGGTCGGGATTTTGTCCCAGCCATACTTTTTCTGCATGAATAGTGGTGAGCTCAGGCTCTACAGGTGTTGCGCCTTTGGCGACATTGGTAAAGGTGACAGGGGTCAAATTTGCAATCGAACCGATTCGTTGCTCTTGATTCAAATTAGCATAATAGGCAGCGGCTTCGTCCACGGTGTTGAAAATCATGAATTCAAATACTTCAAAGGCAGAGCCGGCGCCGGTGAAGTAAATATCCAAAATTTTGGTGTCGTTGTTGGCTTCAAAATCTTCGCCCGCCGGGGCTTCTCTTAAAAGGAAACGACTGACGGAATAAGTATATTGGCTGGTCTCTTGATTAAATTGATCATTTACCGCTGAGATTTGAGCTTTTAAAGGGACGAGGTCGTGCTCGCTGAATAAAGGCATGGCGATGGATTGATAGGTGCCGTCCGGATTTTTCGCTTCATGAGTATAAAAAGGTCGATGTACTTTATACAATTCCGCAAGCCAGTTTTCTACGAAATCGTGCCCGAACCCTGGATTCACGGTGTTGCCGTCGTCGTCAACAGAGAAGAAAGGTTCGTTATTCAATAAGAAAAGTTGGTTGTTATCCACATTCTTCAGTAAACCGTAGTCGGGATGGGTGTCATTCCACGGATAATCTTCAGGATCCTGCGGCGAAAATGCAGCGAAGTCAAAAGGCGGCATCATGTAGAAGGCATCATTAAAGGCAATAGTATCTTTTGGCCAGGTAAGGGAATTTTCCACATTTTGTAAATAGGCGTCCTCATAGGCGCGGCGAGGACGGCTTAAAAGTTTACCGTTGCCGTTTTCGCCTTCACCCCAAAGGTAAGAAAATGCGTAGTTTTGAATAAACCTTTCTTTTTCTTTGTGTTGCGCTTTGTAGAGCTGCAGTCTGGCCCAATATTCGTCGAAGTCGTCGTCAGCATCCAATACCGGCTTGGTATCGGCGTTATAGGCATCCATCACTTCGGTCAGTGCTTGATGGTAGCGGGTCGGCTCGGCGCTTAAAGGATGCTGTGTTCCGAACTCCACGTGACTAAAAGGCACCGTCTTTTGATTGGGATCGACAAATGCGCCGGGGCGAATCACTACCGTCCCTGTAGGATTGCTATAGGGCGTTGCAGGCAGATAGCTGTCCAGTTCTTCGGCGTCCATGGTCTCTACCACGAAGTCAAAAGCTGTTTGGGGGATTTCCGTGGTGTGCAAAGCACTGAGATCTAAAGTTTTCTCATACAAAAATTGTTTCGAAAACGTCGTACTGATCGGAACCGGATCCTCCGAAACGGCTGCGTGTGCAGACATAGGCAAGGCCAACTGCAATAGGCACACACAAGCCAGGCATAGTGCTAAAAACTTCTTCATTTTACACCTCTCATTTATTTATAGTTGTATAGTAGCACATTTTTACTTTAGATACTTATCAAATAATGTTTTTATAGGGATAAAAGCTGAAATTTTACAAGCGGGTCTTTGCTGTTAGACACCCATGCCGCCGTCCAAGGTGAAAATTTGACCGGTGGCATAGGTTTGTTCAGCGAGATACAGGGCAAAGCTCGCAATTTCATCGGGGCCTGCCATACGCCCTAGAGGAATGTTCTCCAGTATGGCGGCCATGTCCGTGTCTGTGTAGCGATCCATCATGTCGGTCTCTACACAGCCGGGGGCAATGGCGTTCACTATGATGCCGCTGGGAGCAACTTCCAAGGCAAGGGAACGGGTCATGGCATCGATGGCGCCTTTGGTCATGGCATACGCCACTTCGCAGGATGCGCCCCGAGCGCCCCAGATACTTGAGATATTGATAATAGCGCCGGATTTTCTCTCAATCATAGAAGGCAGCACTGCCTGCGTGACATAAAAGGCACCGGTGACATTGACGGCAAAGAGATTCTCAAAGGTGATGGGCTCCGTGTGCTGGAAGAGTGTGGTTTCACTGATGCCGGCGTTATTGATGAGGACATCAATCGGTCCGGTTTCCAAGATGTGTGCGACGGCGCGGCAGATGGCGTCGTGGTCGCGGAGGTCGACGGCGTAGGTGTGCATGCCTTGTGCGGCAAGCGTCTTTGCCGCGGCCTCACTCCGGTGATAGAAAATATGGGTGTTATAACCGCGCGCTAGAAAGGCCAGGGCAAGACTGCGCCCGATGCCCCGCGCACCGCCGGTGATGAGGACGGATTTAGTAGGTGACAAGATTTAACCCTCCTTTGTGGACTTTGAAGTCCAGCCGGTCCGTCTCGAAGATATCGCCGTCCACGTTAGCCAGAGTGGGCGTATCAAAAAGAAAGGTGCCGGAGTCGGCTGTGGTGAAACTGATGTAAGGCGACTTGTGGTACGTCCCCTTTTTGTATTGAAAAACGAGGCGAGGCAACAGCTGCCACGGGACGTCTTTGGCCAGAACCACATCGAGCTTTCCGTCGGCAATATTGCAGGAGCCGGGGTGAAAGCCGCCGCCGTAGTAGCCGCCGTTGCACACGGTGCCCAGAAGCAGCGGGCCGTCAAAATAGGACACGCCGTCTAATGTGATGTGGGCATGGAGTACGCGGCGTCGTTTTAAAGCGGACATCACACCGAAAAGATAAGCCCGAGCTTTTAGCCATGGCCGTCGCTGTAGGATTGCATAGGTGTCGGCGAGCACTTCCGTGTCCAAACCGAAACTCATGACATTTAGACCGATGCGGCCGTTGACTTCGTAGAGATCCACAGGTTTTACTGTGGCGTGTTTGACAGCGTCAATCGAAAACGGCACGGCGAGGCTTTTGTGAAAGTCGTTGGCAGTGCCCATGGGGATGACGCCCAGAGCAGCGGGTTTGTCTTTAAGTTGTCTTGCGGCCTCGCTGAGACTGCCGTCACCGCCGAGCACGAAGATGCGGCACGGTTCGTCGGCGTGGCGTGCGACGAGTTCTTCCAAGTGGTGAGGATGGGTGGTTGTATAAAAGACGGCGTCAGGAAAGGCGTCTTGAAGTTGTCTTGTGGCCTCGGGAGAGGTGCGGCCTGCGCCGAGGCTTGTGATAAAATAAGTAGTCATAAAACTATCATAGTCGAACCTCAACGTAATATCCATAAAGTTATTGAAAATAAATAGTGGATTTATTATAATAGTTCCAATGTTTTTAAAAGGAGGCCTTAATCTTGGGTTATAACAATCTGAAGAGCACGTGGAAAGCACGTCTTTCCCAACCCATGAGATCGATCCTCAAGGCGGATCGTCACTAACATATAACTTGGGAGGAATTTATGAAAAAATCATTAAAAGTATTACTGCTCATGATCCTTGCATTGGGCCTTGTTGCCTGCGGATCAAGCACTACCACAACGGAAACTACGACTGAAACAACTACGGAAACCACAGAGACCGCTGATGCGGCTACAGGTTCTGCGCTTGAAAAAATCAAAGCTGACGGCAAACTCGTTCTCGGTACCAGCGCAGATTATCCGCCGTATGAATGGCACCAAATTGACGGCGCCAACGACGAGATTGTCGGCGTGGATATTGAAATTGCAAAGGCCATTGCTGAACACCTCGGGGTGGCACTGGAAATCAAAGATATGTCCTTTGACGGTCTGATTGCAGCATTAAATGTCGGTGACATGGACATGGTGCTCGCCGGTATGGCCGCTGATGAAGAACGGGCAAAAGTGGTAGACTTTTCTGACGCCTATAACGAAACCGAGCAAGTCCTTCTCGTACGTGAAGAAGATAAAGATAAGTACACTTCAGCTGATCAACTGAACGGGCTGAAGATCGGTGTGCAGCTTGGCACCACGCAGGATGCTTATGCCAATGAAAACTTTGATGCAGAAGTCACCGCCCTTCAAGACAACAACAATTTGGTCATGGAGTTGAAGAACAAGAGTCTGGATGTCATCTTTTTCTCAAAGACGGCGGCTGAGAAATTTGCGGCTATGCAAGATGGTCTCGTTGTCGTCGATATCGGTGTACCAAATGAACCCGGTTTCTCTGTGGCAGTAAAGAAAGGCGACACTGCCCTGCTTCAAGAAATCAATACGGTCATTGCCGAGTTAAATGCCAACGGGCAAGTGGAACAATGGCTTGATCAGTACATGAAGCTGGGAGAATAAGATGCTGCAAACGGAACTGGATTTTATTTCAAAATATTATCAGTCCTACTTGGCCGGCATGGGAACCACCCTACTCCTCTCTTTAATAGGGATTGTAGGGGGGACCCTGCTCGGTCTTTTTATTACCGGACTGAAGCTCTCAAAGAAGAAAGTGTTCCGCACCTTCGGCAATGTCTATGTGGAAATTATTCGGGGCACGCCGCTCATGGTGCAGTTGCTCCTCATTTACTTTGGTCTGAAAGCTTATTTGCAAGATACCAATGCCTTTTTGACCAATTCTATTTTTCTTTGTTCGCTGGCCATCATTGTAAATGAAGCGGCATACAATGCCGAGCTCATTCGCGGCGGCATTCTCTCTGTACCTCGAGGTCAAACCGAAGCAGCACGCTGCCTCGGTCTTACGCAAAAACAGACCATGCGTTATATCGTCTTACCGCAAGCCGTTAAAACTATCCTGCCGTCTTTAGGCAATGAATTTGTCGCCCTTATCAAAGAAACTGCGATTGTAGTTATGGTAGGTATACCGGATATCATCTATAAGGCCAATGCGATTAAAGCGGCCACTTATCAGCCAATACGGCCCATGATCTATGCTGCCGTCTGTTATTTTGTGCTGACCTTTACTTTGTCGAAAGTGATGAAGCGTGTGGAAAGGAGTATGGCTAATGATTAAGACTGTGGGACTTAAAAAAAGTTTTGGCGACTTGGAGGTATTAAAAGGTATTGACCAGGACATTGCCAAAGGGGAAGTGCTGGTCGTTATCGGGCCGTCCGGCTCCGGAAAGTCCACCTACCTGCGTTGTCTGAATCTCTTAGAAACGCCTGACGGTGGTGAGGTGATCTTTGACGGACAAAAGATCAATCAGCCCGGCGTGAACATCGACAAAGTCCGTGAAAAGATGGGCATGGTGTTCCAGCAGTTTAATCTGTTTGCGCACAAGACCATCTTGGAGAATATCACCTTGGCACCTATGGAAGTGAAAGGTTGGACGAAGGAAAAAGCGGAAGGCAAAGCGATGGAACTTTTGCATCGTTTCGGCCTGGCGGATAAAAAAGACAGCTATCCTAAATCCCTATCCGGCGGACAGCAACAGCGTATTGCCATTGTCCGAGCCCTGGCCATGGAGCCGGAGATGATGCTTTTTGACGAGCCGACCTCGGCGCTGGATCCGGAGATGGTGGGGGAAGTGTTAGATGTCATGAAAACCCTGGCAGAGGAAGGCATGACCATGGTCATCGTCACTCATGAAATGGGCTTCGCGCGGGAAGTGGCAGACAAAGTCATCTTCATGGACGGCGGCGTTATCGTCGAAGAAAACACGCCTCAGGAAATTTTTAGCAATCCTCAGGAAGCACGAACTCAGGACTTTTTCAGTAAAATTTTATAATCACGCGGCATAGAAAATTTGCATTGCGAAAAAAGAGTTTAATGGGAAAATTGAACTCTTTTTTTATTGACATGATTTTCAGCATTTAGTACAATGAGAGAAATTTTTTCAAAAAGGAGGCCTTAATCTTGAGTTGTAAAAACTTTAAGAGCCTTTGGGAAGCTCGCCTTTCCAAATCCATGAGAGGTGCTGAGTAGGACGCCGGCACATAACGATCATGGGAGGAATATACAATGAAAAAAACACTACAATTTATCGCACTTATTATTTTGGCATTTGGTCTTGTGGCCTGCGGCACGCAGAACACAACTAATACAGCTAACACAGCTAGCACATCAAACAGCACCGGCGGCAGTGAGGCGCCGGCAGAAGCACAAACCGGACTTGATGCAATTAAAGAAAAAGGCAAAATCGTCCTTGGCACCAGCGCAGAATTTCCACCTTACGAATGGCACAACATCGAAGGTGGCAAGGATGAAATCATCGGTGTGGACATCGAAATCGGCAAAGCTATTGCTGAGCACCTTGGTGTCGAATTGGAAATCAAGGACATGTCCTTTGACGGTCTGCTTGCGGGACTGAACGTGGGCGAGATGGATATGGTTATCGCCGGTCTAGCGGCAACGGAAGAGCGGGCAAAATCCGTGGACTTTTCACAGCCATATTACTCCGGGAAAGAAGCTTTGCTCGTACGGGAAGAAGATAAAGACAAGTATAAAACGCAAGACGACTTGGCCGGGTTAACTATCGGCGTACAATTGGGCACGTATCCGGAAACTTATGCCAATGAGCACTTCAATGCGGACATCAAAGCACTTCAAGACAATAACAACATAGTTATGGAGTTACAAAATAAAACTTTTGATGCCGTGTTTATGGATATGGATGTCTGTGAAAAATTTGCATCCCTGCAAGAAGGTCTTGCTGTTATCGATATCGGAGCGGAAGGGGATGAAGGCACGTCCGTCGCCGTTAAAAAAGGCAACACCGAACTGCTTAAAGAAATTGACGCCGTCGTGGCGGACTTGAAGAGCAAAGATCAAGTTAAAACCTGGATCCAAGAGTTCTCGGATTACGCCGGAGAATAAAGTGGGAGAATATATAGTCAAAGATCTCGGGAAACCGAGGTCTTTTTTTGTAAAATTCAATTGAAAAATATCGTGCATAGCGTTATAATATAACTACATTTGCGGATGTGGCGGAATGGCAGACGCGCACGGTTCAGGTCCGTGTGAAGCAATTCGTGGAGGTTCGACTCCTCTCATCCGCACCATTTAAGGACACTTCGGTGTCCTTTTTATTTTTAGTAAAAAGGAATTGACAAGAGAATGAGAAACCCTTACAATGAAATAGATTGTTGGGGGGCGTAGCTCACTTGGGAGAGCGCTTGAATGGCATTCAAGAGGCAGCGGGTTCGATTCCCGCCGTCTCCACCATTTTTATCATGAGCCACTCTACATAGTTACGCTTAAGCCGAGTTATTAACTCATTCTTGGAAACCCTATACATTTATTTTTTAAGTCACACACCCGCAGGGGTGTGTTTTTTGTTATAACCTTGAACGAGTCCTCGAATGACCACCCTCAAATCTTGTGATCCTTTGCACTTTCCGACACATTTTTAATTATCTGTCCTATGCAGTAGACCATAAGAAGAGAAAGGGCAATACTTGAGGTCTTTCTCCACGTAATGCCACGATTTTTTCATAGTCCGTAGACACTTTGGTTGTCCAATAAAAAAGCAAGCTTTAAGGGGCTCTTAATTAGGGATTTATTTCCTTAAAATTTAATCGGCATGAAGGTATTAACCTTTGTGCCGATTTTTATATGTCAATTTTCCCTATGAAGTTCCAATAAATCCAAATGGTCTGTTTCTTTAAATTTGTACCTGGAACTTTTTCTGATTGTTCTACATAAATCTTGTCTACAAATATTCTTATCATTTCTGGATCAAGTTCTTTAATATCGGTGTACTTCCTCACAAGCTTTAGGAATGATTCCACATTAAGCTCTTCTTCCTTCGATTTTGTAATGGTTTCTTCAAGTTCAGCTACTCTTTTTTGAAGTGAAATTTCTTCTTCATCATAAGCTTTAGCCATTTTTTCAAACCTTTGGTCAGATATTTTACCTTCCAAGTTGTCTTCATAGAGGTTTTGGACAATAGAGTCAAGTTTTGCAATTCTATCTTTAGAATCGTCTAGTTCCTTTTTATGACTTCTTAATACCTGATTTAACTCGCTGGTTTTCTTCTTCAAAACTAAATCTACAAATTCTTCCTCATGGTCTTTTGCAAAGGCTGTAACTTTCCTAATCTCCCTCAAAAGAATTTCTTCAACTTGAATGTTCTTAATTTGATGTGAGGTACATTTGCCTTTTTGCTTTCTATAGGATGCACAAACGAAGTATTCTTTATCACGAGACCAGCCTTTACCTCTTACTTGATACAATTTTGCTCCACAGTCTGCACAATAGAGCATACCAGATAGGGCAGGCATTTCTCCTAAGCTGTTACGAACTCGTCTTGTTTTTCTTATCCTTTTTACAATATCAAAGGTTTCTTCATCAATAATCGGCTCATGAACATTATCGAAGATAGCCCATTCAGATTTTGGATTGTCTACACTTTTCTTGGTTTTGTAAGATTTTCTCTTAGTTCTAAAATTTATAACTTTCCCAAGATATTCTTCTCTATCTAAAATAGTAGCTATTGTAGCAGGATTCCAATTACATTCCTCTTCTGGAGTGTCAACAGGGAAATTGAGTCCTATAGACTTAAAATGCTCGGCAGGGGTTGGGATTTTTCTACTCTTTAGTTCACAGGCAATTTGACTTGGACCAAAACCCTTAATACAAAGGTTAAAAATTAGCTTTACAGTTTCAGCTGCAACTTCATCAACGATCCACTTGTTTTTATCTTCCTTATCCTTTAAATAACCATAAGGCGGATTAGTTGTTAGTGGTTTTCCACTTTGACCCTTAGCCTTAAAAACAGCCTTTATCTTTTTACTTGTATCCTTAGCATAGAACTCGTTGAAGATATTGATAAAGGGTGTAAGGTCGTTTTCTACTTGGTTATTTGAATCCACACCATTATTTATAGCGATGAATCGTATATCATTATCTGGAAATAAGACTTCTGTGTAAAATCCTACCTTTAGATAATCCCTACCAAGTCTACTCATATCTTTTACAATAATATTTTCAACTTTTCCATCTTCAATTAAGGCATTTAGTTTATTCCAAGAGGGTCTATCAAAGTTCGTTCCTGAATAACCATCATCCACAAAGAACTCTAGGTTTTCAAATCCCATATCCAGAGCATATTTTTCTAATATGTCCTTTTGATTTCTTATGGAGTTACTTTCGCCTTGAAGTTCATCATCTCTTGAAAGCCTACAGTATAATGCTGTAATCTTTTCATTAGCTGAAAAGTAAGAAGACTGTCTATTTAATTGTTCCATATTCTCCTCCTTTCGGACAGCCTTCAAGTGGCAATTACATATTCCCGTACTTTTCAGACTATATCAAGTTAATTAAGCTGATAAATTGGATCTATTCAAAGTATCCACATTGTTTAATATGAGCTTTCTTATGATTTGTTCGACACTCTTTTTTGCATTTTCACTTTTCATAGAGTGAACTGTAAAGATTGTGCCAGATACTTCGATATTCTCCGACTTTTTAATCTCATTCTTTTTAGTTTCTACCATTGGCATTATTCTTCAATGGATAAAGTAAGGACTGAATCCTTATACATTAGCTTTGCATCTAAATATTCTCGCATAATGAAGCCTTGATGTTGTTTAAGAATAAACATCTCGGACAATCTTTTTATGGTAGGATTTTGTCTTTCAATAATCCAATAATTTGAAAAGTCACCTAAAGCTACTGGTTTTTTACCTGTATCGATATCTGGCATAAAGTTTGAGATTAGAATTTCTTTTCCCATGAAAGTGACATCATATTGATTCCACAAGAAGTTACCTTGACCATCTTTTAAGCTTTGAAGATAAAGAGCAGTTTTATCATTCATTATCCATTTTGCATTTTCCCTGTATTCACTATCTAAAGAGAAGAATAGTTTTTTCAAGTCATCAAGCTTTAGTTCTTTTGTAGCAGATAGGCTTTTAATTTTGTCATCTTCTAAAATCCCCAATGGCTCATTTTGACCACTACCTTCTACAAAGGCTTTATCTTCTGCCTTAGCAAAATTATGAGCAAAGGTATCTAGGATTATTTTCTCAATCTTAGTTTGAGGATCATTTAGAAAATCTTCGTGAATTGTAATTAAGTTAGATAATGTGTTGTATTCTAAATTCACATCCATATCTTTCATTTCTAAGGCATCTGCAAATAGGTCATGTTCTCCTGCTTTTGTCCAAGTCGCCATAGATTTACTTGGGAAAGTTACAATAGAAGATGAATCTATATCATTTTTTAAAACTGTAGCTTCTTTTCTAACTACGCTCTTTTCTGTAAGTTTAGCTATAAAGTATTCTGTGCTTTCTGCATCCATAAAAGGTGAGCCATCTTGGATAAGACCAAGACCCTTAAAATCTGAATAAGATGATTCATCCTTGTTTCTTAAATAATTCCATAAATTAGTTTTATAGGAATTAGCAGACAATATTTCGTTTCTTTTTGATTTTTCTTTAATTAACATAAATTTCTCCTTTATATTTTTAAATTTGGGGTTAATACCCCCTTTGAACTTGTTTTTTTGTGCGTAAGAGGGCGGCACCGTTGATAGGAAAAAGTCTCCTGGAGATTAGGATGCCCCCTGGGTTACAAATTATTTTTTACTCTCAATATATTCTTCGGCTTCTTCTAAAGAAGGGAAAAACATATTCTTAAATCTTCCATCAATTACAAGATAAGACTTGTCTCCTTTAGCGAGGATAATTTTATACTTATCTTTGTTAATTACATTTAGAATTTCATACTTAGTGTCCTTTAAGTCCACAGCTGTGAGTCTATCTTTTTCAAAAATATCTCCAATAATCATTTCTGCTCCTTTCAAAATATCTGGGGCAGTGTGGCAGGTGAAAATTAAACTTCCCATAGAGAATAGAAGTTTTAAGTCCTATATATTTACCTGCCACATTGCCACCTTTATTTATAGACTAAAATTATTTTGCTTTAGAAAGGCTACGATACTTTCTGTTCCTTTGAATGGAATAACTGTATCTTGATTATCCAGTGTGTAGTTGTATATTTTTTCTTTGACAACTTTTACAGGTGACTTGTCGGACTTATGAAGAATAATCGTATCTCGTAGCTTAAAGGCATTCTCCAATAAGTCTTCAGTGACTTTTTCATTGTTTCTGTAAATGCACATAACCTTACAATATTCAGTTAAGTCTTTTAAGTCATTTAGCTTGATTTCGCTTTCATCTTTTTTAATGACATACCTATCATCTTTTTTTCTTTTTAATTCTGTAGATATTCCCTTTGGGGAAGTCACCACAATCTTATTTTTTAAAGTAAACTTTCTTTCTAAATCTTCTTTTGTAATCATTTATATTCCTCCTAATTTTTTAACTTTGCTTAAACTTCTAATTACACACAATCATAAGCACCACCTCCTTAAATGAGGGCAGGTGTGGCAGGTAAAAAAGTATTATCCATATAGATACAAAATTTCTAAATTAAATTTTTCATCTGCCACATTGCCACAGACTTTATAGAAATTCAGAAATTAACCTATAGCCTGTTAGGACTGTGGTCTTGTGTTTTCCATCCTTAGGTCTTTTTCTTTTGATGGTTGCTTTAGATTCCAGAGATTGCTTAAAGGTCTTCATGCTTTCAAGATAGTAGCCATTTTCTAAAGACCAAGACCTATACCTTTCGTAAACTTCAGAGGTTCTAACTTCATAGTCTTTCCCTTCTTCTAAGCAATCTTCCATAAAGATAGCAATCTTATCTGATTCCTTTTGGTATTTAAGAGTTGCATCTTTTACTGAATCAGGAATAGTTAATCCTTCTTTTTGTAAAAGTTTGTAGCCTTCAATAAGCCAGTTTAAGATTGCAGACTTTACTTCTTCTTTTGCAAATTCTGTCTTTAATGTTTTATCTTGTTCCTCTTCAGTAAAATGCCTGTCAAAGGGAATGATGAGCATTCTTCCACTGGTAAATACAGTCACATCATTAACTATGGGTAGGTAGTTGGTGTTGATGTAGATTTTAAATTGAGGTTTAAAGTCAAAGGAATTCTCATGTAGAAATCTTGCATTAATAGTGTCATTACCAGTAAGACTTTTAACTTGTGCAACATTTAAGGGTAGTCCCTTGCCTGGCTCTGGAATATTTACAAAGCGTACTCCTGCAAGTCTCGCTATCTCTTCACTGGGTCCAGAACTATTTACTTTGTTTTTTAGAGCTAGTGTTTCAGGTCTTGATGAACAGGCATAAGTTCCGAGGACTTTTAATATGGATTCACAAAGAGTTCCTTTGCCATTTCTCGTGGTCATTCCATAAAGAATTGCCATGCACTCATGCCTTGTATCTCCTGTAAGCCCATAACCTAATATCTTTTGTAGGAAATTAGCTTTTTCTTTATCTCCACTCATAATTTCATCAATGTAGATGTTCCATCTCTCATTTAATGAGTGAGGATCATAGATAACATCAGCCATTTTGCTTAAATAGTCAGAACTTCTGTGCTCGTAAAATTCCATTGTTCTTAGATTTAAAGTCCCATTTGTACAGTTTAGAAGGTAGGAGTCTTTATCGAAGTCAGATACATTTAATGGATGATGAACCTCTGCATCTTTTAATACGCTGACCCTATAACCTCTTGCTTGCCATCTGTTTGAGAATTTGATATAAGCTTTTCTTTTATGTTCATCTTCAATATCAAGGGCAAGGATATGAAGTAGGTTTGCAAGTTTCATACATAATTTCATAGCTTTTAAACTTCCAGTATCAGCTATCCAGATTCCGTCTTCGTAGAAATACCAGGCTTTCCTTTCTGGAACATAGCGAAGAGAATCCTTATGAAAGTCTGCAAAAATTTTTCCTGCACCTATATCTGTCCATGAATACTTTGAAGATAAAGGAAGTCCCATTTCTTTTAACTTTTCAATAGATAAGTCAAACTCGATACTTGGGTCTATTCTTGCAATAGGCTTATAGACTTCTTTTAAAGAGGAGATTGCTTTTTCAATGGTTATTTCTCCGTAGGTTTTTCCTCCTCGATTTTCATCCCACTTATCCCTAAAAAGTTCCGATTGTCTAAAGAGCCTATCTATCTGGTCAGCATTTCCACCTGCATAAAATGCAAGGATTGAAGTTAAAGCTAGGTCTGCTTCACTGTAAGAGGGATAGTCTTTAATGTTTCCAGCCCATAGATTTAAAAATTTCTCTTTATTAATTGCATTAGATGCTTTTTCAATAACTTCCTCATCATTTAAATAGCTTTTAAAATTTTGTTTAGTAGATTTACTTTGTTTTTCTCTTTTCAGATATTTTTCTAAAAGCCAGAGTAATCCATTGGATTCTTCGACAATCTCACCTTCTTGATAGACATGACCTGTCACAGTTACAAAGCGATTCGTAAAGCCAGCAACATAGACTTCAACTTTTTTAGTTTTCATCTTGTAGATGTCCTTGTTGTAAGTTATTGAGTTTGGTAGAAAAGTAAAGATTCTAAGTCCCTTACCACTTGGACTAAATTCAATGTATGACTGTGGAAAATGGCTAATTATTTCCTTTGCTAAATCATTTAAAACTCCGTTGATTACACAGTCATCCACATCAATAGCTACGAGTTTTCCATCAACTCTTATCCCAAGTCCATCATAGGAACTAAGTTTTTCAGATGCTTTATCAAAGGATGTAAAAGTCTTTGGATTATTAACGGATGCATAGCCTTCTGTAGTTGGATTAAAAGGTATCTTTGTCTCCTTATTATTTCTTGTTTCATATTTCCATAAGCACCAGCTTGCATTTTCTTTTAAATACTTTGGTATATTTTCTAAATTCACATATCTACTCCTTTCATATTTTTTTGAAGAAGAAATATCCCCTCATATTCCTTAGGACAGTTAGAAGAGTTTTGAGTAATCTTTTTATCCTCTACCTATATAAGTAAAGTTGAGAAATAATTTTCCGGTTATTTTAAAAATATTTTTCTCCCTCTACTAGCCCTAGGACATTTTTGATGGTTTTGTTAGGTTTTATTTTTCCTCTCATATCACAGGCGAAGAAAAACATAGTTTTTTCAACCTGTGCTAAAAATTTTTCTCTCCTAAAAGACTCAGGACATTTTCAAAGGTTTTGAGTAATTATTTCTTCATCTATCTGTATAAGTAGGAATTAGGATGAATTTTCCGGTTATTAAAAAAATATTTCTCCCTTCACTAGCCCTAAGACAAAAATGGTGGTTTTGATTAGCTATTTAGAAAATTTAATTCTATTAATTAAAAAAAGACGGAAATAAATCCGTCTTAAGAAATATGTAAAGATTAAGTTGTAGAATGTGGTATAATATTATAGAAAAACTGTACAAAGTAGAAGATTAATTTGAGGTGAGTTATGGGATTTTCCTATGATAAATTATGGAAAAAATTAATAGATGAAAAGATGAATAAACTAGACTTACAAAAAGCCATAAACACAACTCCTCATACCATAGCTAAAATGGGACGAGATGAAAATGTTAGTATGGAGATACTTGGTAGAATTTGTAAATATTTTAAGTGTGATATATCAGAAATATTGGAGTATAGAAATAAGTGACAGTTTATATAAGAATTCTGTATTATATTTGTAATTACGGACTTTAATTGATGGTGTCAGAAACTATGAAAAAGATATTAATAATTGAAGATGATAAAAATTTAAATAAAGGACTTTCCATAGCCTTAAATAAAGAATATGAAATTTTTTCTGTAAACACAATTAGTGAAGCTAAAAATTTTATTGATGATGCGGATTTGATTTTACTCGATATGAACTTACCAGATGGAGATGGTCTTGAAATAATAAAATATATCAGAGAAACTTCATCAATTCCCATTATAGTTTTATCTGCCATAGATCTTGAAGCATATATCATTTCAGCTATAAATTTAGGGGCAGACGACTATTTAACCAAGCCTTTTTCTTTAGGAATCCTAGAAGCAAAGATAAAAAGAGCCTTTGAAAAAATAGTGTCTAGTGATTTAAATCTTTACAAGAAAGAGGGTTTAGACTTTAATTTCAATGAAAGTAATTTCTATGTAGATAATAAAAATATAGATCTCACAAGAACAGAGACAAAAATTTTGTACTACCTGATAAAAAACAAGTCTCAGGTTATTACTAAGGAATTACTATTTGATTTTGTTTGGGGAATAGATGATGAATTTATTGATCAAAATACACTGAGCGTCAATATTTCTAGGATAAGAAATAAATTAAAACCTTATGACCCAATAGAAACGGTATTTGGAGTTGGTTATAAATGGCAGTTTTAATAGGTTTTTTAGCTCTTATAATTGGAATTATTTTATATAAATACATTGTCTTGAGAAATGAACTGGGTGAACTTTCAGACTACATTGATAAGGCTTTGGATGGAAATTTAGAAACTACAGAATTTGATGAAAAGGAATTATCTAAAATAAAATCAAAACTCATTAAATTCTTATATGCCAGCCAAGTAAAAGAAACAAAAATAAATACAGAAAAAAGTAAAACAAAAGATTTAATAGCAGATATATCACACCAAACTAAGACACCCATTACCAATCTTTCTTTATACATTAGTCTTTTAGAAGATGAGCCGAAAGATGAGTATCTTGAAATTATAAAGTATGAACTTAATAAACTAGAATTTTTAATTCAAAACCTAGTAAAATCTTCTAGGCTAGAATCCGATATTATTTCCTTACAAAAACATCAAGCAAATTTAAAAGATATAGTAGAAGATGTTTTGAGAGAATTTAAAGTAATATTGGATGAAAAATGTATAATCATAGATTTAAAAGCCGAAGACTTAATTTTCAATTTGGACGAAAGATGGCTTAAAGAAGCTATCCACAATCTTGTAGATAATGCTATAAAATACTCGCCCAATGGTTCTACTATTAACATTTCAGTTTATAAATCTTACCTAAACTACAATCTAGACATAGAAAATGAGTGCAAAGACTTATCAGAAGAAACTTTGCCAAAGATATTTGAAAGATTTTATAGAGGAAAAAATTCAGTTTCCAAGGACGGTTTGGGTTTAGGTCTATTTATAGCCAGAGAAATTATAGAAAAGCATGGTGGAAATATAAGAGCGTCTTTAGACGAAAATAGAATAAAATTTTCAGTAGACTTCCCCTTGTGAGAAGTCTTTTTTCTTACAAAACTGTAAGAAGTCTTGTAAGTACTTTGTAAGATATGAATGTTATATTAAATGTAAAGAGGTGACATATATGTTAAAAGTAGAAAATTTAAAAAGATATTATAAAACAAATGACGTGGAAGTAAGAGCTCTTGATGGAGTATCTTTCGAAGTAAACAAGGGAGAATTTATTTCTATAATTGGAGCAAGTGGATCTGGGAAATCAACCCTATTACATTTACTAGGTGGACTTGATTATCCTACAAGCGGAAAAGTATTGATTGATGGTACAGACATTTATGCTTTAAAAGATGATGAGAGAACTATTTTTAGGAGAAGAAATATTGGTTTTGTCTTTCAAGCATATAACCTTTTGCCAATGTTAAATGTGTATGAGAATATAATTATTCCCTTTGGTCTAGATGGGGATGCGGTAGATAAAAAATATGTTGATTCTGTAATAGATATACTTGAGATAAGTGATCAAAAAAATAAAATGCCAAACGAATTATCTGGTGGACAGCAACAAAGAGTTGCCATAGCAAGAGCCTTGGTTACCAAACCATCTTTAATTCTAGCTGACGAACCTACAGGAAATTTGGATTCAAAATCTTCTTCCCAAGTTGTTTACTTACTAAAAAAGATTAATAAAGAGCTTGGAAATACTATTCTTATGATTACTCACGATGATGCCGTCGCTCAAGCTGCAGAAAAAACTCTAAGGATAGAAGATGGAAAGCTGGTGGAAAAAAATGAAAGTCAAAAATAGAGCTTATATAAGGCGTCTTGCAAAAAGTATTTTAAATGCAAATAAAAGTAGGAGAAATATTCTCTTATTAGCAATTGCTTTGACTTCTATACTATTTACAAGTCTATTTTCCGTAGCCTTAGGTTTAGGAAAAAGCATGGAAACCCAAACGATGAAAACTGTGGGGTCAATCAGCCATGGCTCTTTTAAAGAACTTTCTGACAAAGACATAAGTATTTTATCCAAGGATAAAGACATAAAGGAATTTTCAATAAGAGAGAAAGTTGGTATTCTTGATGATGAAAAAATAAGTGCAGAACTATCCTATATAGATAACAATGGATTTGAATGGTCGCTAATAGAAAAAGTTAAAGGGAAATTTCCTGAAAAAGAAAACGACGTATTTATAGATTTAGCAACTGCAAAAAAGTTAGGTTATAAGGGTGAAATTGGAGAAGAGATAGAAATTCCATACAGTATTGAAAAACCTTACACAGGAGAGATTATTGAAAAGAAAAGTGATAAATTTATTATATCTGGAACTTTTCAAAGTCCTATTGACTCCAATGTTGGTGTAGGACAAATTTACTTATCGAAATCCTATGTGGATAAATTATTACTACCAGATACGAATAACGATATGGAAGTAATGCTAAAAAACTCTTTTATGATAAAAGATAAACTCTTAAAAATAGCAGAGAGGAATGGATATAAAGTAGCAGATAGCCCTGGAAATTTATCTGATAAAGAAATAAGAATTGGTGTTAATTTTGCTTATATTTTATCTAGAGGTGATAACGCAGACTTTTTGATATTTTTACACGCATTACTTTTATTAATTTTAGTAATGATTGCAGGATTTTTAATTATCAATAATATATTTAAAATATCTGTAAATGAAGATATAAATTTAATTGGACTACTTAAAACAATTGGTATGACAAAAGTTCAAGTTAAAAAGCTTGTTCATTTAGAATCTTTTATAGTTTCAATCCCATCTATAATAATAGGAAACGCCATAGGTATTTCTATTGGTAAAATAATTTTAAATAAAATATTTTCTACTAATGTAATGCTAGCGAATATAAATCTATCATTAGCCTTAATATTATTAGTTATACTTTTCTCTACCATATTTACTTTATTAACTGTTTTTCTATCCGTTATGAGTCCAGCAAGGTATGCGGCAAAAGTTTCTCCAATAGATGCTAGTAAATATAATGAAACTCAAGTAAAAAAGAAATACAAAAGTAATTCTATTTCACTAGGAAAACTTGCAAAAAGACAAGTATTTTCCAATAAATTTAGATTTGTTTCAATTGTTCTTTCTATGAGTTTATCTGCTGTTATTTTGAACAGTGTCTTAACTTATACAGACAATATTGATCTAGAAAAGGGGATTTCTGATGTAATTGCAACGGACTATAATATAGCAAGCCCAAAATATTTTAGGTATATGTACTCAGGAAGTGAAGACGGTATTAATGAAAAGTATATCGGTGAAATAGAAAACCATAAAGGATTTAAAAGTGGAGGTGCCTTATATTCATACGGTTATGAGTACACATATCCGGATATAAAAATAGAAGACAATAAAGTTGCTCCAATATTATTGGGAATAGATGACTATTTAATAAACAAACAAAAATTTATAGATGGAGATTTTGATAAAGATAAATGGCAAACTGGAAATTATGTCATTGTAGGTGAAGATAGCGATAAGAAATCTTCATTTAAAGCTGGCGATAAAATAAAGATCAAAGTAAAAAATAGCATTAAAGAAGTCCAAATTATGGGAAATATTAATTATAATTTTTCCGATGGATTGAGATATTATCCTATTATCCAGGAAAATCAATTTGATGAGTCTAGCCCTGAGTTAGATTTAGAATATTTTTATTTAAATCCTAATTTGTACAAAGAACTCACAGGCGATAATAGTATAATGTCCTATGGATTTGATGTAGAAGATAGTGAAAAGGAAAATTTTGATAAGTTATTAAAATCTTTTGAAAATGAACCAGGATTTTCCTATGACTCAAGAGATCTTCAAATAAAGTCTTTTAAAGATTTCAAAAATCTTATAGAATTTGTGGGTTATAGTTTATCTATAGTATTATTCTTAATATCTGTACTGAATTTTATAAATGTTATTGCTACTGAAATTTTGAGAAATATGGTGAACTTATCAATCCTTGAAGCAATTGGAATGACAAAGAAAAATATTAAAAAATATTTGGTGAAAAAGAATTTGATTTATTCTTTCTGTGGATTAGTATTTTCTTTCATTATTATGCTTCTTGTAGATAAATATATCTTGATGGATTTTATGGAACAAACTAAGTGGACTTCTTATAAATTTGTAATCACGCCACTTATTCTTGTAAACTTTGTAAATATAATCATTGGAGTAATATTTACTGGAAAGTTTTATGAAAAGCACAGCCAAAATAGTCTTGTAGATAGAATAAGAAGTTTAGAATAACATTTTTTATGTTAACCAGAAATAAAAAAGGCTGTGAGTATTGAAACTCATAGCCTTTTATCTTGCCACCTAAAGACTCTCTAAATCAGTTTTTCTAAAATCCCTAATTCAACGAGCCTTAAGGCGGACTTTTAGTTCTTGTTTAATTTTCGTGGTATAAATGGTGTCAATTCATCTTTGTCCATCGTCGTGGCGGCAATGTCAAGGCCTATGTTTACAAAATCCTCATTGTTCCACGCTATCTTATAATTGTTTTCCCGGAGCAGTAGCACCGGAACTAAAACGCCAATGCGTTTATAGCCGTCAATCAAGCAATGATTTTAAATAAAAAAGGAAGTTCACCATTGAACTTCCTTTTTGTGTTTCATTGTTTGTTACTTCGTAAATGCGACAATCTTATCCGGATCTAACACACGGAGGGTAAACGACTCGGTTGCAAAAAGGGTGAGTTCCGTGCCGTTTTCATTGTCATAGCCGATGGCGAAGTCTTGGCCTACGGTAAATTCCAGATCCTCATCTTTGGATGGGAACATAACGGCACCGGTGACGACTTTGGAGCGAATGATTTGCCCGCCGATGAGTTTTTGCACGGTATCCATCAAGTGAGCGCCTTCATAGACGGTATTCAGCCTGTCGTAAACGTCTTTGGAGACGACCAGATCGTAAGGCATGGCTACATAGGCATTCATCAGGGCATACTTGGCGTCGCCTATAGCTTTTAAAAGGCCGTTGGCGTCTTTGCCGAGTTTGATTTTGTGACCGGCTGAAGGAATGAGACCGGCAATGCCGGCGGCTTTGTTGCCGTTATAAATGGACTCTTCTTCGTAGAGCGCCAGTTTTTCACAAGCTTCTTCCAGCGGAGCCAAGTCGATGTCTTTGGCACCGCGGTGAAGGTTGTCCAGTTCCCATTCATTTAGTTTGAAGTTGATCCGTGCTTCGACCAGGCGCTGTACTTGATACAGTCCGGCGCAGACTTCGTTTTCTTTGACGGGGCTGATCTCTTCCAGTCGACCTTCATCGACGACCGTGTAGTCCAGACCTTTCGGTCCGTTCACCTTGAGGACGCGGCGGCCGGATAATATATTTTTAAATACCGACGTGGCTGCCTCGTCAATTTCAGACCAAGCGGCTTTGGAAATCGGAGCTGCTGTGCGTTTTAAAAAATCCATAGGAGCTCCTTAAAGTTGTCCAATATTCAGCGAGCCGTCTTCTGACTCGTCTTCGGCATGCGTTTCAGCGTCCATAATGGAGCCTTCTACAAAGAGATAGGTGCGCATATGCTCATCCCATCCTTCCTGGTTACGGCGAAGCCATTCCAGGGTCATCATGGCATGTTCCATTTCTTCTTTTGCGTTGTGCCACATGATGTCTTTGAGCTCCGGATCTGATGCGACGGCTACGCGTTGTGCGTACCAGTCCACTGCTTCCACTTCTTCTTTAAAACTGTTCAGTGCGCGAATAATATCTCGATCTTTATCGGATAGTTCAGTTGCGACTTCATGATAATCATTAGGCATAATAATCTCCTTTTTTCGAACAAATAGCTTACATGGTCTGTATACCCAAGCCAGCATGATCTCAACGAGGTCGGCGAAGAAAACAACAGATAAGAGTGGTTAAAGGGTTCCGTTCGGCGTCCAACTATTCAAAGTCTCCAGTCGATTGACTACCCATGGGTAGTCGGCATCGGCTTTTTTGATGTCCCGAATTTGATCACGATATTTGCCGCCTTCAGCGATGTCACTGTAGAGATACACACGGGTGGTGCCATCCTTTTTATCTACGAAGGTAGGATGAAGGATAAAGGAGGTGAGGACAGTGTGTTGATCCTTTTTTTCGAAATTTAGCTCCACAAAGACACCGGACTCAACGCCTCGATGAGGCAGCCATTCGAAGCGTTGATTGGAGACGGCGTTGCCCATGGAGTAGATGGCAAAGCGAGGCGTCTTGCCGGGGACGGCATGTGCTCTTTGAAGTACGTGAGGATGAGAGCCGAGCACCACATCCACGCCGTAATCTAACAGCAAGGATTCGATGGCCACTTGCCGCGGTGTGGGTTCTTCGGCGTATTCTATACCACCGTGGGTATAGGCCAGGATCACATCGGCACCGAGACTTCTCAAATTTTGAATTTCACCGATGAGGACGTCGTGTTCCGAAGGCGTGAGCAGCAGACGCTCTTCAGGGGAGAGTTGGCCGTCTAGACCGTTTAAAAGATCGGTGGTGGCCATCAGACCGATGGCAATGCCGTTTACTGTGAGAATTTTCGGCGGCTCTTGCGGCTTTTTAGTGCCGAAGTAGGTGAGACCGTAGTCTTTGATGGCATCCTGAGTCGTGAAGACACCTTCCATGCCGGTGTCCAAACAGTGGTTGTTGGAAGTGGATAGGGCATCGAAGCCGGCATCTTTCAAGCCCTCCAAGGCTTCTTGCGGCGTGTTGAAGAGCGGGTGACCGGCGGGAGAACGATGGGGATTGATGGTGGTTTCCAAATTGCCGATAGCAAGATCCGCCCCCTGAATGTACTCTTTGACGAATTCAAACTGATTGAAATCACCACCTCTGTAGGTTGGCTCATGGTACATAATGTCGCCAGTGGCCCAGACTTTGGCATGGTAGGTGGGAGCATCGGTGCTTTTCTGTAAGGTCGGCTCGCCTTTTGACGGTGCGTCTGCGACCCTGCCGGTGCAGCTCGTAAGGATCAGTATGCATAATAGGGTGAGATATAGAGATCGAGTTTTCATAGTTTCATTATAGAGGACCAATGAGAGGAAAACAAAAGAAAAACCGGAGCAATCTCCGGTTGATGGTACGTATTTTAAGGATGTTTTGTCGCAGAGCGCGGCTGCAATTTTTTCTCCACCATCCCGAGAAGTACGTCGGCGAGGATGGCCATCAGAGCTGTCGGCAACGCACCTGCTACAATGATGGCTTGGCCGTTCGCAACGTTGATGCCTCGGGTGATGATATCGCCCAGTCCGCCGGCGCCGATAAAGGTGCCGATGGCGGTGACGCCGATGGCCACGACCAGAGCGTTACGAATGCCGCCCATGATGACGGCGATGGACAGCGGAATCTCCACCTTAAAGATGGACTGCATCCGAGTCATCCCCATGCCCCTGGCCGCATCTAAGATGTTGGGTTCAATGGACTGAATGCCGGTGACGGTGTTTTTGATCACCGGCAGGAGGGAGTAGAGGAACACCGCCACAATGACAATGTTGGCGCCGATGCCGAGGCCGAGCATTAAAATGGCGAGCATAGCCAGGGACGGTATGGTCTGGAGCACGTTGGCAAAGCCGATGACTACGCCGGACAGTTTGCCTTTATTGGCGATAAAAAACCCGAGGGGAATTCCCACCAGACAGGCAAAGAGTACGCCATAGACAGAAATGAGAAAGTGGCGTAGAAATTGTTCCAGCACATAGCCGGCGTTAATGGAGTAGTAGTAAAGAATATCCTGAATCATTGTACGCCTCCCAGTTCGTTTACACGCGCCTCAAAATACTTGTGAGCCTTAAGGAAATCTTGGGCTACGACTTGAGGCTCCACCAGATCTTCGTCGCTGGTTTTGTTCATTCGCTGCATATCGTCGCTGGAAATACTGCCGGCCAGGGCGTTTAAAATGACATCCAACTCAGGGTATTTCTCCACAATGGCTCGCGATGCCACCGGCGAAGCGTCGTATGGGGGAAAGAGTTGTCGATCGTCCTCAAGCAGTGTGAGACCGTAGGAGTTGATTCGTCCGTCGGTGGAATAGCCCAGGACGACGTCCATTTCGCCGTTATTAATGGCGGAGTAGACCAAAGCGATTTCCATCGGATAGATATTTTTAAAAGCGAAGCCGTAAAGCTCTTGGAAACCTTCATAACCGTCGCCGGGGCGCTGTATCCACGACGTGTCGACGCCGACTTTTAACGTGTCTTTCAGCGCCTCCAAGTCGGAGACTTTGGTGAGATTGTGAGCTTTGGCAAAATCGTCTTTCACCATAAAGGCGTAGGTGTTTGCGAAGCCGTAAGATGGATACCACACGCGGTCGAAGCGGTCAAGATAGGCGTCTTGCACCAGCTTTAAAGCTTCGTCGGGATCTTTCACCGGTTCCATCCCAAGCTCCCCGGTCAACGACGTGCCGGTGTACATGGCACTGCTCATGTTCACATCGCCCTTGGTCATGGCGGTGTGGACGAGGATCGTCGAGCCTAAGTTGTTGACGATATTGGTTTTTAAATCGGTGTGATGATGAATCATCTCTACGATCATGTGGGCGAGAATTTGCCGTTCCGTCGTGTTGCCGGCGGCGATGACGACTTGAGTGTCAGTGTTGCCGCCAAGACCCGGAAAGCTGCATCCGGTGAGCGCGACAAGCAGTACGACCGCTAACGATAAAGTGGGCACAGTATGTTTCACTTGGCACCTCCTGAGCGTTTGTAGGGTGAGAGCACCTTTTCCACTTGAGCTAAGATGAAGTCGGCAAGAAGCGCCATGATACTTACAGGGATGGTGCCCCAGACAATCATCGGCGGCACGTAGTTGTTCAGGCCGTTGAAGATGTAGTCGCCGAGACCGCCGGCCCCGATGTAGCTTGCCAAGGTGGCCCAGGCAATGACATAGACGGCGCTCAAACGAATCCCCGACATAATGACCGGCAGTGCCAAGGGAATCTTCACCTTAAAAAGAATTTGAGACTCACGCATCCCCATGCCTTTGGCCGCATCGACAATGTTGGCCTCAACGCCGACAATCCCGAGATAGGTATTGCGTAAAATAGGCAGAAGGGAGTAGATGAACAGGGCGATAATGGCAGGGCCTTTGCCCACGCCGATGAGCGTGATCAGAGACAGCAGTGCAAAGGACGGAATGGTCTGGAGGACGGAGGCAACGGCCATGACACACTTCGATGCCACGGGATTTTTTGAGATGAGTATGCCCACCGGCACCGCCACAATCACGCCGAGGGCCAACGCCGCCATGGCGATGGTCAGATGCTCCCCGCACTTCAGTAAAATATCGCTGAAATTTTGCTGCAAAAATTCAATCATTGCCGGTCACCTTCGCTTCCTCCGTGAGTTTTTTAAGCTCTTCAGACGATGCGGTATCGGTCACGATGGCGTCCTCTGAGGTACTTGCGGTATCGTCCCAGAGGTTTTCATAGATGGTATCGACGATGCTTGCCCGTGTGACAATGCCCACGAGGTTGCCGGCATCGTCCACCACAGGGAGATTTTTGCTCTTGAGTTTATAGATTTGGTGAATGGCTTCAATGACTCGAGTGGTGTTTAAAATAGGCTGCACCGGGCGCATAATCGCCTCGATGGGCAAGGCGCGCCGTCCGCTTCGGCCCAAGTCAAAAATGTCCAGATACCCTAAAAGTTTTCCGGATTCTTCGGTGACATAGAGCATATCCACGCGGCGCTCGCGCATGAGCTTGATGGCGTCGAAGGTGGACGTTTGGGTCGTGCAGTGCACCGGCTCTTTTAGCATGATGGTTTCGATGGTGTTGTAGGACGTCTTGGCTTCATTGAGTTTTTCTTCGCCGAGAAGTTCTCTGACATAGTCGGTGGCAGGGTTCTTTAAAATATTTTCTGGAGTATCCTCCTGAATCACATGGCCCTTGTCCATGATGACGATGCGGTCGGAGAGCTGCAGAGCTTCGTCCATGTCGTGCGTGACAAAAACGACGGTCTTGCCAAGCTCCCGTTGGAGGGATTTAATCAGAGATTGGAGTGAGTTTCGCGTGATGGGATCCAGCGCACCGAAAGGCTCGTCCATGAGGATGATATCCTGGTCTGCGGCGAGGGCGCGGATGACGCCGATACGCTGCTGCTGACCGCCGGAGAGTTCCGACGGATAGCGATCTAAGTACTCTACCGGAAGATCCACCCGTTTGATGAGGTTCTCGGCAATGGGGCGAAGTTTCGACTCGTCCCATCCGAGGAGTTTGGGCACCATGACGATGTTCTCATAAATAGTCATGTGGGGCATCAGCCCGATCTGTTGGATGACATAGCCGATTTTTCGGCGTAGATTCACCGGATCGTCGTCTTTGATGTTGGTGCCGTCAATGAGGATTTCACCTCGGGTAGGCTCGTTCATGCGGTTTATCATCCGCATACAGGTTGTCTTTCCGGAGCCGGAGGTGCCGATAAAGCACACGAACTCGTTGTCTTCAATAGTGATGTTGACATCTTCCACAGCCACTTTATGACCGGGATAAATTTTGGCTACATTTTTAAATTCAATCATAACGTACCTTCCTAATGTACGGGGGTTACGATGTACAAAACCGAGGGCCGGGTCTTCACACCGGAACGGTTCTATAACTATCATAACATATAATAAAATGGCACTTAAGGAAAATCCCACGCGGCAGCATATAGCTGTGAGCAATCATGATATAATACAAAGGAGGTGAACTATGTCCTTTATTGAAGTTAAGCATCTTTCAAAAGTCTATCCCGGAGCCGGATCGGTGCGGGCTAACGACGATATCAATTTCACCGTGGAGGCCGGAGAATTTGTCCTGATTATCGGACCCTCAGGCGCCGGTAAGTCCACGCTGTTAAATATACTTGGTGGCATGGAGAGCGCGACGAAAGGTGAAGTCCTTGTGGACGGCAAGGACATCACCCGGCTTTCAGAGCGCGGTCTTACGCAATACCGTCGGTTTGACATGGGGTTTGTGTTTCAGTTTTACAATCTGATTGAAAATCTTACGGCGAGAGAAAATGTGGAACTGGCTGCTCAAATTGTGAGTGATCCCCTGGATCCGACGACGGTTCTCACGGAGTTGGGTTTAGGCGAACGGCTGCATAATTTTCCGTCACAGCTCTCCGGCGGTGAACAGCAGCGGGTCTCTATTGCCAGAGCACTGGCGAAGCGGCCGAAGCTTTTGCTGTGTGACGAGCCGACCGGCGCTCTGGACTACAAGACCGGCAAACAAGTGCTCAAACTCCTAAAAGAGACGTCCCGCACGACAGGCACTACGGTGCTTGTCATTACGCATAACGCCCTGGTGGCTCCTGTTGCGGATAAGGTCATTGAGATTATGGATGCAAAAGTGAAAGCTGTGACGATCAATCCTCACCCGATGGACATTGACGCCATCGAATGGTGAGCTGCTTATAGAGAAGTGGTTGAATGAATAAGGATTTATTCCGTGAAATAAAAAAGACATGGCCGCGGTTCCTGTCCATACTGCTTATGGTCCTCCTCGGGGTCTTTGTCCTTGTCGGTCTTATGTCTACAGCGCCGATTATGCGGCAAAGTGCCGAGGCGAAGATCGACGCCGCTCATATGCATGATGTGCTCATTGATACGGCATTGGATCTTACGGCGAAGGATCGACAGCTCATTGAATCTCAGGAGGGCTTAAAAGAGCTGGAGTACGGCTATGAGGTGACCTTGAAAACCGTGGCCGGGGATTTATTTACTCTTCGTAGTCTTCCTGAGCATATTTCAAAGCCGCTCCTCGTCTCCGGCAGACTGCCTGAGGGGCGTGGTGAACTGCTTCTTGATCAGCTGTTTGAAGATCGGTATCGCATCGGGGATACCCTTGCGTTTAATGAGGAAGAACGCCCGGATCCTGAGGCGGATCCCGCCCTCGATACGTACAGCTATACCGTGGTTGGCTTTGCTCAGTCTGTTGAGTTTGTGTCGGAGCGCACGCGAGGCACGTCCTTTGAAGGCGGCGGGTCGATTCAGGGTTTTGCTTATGTGGATCCATCTCACTTCCAAGGGGATATCTCAAGCGCGCGACTGATCTTTGACGATACAGCGTATCCGACCTCATCCAAGGCCTACAGCGAACATCTGACGCCGCATCTGAATCGGCTTGACATTGATTTTCGCCTTGTGCCGACCCGTCGTTACAATGCACTGCGAGCCGATGTGGAAGCGGACATTCGTGACGGAGCGCAGGACATTGAGGAGGCAAAAGAGGCGCTGAAGGATGGGCAAGCACAGCTTGAAGACGGTGAAGCCAAGCTGGCCGAGGGGCGCGAGGCCCTTTATAAAGGTGAAGCCGACTTTAACGCACAGCGCCAAGAGGGTGCGACGCAGTTGGACGATGCCAAGAAGGAGCTGGACGATGCGAAGACGAAACTTGCGGACTCAAAGCAGGAACTGGATGAGGGCAAACGGGACTTGGCGGACGGTGACAGAGAACTCCGAGATAGTGAAGCGCAGCTGAAGGATGCCGCCGCGCAAATTCAAGACGGCAAACGACAGCTCCAAGAGGGCGAGGATGAACTTCGAGAAGGCGAGGGTAAGTATCGGGAAGGTCTGGGTGAGCTGTCGGGTTCAAAAAAGACTCTCGACAGTGCAGAAGCCCAGCTCCGCCAGGGGAAAGAGACGTTGGAGCAGGGACGCAAGGATGTGGAGGCCGCCCGTGACAAGTATCAGGACGGGGTAGCCGACTACGAGGTGGGGCTTCAAGCCTACCGTGACGGTGAGGCCGACTATGAGGCGGGGCTTCAAGCCTTGGCTGGCGGTCTTGGCGCGGCGGCGAATCTCGATGCCGTGCAGACTGCACTGGGAGAAAAACAGGTGCAGCTTGCACGCCTTGAGAGTGCTGTCCTTGAGCTCGACGGTCTGAAGGCGAAGCGAGACGAGCTCACGTCACAACAGTCCCGGGCACAAGGCGGACTTGACCAAATCACAGCCGGATTAGCGGAGATCGACGCTGCTCTTCAGGGTCTTTCAGACGGCGCGGCGCGGGAGGCACTGCTTCAAAAGAAAGCGGCGCTTCAAGACGAAGCGTCCTTGCTCAACACTCAGCTTATCCAACTGGAGGCCGGTCTTGCCACGATAGACGGTTCCATCACGACTCTTGAAAAGACGGTGGGAGGGTTGAATGTCGCGGCGTTAAAAGGTGAGCTTGCCCAAGGGGAAGCGGCACTGAAAGCCCTTCGAGCCGCTCGCACGGAACTGGATACGGCAAAGGTGACCTTGGACAGTTCCAAGGAGCAATTGGACGCGGGCAAGACGCAGCTGGAAGCCGGTGAGGCACAGTTGCAGGAAGGGGAACAGGAGTATCTGGAGAACCTCAAAAAATTTGCCGATGGAAAAGCAGAGTACAACCGTGGTGTCGAGGAGCTTAACGCTGCCAAAGAAAAGCTGGACAGCGGTCGGATGGAACTGGAGGTACAAAGCGCCAAGCTTCGGGAAGCGGAAAATGCCTATGAGGAAGGAAAAGACGCTTTAGGTGAGGGCAAAGTAGAGTTGGAGCGTGCAAGACGCGACTATGAGAACGGTGTGGCACGTTATGAAGATGGTGTTCGGGACTATGAGGACGGACTTAGCACTTATGAGACGTCCAAGGCCACCTTTGATGATGAGATCAAACAAGGCGCCGAAGAGCTGGCTGAGGCGCGCGATGAACTCTACAAAAATTCGGCGGACTTGGCTCAAGCAAGAGTAGATTTCATAGAAGAAAAATCTGACGCTGAAGCGGATATTGCACAGGGCGAAGCCGATCTTGCCGATGGGAGGAAGTATCTGGAGCTGATGAAGATTCCTCGTCTTACGATACAGGGACGGCATCACAATGGAGCGTTAAACGGTTATCTTTCCGACGCTTCCCGGGTGGATTTGCTCGCCAAAGTCTTCCCCGGATTCTTCTTTCTCGTGGCGATGTTAGTCACGACCACAACGATGCGTCGAATGGTGGACGACGGACGCATTCAGATTGGAACTTATAAAGCCCTCGGTTACAGCAATAACACCATCGGGAAAAAGTATGTGGGCTATGGAGGTCTCGGGGCGCTGGCCGGCGGCGTACTGGGGGCGAGCTTAGGCAGTTTTATTCTGCCGCGTATTGTAGGCAACGCCTATGCGACCACCACCATCTTTGAAAACCATCTGGACTACAGGTACTATCCCGGGATCATCCTCGGTGCTGTGGCGCTGGGACTTATCTTCGGAGGGGTGAGTGCATGGTTGTCCGTCCGGCATATTCTAAAAGAGAACACGGCAAGTCTGCTTCGCGTTCGCAGAGTTCAAGGGGGCAGTCGTATCTTCTTGGAAAGGACACCGCTGTGGCGGCACATGAGCTTTCTTAGAAAAGTTACCGCACGAAACATCTTTCGATATAAGAAGCGTATGATCATGACAATTTTCGGCATTATGGGCTGCACCGCCTTACTCATACTTGGATTCGGTATCAAAGACTCGGTTCGGGAAATTGAGACCAAACAGTTTGACCGCATTTTGGGTTATGACCTCATGGTCACCACCAATGCCGATTACGATGAGGCTTCTTACGACGCTTACACGACGATTCGCCAGGGCAAAGCCTATACCTCGGTCTATATGGAACCGTTGGAGTACACGGTAGAGGGCATGGATGAGACCTTGACACTTCTTGTTACTGACGATGGCCTCAGCGATGTATTCATGCTGCAGAATCGAAAGACTAAAGCGCCTGTTGCCGTGCCGCAAAACGGTGCTCTAGTCAATGAGAAACTGAAGACGCTGCTGAAGTTACAGACCAATGACATCCTGGAAGTGAAAAACAGTGAGCGGGAAGTCTACGGGTTTGAAGTGGCAGGGGACTTTGAGCTTTATTTAGGAAACTTTATAGTCATCTCGAAAGATTACTATGAAAAAGTCTTCGGGGCGACGTACGAGCCAAATACCGATCTCTATCAAGATGGCGCCGATATCAAAACCAAGGTTGAGGGGCTCAAAGCTGTCGTCAATATTGTGGACAATAATGATTTGCGAGACACGTTGGATCAATACCTGAATTCCATCAACATGGTACAGGTCGTCATCACCGTGGCCTCGTCGCTTCTCGGCCTCGTTGTGCTCTACAACCTGACCAACATCAACATCGAAGAACGACGTCGGGAGCTGTCGAGTATTAAAGTTCTTGGATTCTATCCAAAGGAAGTGACGGCCTATGTCTACAGAGAGACTTGGTTGCTCACTCTGCTTGGTATTGTGCTCGGGTGCGTGGGCGGTTTTCTCCTGCACAGCTTAGTGCTGCGCATTGTCGTGCCCCACGATGCAATGCTCGATCCGGTGTTATCATTGCGCTCTTACGGTCTAGCTGTTATAATTACCATCTTAGTGAATGCTGTCATTATGGTGCTCTTCCACTTTAAAATTAAGGCCATCGACATGGTCGAATCCTTAAAGTCCAACGAGTAAACTTAGGGTATAATGACAATGGAGGATAGATTTGGAAAAAATAGTTGTTAAAAAATCCCAACCGCTCAGCGGACGTGTGCGCACCAGCGGTGCCAAAAATGCGGCTCTGCCTATACTTGCCGCCACACTCCTCGGGACGGAAGACATTGTGCTCGAAGATGTGCCGGGCCTTCGTGATGTGGATATTATGATCGAAGTGCTGGAGTCTCTTGGCAGTGTTGTAGAGCGTTTGGGGAAAAATCGTTTAAAAATAAATTCCAAGGGACTGAACGGTTACACAACCAGTTACGACCTGATGGGCAAAATGCGAGCTTCGTTTTTGGTTATGGGGCCGCTTCTCGCCCGTATGGGCAAGACCGTCAATTCCCTGCCCGGAGGCTGCAACATCGGTGCACGTCCCATCGACCTTCATCTCAAAGGTTTTGAAGCGCTGGGCGCTGTCATTGAAGACAATGTGGGTGATATCACAGCAAGTTGCGACAAGTTAAAAGGCACGACGATCTACTTGGACTTTCCGTCTGTGGGTGCAACGGAAAATATTATTATGGCGGCAGTTCTTGCTGACGGGGAGACTGTCCTTGAAAATGCCGCTCAGGAACCGGAAATTGTCGATCTGGCCAACTTTTTAAGAAAGATGGGCGCAAAAGTTGTCGGGGCTGGGACCTCCACCATTCGGATTCGCGGCGTGGAACGTCTTGGAGGGTGTACTCACCAGATTATTCCGGACCGCATTGAAGCGGGGACGTTTATGGTGGCGGCGGCCATCACTGGCGGCGATGTGACGATTGATAATGTCATCGTCTCTCACATCAAACCGGTCATTGCAAAGTTGGAAGAAGCAGGATGCGATGTGACGGAAGGGGATGACAGTGTGCGGGTCACCGGCCGCGGCGTCAAGAACCTCAAGATTAAAACCCTGCCATATCCCGGGTTTCCGACAGATATGCAGGCTCAGTTTATGGCGCTGACGACGGTTTTAAACGGCAAGAGTTCCGTGAAGGAGACCGTATTTGAAAATCGCTTTATGCACGCTGACGAGCTCATGAAGATGGGTGCGGAGATTACGATTGAAGACCGAGAAGCCACCGTGATCGGGCCGGCCAAGTTGCGGGGCGCGAAAGTGAAGGCGACGGATCTTCGAGCCGGTGCGGCGCTCATTCTTGCAGGTCTGGTTGCTGAAGGCAAGACGGAAATCTATGACATCTACCACATCGACCGAGGCTATGAGGACATTGAAGCTAAGTTCCGCAGCCTGGGCGCTCACATTGAGCGAGTGGACGAGGATTGAGTTGAAGGGACAGACTTCGGTCTGTCTTTTACTTTAATCGTGAACGGCATTTAAAATTCTTCGCTCAACATTGTAAAAAACTCTTGACGAACAAGACAAAGTTATATAGAATGGTCTTTGTCCTTAAGATATGCATCTTTAGCTCAGTTGGTAGAGCAACTGACTCTTAATCAGTGGGCCCACGGTTCGAGTCCGTGAAGATGCACCAGTTGCCTCGCTTTAGCGAGGCTTTTTTATTAATTTTGTAAGTTGCACGCCATTTGGTACAATACAGATGAGGTGAACGATGAAACGACTCAGTATAGTTTTCTTAGCCGCAGTGCTTTTACTGTCTCCGGCGGCATATGCAGAGAATACAGCTAAGCGTGGGACCGATCCTGTTCCGACCCCGGAGCAAACCGAAGCCATTCGGGATCAAAAACTGCTCGTCCCCACGGCAAAAGGGGTGCAGCAGGCCACGCAAAGTGAAGCGGAACGCTATGAAACCCTTATGGGAAAAGATCTGGAGGCCATGACCAGTTCCTATATCGTAGGAGACTACCGCTCCGGGAAAGTGCTTGAAGCCTATAATATCGACGAGGTGCACGCCATTGCCTCCATGAGCAAATTGGTGGGACTGTATGTCATTTTAGACGATATCAAAGCCGGGAACACGCGGCTTGATGAGATGGTGACCATCGATCACGAGGCGGCGAGCATGACCGGATCCAGCTATAAATTAAAAGAAGGTGAGGTGATGAGCGTCAAGCAGCTGATTACCGCAGCCTTTGTCATCTCAGGCAACGATGCCATCACAGCATTGGGTAAACACGTAAGCGGCTCGTCGGAAGCATTTGTCGCCGCCATGAATGCAAAATGTGAAGCTCTTGGACTCACCGGTGCCCATATGGTCAATGCCACCGGTCTGACCGACTATGCGGATACTACCTACAACGAGATGAGCACTCGGGAACTCTTTACCTTGGTGCGTTCAATGATTAACACCTATCCTGAAATTTTAGACTATACGCAGATCAAGAGTTTGATTGAACCGGAGCGCAGTGTTGAAGAATACAATACCAATCCGCTTTTGGGCATTGTCAAAGGTGTGGACGGATTAAAGACCGGCTATACCAATGCGGCGGGACGGTGCCTTGTGGCGACAGCCTTGAAGCCGGGCGAAGGGGAGGCGTTGGATACTCGCCTCATCGTCATCACTACCGGATCACCCAATGACTTCACACGGTATGTGGCGGCACGTAAACTCATGGAACACGCTCTCGACACGTATCAATACACCGTCATCGGGACACCGGATCAGGCGGTGGGACAAGTCACGGTAGAGAATGCGATTGATGAGAAAGTGGATGTCTATGAAACGAGTACCTCCAATGTGCTCTGGGATTCCAAGAGTAAAGTGACCAAGACCTTGCACTTGAAAAAGAATTTGACGGCGCCGATTCCTGCCGGAGCGGTCGTTGGGACCATCAGCTACAGCATGAATAATGAAGAAGTCTATAAACAGGACCTTATCGTGAAGGATCGGGTGCTTCAACAGGGTTTTATCTATAAAATTCAAGACCTGTATAGCGACATTATTAAAAATATTGAACGGGCTGCATAAAGTACAACGCCAAGGAATTGGCGTTGTTTTTTAGTGTAAAAAATTCTCCCTTGGGTATTACATAGAGAGATAAACTAAGGTAGGAAAGAAAGGTGTATTATGAAAAAATCGTTTGAATATTTCAAAGCCGATCCTGCGGGCAACGGGACCGGATTTGTTATCAGTCCCGTCTATCCCGGCTATCGCAGAGCGTATGCCAAGGCGATTATGGCCAAGGATCCAACTATAGAACAGGTGGGTTTCATCAGTCCAAGTTACGATAGCGCACCCCTTCGCATGGAGATGATGGGTTCGGAATTCTGTGCCAATGCGACGCGTGCCTATGGCCTCTATTCTGCCGGATTTTATGACACGAAAGGCGACGTGAAACTTGCTGTGTATGTCTCCGGGGTTGATCATCCCGTGGATGTTATCGTCAATCAAGAGGAACAGACCGCCTATGTGAAAGTGGAAGGACCGTTTCAGGTTGAGTCCCTGGAGGTGGCCGGTGCGTCCTATCCGGTCGTCGTGATGCCCGGCATTACTCACATGATTGTTGAGTCGAATGAGGACGAAGCGTTCGTTAACCAGGCTCTGGAGAAGCTTGTAGGTGCATTCGATGCGTCGGCATACGGCATTATCTTTTTGAATCGTGAGTCGACTGCTATCGTGCCATATATTCACGTCCCTGCAGCGGAGACAAAAGTGCTGGAGGGTTCATGCGCTTCCGGGTCGGTCGCGGCGGCTGTCATTTTAAATGACAAGGATGACCCGGATTTTGAGGTCGTTATTCACAATCCTCGCGGCGACTTGGAAGTCTATGCCGATGACACCGAGACCAAAGGCTATATTATCGGCGGTCTGGTGACCTTGGGCGAGACGGAAACCGTCACCATCACCATTTCAAAAGAAGAAGTCGATCGTGTACGTCTGGAACACAAAAAGGAATTGGAAGCGCTGGAAGAGCAAGAAGCTTCCGCTGCGGACGAAAAATGATATCAGCGTACTAAGGAGATTATCATGAAGAATAAAAAGACGGTGTGGGAGCAAATCGACAGCACGGAGTTGAACCGCATCTATGATTATGCAACAGAATATAAGCAGTTTTTAGACCGTGCAAAGACGGAACGTGAAGCGACGGCTTTTATCATCGACGCCGCCAAGACCAAAGGTTTTAAGTCCCTTGAGTGCGCCGTGGCAGATGGTGTGAAACCGGGAGATAAAATCTATCTCAACAACCATAATAAGTCTGTGGTGCTCTTTGTCGTAGGTAAGGACATAGAGTCCGGAATGAATATTGTAGGCTCTCATATTGACTCACCACGTTTAGATGTCAAGCAACAACCTCTCTATGAGGCCGGTAATATGGCCTATTTAAAGACACACTACTACGGCGGCGTCAACAAGTATCAATGGCCGACCATTCCATTGGCGATCCATGGTCTGGTCATCACCAAGGAAGGTGAACACATCAACCTTGTCATTGGTGAAAAGGACGACGATCCCGTGTTCTTTATCAACGACCTTCTACCACACCTTGGTGGAAAACAGCGGGCGAAAAAGTTAGACGAAGCCATTGAAGGCGAAAAGCTCAACGTCCTCGTGGGACACTCCAGCTTCGGTGCTGCGGATGACGAGGGTAAAGTCAAAAGTCTGGTGCTCAACTATCTCAAGACCAACTATGGGATGGAAGAAGAAGACTTTGCCGTGGCGGAGCTCGAAATTGTGCCGGCCACCCATGCTCGGGATGTCGGCTTTGACAGAGCGCTGATTGCGGCTCATGGTCATGACGACAGAGTCTGTTCCTATGCCAATTTAAAAGCTATTTTTGATGTGGACGCACCTGAGAAGACTACGGTGGCGCTCTTTGCCGATAAAGAAGAAATCGGGTCGGTGGGCAACACCGGGATGTCGGCGAACTTCTTTGAGAATGCTGTTGCCGAGCTCATTGCCGCAACAGGAGAGTACAACGACTTGAAACTTCGTCGTGCTATGGCGAACTCTAAAGTCCTGTCTGCAGATGTCACTGCCGCGATAGATCCGGACTATGCCGATGTGATGGATGACAAAAATGCCGCCGTGATGGGAGGCGGGGTCACTATTTCAAAGTATACCGGCTCTCGCGGCAAAAGCGGCTCCAATGATGCCAATGCCGAGTTTCTCCATGAGCTTCGCACCGTGTTGAACGATGCCGAGGTGATTTGGCAAACCGGGGAACTTGGCAAAGTGGACGCCGGTGGCGGCGGTACCATTGCCTATATTTTGGCACAGACCGGCGCACAAGTGGTGGATATGGGCACAGGAATGCTCTCCATGCATGCTCCCGTGGAACTGGTCTCCATCGCCGATGCCTATATGACGTACAAAGGCTACAGTGCGTTTATGCAGCACATGAAGTAATTACGCAGAAATCAAAACCACCAGCTAAGCTGGTGGTTTGTTCTGCTCCTATAAGGGGGCTGTTACCTGTAGCACGTATCGAGCTTTGAATTTTCTTACTCGTGCACCATTGTCCCAGTTGGTGCTGAAGCACCTTATTTTTTACTTTGTTTTACTTGCTGACTCGTAAACGGGTCTACAAACTCTCTTATACTTACGGTCTGCTAAATAATCTTCTTCCAGGTGGAGTTTTATATATTCTTGTATTTTCTTCGCATTTTTCCCTGCTGTATCGACATAGTATCCTCTATACCAAAAGTGTCTATTACCATATTTGTATTTTAGGTTAGCATATCGATCAAATAATATTAAGCTACTTTTTCCTTTCAAGTATCCCATTATTGGTGATACGCTATATTTGGGAGGTACTTCTATTAACATGTGAATAGGGTCCGGACAACATTCTGCTTCTATTATTTTTATTTCTTTCCTTTCACATAATTCTCGTAATATTTTTCCATATAGTATTTGCCTTCTATAATTTTGGTGCAAATACTACAGGGTACTTACACTACCCATGCTGTATACCTCCTTGATAGTTTGTTGCCAATAACTCAACTCTTTTATCATTGGAGGTTTTTATTGCCTGGAGCTAAAGCTTTTTATTCCTGCCCCTAGCACATCTGGTGGTTTTGTCATGATAAATCGTACAATAAAAATCCCCCAATGACATGAAATGTCATTGGGGGATTTTTGCCATTACGATGTAAATTTGGCATCGTTCAATACTTTTACAAGGGCACGATAGACGTAATCCGCTGAAGTGAGGCTGAAATGTTCCGCAGGTGAGTGAAAATTTTCGGCATTGGCACCGATGGAGATGATATCGGTAAAGCCTTTGTCGGATAAAAATCCACATTCCAATCCGGCGTGGACGGCTTCAATGCGCGGAGGCTGTCCGCTCAGCTCAGAGTAGACGGCATACATCAGATCTCTAAGAGGTGAATGGGCTTGATATTTCCACGGCGTATAGCGGCCCCAAATCGTGTAGTCCAGTCCGAATTGTGTGGCGAGAATACTCAGCATATCAGTTAAGCGGGTGAGTTTTGAATCGTAATTTGAGCGAATATCCACGACGGTCACGATGGCATGATCCTGCATATAGACTTCGCCGAAATTTGAAGATGTATCGACAATGTTTTTAAATGTCGCACTCATTTCAAATACGCCGTTGGGAATCGTTAAGCCGTAGTGGATAAACTCCCGCAGTGTCGTCTCGTCCACATAGGTCCCGTCGCAGTCGCAGCCTTCATAGTCGATGGTAACCGTAGGAAACTGAACGTATTCGTTTTGAATGACAGCTTTGAAGGCATCAATCTCCCGACAGACCGTATCGTACTGCTCGGGCGGTATGAGAAGGGTACACGAGGCACTGCGGGGGATGGCCAGACGGAATGTCCCGCCGCACAGATAGTTTAACTGTACGCCGAATGGAAGGAGGCGCTGCAATAAGCGACACAGCAAAATATTTGCATTGCCCCGGCCGTTTCCGATATCTTCGCCGGAATGACCGCCCATCAGACCGCTTAAGGTGATGTGTAAAGGCTTTAAGGTGAGATCGCTCTTGAGGGTGTAAGGGTGAGTGGCGGTAAAGGTGATACCTCCGGCGGATGCACAGAGAATGGAGGTATCGTCACAGTGGTCGATGTTGATCAAGTGCTTCGCCGTCAGCGGTGTGGCGTCTAAATTTTCAACACCTCGGAAATCCTCTTCTTCCGCTGTCGTAAACAGTGCTTCCAATTTCGGATGGCAGAGCGTGTCGTCAGAGAGAATTGCCAAGATCATGGCCATACCCAACCCGTCGTCAGCGCCTAAGGTCGTCCGTCCGTGGGTCGATACGATATCGTCATCGACAAAATAGGTGATGGGGTCGTTGAAAAAATCATGATCAATGCCTTCGGCTTTTTCGCAGACCATATCCGTATGAGCCTGAAGTGCAATTGGGGCAAAATTTTCGTAACCGATGGAAGCCGGTTTGGTGATAATCACATTGTTAAAGTCATCTTTTAGTGCAGACAGATCGTGAGCTTTAGCCCAATTCAATAAGTAGTCTGCAATACATTCTTCGTGATGACTTGGACGAGGGATTTTAGTAATCTCATCAAATTCCTTAAAAAAATGCATCTGTTACTCCTTTATAACAAGATTCAGCAGATTTTTCAGAAAATCTAAAAACTGCGTGCAGTGGGCGTCGGTATCGATATTCTTATTCATGACGACGTCATAGAGATAGCTGGAGTGCACACGGATCACCGTGTGAATTAAAAAGTTGAGTTGTTTGCTGCTCAGATGGTATTTCTCACAAAACACTTTGGTGACTTCATAGTCTCGATTGATGATGGCGCCGGTTTTGAGCATATTCAACACGTCCAGGTCATCAAAGCCATCCAGGGCTTCTGGATAAATCTCATAGTAGTTCGCCAAAATAGAGGGCAGGTTTTTTGAGTAGACGCCGTAAAAAATATTGAAATAGACATCAGGCTTTGAAAAAGCATACTTGTTGAAGACCTCATATACTTTAATGTAGCGCAAAACAGGATCTTTGATGTCTTTGGTCTTTTCTTTTAATTCCACCATGTACTCGTTGAGATAATCTACCGAGGCGTAGATTAACAGCTCGTCTAAATTTTGAAAATAATTGTACAGGGTTGCGCTGTTATAGCCTGAGATCTCTGCAATTTTACGAATGGTAATATTATCTAGTCCATAGTCATCAATAAGCTCTTTAGCCGATGAAATAAAGACATCCATTACTCTTTTTTCACGGATTGAAAATTTCACAATTCACCTCGCTGATACTTGACAAAGACAAACTTTCTAATCATAATTATAATATAATCATGATTAGAAAACAAGGAGGCAGCTATGGAAAGTAAAAAGCAAAGGAAATTTAAGTTAAAAGCACCGGATGCTTTAGCATTGATTGCTATTTTAGTGGTGATTGCAGCTATCTCAACTTACATTTTACCGACAGGAGCGTATGACCGTATTATGGATCCTGTCACGGAGAGTGAGATCGTAGACCCTAACAGTTTTCATGCTATTGAACGCAGTCCGGTGTCCCTTGCAGGAGTGCTGCAATCGATACCACGAGGGTTGAATGAATCGGCAGAAATCATCAATTTTCTATTTATCATTGGCGGTACGTTCGGTGTCTTAAAGGGCACCGGCGCGTTGGATGCACTTTTAAAATTTGCCTTGGTCAAACTTAAAGGCAGAGAGCGGTTGGTCATTCCGGTCGTGTTGTTATTCTGGGGACTTGGCGGTGCTATCATAGGAAACTTTGAAGAGTGTCTGGCCTTTTTGCCGCTGCAGATTACCCTCTGTTTAGCTTTGGGCTTTGACTCGATTACCGGTGTGGCGCTGGGGATGCTCGGTGTCGGTGTCGGTTATATCGGTGCAATTCTCAATCCGTTTACAGTGGCGACTGCACAAAAGATAGCTGATATTGAAATGTTCAGCGGGATGTATATGCGTGTCATTGCATTCAGTATTTTACTTATTACGACGATTGCATACGTCTATGTCTACGCCGGAAAAATTTTGAAAGACCCAACCAAGAGTTTGGTTTATGAGAGTGACAAACTGAGTCCGTATCGAGAATCCGATTTGCTAAATCAGGAAGTGGAGTTTACGGGACGACATAAGCTTGCGATTGCCACTTTTATTTTAGGGATTGTCTTTTTGGTCTATGGCGTTATTGAATACGGTTTTTATTTGACAGAGATAGCCGGGGTATTCATGGCGGTTACCGTCCTTTGCGGTCTTGCAGGCGGCCTGAGTGTCAACGGCATTGTGGATAATTTTGTCAAAGGGGCTGAGAATCTTCTGTATCCGGCATTGTGTGTCGGCTTTGCTCGAGCTATTACCGTCATTATGCAGGATGGTAATATCCTGGATGTCATTGTCTATTATATGTCCAGTCTCGTCATTGGGTTGCCGCTGCAGCTCAGCGCTATCGGGATGTTTATTCTTCAGTCCATCATCAATATCTTTATTCCGTCAGGCACCGGGCAGGCTGTTGTCAGTATGCCGATCATGACACCTTTAGCTGATGTCATCGGTCTCACCCGTCAAACAGCGGTTTTGGCATTCCAATTCGGTGACGGGATTACCAACCTGGTCACACCGACAGCCGGGGATTTAATGGCAGCCCTTGCCATTGGCGGCATTTCTTACGGAAAGTGGATGAAATGGCTGTGGAAGTTGCTTTTGGCATGGTATGTAATCTGTAGCCTTGTACTGGTAGTGGCTACGATGATAGGATACGTTTAAGATTGAGCACGAACAGAAATAACCAGGGCATTGTACATGCCGTGTTGTCCGCGATTGTATTTGGGCTTATGCCTTTAGCCACGCAAGTGTTCTATAGATGGGGGGCTAATTCCGTGAGCTCTGCCGTCTATAGAATGCTGCCGTCGGTGATTATCTTATTTTTCCTCTTACGCTTTTACTATCACATCGATTTAAAAGTGAGTCGGGAAGAAGTGGCAGGCTTGGCATTGACCGCATTGGGATTTTCCATGACCAGTGTGACCCTCTATTCATCGTATCAATACATCAGCTCCGGCATGGCGACGACCATACATTTTGCCTACCCCATTGTCATTTTTATTGCCATGAACTGGCTGCGCCGGTATATGCCGAAGAAGACGGATATTTTTTATATCACGTTGGTGGCTTTGGGGATTGTCTTTATTATGGATATGCGAGGCGACGGAGGGATGAACACTCAAGGCATTGCCTTTGCTGTGCTTTCGGCTTTTACCTATTCGGCATACTCCATCTTATTGGAAGTAAAAAACTTAAAGAGCCTTCATCCGATGAAGCTGTTATTTTATATCAATGCCTTTTCTGTAGTCATCATTCTGGTCTATAGCAGGGTGATCAATGCGCCGATTTTTTTAGGGTTTGACGGTGTGCAGTGGCTGATGCCTGTCGCGTATTCCTGTATCATTACCTTTGGAGCCAGTTATCTCTACCAAAGTGCCATTATGAAAATTGGTGCGACGAAGACGGCCATCTTGAGTACCGTAGAGCCCATTACCAGTCTTATCGTCGGCGGCGTGATCCTTCATGAACCGATGGTGTTGCGCCAAATTGTAGGGGCGGTGCTCGTGTTGACAGCGACGACAAAACTTATTATAAGAAAGTGACGCCGTCACTAGGTACCTAGTTTAGAATGTAGGCATAGTAAAGGCCCTGTACATGGCAAGGATCATGTACAAGGCCTTTTGTGTTTCGGCTTTCGACGAAGGCCTTTACAGACTTGGCAGTATTGAAAGGTGCGTCTGTTCCAAGGTGAGGAGTGCGCGTTTTTTCTCCACACCGCCGCCATAGCCAACAAGGTGTCCATTGATGCCGATGACGCGGTGGCAAGGGACAATAATGGCGATGGGGTTGTTGTGATTGGCGCCTCCGACTGCACGGACGGCTTTTGGACGGCGGATCATTACAGCGATGTCCTTATACGAGCGGGTCTCGCCGTAGGGGATGGATAGGAGCGCTCGGTAGACGTCCTGTTGAAAGGGTGTGCCGGTGAGTGCAATGGGTACGGTAAAGCGGGTGAGTTCACCCTTAAAATATGCAGCAAGCTCGTTTTCGGCGTGTAAGAGTACCGGACTCACATCGTCCGCATCGGATGCAGCGTAGGTTAAGCCGGTGAGGACATTGTCGCTCGCTGTTAAAGTTAAAAAGCCGATGGGACTTGCTATGGTGCGACGATAGATCATGATGCCTCCAAAGGATAGTGATATAAAAAAGCGCCTCATTCAGAGGCGTTTTTTTCTGTAGATTTAGTATACAGCGTATTCAGCTTAAAGGTCGTAAAGTCACCCAGGACGACATAGATGGTGGCGACGAGGGGGATAAAGATCCACATACCGACGACACCGCCGAGGGAACCGCCCACAATGGTGGCGAACAGAGACCACATTGGCGGGATGCCCAGTTTGTCCCCGACAATTTTCGGATAGATAATATTGCCCTGAATTTGCTGGAAGATCAGCATCATGATAAGAAAACCCAAGGCCTGTACCGGCGACTCTATGAGGATGAAGACAAAGCCCATGGCAGCGCCGATAATCGGTCCCACAATAGGGATGAGATCCGAGAAGCCAACCAACAATGAAATCATGGCGGCATACGGCATTTGTAGAACCGTCATGCCGGCAAAGGTCATGGCACCGATGATGAGCGCATCCAAAAGTTGACCTTTGATGAAGTTATAGAAGTGAAAGTTCATCAGATCGGCAATGTGAATCAGATATTGACCCTTTTCTTTTCCTGCAAGGGCATAAGCCATACGCTTGGACTGTTGAGACAGGCGCTCTTTATCGAGGAGAATGTAGATGGCAAAGACCAAGGACAGTGCGCCGTTGGTCAGCCCGGAGAAGAGTGAGCCTGCGATGCCGCCTGCGGTTGCGATGGCGCCGGTAGAGAAGCTTTCGATGTCGGCGTTGCCGCTGACGAAGAAGGCCTTAATTTGTTCGAAGACGGCATCCCAGGAGAGGGTGCTGTAGTAGTCTTCCAGGGCGATCCCCATGTTTTTCGTCAAGCTGTAGCGCTTTAAGACGTCCGCCACGTAGGCGACGAAGATCGGCACTTGCTCCTGCAATGACGTAAAGGAGGTGATCAGCTGCGGAATGATCATGGAGGTCATGATCACCACGATGATAATAAAGAGAATGATGGACAGCAGCAGAGCAAAAAGGCGAGAGGCCTTTCGGACAAAAGGTATTGGCGCCTTATCAAAAACTTTTTTCTCAAAGAAATTCATCGGCAGCTTCAGCACAAAGGCAATGGCCGCGCCGATAAAAAACGGTGACAAAACGCCCATTATATACGCCGTGGCTTTTTGCACCGTGGAGAATTTTAAGAAGAAGAAGTAGAGAAGAATGCCGCCAAAGACAATTTGGGCAAGCTTCTTCAAGGAATAATTGACATTGGCTTTATAGTTGGTATCGGGCTTTTTTTTATCCTCGTCGACCAGGCGAGTTAAATCAAAAGTTTTATCTTTGTTTTCGTTAGACATATCATTTCCTTAAGGTTATCAAGTTGTAAGCGAACCTTAATAGTCGTGGTACAGGGAATCTAAAATCAAAGCGATGCCCACAAATTCCAGGCAGTCTTTGTCATAGGATTCGTCCCAGCTCAAGATATAGGTTTTGCGCATCTTTTCCGTGGTGCCTTGAATGGTCAGCACCACATCGTCGCCAAGAAGGACGCGATAACTTTGGGCTTTCACCTCGCCGAAGACGGTGAGACGGCCGAAGGACGAGCGGAAGTAGAGGTCCGGCACGCGGAAGTTCTTCCCTTCGCGCACGGCGATAGTACGATCGTCGATAAACATGGTAAAGAGGACGTCGTTTAAGAAGTTTCTGACATGTTTATAGATTTTCAGAACTTGCTTGTTGTCCATGTCGAAGACGCGAATTTTGGACTGGTAGATCCCCTCGGCTTTGAGAAAGTTGATGATGGGGGAAAAGATGTCCACATAGCCTTCGTAAACCAAGGTGTTGCCGTCAAACACTTCATATTTAAAGTCATCAATGATAGAATGATCGCATTTGATTTTTAGAGTTTTCATGGGTGTACCTTCATTATTAAGTATAGGAATATTGTACATAAGTTTAACAGGACTTTCAATCTCTAATAAATAGAGAAAGACTTTCATAAAAAAAACCTGTAGGTTATAATGATCCTAAGTACAGGCCAAAGTTTTTTGGCTTTTTATTTTAGGAATCTATGGAGACGAGAAATCGATGAAAGTTTTAATTGCCGGGGCAGGAAAGTTGGGCATGAAGTTGGCTCAGGCGCTTCTTGCCGAGGACTGCGATGTCACTGTCCTGGACAGTGATGAAAATGTCATAGACTATGTGAACAATACCTTGGATGTGCTGACTGTCAACGAAAATGCCCTGAACTTTGAAGTGCTTAAAGAACTGGACATTGAAACCTACGACTTGCTTCTGGCTACGACGACCAGTGATGAAGCTAATGTGTTGGTCTCCACCATTGCAAAGAAGCTCGGGGTCAATGAAGTCATCGCTCGGGTGCGCAATCCGGAGTATCATTCCCAGCTGCAGCTCATTAAAGAGGAGTTGGGCATTGACCATGTCATCAATCCAGACTATGCTACGGCGGAGGCGATAGAGAAGTATCTTTTAAAACGCTACCTTCTGATGAGTGACGAGTTTGCCGGAGGTCGGGTGAAGCTGGTGGATTTTAACATCGGTCAGGATCCGGAGTTTGTGGGCAAGAAAATTATGGAGCTCACAGGTTTTAAGAATATGCTCATCGCAGCCATTTCCCGAAACGGAAAGAGCATTGTGCCTAACGGCTCCACGGTGCTTCGTGAAAAAGATGTCATTATGCTCGTGGGAGAAAGCTCTCAGATTGATGCCTTTGATGCCCGTTATTCCGGTATCAACAAGCACCAGCAATTGCGCCGGGTGATGATTATCGGCGGCGGTAAGCTGGGTCTTTATTTGGGGCTTCTGCTGGACGAGGCCAATGTGGAGACGACCATTGTCGAAATCAATCGGGCGCGGTGCGAGCAGTTGATGGAAAGACTGCCGGACAGCATGATTATCAATGCTGACGGCACGGATTTTAATGTGTTGGAAGAAGAGATGCTTAAAACGTACGATGCCTTTGTCTGCGCCACAGGTATTGACGAGACGAATCTGTTGATGGCGCTCGCTGTGAAACAGTTCGGTATCTATAAGTCCGTGGCGAAAACCAGTCGTCAAAACTATAAAAAAATTCTCGATCGCCTGGAAGTGGACGCGGCATTTAACACTTCCTATACCACGGCAAAGGAAATTATCAAGCTGATTCGCGGATCCGGATCCATTACTGTCAGCCTGATGAACGACGGTGAGACGGAGTTTTCTGAGATCCAGCTGAAGCGGGGTGCCGTAGCCATCGGACAAAAGATCAGTGAGCTCAATTTGCCTGAGGGGATGCTGATCACCTCCATTGTCAGAGACGGCGGTGTCATTATACCTGGCGGCGGCGACACGCTGCGTGAGAACGACCGCATTGTCGTCCTCACCACCTATAAGAAGGTGAACAGTTTGAAAGAGTATTTCTTCCCTCGAGCCAGAAGGTGGTTTCGATGAATATAAAGTTCGTATTAAAGATCTTGGGGATCATTGCGATCATTGAAGGTGTGTTTCTCCTTCCACCCACCATCTATGCCTATGTGATGGACGATGGGGCCTTCAAGGCCTTTGTCATCACCGAGGCGCTTGCCTTTGGGATAGGCTGCGCTTTAAATTTAATCTTTGAGGGACGGGAGCACATCAGTCCGAAAGACGGCATGGCAGTGGTGACCTTCGGATGGGTCCTTGCCTCGGCCATCGGTGCACTGCCGCTGTATCTGTCCGAGTGGGTGCCTACCTACATTGATGCTTTTTTCGAAATCGTCTCCGGCTTTACCACCACCGGCGCTTCGGTGATTCCTAACATTGAGGAAGTTGCAAAAAGTGTGGTGCTTTGGCGATCCATGACGCACTGGATTGGCGGAATGGGAATTTTGGTCTTTACACTTTCCCTATTGCCTCGGCTCGGAGTGGGCGGTTTTCAAATGTTTAAGGCTGAGTCGCCCGGACCGGTCGTTGGGAAAATCGATCCGAAGATGAGTGACACGGCGAAGCGTCTGTACTCCATTTATATTGTTATCACTTTGGTGCTCTTTGGTCTGTTGTGCCTTGGCGGCATGAGTGTCTTTGATTCCATCATCCACACCTTAGGGGTGGTGGGAACAGGCGGCTTTTCGTCCAAGGTTGCGTCGGCGGGTCACTTCAGCGGCAGTTACATTCCCATTGTCATGAGTATTTTTATGATTATTTGCGGGACGAACTTTACCATGCACTACTATTTTTACAAAGGGAAGTTCCGTCAGATCATTAAAGACGAAGAGCTGCGGCTTTTTTATGGGATTATCTTTGCTGCTGTGGGACTGATTGCCATAGATCTTTTTCGAAGCGGCGTCACACCGTTTAAGAGCTTTGTCGACGCACTCTTTCAGGTCACTTCCATCGCCTCCACCTCCGGCTTTGCGACTGTGGACTACGATTTGTGGCCCAATTTTTCGAAATTTATTCTGTTGATGCTCTTCCTGTTCGGATCCTGCGCCGGCTCTACAGCCGGAGGACTGAAGATTATTCGTGTGCTTATCATGGGAAAAATTATGAATCGGGAAGTGAAAAAAGTCATTCACCCGAAGGCCATGATTCCCATCAAGGTCAACGGCAAAATTATCAATGACGAAGTCACCTTAGGGGTAGCGGCATTTTTCGGGATGTATTTTGCCATTGCGTTTTTGGCCACCTTGGCTGTGACATTTACGGGGTTGGATATTCTCTCGTCTTTCTCCTCTGTGGTCACCATGCTGTCCAATGTGGGGCCGGGGTTTAATTTGGTGGGGCCGACGGATAACTTTGCGTTTTTTGCCCCGGGCTATAAGGTCATGTTCTCCGCGCTTATGCTCTTAGGGCGATTGGAGTTTTTCACCATGATTGCGCTGCTGGCGCCGAAGAGCATTATCAAAGGAGCATAACATGAAGCGGTATTTAATTGTAGGGTACAGTGCCGTTGCGGCGAAAGTTATACCTGAGCTTGTGGTGGACGGGGATGTGACCGTTCTTGATCGCAGTGAACGAAAACTGAACACAGTGATGATCTCCTCCCGCCTGCACGCCGTATCCGGCAATATCTTACACGAGGATGTGATCCGAGAGATCAAGGATGGCAGCTATGACTACATTCTTGCCCTCACGGACTCCGATCGCACCAATATGCTCTTGTGTAAAGCATTAAAGACGGCGGCGACGACCACGGTAGCCCTCGTCCACGACATGGACACCTATCAGGCGCTTCGCACGCTCCATCAGGAGATGGGTATTGACAAGATGGTCGGGAGTCTCAACGATGTGGCTCAGGCGGTGTGTCACCTGGTATCGGACAATTTAAACTACCAGTCGGAGACCTTCGGACTGGGCAAGATTGAAGTGACCGGACACCGAGTGCTGGCTCGAGACGGCTTTGACGGCAAAGCCATTCAGACCATTGATGAGTTGAAGACGCTTCTCGTCGTCGGAGTGACTCAAGGTGGCGAGTTGGTTATTCCCGGCGGCGACCATGTGGTTCACGCGGGAGATTACTTATATCTTATGGGGTTGAAGCGGGATATTTTAAGCTTTAAAAACAACCACTTTCACCTGAGCAGCAAAGGGCCTGAGGATCTGCTCATCGTGGGCTCGGATCATCTGGCGACACGGATGGCGACCTTTTTTGAGAACTATCATGTCAATGTTGTTGATGACGGTGAGGGTGTTTTGGAGCTCAGACACCGCTACGACCATGTCTTTGCCAAAAAGACGCTGTTAAAAGGCGGCGAATTTTTAAAAAGTTATCCTAAAGACACGGTGCTCCTCCTTACGCCTTTGGATGAGCAGAATATTCTTCTCGGCCTTGTGGCAAAGACCTTAGGGTATAAAAAGGTGATCGTCAAAGTTTCTGACGAGAGCTATTACACCATTGTGGACGGTATGCAGTTTACCTCGGTGGTGAACGCTGAGGATATCATCGCCAAAAGACTGGTTCAAAGCATTCATGCCGAGCGCAATGTCTCGGTCTACATGGCATTTAACGGACAGGCTCAAGTGATGGAGTTCCAACTGCCGGACCATTCATGGTTGGAAGGGCGCAGGCTGAAAGATGTGGGTGTGCCGGAAGGGATTCTTATCGGCGGTATCATTCGCCGTGACAAGACGGCGGTGATTCCTCGAGGGGGCACCGGGTTTGAAGCGAAGGATACTCTTATTGTGTTCTATTCCGTCGAGGCGCAGCAAACCTTACACGACTTTATTACAGGGAAGGGGCAGTCATGAAAGTATTCCACAACAGCTGGGACGACTTGTTAAAAGAAGAATTTCAAAAGGATTACTACAAGAATCTGCGTGAGCTTTTGGTGGATGAGTATCGCCATTACACCATCTTTCCTCCGGCCCGGCAGCTTTTCTACGCGTTTGATCTCACGCCTTACGAAGACGTGCGGTGTGTTATCTTAGGTCAGGACCCTTACCACAATATCGGTCAGGCCGAGGGACTGGCTTTTTCGGTGAAACAAGGCGTGCGTGTGCCGCCGTCGCTGCAAAATATTTATAAAGAGCTGGAAGCTGATCTGGGGATTACGCCGCCGCATCACGGCAGTCTCATTGACTGGGCGAAGTCCGGCGTGCTGCTTTTAAATACCACGTTAAGCGTGCGCGCCCACGAACCCATGAGCCATGCCAAGATTGGTTGGGAGCTCTTTACGGATGCGGTGATTCGCCTTATTGATCGCAAGGCGGATCCGGTGGTGTTTATTCTCTGGGGTGCCCATGCCGGGACCAAAGCGGCTCTTATCAAAAATCCGAAGCACTTGATTATCAAGAGTCCCCATCCCAGCCCTCTTTCGGCACACCGGGGATTTTTCGGTTCCAAGCCTTTTTCAAGAACTAACGATTTCTTGGTCCAAAGCGGCCAAGCACCTATAGACTGGAGGATTTATGATAACCAATAGTTTTGTTGATATTACTGAACATCGCCTGGATACGATGGTCTTTTCCGTCGTGGAGCCAAGTCACGGCGTGGAGCCCAAGGGGACGATCTTCTTCTATCACGGATGGGGAAGTGACCACGAGAAGCAGTACTTTCGCGGGACGATCTTTGCTACGTACGGCTACCGGGTCATTCTGCCCTGTGCGAGAGATCATGGCAAACGAGGTACGATGGACTATGACGATGATGAGGTGATGCGTCGCCACCTCCCTCGCATCATCATGCATAACATTGAAGAGTTCCCCAGTCTTTTGCGCTACTGTGAAGCAAATTTTGGGGTGAGGGCGGAGCGCACCGTCATCAGCGGTCACTCCATGGGCGCTTTGACAGCCTCGGCCCTCTTTACCTTTAAAGAAGATCTGTTTGCAGCCACCCTCTTTAACGGGTTGTGCGATTGGACCGACGTCATTGAAGCTATGGCAGACGACTATGAATCTCAGCGCATGGCCGAGTTTCTCGCCGCTGTGAATCCCGTCAAAAACAAAGAGAAGCTCGTCGATCGCTATCTCTTTATGCATAACGGGGCCGAAGATCCTGTGATCAGTGCCAAGGCGCAGCAAGCCTTTTATGATATGATGGTCGAAGACTACACAAAAAAAGAGCGCATAACGTGCACCCTCTGGGACGACACGACCCACCAACTGACCACACAGATGTTGGAGACAGCCCTGTCGCAATGGTCTGAAATTTTCAACAACTAAATTGACACTACAAAGATAAGGAGCGCTGCTCCTTTTTTTTATGGACACAGGCGTCTACATACTTGGAAATCTTCTCGGCGTTGGCGTCAATGGGATCACGGGAGTCTACGGTAAAGCTGGCGTAAGGCGCAATGCCTTTGCCGTCGTTCAATCTGGCTTCAATGTTTGCGGTCTCGTCGCCGCGTTCTTCCATGCGCTGCTTTAAGGTATCCCGGTCCAATGTGAGTCGGATGCAGACCGCTCCCATATTGGTGAGCACCTTCACACCTTCGAGATCCAGCACCATCACAAGGTGTTCATCGGTACTGTCAATAAAGGGAAGGAGATTTTGTTTCGGCACACCGTAATGGTTGTTGGAGTAAGTCGTCACGGCGAGCAGCTCCCCGGCATCCTGTAAGGTTTGAAATTGATCTTTATCCAAAAAGAAATAGTCCACGCCATGGCTCTCACCTTGACGCATAGGGCGTGTGGTACAGGTGATGATGCGCTTAAAGTCATCCCGTTGACTCAAGCGTTCTGCTTGTGTTGTTTTTCCTGAGCCGGAGGGGCCCGCCAGTACAAAAATCATAAGTGCCTCCCTTTTTTAAAGAGTATAGAGAAGGAGATAGACCTTGTCAAATACAGAAATAGGAAAAGAGATAGACAAGTAAAACCCCTTGCAGTAAACTAGTGAAAAAGCTTGGAGGAAAATATGAAAGTGGCAAAATTTGGCGGAAGCTCGCTCGCAGGAGGGGATACGTTTCTCGCTGTAAAAGATATTATTGAAAGTGACAACAAGCGGCGTTACATTGTCTGCTCCGCGCCGGGCAAAGTCCATCGTTCGGATACGAAAATCACCGACCTGCTCTATCTCCTTTATGATTTGGAAACCAACAACATCGGTTCGTCGGATATTGAACAAAAGATCCGGGATAAATACCATGCTATCCTGGCAGTTACGGGAGTGGACTGGGATTTTGATGCGGCCTTTGACGCCGTGATGGCTGGCATCAAGACCAGCACCAAAGATTACGTCGCCTCTCGAGGCGAGTACTTTAACGCCTGTATCCTGTCTCGGCTCATTGATTATCCCATGGTGGATGCGAAAGACGTCATCTTTTTTGATGATAACGGCAACTTCGATGCCGCCAAGTCCTACAAGGCTCTTGAGGCCATGAAAAAGGCCCATCCGAAGGCTGTGATTCCCGGCTTTTACGGACAGCAACCCGACGGCACCATCGCCACCTTCAGCCGTGGCGGCGGCGATTTGACCGGTGCTGTGGTGGCAAGAGGTGTGGGAGCTGAATTGTATGAGAATTGGACCGATGTGAGCGGTTTTCTCTCGGCGGATCCGAGAATTGTCAAGTGCCCGAGAGAAGTGCGTCGTCTTACCTATAAAGAGTTACGGGAGCTGAGCTATGCCGGAGCCAATGTCATTCACGCCGAGGCGATACTGCCGGCGCAGGAAGCTCGGATTCCCATTCAAATTAAGAACACCTTTATGCCTGAAGATGAAGGGACGCTTATTCTGCCTCACCGCGACGACGCGGAGGAAATCACAGGAGTCAGCGGCGAAAAAGGCTTTGCCGTTATCAACGTGGAAAAACTGAAATTAAACAGCTTTAAAGGCTTTCATCGAAAGCTTATGTCCATCTTGGAAGTCAACGACATCAACATTCTGCACATGCCCTCTTCTATCGACTCCATCTCGCTGATTGTTAAAGAGAATAATATTGCAGGGAAGATGGATACCGTCATCAGCGAACTCAAGACCTTTGTCAATCCTGACGGGATCTCGGTGAACTATGGTATCGCCCTTATTACTGTGGTGGGTCAGGGCATGAAGGAACAGGTAGGCTGCTCGGCAAAAGTCTTTACCGCCCTTGCCCATGCCGGCATTAACATTCGGATGATCATCCAAGGAGCCAGTGAGCTCAACATCATTGTCGGCGTGGACGAGTCCAATTATGACAAGGCGGTGGCAGCAATTTATCATGCATGTGTAAAAAGGGTTTGACAAACTTTTTTTGGGGTAAAAGTAAAATAACAAACAATATAACTATTATTTAGGAGGAATTGAATGAATACTAAAGTATTATCTATTGCAACTCTGTCACTTTTACTCGTAGGCTGCGGCCAAACCAAAACTACAGAGACGACCACAACCACCACAACTACAACCAACACCACGGCATCTGAAGAAGTCAAAGATGCAGTGAACAGTGTGCAAAATGCAGCCGGGGACGCTGTAGACGGTGCGAAAGATGCTGTAAGCGACGCTAAGGACGCTGTGCAGTCCGCAACATCCGGCACAGCAAGTCAGGAAACCGACGCCGTGACAGCAGCAACCGGTGAAAAGATTCAAGTGACACCGGAGCAAGCTCTGGCAACATTTAAAGAACTTCATCCAAATGCAGCTCTTGAAAGCATCTCTTTGGACAATGATGACGGAAGGGGCTATTACTACGAAGTTCAAGGCTATACTGACAGCGAAGAATACGAAGTTGAAATTGATCCGGTTACCGGAGAAGTCTCCCGCGACAAAGTGGAACAAGATAAACACAACAACGACGTACCTGTAGACGAAGCTTTAGTTGCAAAGATTATGGACCTGGCACAAAAGGCCGCAGACGATGCAGGTCGTGACACTTACTATGTCACGTCTTGGGATCTTTCCTACGATGACGGTATGAACGAACTTGAATTGGAACTGAACGGTCACAACGTACCGGAATTGGAATATCGCTACAACGCTTCTACCGGAGACCTGCTTGAAAAAGACGCTTAATGGCAATAGGTACCAAAGAACTCGGTAAACCCGGGTTCTTTTTTTGTACCGCAAAGGTACTATAGTTTTTATATATCACTAGACATATATAATAGCAAATTGTTTATTATGAATCTTTTGATTATACTAATACCATTGTAAAGGAGAAATTATGATTGACGTTTGCAATTTATCCAAGTCCTTTGGAACGGGGAAAGATACGTTTCAGGCTGTGGACGATGTATCCTTTCACGTGGAGAAAGGGGAAATATTCGGCATCATCGGATTGTCAGGAGCAGGAAAGAGTACACTGGTTCGCTGTCTGAACCGACTGGAGGTACCCGATTCAGGATCTGTGGTCATTGATGGCTTGGACCTTTTGAGTCTCAATGAGACGGAGCTGTTACATGAGCGACGGGACATCGGGATGATTTTTCAAGCCTTCAATCTTTTTAATCAAAAGACGGTGTATGATAACATCGCATATCCGTTAGAACTTGCCGGCATGGACAAGGAGCTCATTCATGATCGTGTGATGGAGCTTTTGGATTTCATTGATCTCAAAGACAAAGAACGAGCCTATCCCAGAGAGCTTTCCGGAGGGCAAAAGCAGCGGGTAGCCATTGCGAGAAGCATTGCGACGCAGCCGAAAATTTTGCTTTCAGATGAGGGGACTTCGGCACTGGATCCTGCCAATACTAAGGTGATTCTGGATCTCTTAAAAAAGATTGTGGCGACTTACGGCATGACGGTGGTGATGATCACCCATCAAATGGAAGTCGCAAAGGACATTTGTGACCGCATTGCCGTGATGGATCGAGGCAAGATTGTGGAGATGAACAATACGGAGACGCTCTTCAAAAATCCGAAGACAGCACTGACAAGGTCGTTCATCTCTCACTTAAGTGTGCCGGAAGAGATCGTGGCTTCGGATTTCAAGGGAACGATTTTGCGTCTGGTCTATGATGTGCATTCCGTGCGTGAACCGATTCTCGGGCGTGTGATCAAACGGTTTGATGTAGATTTTAACATCATTTCCGCCAATGTGAACAAGGCCACCTCCGATGCCATGGGTTATCTGACTATTGAACTCACTGGCGATAAAGGGCAGTTTGATGCTGTTGTGGCTTACCTTCGCGACAACCATATTGCGGTGGAGGTGATCCAATGAATTTTCTTAATGAAGTTGTGCCTATTGTGGTGCCGGCCATCGGTCAGACCTTGATTCTGGTCTTTGTCTCTTCGGCCTTTGCGGTGCTCCTCGGACTGCCTGTCGGGGTGGTGCTGACGTTGACCCGCTCCGGCGGCCTGAAAGAAAATCCGAAGGTCTATTCCCTCTTAGACTCGTTGACCAACTTTGTGCGATCGGTGCCGTTTATCATTCTTATGCTCATACTCATTCCGGTCATGCGACTGGTGACCGGCAAGGCTTATGGCACGGCGGCGACGATCATTCCCCTCACAGCGGCGGCGTTACCTTTCTTTGCGCGGCTTCTTGAAAACGCATTAAACAATGTGGATCGAGGGATTATTGAAGCGGCGCGAGCCATGGGAACACCGGTTGGGACGATGGTGCGGCGGGTACTCATTCCTGAAGCCCTGCCTCAGATTATCAATGCCGTGACGCTTGTGATTATCAATCTGGTAGGCTATTCGGCCATGGCAGGAGCCATTGGTGGCGGCGGACTCGGCGAAGTTGCGGTCAGATACGGATACAGCTATAAGCGCTATGAAATTTTATGGGTGGCGGTGATTCTTATCGTCATTCTGGTGCAACTGGTGCAGTGGCTTGGTACACGTCTGGAAAAAAATGTAGATAAAAAGTAGCTTTGATATAATTTCACTTGCAGCAATATTATTATTTTTAGGAGGAAGATATGAAAAAACTTGCAACACTATTGATTTTGGCCTTCGCCCTTGTGGGATGCGGACAACAACCTGCAGACAACGCGGCGGCAAACGGCAATGCGACACCTGCGGCTGAAGAAAACAACGTGATTAAAATCGGGGTATCCCCAACGCCTCACGGCGAAATTATCAACGCCCTCCAAAGTGAGTTTGAAGCGGCAGGGATTCAAGTTGAGCCGGTTATCTTTGATGACTATATCCAACCGAATGAGCAATTGGCAGCGGGCGACTTGGATGCCAATTACTTCCAACACAAACCGTACTTTGATGAATTTATCGCTGAAAACAATTTGGACTTAACCGCTATCGGTAATGTCCATATTGAGCCGATGGCCATCTACTCCGACAAGGTACAAGCCATTGAAGATGTGGAAGACGGCAGCGATGTTATCATTCCAAACGATGCAACCAACGGCGCACGTGCACTCATCCTCTTGGAAGAAGCCGGTCTTATTAAACTGAATGACAAGACCAACCTCTCTGCGACGGAAGCGGATATTGTGGAAAATCCGAAGAACCTTAAGGTCGTAGCTATGGAAGCGCAAAACATTCCAAACACCTACAAGGATGCCGCTCTTGCAGTTATCAATTCCAACTACGCTCTCGGCGCAGGCCTCAACCCTCAAACCGATGCGCTTATCATTGAAAGCGGTGACTCGCCATATGCTAACCTCGTCGCAGTACGCACCGGCGAAGAAGGTCAGGAAAAATTCAAGAAGTTGATGGAAGTCCTGAACTCCGATGCGGCAAAGAAAGTGATCGAAGAGCAGTTTGAAGGCGCGATCTTCCCTGCGTTCTAAAATTAAACCCGGCTTAAGCCGGGTTTTTTATGTCCGCGACTGAGTCTGCAAATACTTACTATTGTTCTTTTCTATAGTTCTGTAAGCCTCTAAGTGCAACGGTTCTTCGTCTATACATTGCTGTAAACAGATAAACCAATCTTGTTATTTAATAGGGAATCACATATAATACCAGTGATCTTATAGGATAATATATATACTTAGGAGGAATTATGACACAAGAACAACAAGCTAAAAAAATCTTGTGGTACAACTTAGCTTTCATGGCCTTCTCTACAGTGTGGGGATTTGGTAATGTAGCCAACGGCTTTGTGTACTTCAATGGTGTCCAAGTTATCTTTAGCTGGATACTTATGTTCGCACTCTACTTTGTCCCATATTCACTGATGGTAGGGGAAATGGGTTCAACCTTTAAAGAAGCCGGCGGCGGCGTCAGCTCGTGGGTTATGGAAACCATGGGTTCAAAGCTGGCGTATTTTGCAGGGTGGACTTATTGGGTTGTGCATATGCCATACATAGCGTCCAAAGCATCCGGCGGCCTTAAGGCCCTCAGTTGGGTGATCTTTCAAGACTCCAGCCTCTACGACGCTTTGGATATCCGTCTGGTTCAGATTATCACACTGATCGTCTTTATATTCTTTGCCTGGGTGGCCTCTCGGGGGATTAATCCGCTCAAGGCTCTTGCCACGCTGGCAGGCTCGTCCATGTTTATCATGAGTATTCTCTTTATCATCCTCATGATGGCGGCACCGACCCTCAATCCTAATGCAGGCTATGTCAATATTGACTGGAGCTTGAAAAATTTGATTCCAAACTTCAGAATGGAATACTTCACGTCGTTGTCGATTCTGGTCTTTGCTGTGGGCGGATGCGAAAAGATTTCGCCGTATGTTAACAAGATGGAAAATCCGTCGAAAGGCTTCCCTAAAGGTATGATCGCCCTTGCTGTGATGGTTATCGTCTGCGCCATTCTCGGTACGATTGCCATGGGCATGATGTTTAATGTCGATGAAGTGAATGCCAACTTTGATTCCTACGTGGCCAACGGGGCCTACTGGGCCTTCCAAAAGCTCGGCACATACTATGGCATTGGCAATACATTTTTGGTTGTCTACGCCATTTGCAATATGGTCGGTCAGTTCTCCACATTGGTTGTGTCTATTGACGCACCGCTTAGAATTCTTTTGGAATCTGATACCGCACGTCAATTCGTACCGTCCAAGCTTCTCGTGAAGAACCGCTACGGTGCTTTCGGCAACGGTATTAAAATGGTTGTGGCTATTGTGACACCGCTCATTATCATCCCGATGCTGGGCATTGATTCCGTTACGGGCTTCCTTCGGTTTCTCACACAGCTGAACTCGGTATGTATGCCGCTGCGCTACCTTTGGGTATTTGCCGCTTATCTTGCGCTGCGTAAGCACTTCGGCAAGTTCCAAAGCGACTATGTCTTTGTGCAAAGTCAAGGTATCGCGAAATTCTTCGGCGGATGGTGCTTCTTCGTCACACTGTTCTGCTGCGTGCTGGGGATGTTTAAAGGCAACCCGTTTGAAATTGCTATGAACATCATCACCCCGCTCATTCTTGTGGGACTTGGCTTCGTGATGCCGGCTCTTGCCGCTAAAGAAGGTAAGCATAACGACATTGTTTAAACACAACATCCAAGACTGCTCTCGGGCGGTCTTTTTTCGTGTCTTTTTGGCGTTTTAAAGGGTTAGAAGCTTTCCAGCCGGACTTAAAACTGGTATCATAAATATGAGGTGTTCTCATGGATCATTTTTTACTGGGCTTTCATGTCATTTTCCCCATCTTTTTTGTGTTGATGATGGGATTTTTCTTTAGACAAATTCATATTATTGACAGCCATTTTATTTCTCAGGCGACGAATCTTATCTTTTATGTGACGTTGCCGATAAAATTGGTCATTGACGTGTCGACGGCACAGATTCGAAATTTTAATGTCACCTATGTCATCTATCTGCTCTTAGGCGTACTCTTTATGTTTTTTGCCAGTTGGCTCGTGGGAAAGAGTTTTATCAGGGATAAACGCAAGCTTTCCACGTTTGTTCACTGCGCGTACCGTTCAAATTTTCTCTACATCGGCCTGCCGATTTTAGAGGCGGTGATGCCGGATTATGATATGGAACCGGTGCTCATTGCCATGATCTTCGGCATTACGCTCTTTAATATCTTGGGTATTTTTATTCTCACTTACTATTCCGAACATCACCTGAGCTTTTCGGAGATGATGCTTAAGATTGTCAAGAATCCTCTTATTATCGGGATCGCCATCGGCGTCGTCTTCAAGCTGGTCGGAGTACAGTTGCCAAGTGCGGTGTTAGATGGCGGACAGCTGCTTACTCGGATTAATACGCCGTTGTCTCTGGTCATGATTGGCGGCAGTCTGACGTTCACGCGGCACAGTACCGACAAGTTGGCGGTGGGGGTGAGCGCCGTCTTTAAAAATGTGGTGGGTGCGGCTGTATTGACACCGATTGCGGTGATGCTCGGCTTTTCGCACTCAGAGATTGTGGTGGCGTACTTGCTCTACACCACACCGTGTGCCATCAACTGCTTTGTCATGGGTAAAAAACTTGGCGCCGATGAGCTGATGACCTCACAGATTATCACACTCTCTTATGTGATAAGCCTTGTGACCTTTGCCTTAGGCATTGCGATTTTAAGTAATTTTGGTATAGTCCACTAATCAATGGCATGATATACTTACACAATGGAGGTAACATGGAACGATGGATTTTTACGTCGGAGTCTGTCACTGAAGGGCACCCGGACAAAGTGTGCGATCAGATTTCCGATGCGATTTTAGATGAAATTTTACGATACGATACCGGGGCGCGTGTGGCGTGTGAAACTTTAGCCACGACCGGGATGGTGATGATCTCCGGCGAGATTACCACACAAACTTATGTTGATTTTACCAGTGTGGTGCGCCAAACCTTAAAAGAAATTGGCTACGACAGAGGTAAGTTCGGGTTTGATGCCGAGACGTGTTCGGTGTTAAGTGCCATTAAGGAGCAAAGTCCGGACATTGCCATGGGCGTGGATCGTTTTAAAGAAGGCGCTGACGAGCTGGATGCTTTCGGTGCGGGAGACCAGGGCATTATGTTCGGCTACGCCTGCGATGAGACGCCGGAGTACATGCCGATGCCGATTCAAATGGCTCACCATCTTGCCAGACGTCTTGCGGAAGTTAGAAAGGACGGCACGCTCCCGTACTTGAGACCGGACGGCAAAACTCAGGTGAGCATTGAATATGTGGACGGGATCCCTCAGCGTGTGGACACTATTGTCATCTCCACACAGCACGCACCGGAGGTGGATCTTGAGACCATTCGTGCCGGTTTGAAGGAGCATGTGATTGATGCTGTGGTAGATGGCGACATGATGGATGAGGCCACGCGAATTTTCGTCAACCCTACCGGGCGCTTTGTCATCGGCGGTCCGATGGGTGATGTGGGCCTTACCGGTCGCAAAATCATTGTGGACACCTATGGCGGTGCGGCACGTCACGGCGGCGGCGCTTTCTCCGGGAAGGATCCGACGAAGGTGGACCGTTCAGCGACTTACTACGCGCGCTATATTGCGAAAAATATTGTGGCCGCAGGACTCGCAAAGAAATGTGAAATTGGACTGTCTTATGCCATTGGTGTGGCGAAGCCGATTTCCATTTATGTCGATACCTTCGGCACGTCGGACTTTAGCGGCGCCGAACTCGAAAAGATTATCTTTGACACGTTCGATCCGAGACCGGCTGCCATTATTAAGAATTTGGAGCTGCTTCGCCCTATTTATCGGCAAGTGGCGGCTTACGGTCACTTCGGACGCCACGACTTGGATTTGCCTTGGGAGCGGTTGGACAAAGTGGACGCACTTAAAAGTTATGTCAATCAAAAGCACTAAGAAAGAGAAGGGACTGGTAACAGTCCTTTTCTTGTAGGTGAGATATGGAGATTCGAGGCATTGTTGAAAAAATTGTATATGCGAGCGCCGATACCGGCTATGTGGTGGCTCGATTCAGCTCGGATGACGACATCACGATCACAGGCAACGGTCTGCTCAGAGAAGGCATGGAGTACGAACTTACGGGCGAGCTGACCTTTCACAAAAGGTATGGGGAGCAGTTTCACTTCAGTGCATTTGAAGAAATTTTGCCCACCTCGAAAAAAGGTATTATCGCCTATCTGTCCAGCGGCGCCATTCCGTATGTAAAAGAGCGTCTTGCCAAGCGGATCTATGATGCCTTTGGCGATGAGACGCTGGAGATCCTTGAGCACCATCCTGAGAGGCTGATTGCAGTCGAAGGCATCGGCAGTGCCAAGCTTTCAAAAATTATGGCAAAGTTGGAGGAGGACAAAGGGCTCAGAACCTGCATGGTGGAGCTGATTCAACTGGGTATCACGCCGGCACTGGGGATGAAGATTTACAGAGAATATGGCCAGGACGCAGGTCGCATCATTCGAGAGAATCCCTACCGTCTGGCGGAAGATATTCGAGGGATCGGCTTTCAAAAAGCCGATGCCATTGCAAGGGAGCTGGGCGGGTTTTACGGTACCCCCCTGCGAACTTTGGCGGCGGTGAAGTACTGCATGGCCATGGCGGCTATGGAAGGGCACAGCTTTTTGCCGTTGGACGAACTGCTTGCCAAAGCGGCGAGCTTTTTATCCATGTCGGAAGACAGTATTCGACCGCATCTTTTGAACCTGAGCCTGGACGAACGCTTCTATATCGAGCGCGCGTCAAGCACCTGTGCGCAGGACCGGTGTTACTTTGCACCGTACTTGCGGGCGGAGAACTATATTGCCGGCAAGCTTCGTGACCTTGTGGCCAAGGATGGGGAGGCGGTAGATGAAAGCGGTATCGACACCGTGAGCGCACGGCTGAACATTGAGCTTGCAGCGAAACAACGAGATGCGGTGGTTCATGCGTTACACGACAATGTGCTCATTATCACCGGAGGTCCGGGCACAGGCAAGACCACCACGCTGAAAGTTATTATTGAGCTCTTTGAACTGATGGATAAGTCTGTGGCACTGGCCGCCCCCACCGGCCGTGCGGCAAAACGGATGCAGGAAGCTACAGGGCGTCTCGCCCAGACCCTGCATCGTCTTCTGGAGATCGGAGTGAGCAACAGCGAGCAAGTTCACTATGGCTATGAGCAGGATACGGAGCTTGAGGCGGATGTGCTTATTATCGACGAAGTGAGTATGGTGGACTTGCCGCTTATGGATACGGTGATGCACAGTCTTAAGGTGGGAACAAAGCTTATCCTGGTGGGAGACAAAGACCAGTTGCCTTCCGTTGGCGCCGGAAATGTCCTGAGAGACCTGATTGAGTCGGAGTGTATGCCGGTGGTCAATTTGGATGAGGTCTTTCGCCAGGCAGGGGCGTCTCACATTATTAAAAATGCCCACCTCATTAACGGCGGCGTGGTGCCGCCGGTAGATAACTCCGCCGACTTCTTTACCATTGCGTCGCCAAGTGAGCGAGAAACGCGTCAGACCATTGTGGATCTGGTGACCAGGCGCATTCCGGACTACTACAATATTGAGTCTAAAAATATTCAGGTCCTGGCGCCGATGAAAAAGGGCATTTGCGGTGTCAATAGTTTAAATGCCGCCCTGCAGGAAGCCATTAACCACAGTCAAAGTCACTTGACGGTAGGGGGTGTGGATTTCAAAAAAGGGGACCGGGTGATGCAGACCAGGAACAACTACCAGTTGGAGTATAGGATGGACTCGGAGTTTTATACGGAGACGGGTCAAGGTGTCTTTAATGGCGACATTGGGGTGATTACTGATATAGACGATGACGACAAGACGATGGAGGTCACGTTTGATGACTATAAGAAGGTCACCTATGACTATGGGGACATGGAAGAGCTCACCTTAGCTTATGCCTGCACCATTCATAAGTCTCAGGGCTCCGAGTTCGATGTGGTGATTATGCCGCTGCACTTTGCGCCGCCCATGCTTTTGACGCGAAATCTTCTCTATACGGCCATCACCCGTGCTAAGAAGTTGGTGGTTCTCGTGGGCAATTATAAGTATGTGGCGCAAATGATCGGGAACAATACGATTGCCCGGCGCTACTCCACCTTAAAAGAGAAAGTGCAGGCGGCTTATGGGCACTAAGCGTTGTGTTGTCTGCGGCGCACCTGTCCGAGATAGCCTTTGTGAGGCTTGCCGCAGTGCCATCTCTCATGACCACGGCTTTATCTCGACCATGGACTTTGTTGATGAGGTGGTGATTATGGGGACCTATACGGGTCTGTTGAAGGAGATGGTTCTTGCATTTAAATTTAAGGACAAGACGTATTACAAAGAGCCCCTCGCGGATTTAATGGTCTTTACTTTGTTTCAAAGCGGATTGAAGCGTGATTGGCAGGCGATAACCTATGTACCGATGACCGCTCGGGATGAAAGGCAACGAGGCTACAACCAGTCCCGGCTTTTAGCCGAGGCGATCAGTGAGCTCACAGGCCTTCCTCTCTATCACGGTCTGACCAAAGCAGTACCGACGAAAGCGCAAGTGGACCTGAGCGCCGCAGAGCGACAAGGCAATCTTCACGGTGCATTTCGTGCAGCGCTGCCGCCGAAAAAGCTGCTGCTTGTGGACGATGTGCTCACTACCGGTGCGACGATTGAAGAAGTGGCGAAGACCTTAAAAGCCCAGGGCACAAAAAAAGTGACCGCCCTGTTGGCGGCCACCCCTCATGTGTAGTTAATTTAATTGTCCGTCGTCACCGGTGAAGTGAACGTGCCGATAAAGTTTTTAATGATGCTGTCACTTCTAGGCCACTTGTTCAAATCCGGGAAGTAGGTCATGGAGTAGAGCGTCGCATTGATTTCGCCGCCGAGCAAGAGCATCAGGCTCACAAGGTACATCCAGATGAGCATGACGATAATCCCTCCAAGGGAACCGTAGGTCACCGAGTAGTTGGAAAAGTTGGATACATAAAAGCCGAAGCTGAAGGTCATCAGGCCGATGCCGATGGTGGCAAAGAGTGCGCCCGGAAGAATAAGTTTTAGTGTGAGAAGCTCGCGGACCTCACTTTTTGGCGCAAATTTATAGAGCAGAGTGAAGATAATCACCATAAAAATGAACGGAATGGCATAGCGTGCCACTTGAATGAGCAGTTCCACTGCGGCGTCCAAGGCAATATAGTTGGAGACGGCATCCAAAATCAACTGGCCGAAAACTTGGCTGACCACCAATAAGATGATCAGTACAATCAGTGCGATAGCGAAAAGGATCGAAAGCAGCTTTGCGATCAGAAAAGAACGCTTTTCGTGAATGCCGTAAGCACGATTGATGTTGTTGATCACTTGATTAATACCGTTTGAAGCGGTCCAAAGCCCTGCTATAATAGAGACAATAAGTAATCCGCCGGAACTGGAGTTGATCAGATCATAGACAAAGTCATAGACGATGGTACCCAATTCGTCAGGGAGCATGCTGATGTATTCCAAAATCACTTCAGGGTTAAAGACATTAGTAAATTTTAATGTGTTGAGTAGGGCGATAAGAAATGGGAATATACTTAGTAGCATAAAATACACTAAGGAACCGCTCATTTCCGCAAGATTGTGATCACCGAGACGGTAGATCAATTTATCGGTAAAGGTTAGAGACCGATGATTGCGATGGGCATAGAGCCACTGTTTAAGTTTAGAAACCATAATTCACCTCTGTGAATGTATACCCATTTAAGTATGGATTGGAAAGGAGACTTATGAATTATAAAGTTCTCGTATGCGATGATGAGAAAGATATCGTTCGAGCCATTGAAATCTATCTTTCAGCGGAAGGTTATGACATCCTAAAAGCTCATGACGGTGCGACGGCACTGGATCTATTGGAGAACAACGATGTGCAACTGGTGCTGATGGATCTGATGATGCCGGAGATGGACGGTATCTCCGCCATTTTAAAAATCAGAGAAAAGTATAATATACCCATTATCATTCTCACGGCAAAAAGTGAAATCACCGACAAGATTATCGGCTTTAACGTAGGTGCGGATGACTACATCACCAAACCGTTTAACGCCATTGAACTGGTGGCTCGGGTCAACTCCACCATACGTCGCTTTATGAGTCTCGGTGCTGCGCCGATTGAATCCGAAACCTACCAGGTGGGACGTGTGCTGGTCAACGATGTCTCCAAAGAAGTCTATGTAGACAATGAAAAGGTGAACCTCACGCCGTATGAATATAAAATCTTACTCCTGCTCATGAAGAATAAATCCAGAGTCTTTTCGTCGGATGAAATCTATAGGGAAGTGTGGGAAGAAGAGGCGCATGATGTGAAAAAAGTCATCTCTGTGCACATCTCTCACCTCCGGGACAAAATTGAAATCAATCCGAGAAAACCGGACCTGATTAAGTCGGTCTACGGCATGGGCTACAAGATTAAGGACAATGGATGAAAAGGCGACTGAAACGGGTTCTCAGCTACATCAAACACCATCGTGCCTTGGAGGGACTATTCCTCAATCTGATGATTGTCTTTGGGACGTTTCTCTCTATCTATGGGTATCGTCTTGCGACGCTGATCTTTGTCGGGATTGTCCTCTATAAACTGGTTCAAGGGAATCTTTTGGAGAGTCTCTTTACGGCGAAGCTCTTTATGGGGCAAAATGACAACCGAATGTACAGTGTCTTCGGTGTCGTTAATATCTTTATGTTTACCGTGGTCATTTTCAGCGACTACCATTTTTTCAGTGCCTACCTAACTCTCATTGCGTTTCGAAGCGTCTTAAAACTTCAGGAGCTCTATGTGCAGAACTTCTTGCTCCATAGCGCCGTCGAAGAACTGTACGAGTTTCAAGAGGACGTTGCCATTGATCCTTTGGCAAGTGAACAGACGGAGCTGACCTTGAGGCGGCTTGCCGGCATTCGGGACGAAGTGCAGAAGTCGGTGGTTCAGTCCATGGAGACGGAGCGGCTGAAGACCGAGCTTATCACCAATATTTCCCACGACTTGAAGACGCCGCTCACCTCCATCATCAGCTATTCGGATATTTTATCCAAAAAAGACGTCATGGACGATGAGGCGAAAGAATACATTGCCGTGTTGGGCCGCAACAGCGAACGGTTGAAGGCGCTTATTGTGGATTTGATTTACGCATCCAAGACCGGCTCTGGCGCCATTCAGGTGGAGAAACTCTTCATCGATTTTAATGAGCTTGTGAGTCAAATCTATGGCGACTTTGACGAGCTTTTCAATGAGCGGGGTCTGGACTTTGATTTCGTCTATGATAATGACGATATCAATCTCTATACCGATCCCGGCATTGTGTCGCGGATTATTTCCAATTTAATTTCCAACTGCTATAAGTACGCCACACCTCATACCACCATTCACGCCAAGGTCACGACCTTTGAGACACACATTCTCTTTACGTTGAGCAATGAGACGTCCATGGCTTTTGACGGCAATGAAGACGATCTTATCAATGAGCTGGTGAAGTCGGAAAAATCACGGAACACGGAAGGGTCCGGGCTGGGACTGTATATTACGAGAAATTTGGCAGATCTGCTAGGCGGTGCATTTCACATTGTCTTTCGCGGCGGCCGATTTGAAGCTAAGCTGACCTTGCCCCGAGAAGAATAAAAACGACCTTGAGCGAGTCTTAAGGTCGTTTTTATATTATGCTTTTCGAAAATCATTTAAGTGGAGAATGGGATTTGGCGGAGTCGTCTCTCGAAGGCCGATGGCACGAAAGAAGTCGCAATAAACCGGATCTAATGTCGGATCGCTGTCTAAATACCGAGCTTTTAATCCATTTATTCTGTGGACGTCCTTTGACGGATACATCAGTGCCAATACGGACGGTTGGTGAAGGGCGGTGAGGAAGAAGCGGCTCTTCTCGTCTGAAGACAGAGTGCGATATCTCATATAGCTGTCGCCAAAGAGGAGGGTGCCGTCCCCTTCAAAGGTGACAATATCTTTAATGAGAAAGAGACGGAGAATAAAGTCCAGGGTCGGTACGTGGGACTGAAGCAACGTCTTGCGATTCAGCCGCGGCACGTCTAAAAAGGTTACTGCCTCAGCAAGGGAACTTCCCGTAAGGGCGCTGCGGCTGCTGTTCATACGAAGACTCAGTGCAGTGACGCCCTGGAGAAAGTGATCGGCAATCTCAGAGAGCTCATAGCTTAAGTGGGGGAAGTGCTCGAGGAAAAAGCCTGCTGTGGAGGTGGTGAGTTGACTCATGTAGTCAAAGGTGCGGTCTGCAACCTGTTTGAGTTCCTTTGCCGGTTTTTTCGCCGTAGGCTCCACCAAAGACAGTCGGTCATAGAGGTTGTAGAGAATGCGGACAGTTTCCAAAAAGGCATCGGTCGAGGTGAAGAAGCCCTCCTTGACGGCGTAGGCGAAGAGTGCTTCGTAGTCAAAGTGAAGATAGGACGAGAAGTTCATGTCCTCGGCATACACAGAAAGAAAGTAGAGTTGTTCCAGAAGCGCCACATCGGCAGCGAAGGACTTTGTATGGTAGGGGTGCTGTCCCATAAACACATCCAGTTCTGGAGGATTGAACATGAGAGAGAGCAATGCACCGTCGTCAAAGAGCTCCGTGTCCTCGGGATTGAAGTTGCTGTTAAAGGCAATGAGTTGATAGAGCGTCAACAAATCCATACTGTGAGCGTGATAGTTCTCAGCCGCCACATTGCCGAGCTGTGCAATGCGCACAAATTCCTCTGCAAGTCCCTTGGCGTTGATAAAGGTGAGCGGCCGTGGCGTGCCTAAGTGATGCAGTGTACCGTCCTGAGACATCACCCTAACCAGGGCGCATTCGCCGAGGTGCATGGCGACAGGCTCCAGCTCGACAGGGGTGTGGCGCAGCATATCCACAAGACCTGAGCGTTCCTGTTCCACGAGGAGAAGCCTGCTTTGGAGTAAAGGCTCGACACTCAAATCGTCATGAGGGATGCCTTGGCGTCGGAGATAGATTTCAAAGTAGCGGCGGATAGCGTCATGGTAGCTTGGATTATCCAAGACGACCGTAGTCTTTAACAGTGTCTCTGAAAAGTAGGATAAAAGCTCTTGATAGGCATGGTCTTCCTCCATGCGAATCAGATCCGGCAAGGCATCAAAAAATTGCAGCAACACGGCCACATTTCGGGTCGATGTAGTTTTATTCATGTAGCAAATCACTCACTTTTTTTAAATCACTGAGAATTTTTTTTACGTGAAGGTTAAATAAGTCGTTCACATCGCCGGTGAGCGTACCTGCGATATACGGCGTACACCGGTACTCCGCCTCCACCATGGCGAGAGCCTCTGCCTTTAGATGAGGCTGAGCCTCGATGGAGCTAAGCAGGAGAAAGCGCAGGTGGAGATCATCAAAGAGCACCATCAGCCGTTTTGCCTTATTCAGCTCAATGTTCGGGGGCAAGGGCGTGTGAAGTTCTTCCAGGAGAAGCTTATAGGCATTTGTTTGAGCTGTATGTGCAGATTCATAGTTCGTAGTCACATGGGTCATAAAAAGATGCTCACACATACGGCGGCGGGCAGTGGCATAGGTATGCTGAGCAGTGTCAGTGAACGTCTCGTGGACATCGGGAGACTTAAGTAGGTAGTTGATCACAAGACTGATGACAAGACCGAGAAGCGTCCCGAAAATTCGCTGTGCACCATAGATGAGCCGGGAGGCGGGGTAGACGAAGGACGCCACATAGACAATACAGGACAAGATCACCATGTCGTTGTGTTTATGGTAGACCAGGATGCTGATGACGATGAGAATGCCCAGTCCGCCAAGAAGCGGTCTGAATAGTGGCGGTGCGGGCAAAGCGCCCAATAGATAACCCAGCACCACGCCAAAAAAGGTGGTGATCATTCGGGTGCGAATCTCTTTAAAACTTTCCGCAAACGTGGCCTTCATGCCTGTGATGCAAGTGATGGCAAGAAATATCGGCGTCTGCAAATGGATGAGCTGCGCCACATATAGCCCCACCGTTACAGCGAGAGCGGTCTTTATCGTTCGCATGCCCAAAACATGAGGCAAGGTCATAACAGTCTCCTTCAAAATTTATATTTATATCTGTATACCCATTCAGCAATTTTGGATAAATTGACTTTTTATGTCAAAGACGATTGACCGAGCCCTGCTCATCCACAGGATTAAACCCGGACAATGCTTGTGAAATTCACTTTTCAACAATGTTATCCACACTATGTACAAGGTCTTGTCCACAAAAATATAATTGAAGTAAGGGATTGGTAAAAATGGGGTATAGATTTAACAAGCTAAAAGCTTACTACGCAGCGAAGGAGTGACATTATGAAATTAAAGCTTGTAGGTAAAAATTTAGATTTAACTCCCAGCTTAAAAGCACAAAGTGAAAAGAAACTGTCCAAGCTGGATCGATACTTTGATGAGGACGTGGAAGTCCGTTGCGTGCTGTCCTCGAAAAAAGGACTGAGAACGGTGGAACTCACCGTGTTCTTACCGGGCACCATCTTGCGGGCGGAGCATAGTTCGGACGATATGTATGCTTCCATCGATGAGGCCATCGATCTGTTGGAACGTCAAATACGCAAACATAAAACGAAACTCAAAAAGCGCTATCAAGGACCGGAAACCATTCGCTTCGATCAGATTACAGGCAACGAGGAGGACGATGACGGACCTCAGATTGTCAAACGCAAACACTTCACCTTGCGGCCGATGATGGAAGAAGAGGCGGTGCTTCAAATGGACTTACTCAACCACAACTTCTTTATCTATCTGAATGCTGATACCAATGAGATTGATCTGATGTATCGTCGGGACGATGGCGACTTGGGCTTGATTGAAGTGGAGGTTCAAAATTAAATACATTTTTAACAGCGGGTACGCCCGCTGTTTTTTTGTGCCGTCAATTGTAACTCGCTGTCTCAATCGGTGGTGACGCGTGGCAGGAAATGAGAATGATGTCGCATTTTGTCTCGGATGCTTGTCGCTTCAGAAAGGCATAGGGTGACTGATGACGGGACTTATAACCATATGATGGAGGAGAAAAAATATTTTGAATATGTCGAGAAGAGCGATGTATCACCAAGTTTGATGGAGGCCGTTCGGGGTTTTAACAAAATACACACCCATTTACGGGTGTGTACTTAAAAAATGAATGCATAGGTTTTTCAAGAATGAGTAAACAAAAAGATTTAGTGCAAATATGTAGCGTTACTCATGATAGAAATGGTGGAGGCGGCGGGGAAGCAGTCGAACTCAACGCCTCCCCCTTTAACAAAAGGGGATTCGTCGGTCCAATACTCATCTAGCGAGAACCAGTCCCGCCACGTGATTTCCTGCTTGTCGTCCTCGGAGAACCACATGCTCACGACGAGCTTGTCATCGTACAGATAGACCTTGTCCACGAAATACTCGAAGACTTGGTCTCGAATCTCCGGGTCGTTCACGTCGGCATGCAGGAACCTGTCGAAGTATGCCTGAATGCTGTGCTTGTCCTCGCACAACGACACGCGGACGTTTTCCGTCCCTATGGCATCGTTCAGGGCGCGCTTTTGCTCTTCGAGCTGCGTGAGACGTTCCGTCACCGTATCGCTGACCACGCCCCTCTCGATGACCTTCACGAGGTTCGCAAGGCTTTTCTCCACTTCCCTGCGCTTCGAGATACGCGGTGTCGTCGTGGTTCTTCTCGTAATACTCCGCCGCATCCAGAGCGAGCGCCGTCACGTTCTCCTCGTCGTCAACGATGTTGTGCAAGGCGAACAGCACCATGTCCTCCAAGTCCTGCTTGCGGGCCTTGTGCAGGTGGCACTCTTTCCTGCGCTGGGCGGAGCAATAGTAGTAGTAATACGTCCGTCCCGTCGCGCTCGTACCTGACACGCCCTGCATGGTGCTCCCGCACTCACCGCAATAGAGCTTGCCCGTGAGCCAATAGCGCGGAGCGTCGTTCGCGTCCATGCCGTGCGCCCGCTGGGAACCCTTGCGCTTGTTCTCGGCGAACCGCCTTTGCGCCCTGTCGAAAGTCGCCTTGTCGACAAGGACGGGCATTCCGCCCTCGACCACGATGTCGCCGTGGTGATACTCGCCGATGTAGGCGCGGTTCTTGAGCATCTTGTTCAGCATGTTCACGCTGAACTTCGCGTTCCTCGGCGTGCGCAGGCCCTGCGCGTTCATCTCCTCGGCAATGATCTTCAGCGGCTTGCCCGACGCGTATTCCCCGAACGCCCACTGCACGAACGGCGCCGTGTTCGGGTCTGGGATGTACTTCTTCGTGGACCTGTCCACGTCATAGCCGAACAGCTTGTGACCGTTGTACAGGGCGTGCTGCGCGTTGTAGTCCATGCCGCGCTGGATGTTCTGCGACAGCTGGCGGCTGTAATACTCCGCCATGGCCTCATCAATCCCTCGATGAGGACGCCTTCGGGTCCCTCCGTCGGGATGTGCCCGGCCAACAGGTGAATCTCGCATCCCGCGTCGCGGATTTTCTTCTTCGCCATCGCCAGAACGTATTTGTCGCGTCCCAGACGGTCGGTCTTCCACATGATGAGGGTATGAGGACGAATTTTTGCGACTTCCGACAGCATCTGCTGGAACCCCGGTCGTGCGTCCGTGGTGCCGGATATTGCCGCGTCCTCATACTCCTGCACGATTTTGAAGCCGTGCGCATCCGCCCATTCATGGGCAAGCTCACGCTGCTGGTCGATGCTCGCGTCGTTTTGCGAGTGGGACGAGAAGCGATAGTACGCTATCGCAAGGTTGTTGTCGTTCGGCGCGAATTTCTTCTTACGCCATAGGTTTACCCCCTCCCGTTTTTTCTGCTTATAGGCTTTCACGTCTATTCTTCCTCTGATAGATAGCCCGCCGCCCTCACGGAACGGCGGGCATTTCAATGTTTATCTCGCTAATCCCAAGGTTCAACCTGCGCAAATAACGTAGATGGGAAAGAAATCAACTGAACATCAAACTTCAAAGACGGTTCAACCCTTGAACTTGCGTTATGTAGTCTCATTGAGATTTCCCATCCGTTATCACATACGACATGAATTGTATTTTGCGACCTCACACCATTAGTTTCCTTGAAACCAATGTGATAGAACCTCGTCGGCACCTTCAAAATAGGCACTGTGGTAATTGATTTATGCCCCTCAGACGCCTCATTCAACGTGCCCGTCACGTTGACAGCTTCAACACGAGTTGTTCTACGCGCATCATCAGTTATGACTTTGTAAAAGTCATAACGTCCTATCAAATATCGAATGAGCCTTTCAGGCACATTGTCATAAGTCTCACTCAATCGCCTCAATTCATCCATAAACGACTGTAAAATCGGTTCATAGTAGTCACCAGCTTTATCTGGCAAATCCGACCATAAAGCAGGCGTTCCCGATTCTTTACTATCGTCACGCAACTGCCTAAGTCGTGTGAATTTCGGAACCACTTCCGAGAAATATGTTCGCGAACACGGATGGTCAAACCATTCAGCACCAAAATCAATCATATCTGAAAGACGACTGTGCTTAACCGCATGATGGTTATGCTTGCAGGAAAGTCCAATCTCCCAACGATGACCCCTACGGATGCATAAAACATCTCGAACATCTCCGGCAATACCTGAGGCATCTGCCTGAACGGACAACACAAGCGGCGTGTCATTATCTGCATATTCCAAACGAGGCTCCAAACGGGTAATAACCCTGACAGCTGCATTCGCCGCATCCATAAAATCATTCTGTTTCTCACCTGCGGTTTCGAAACAATTTTTAGCAGTGCGCATCTGCGCAGTATCTTCCACAATTACATCCTGCGTATCTTTGTATTTGTCATAAAGTGCAATAACGCAGGCATATTCAAACGCTTTGCCCAGCTTTGTCTGGCTACCTGACTTAGCCACGCACATTCCTCCCTTCTCAATAAACCTTTTCCAACGTCTCCCGTACACGCACAGCAACCGCTTCCGCCAAGTTACATGGCACCGCATTACCAATCTGCTTGTATACGCTGGTCAAATCACCGCAGAACTTCATATCAGCAGGAAACGTCTGAATCGCAGCTGCTTCCTGCCAGCTCAAACGACGAGTCTCACCATCTCCGAATTGCCAAACATCTTTATCAATCTTAACCATATCCGGCGAACCCGGCCACAGCGTCACCTGCTTTGCCATAGCAGGAATGGTGTAACTCACTTCATCCCAGCCACGTTTGCGATTCCGAGACATATACCGACTGCTGTACGGAGCCATGCAGACGTCCCCATCGCCCGGAGCAGGAACATTCTTCAACGCCTCCCGAAGCGTAACAAGGTTATCGCTCGATTCAGGATATACGAACTCGTCAATGCCCAAATCCTTACGAAGACCGACGATAATCACTCGCTCCCTGTCTTCGGGCACGCCGTAATGCTTTGCGTTCAGCAACTTATACCGTACGTCATAACCGCAGTCTGAGAATGCCTCAACAATCGCCTCGATAATCTGTCCGCCGCCCATCGTGAGCAGACCTTTCACGTTTTCTCCGACAAAAGCCAACGGACGCTTCGCCTTGACAATGCGCACATAATGCTTGTACAGAGAATTGCGGCTATCGTCCAACTTACGCGGACCAGACAAGGAAAACCCTTGGCACGGGAACCCACCGAGAATAATATCGGTATCGGGAATATCGTCCTCAGAAATCTGTCCAATATCGCCACATACTACGGTTGCATCGCTCCAACGACGGAACGTATCGCATGCATCCTTGTTAAAATCATTCGCCCAAACCGTCTTGAAACCGGCACGCTCGAATCCAATATCCAATCCGCCTGCTCCGCAAAAAAGACTCGCCTGTGTCATTTGTTTCATTTTGCCATCTCCTTTTCTTATTTTGTTACCACTCATGATTCGCGATGTACTCGTCGGCAGCCAGACGGAAAAACGCGGACAGGCTCAACCCGTGAGCCTTCGCAATCGCCGTCAGGCGCGCCTTATCACTTTTCGTCATAGAGACCAATGACGTGGCGCGCTCCTCCGATGCATCGGCGGAAACGCTCGCCTTGGCCTCCTTCTTATCGTGTTCCTTCGCGGCGTCTGCTTCGAACTTATCAAGCAATGCCGCCATATCTTGTTTCCTCGTCATGCTCTACCTCCTCGCAATAGATACTATTTAGATAATCAGTATCTATTAAGTATCTATCCTTTTCAACTGCTGCTTCTCGAACGGCAGGCCCGCCAGAATGCTAACCTTGCGGCACATCGCGCGGACCGCCTCGGCGGCGGCATCGTGCCTGTCCACGTTCACGACGGATTTCTGCATGCCCTGCGCCTGCACGATTGCCTCGGACTGCGGAACCTTGACGACGTTTTTCGCCCATGGCTTCTTCTCAAGCCACGCCATGAACGACGCGCACATGCGAAAACGGTTCGTCCCGTTCACCACGATAACCAGCGGGGCATTCGTGTTCTTCGTCACGATAGAGACCGTTCGCGTGAACGGCTCGATGTCGTTCGGCGTCGGTCGAACGGGGATGACGATGACGTCCGCACCGGAAACAAGGTCGCTCAGATTGTCCGTCAGCACGCCCGGCGTATCGACGATGGCAACCTCGGCATCCTCGACCTTCTTCGAAGACGATGCGTCCTTATACTGACCGTCCAGAGAGTAGAGTGACGCGGGCACGCCCTGTCGCACATAGCTCTCGTAAAGCTCGTTGGCTATCACCGACTTACCGGTGCCGCCTTTCTCGCAAACGACTGCGATTGTCTTCATATCAGCACCTCCATCCTATCAAATATATATACTCAATATCTAAATTATAGCTACTGAATAAATAAAAATCAATACGCAGTAGCTATCGGAGCACGTCCTTTTGCAGACCAGAGCAGGGTCTTCATCAGGGCTTTTGCTGGTCTCCAAACGGGCTTCGCGCCCTCGCCTCGCCCCGTCCGTTCCGCCGCGTTTTCCGAATCCGGCTCATAAACGAGCGGACGACGAAAACCCCGATTTTCCGCCCCTTGCGCGTACGTCCACCCGCATCCAACCGCCGCCCGCAGGGCGACCACCCTTGCAGCGAGCGAACGCGAGATGCGCAAGGGCGCTCGAATACCCTAAGGCCGCTTCAGAGGCGTTTTAAGGCACGAAAAAAGCCCGAGGGGTAACGAGTACCCCAACGGGCTTAAAACGGGCTTAAAACGCAAAATACGGCGTTTCACAGCAATGGGAACGAAAAGGGGACGCCATCAGGCGTCCCCAAATCTATACACAAGCGCAAACTCATTCTTGTAAAAGAAGAGTTCGACGCTTCCTCTTTTGGTGGAGGCGGCGGGAGTCGAACCCGCGTCCGAAAGCTCTTTACAGTGAACTTCTCCGAGTGCAGAGCTGTCTTTTTATTTCACTGCAACACCTCGACAGTCAAAGTTGCGGCAGCTATTGACATGGTTACCCCCTAAGTTATGTCAACTAACTTAGCTTTGTGTCCAGCTGAATTTGACACCCAGACCGGCTCGCTGGCCTTCCGGTGTGGATGATCCGAGCCGTTAGGCTGCGAATGCTAAATTTTCGTTTTTGTCGTTTGTTTTTTTGTGAGCTTTAACGCTGTCTCAAGCGACTCGCTATTCAGTGCTCCAAACCCCCGTCGAAGCCATTTTCGCCCCCGTGGGATTACACACATTATAAATTAAAATTGACGCGGGGTCAATTGATAGGCAATGTAGCCGAGCAGACCGCCGAGTGTGTTTAAAATCACATCGTCCACGTCCAGTGTGCGGCCGATGATGAGCTGAATGAGTTCAATGGCAATGACACCCAAGCACAGAGTGATAAAAAAGCGATGGAATTTTTTGAAGTAGGGGTAGACCATCGGCAGTAAGATGCCAAGGGGAATGGTGATGAGCACATTACCCAGAATATTAATCAGGGCAAACTCGATGTCGCCGTACGCCATAAAGGTACGGATGGTGTGAAAGGGTTCCAAGTTCATCCGCTGGGCAATGGGAAGCTCGTGAGTGATCACACTGGGACCTGCCAACGTGGAGTTGGACATGAACAGAAAGATAAGCAGCATAATGAAGTAACCGTAGAAGAGACTCATGGTCACTTCCCGCCGCACACTGGAACCGCGTTTGAGATGGCGGAAGTAGCGAGTGCGAATTATGCTAAAGGCACAGAACACCACCACAAAGAGCACCAGAGCTCGCAGAAGATAGAGCAGTGTCAACGGCATGGCGTCCACTCCTCGAAGCTTGTGATCATCGCATCGACAAATTCACCTACGGCGGCATAGTTGGAATAATTCATAGGATCTTTGACACAGCAGGTGTGCATACCGGCGCAGTGAGCCGCTTTTAAAGCAAACTCCGAGTCGTCGAAGACCAGAGCTTCCTTCGGGTCAAAGGCCTCAAGCTCCGCAACTTTCAAATAGTAGGCAGCAAGATCTTTGGCAATGCCCACACCCTCGGAGGTGTAAATACCGTCAAAGACCTGACTCATCTCAAAGCGTTCCAGCAGCGGTGCGACAAAAGCTTCGTCGGTAGCGGTAGTCAAAAGGACTTTTGCACCGAGATCTTTGTAGGTATGTACGGTTTCGAAAGCGCCGGGCTTCGGCACGACTTCGTTTAAATAGTAGTAAAGGACGGTGGCTTGCATATCGTCGTAAATGGCATCGATCGTCTCTTCCAGGCGGAAGGTATCTTTAATAAAACCGCAAGCGGTATATAAGCTCATCGTATTCATTTGGGCAATGACATCCGGCGTGATGGTTAAGTGCCGGCGAGCTAAAAAGTTTTTAGAGAGATTTCGCCACATGGGCATGGAGTTCACGAGGACGCCGTCCAGGTCAAACAGTATTGTATGTATTTTCATAAGGTCACCGTATCTATTATCTATGATTGGGGATAGGATGTAAATGTGCCGGAATACATCGGCAACAAAAAAAGTGTAAGGAAAGTTCCTTACACTTAATGGTCGGGGTGAGAGGATTTGAACCCCCGGCCCCATGGTCCCAAACCACGTGCGCTACCAAACTGCGCTACACCCCGAAGTTGATTACTAATGTATTATAATGCCTTTATCAAAAATTTACAAGTCTTTTTTTAAAAGAACATTTTTAGTGTTGCAAAACAACAAAACACATTATAATGGACGGCAGGGTATTTGACAAGAGGTTTTTAAAATTTTATTGACAAAGGGCGGCACCACGACGGATACGGCTCGTTATGATTCACGGTGCACGGCGGAGGGAGGCGTGAGAAAATCCCCATTCCGCGCTTGAAAAGCTTGAAGTGGTGTGGTTTTAATAATATAATGAATAAGATAATTTGATGATTGGAGGAAATTATGAAACTTTCGCGTTTCTATATGCCAACGTTGAGAGAGGCGCCTCAGGATGCAGAAATTGCATCCCACAAGTTTCTCTTAAGGGGGGCATTTATACGCAAATCGGCCAGCGGGGTCTACACGTATTTACCCCTCGGCTACCGCGTGGTGAGAAAGATTGAACAAATTGTACGAGAGGAAATGGATCGCGCCGGCGCTCAGGAAATTTTAATGTCGGCCATCCAACCTAAAGAAATCTGGGAAGCTTCCGGAAGATGGGATCGGTTCGGGCCGGAGATGTTTAAGCTCACCGATCGTCATGACCGCGAATTTTGCCTTGGCCCTACAGCCGAAGAGTATTTTACGACCTTGATCAAAGACGAGGTCAAGTCCTATAAACAACTTCCTCTCAATCTCTATCAAATACAAACGAAATATCGGGACGAAAAGCGTCCTCGTTTCGGCATCAACCGTGCACGGGAATTTACCATGAAGGACGGTTACTCCTTTGACCTGGACCGCGAGGGTATGGAAGTGTCCTATCATACCATGTACGAGGCCTATGAAAAGATTTTTAATCGCATCGGTTTGGATTACGTCATCGTTCAGGGGGACAACGGCGCCATGGGCGGCAATATGTCCCACGAATTTATCGCACTGTCCGACACCGGTGAAGGCGTTATAGCTTTTGGCGGCGACTATGCTGCAACCGAAGAAAAAGCGGAGGTCACCTACACGGTTCAGGACAAAGCCCGGGTAGATCTCACCGAGGTCACGACGCCGGGGGTCACGACTATCGAAGAACTGGCGGCGTTTTTATCCGTCACGGCGAAGGACTGTTTGAAAGCTGTGGATCTGATGGTGGCAGGTGAGCCTGTTGTGGTTTTCATTCCGGGCGACCGCACACTGAACATGGCAAAGCTCGAAGGCTATCTCGGTGTGCCGGAGCATGACATCCTGCCTATGACCACTGAGCAAATTGAAGCCATGGGCTCTGTCGAAGGATTCACAGGACCGATGGGCATTGATGCACGCATTATTGTGGATCGCAGCGTGACGGCGATGAAGAATGTCATCGTCGGAGCCAACAAGAAAGATACGCATCTACAAGGTGCAAGTTACGGGCGCGACTTTGAAGGGGAAGACGGCGGTGATCTTTTGGTAGTTGAAGAAGGGGACACCGTACCGAACAGCGATATCGCCTATGCATTCCGTCGAGGCATTGAAGTAGGTAATATTTTCCAATTGGGAACCAAGTATTCGGATGCCTTGGAGGCTACGGTGCTGGATGAAAATGGTAAAGCTCAAGTGATTTGGATGGGCTCCTATGGTGTGGGTATTACGCGCACGGTCAGCGCCGTGGTGGAACAGTGTCACGATGAGGACGGCATCATATGGCCGGTATCCGTGACGCCGTACCACGTTATTATCACGGTGGTGAAAAACAAGGACGAGGCGCAAATGGCGCTGGGTGAAAGCCTCTATAACCAACTGCTCGATGCCGGGTATGACGTGTTGTTAGACGACAGAGCCGAGCGTCCCGGCGTGAAGTTTAAAGACCGTGATCTCATCGGGATTCCCCTTCGGATTACCGTAGGCAAGGGCGCAGCTGAACATCGTGTGGAATATTCTACACGAAAGGCGATGGACACGGTCGAGCTTCACGCCGATGAGCTGATGGCTCGCATCAAAACGGATCTGGAGCACTACGATGAGTGAGTTTAAATTTGAAATCACCGAGCACATTGCCACCCTTTCAGAAAAGGCAAACGGCTGGACCAAAGAGCTGAATAAGGTCTCGTGGAATGATCGTCCGCCAAAGTACGACATTCGGGATTGGGATCCTGACCACGGGAAAATGTCCAAAGGCATTGGACTCAACGACGACGAAATCACAGCGTTAAAAGACGCATTAAATAGCATGAGCCAACTTTAAAAATTTGATGTTCTTTTACCTTTATGGTATACTCATGACACAATGGAGGAAATATGACTGATAAAAACGAATTTCAACGAGACAATAACACTGTAACTTTTACTTTAACACTGAAAGCTGAAGATCTTAAAAAGGCTGAGGATGAGGTCTATAAAAAGAATAGAAAGTACTTCCAAGTACCGGGATTCAGAAAGGGTAAAGTACCTAGAAAAATCATTGAAACCGTCTATGGCAAAGAAGTCTTCTTAGAAGACGCCATTAACAACCTGCTCCCAGAGAAATACGAAGAACGTGTGGAAGAGCTGGGTCTTGAAGTGGTGGATCAACCGCACATCGATATTGAAGATGCACACAGCGGCGAAGATGTACCGGTAGAAGTCAAAGTTGATGTTAAACCTGAAGCTAAGATTGAAAATTACAAAGGCATGGAAGTGGAAGACGTTAAGTATGAAGTCACCGATGAATTCCTCGACAGTGAATTGGATCGTGAACGTTCCATGAATGCCCGTGTGATCAACGTTGACGATCGCCCTGCTAAAGATGGCGACAAGGTTAATATTGACTTTGAAGGCAAAGTGGACGGCGTGGCTTTTGACGGCGGCAAAGGCGAAAATCAAGACCTGACATTAGGTTCCGGCACGTTTATTGACGGCTTTGAAGCACAGATCGTAGGTAAGGAAATTGGCGATGAATTCGACGTGAACGTCACCTTCCCTGAAGACTACTTCCAAGAGGAGCTCAAAGGCAAGGACGCTGTATTCTCTGTTAAACTCAACGCCATCACGGTAGAAGAAAAACCGGAACTGGACGATGAATTTATCAAAGACATCTCTGATTTCGATACAGTGGAAGACTATAAAAACGACCTTCGTGAGAAGAAGTCCGCCGAGTTTAACGAACGGGCTATGGCTGAGAAGAAAGAAGCCATCATGAAGAAGCTCGCCGATTTAGTTGAAGTGGACGTACCGGAAGGTATGGTCAATTCTCAAATCAACCAACAAATGCAAAACTTCGATCAAAGCCTTCGTCAACAAGGCATGGGTCTGGACGAATATCTGAAGATGATCGGCATTGATGCAAAAGACTTTGCTGAAAATCTCCGTGGGGACGCCCTGCTTAAGGTCAAGAGTTTCCTTGCCCTTGAAAAAATTGGGGAACTTGAAGGTCTTGCGCCAACTGATGAGGACGTCGACAAAGAAATTGAATCCATTGCAGATAAATATTTTGCCGATGATGCGGAACAAAAACAAAAGATGATGGATTTTATGAAAGAATCCAATCGCGACAACATTAAAGCTGAGCTTCAAAACAAAACCGTTGTCGATTTCCTCTACGACAACGCAACATTTGTAGAACCTAAAGAAACGGATACGGAAGAGAACGAAGAACAAACTGACGACGCGTCAGATAACTAATGAACTAAAGAAAAAGGTGATATAATGGCATTAGTGCCAATGGTAGTTGAGCAGACCAACCGGGGCGAACGCTCCTATGATATCTATTCCCGGCTGTTGAAAGAACGCATTATTTTTATTACCGGGGAGATTCATGACCAAATGGCGGACCTCATTGTGGCGCAACTATTATTCTTGGAAGCTGAAGACAACACCAAAGACATTCAAATTTATATCAATTCCCCCGGCGGCTCGGTGAGTGCGGGCTTTGCCATTTATGATACCATGCAATATATCAAGTGTGATGTGAGCACCATTTGTATGGGCATGGCGGCCTCTATGGGGGCATTCCTCTTAGCGGCCGGCGCTAAGGGCAAGCGCTATGCACTGCCCAATGCCGACGTGATGATTCATCAACCGCTCGGCGGCGCACAAGGGCAGGCGGCGGATATTAAGATTCATGCAGAAAAGATTTTGAAAGTTCGTGAAAAGCTTAACCACATCTTAGCTGAGCGTACCGGTCAACCTCTTGAAAAAGTAGAGCGGGATACGGATCGGGATTACTACCTCACAGCCGAAGAGGCGAAAGCCTACGGTCTGATTGATGATGTGATTGAGAAACGAGGATGAGCATGACAAAAGACACTCACGATGAGAAAGAACAGCGCTGTTCGTTTTGCGGGAAAAAAGCATCTCAAGTGGAACGGCTCATTGCAGGTCCTAATGTCTACATCTGTAACGAGTGCATTGATTTGTGCGATCAGATTTTAGCTCAGGAAGAGGTCTTAAATGAGACCGAGGAGTTTGAATTAAAGACGCCGGCAGAGATTAAGAGCGTTCTGGATCAGTACGTCATCAAACAGGATGTGGCTAAGCGGTCACTGGCTGTAGCGGTCTACAATCACTATAAGCGCATTCACTCCGGACAAAAGACGGATGTGGAGCTGCAAAAATCCAATATTCTGATGGTGGGGCCGACAGGAAGCGGTAAGACTTTGCTCGCTCAAACCTTGGCGCGGGTGCTTAACGTACCTTTTGCCATTGCCGATGCCACGACCTTAACCGAGGCCGGTTACGTGGGCGAGGATGTGGAGAACATTATCTTAAAACTCGTTCAGGCGGCGGATTATGACGTGGCGTGGGCGGAAAAAGGCATCATCTACATCGATGAAATCGACAAGATTGCACGCAAAGGCGAAAATGTCTCCATTACCCGGGATGTCAGCGGCGAAGGTGTACAGCAGGCGCTTTTGAAAATTATTGAAGGAACGGTGGCCAACGTACCACCTGAAGGAGGACGTAAGCATCCGAACCAACAGTTTATACAGGTGGACACTACCAACATTCTCTTTATTGTGGGTGGCGCTTTTGACGGTATGGAATCCATTATCCAGTCTCGTACGCAGACAACCTCCATGGGTTTTGGCAACGAACTGATGGATACGACTAAGCGCCGAGCTAATATTTTGCAAAAAGTGGAGACGGAAGACTTCCTCAAGTTCGGATTGATTCCTGAGCTTATTGGGCGTCTGCCAATTACCGTAACCCTGGAAGAACTGGATGAAGAAGCCCTTGTGGAAATTTTAACCCAGCCGAAAAATGCATTGGTTAAACAGTATCGCGAGCTTTTAAAATTGGACAATGTGGAGTTGGAGTTTGAAGATGACGCACTTCTGTGCATTGCTAAAAAGGCTATGGCGAAAAAGGCCGGGGCGAGGGGGCTGCGCAGCATTATTGAAAGCACCATGATGGATGTCATGTATGAAATTCCGTCACGGGACGACATCAAGAAAGTGGTCATCACTGAGGATGCTGTAAATAAGATTAACGCTCCCAAGATGATTGTATAACTATGGGCTCACGACGTGTGAGCCTTTTTAATATAGAAGGTGATGATATGACAAAAGTACCGGTAATAGCACTGAGAGGCTTGGTGGTGTTTCCACGTATGGTAACCCATTTTGACTGTGCCCGGATTAAAAGCACGCTTGCTGTGGAACAAGCTGAACTTACAGGTAGTGATGTGCTCTTGGTGACCCAGCGAGATATCGGCGTTGTTGACCCTAAAGCCGAGGACTTGTATGCCTATGGTACTCTGAGTACCATCAAACAGATTTTAAAACTTCCTAACGGTGTGGTTCGCGTGTTGATAGAAGGCAATCAAAGGGCCAGGATCACCAACCTCGAAGACGGTGAATTCTTTCAGGCGGAAGTGGAGGTGTTTGACGCTCAGAACGACGGCGACGGACCGGAGTGGCAAGCGGCAAAGCGCCTTGTGGAAGAGGATCTTCAAACCTACACGCAGTTGGATCAAAATTTGGTTCCGGGATTATTGCAATCGGTGGTGGATGGCGCCAGTGCCGAGTCCTTGGTGGACACATCGGCAGCGTACATTGCCATGGATACCGACAAATCTCAAGAACTCCTGGAAGTTTTGGATCCTTATGAGCGCCTAATCAAGTTTCATGAGCTTCTAAAAGAAGAGATTGAACTGCTCACCTTGGAGCGCAAGATTGACAAAGAAGTCAAGACCAATATGAACAAGGTGCAGCGGGAATATTACCTTAAAGAGCAGCTGAAAGCCATTCACAAGGAACTTGGCGACGAGCGGGAAGAAGATGTGCTCTTAAACTATGAAAGTCAAATTGAACAGGCAAATCTTCCCGATGACGTGCGTGAAAAAGCCTTAAAAGAAGTGAGCCGTCTGTCCAAGCTGACCTCCGCAAGTCCGGAATACTCTCTCATTCTCACCTATCTGGATTGGATTTTGGCACTGCCGTGGTGTGAGAGCAGTCAGGAAGAAGGCACTCTTGCCCAAGCCAGGGCAGTATTAGAGAAGGAACACTACGGGCTCAATGATGTCAAAGAACGGATTTTAGAGTTTATCGCCCTGCGCAGTTTCCGAGCGGAAGGCAAAGGACCCATTATCTGTCTCGTCGGCCCTCCTGGCGTGGGCAAGACCAGCATTGCATCAAGTATCGCCCATGCGCTGAACAAAGAGTTTGTCCATATGAGTCTTGGCGGAATGACGGATGAGTCGGAAATTCGAGGGCACCGCAGGACCTACGTGGGTGCACTGCCCGGCCGGGTCATCACGCTGATGAAAAAAGCCGCTGAGAATAATCCGGTGTTTCTTTTTGATGAAGTAGACAAAGTCGGGACCGACTTTCGCGGCGATCCGGCGAGTGCACTCCTCGAAGTCTTGGATCCGGAGCAGAATCACAGTTTTACCGATCGCTATTTGGAACTGCCTTTCGATTTATCCAAGGTGTTCTTTATTGCCACGGCAAACACCACCGACACCATTCCTCGGCCGTTGCTCGACCGTATGGAAGTCATTCGTCTGGCCGGCTACACACCAAGGGAGAAGTTTAACATCGCTAAAACTTATCTCGTGCCAAAGCAGCTTGACGAGGCAGGTCTTAAGAAACGGCAGCTGAAGTTTACCGATGAGGCTTTGGTCGATATGATCAACTACTATACCAAAGAGGCCGGCGTCCGAGGCTTGGAAAAGGAAATTGCCAAGTGTGTGCGCAAGGCGGCGCTTAAAATTGTGGAACAGGACAAAAAGTCGCTCTCGGTGACGGCGAAGAACTTGACCGAGTATTTAGGCGAGTACAAGTTCCTCTACGATACACTTAAAGATACGGATGCCGTCGGCGTGGTGAACGGTCTCGCCTGGACAGAAGTGGGGGGCGAGACGTTGGAAATTGAGTGCAGCGGGATGAAAGGCACAGGCAAGCTCCAACTCACCGGCAACCTCGGCGATGTGATGAAAGAGTCTGCCAAGACTGCCCACTCTTTTATTGCATCTCAGGCTGACGCATTCGGCGTGGATTATGAGCGGATGAAAACGACGGATCTGCACATCCATGTGCCGGAAGGCGCCGTGCCGAAAGATGGTCCGTCTGCCGGTGTGGCCATGTTTACAGCGATGCTCTCCGCTTTGTTGGAGCGTCCTGTTGCAAGAGATGTGGCCATGACAGGCGAGATCACGTTGACAGGCCGCGTCCTTCCTATCGGTGGACTCAAGGAAAAACTCCTGGCGGCCGAGCGTATGGGTATAAAAACGGTGCTAATTCCCAAAGAGAACTTGAGAGACTTGGAAAAAATTGAAGCTGAGGTCAAATCGAATCTCTGCATTCTTCCTATAGAACGGGCGCAGGACGCCTTAAAAACCGTGTGGGGACAACATGAAAACGGATAAAGTCTATTTAGAAAAAGTCGCCGTGGATCCCAAAGGCTATCCGACGGAGCCTTGTGGGGAATTTGCCTTTGCTGGAAGATCCAACGTGGGGAAATCCTCATTTATTAATGCCATGGTTCGACGAAAGAACCTGGCACGGACGTCGTCGGCACCGGGCAAGACCCGCACCATCAACTTCTATCGGGTAGCGGATTTGCGTCTGGTGGATTTACCGGGCTATGGCTATGCCAAGGTTTCGAAATCCGAACGCAATAGTTGGGCGGGGATTATTAATACCTACCTGGAAGCGAGGGAGAACCTCTTGGAAGTCCTTTTGCTCGTAGACATCCGCCACAAGCCGAGTGAGCTGGATGTCGCCATGTACGACTACATTGTCCAATCCGGCTACAGCGGTCTGGTTATTGCAACGAAAGCGGACAAAGTAGCCAAGGGACAGCGGGCAAGGCATCTTAAGGTCATTGCGGATACTCTGGGAGTTAAGGAACGCTCCAATATTCTCACCTTCTCCACCTCAGAAAAGCAGAATGTGGAGGACATGTGGGCCATTTTGGAAGATATAGTAAGGTTCTATCATGACAACGAACTATAATGAATTGGAAACGGAACCGGTTGGTAAGCTCATAGACAAGTTTGCACTCTCAACCATTCCCGCCATGCTTATCACACACATTTACAATGCAGTGGACACCTATTTCATAGGGTCTATCAATACACAGGCCTCGGCAGCTGTCGGGGTCGCCATGTCCGCCATGGCCATTATGCAGGCGGTGGGGTTTTTCTTCGGGCAAGGTTCGGCTAACTCCATCTCCCTTCACCTGGGGCATCGGGATTTGAAAGCGGCATCAAGAATCGCCTCTTTCGGATTTTTTGCGGCGGTTTTCTCCGGACTTCTGATTTTGCTTCTCGGCAATATCTTTGTGACCGAGCTGGCCTATGCCCTCGGATCCACGCCGACAGTGCTGCCCTATGCCACAGCTTATTTAAGCATTATCTTTTTCGGCGCGCCGTATCAGTGTGCCACCTTGGTGCTTAACAATCAGCTACGCTCTCAAGGCAAAGCCTTTTATGCCATGGTGGGGCTTATGACCGGCGGTGTGCTTAACATCTTTTTGGATCCCCTTTTTATCTATACGTTTGATATGGGCATTGCCGGAGCGGCACTGGCCACCATTCTCAGCCAGTTGGTGAGTTTCACGATTCTCTTTCACAACCACAAGAAGTTTGATGTTCATCTGTCGATCAAGCGTCTGAAAGTGAACAGTGAGAATTTCAATGAAATCGTCGGCGGGGGACTGCCGTCGCTCGTCCGTCAGTCGGTCAACGCTGTCGGCGTCCTTGCCATGAACCATGCGGCGGGTGTGTATGGGGATGCGGCCATTGCGGCGGTGAGTATTGTGGGGCGTATTACCCTGCTTGCCAACGCCGTTATCATCGGTATGGGCCATGCATTTCAGCCGATATGCGGCTATAATTACGGCGCCGGGAACTACCAACGTGTGCTCCAGGGCTTTACGTACATTGTCAAACGAGCCGTCGTCTATTTTGCGCTGGTATCGGTGCTCCTCTTCGTCTTTTCACCGCAAGTCATCGACATCTTTATCGATGATCCGCAAGTTATTGAGATCGGAGCCAAAACCCTCCGCTTCAGTGCAGCTGTCATGGCCTTCTCGTCGCTCTTCATGCTCTGTACCATGTTGATGCAGACCATTCGTCTGGCTAAAGAATCGTCATTTTTATCCTTTATGCGCACCGGCGGGTTTCTCATTCCTCTGGTCTTTTTCCTCTCGGCAAAGCTTGGGATCTTAGGCATTCAGATTGCACAGCCGGTGAGTGATCTCTTATCCACAGCTATTGCGGTGGTGATGACCAAACCGTTAATCGACAGTTTGCGGCGAGGTGTGCCGTATGAAAAACACTCATAAAAAAACGGCTCAAGATGTTTGAGCCGTAAATTCTACATCAATAGTGGTGTCTTCAGTGATGATGAAGCTGTACTCGTCGCTGAGGACACCTTTTGTATTACCGTTCACAATCAGCCGGTCCACTTTCATACCCTCAGGCACGTCAATCGTCACCGTCACCCGAGCACCATCCTTGTACTCCAAACCGCTTGCGGCGTGAAGATAAGGGGAATTTAATGTCAGACGCAAATAGGCTTTTGGCATATCTTCAAGAGTAATATCCAGTTCGGTATCACTGCTTAAGTCGATGAAGGTGGTATAAGGCTTTTTATTCAGCGCCTGCACTTCTAACAGGTATTTGCCTTCGGGATAGAGACCAGGGACAAAGGTGGCATGGTTTAACGTGATGGTGGCAGGTACAGCAACGCCGGCAGTATCTTTTGTGAGAATGCGCAAGTAGTGCTCAGCTGAAGATGGCGCAGGCGTGATCGGGGAAGGGTCTTCCACATCGGTTGGCGGTGCAAGCGGCGCCTCAGGGGATAGGGGATCACTCGAGGCGGTGTTACTTGCAAAAATGATCTTTAAGTCGGCGATCCAGCCGCGCATTTCCGATTCTGTAGGCAGTTCGTTGCTGTACGTTCGGGTGATGATGGTGTTTAATCGCTCAATAGTCTCCGGACTTAACCCATTCACATCAATGGTATTGAGATTCTCCAGAAGACTTTTCAGTTCGGCATAGGCCGACTCTGCGGAGCGGGGTTGGAGCGTGCGTTGCGCCAAGGTGATCACCTTGGAAAACTCTGCCCGGGTAATCGGCGCATGAGGCTTGAAAGTATGATCGGCATACCCGTTAAAAATCTTCGCTCCTTCAAGACGACGCAAAATCAAGCGATCGGACGTATTCAATTCGCTTGACTCCACGAAATCGCCGCCTTCATCTTCAAGGGTGTAGAGTCGGGAAAGAATCCGAGCTACTTCCAGGCGCGTGATGCTGCGATCGGCAAACTCGTCGTCACGAAGATAACCGGCGGTGTACGCCGCAAGCAAATCGTTATAGAACCACTTATCCTTGTATTGACGGAAGCCTTCCACATCTTGAGGTTGAAAACTGTTGAAGTTGAACATGCGATTGATAATCGAGTACGTTTCGGACATGGAAATGGCACGGTCAGGTTGGAAGGAACCGTCGCTATAGCCCAGAAGTAATTCCTCTTGTGCCATGGCCGCTATGTAGTCTTTGGCCCAGTGTTCTGACGTATCGGTGAACGTTTTTGACGTGAAACCTACGACACAAGACAATGCAGCAATCAAGATAAGAAATTTTTTCATAGTGTACCTCGTCACGTAGTTTAGGGTAAAAGTACATCGGTAAGTCTATTATACAAAGTTTTACGTAAATAGGCAAAGTCACGGATGTGCAACAGTCAAGCATTTGTGATATAGTAGAATGGATATCAAAGGGGGAAATTATGGATTTAATTGACATCTTAAAAAACAAAGTACAAGAGAAATGCCCAACGATTGTATTTCCTGAAGGGGAAGACCCACGTATTCTCGGAGCAGTAAAGCGTCTTCAAGACGACAAGGTAATTAAGCCGATCGTTCTCGGCGCCACGGAAGCTGTAGAAAAAACGGCGAAGGATCTGAACATTGACCTCAGTGAGCTCAACTTCATCGATCCAGAGACATCCGAAGCATTGAATGAGTTAAAAGCAGCTCTTTTAGAGCGCAGAAAAGGGAAGCTGGATGAAGCCGGTGCGGATAAACTCATTCGTGATGTCAACTACTTCGGAACCATGCTGGTGTATACCGGCAAAGCTGAAGGATTGGTCTCCGGTGCAGTCCATACCACCGGGGAAACGGTCAAACCTGCACTGCAAATCATTAAGACCAAAGAAGGATTTAAACGCACCGCAGGCGCTTTCATCATGCTCAGAGGCGATGAGATGTACCTGATGGCGGATTGTGCCATCAATATCGAGCACACACCGGAATCTTTGGCAGAAACAGCTGTCCTCGCCGGAGAAACTGCCAAGACTTTCGACATGGATCCAAAGATTGCCATGCTCTCTTTCTCTACGAAAGGTTCTGCATCTCACGAGACGGTAGACCGTGTTGTAGAAGCGACCAAACTTGCTAAAGCCATGGCGCCTGAACTGAAACTGGACGGTGAACTGCAATTTGATGCAGCCTTTGTGCCTGAAGTTGCAAAGAAAAAAGCACCGGACTCCGACGTAGCAGGTCAAGCCAACGTCTTTATCTTCCCATCCCTTGAGGCGGGTAATATTGGCTATAAATTGGCACAACGCTTTGGCGGTTTTGAAGCGGTAGGTCCGATCCTTATGGGTCTGAACGCACCGGTAAACGATCTGTCCCGGGGATGCGTGGAAGATGAAGTGTATTCCCTCGCCATTATCACAGCTGCACAATCTTTAATGTAAGTCGTAGCAAAAGAGACCTTCGGGTCTCTTTTTTTAATGGAAAGGGAAAATGCTCCCGGGATGATAACCACCCTTATGCAGATGAAGTATGACCCAATGGAATAATGACGGAACACGGTTATGCCTCATTTTCACTGATAGGTGATTAAAAAGTTATCACAATATAAGTCGTTCGACATCTGTTGGCGAGGGTGGTACCGTCGGGACAAGAGAGGCGCCTAGTGTTTGTTCATGATAAAGGGAAAATGTACAGATAAAAGTATACAGATATATAAAGCTAAGTGCTTTGACAAAAGAATATAAGAAGTATACATTAAAATCAAGTAAAATAAACAGATAAAAGACTGAAATGGAAAAGTTTTAATAAGGTATCAAAAAAAACTATTGACACGGCAACTTAAGTAGGTGTATACTTCTGGCATACGAAAGATTGTATCTTGGTGGGTTTTAGAAAGGAGTTAACGATGAATCTAAACAAAGAGCAACAAGATATGCTCGATGGGAGAATGGGTCCAGGTGTGCAGCTTGCTATGAAGGTACAAGTTGCCATTGGCGAGTCCTTCAATGCCGAGCGCCTCGTACCCATTACACGAGCTCACGTTGCACTAAGTAATCAGGATGCTGATCAATGGTTGGCAAAAAAAATGGTGTCTATGGGTGCCAAATGCAAAGTCCCTCCAACGGTGAACCCGGGCTTCAGTCTCTGCTGGTTTAAGGACAGGGCTTTGGTTGACGATGAGGACTATGCTTTTATGAAGGCGACGCACGATGCTTATAGAGCCTTAGGGGCCAAACTGACTTATAATTGTACCCCGTACATAGATACCAATGTGCCGAATTATGGAGAAGTCATTGCATTTTCCGAATCTTCCGCTACGCCATATGCCAATGCAGTGTGGGGTGCAAGGACGAATCGAGAAGGTGCTAACTCTGCCTTATTTGCTTCAATTACCGGCTATGTACCGGAATATGGTCTGCTTTTGGATGAAAACCGTAAAGGTACGATATTGGTCGAAGTTCAAGCTCATATGGATAACGATTATAAGTATCATATGCTGGGTATGTGCGGTAAGAAAATCGGACATGGTATTCCGGTATTTGTAGGATTACCGAAGCATATCAGTAAAGAAGCTTTGAGAAATTTAGGTGCCGAATTAAATACTTCGGGAGCTTATGACATGTACCATATTGTAGGAGTGACACCGGAAGCGCCAACTATAGAGGTGGCTTTTGGCGGTAAGGAGCCTGAACGGAAGGTGATTATCACAGATGACGATTTACTCACTGCAAGAGATGAGATTTCGATTGTGGGAAATCGTTCTATCGACTTTGTGATGTTTGGTTGTCCGCATTTCACGTTGGATGAGTGCCTTCACATTCGTGAGCAGATAGGAAAGCGACGACTGAAAGTACCGATGTATATTTTGACCTCGGAGCATACTAAGACCACAGCTAAGCTTATGGGATTGGATGAAGCTTTGGAAGACAAGGGTGCACACATCGTACCTGCAACCTGTCCGGATCAACCGTCATGGAAGTTCTTAAAGAATAAAGTGGGACTTACCGAGTCACCGAAGTGTGCCTACTATCCAAAACGTCGCGGCATCGATTTTGTCATTCGTGATTTGGATACGTGCATTGAAGGGGCCATAACAGGGGAGGTGCAATGATGTCTCAAGTATTTAAATGTCACAAAATTGTCGAGGGATGTGTGGAAGCGGATATTACCTTGTCCAAAGATGACATCATGTTTTACCTTATTCGTCCTGAAGATGGGGTGATGATTGAAACAGGCCACGATATGGAAGGACGCTCTATGGCGAAGAAAATTTTAGCTTTTCCCTCAGGTAAGGGTAGCTCTGTTGTTCAGGCTGACGGGCTCTTTCAATTGATGAAAAAAGACAATCAGCCTGCGGGGATGATTGTAGAACGTGCTGAAACAGTCCTTGTCACCAGTGCCATCATCTTTGAAATTCCCATGGTGGACAAAGTGGATCCGGCGTTTTATGAGACTGTGCAGGAAGGCGATCATATTCGTTTAGATGCAGTGAACGAAGAAATTACTATTTTATAAGGAGTAAGCTATGAAAAAATCATTATTTGCAATCCTGGCCCTGATGATGGTATTCGTTACCGCATGTGGTGGCAATCAAGCTGCTGACTCATCGGCACAAGGCAATGAACCTGCCGCAACAGAAGCTTCAGCGGACGCCGTGACTATTAAAATCGGTCATGTTGAGCCGGAAAATCGTTCAACACATAGAGCTCTGCTTGAATTTAAAAAGAATGTTGAAGAAAAATCCAACGGAAGTCTTGTCATTGAAATTTATCCTAACGGAGCTCTGGGCGGTGACGTACAACTTACGGAGTCTACGGCCATGGGGACATTAGATGTCGCTCTGCCGTCAACCTCGGTTCTGACAACCTACTCGGATGAGTTCGGCATCTTGGATATGCCATATCTGTTCAAAAATTCTGAATCGGCCTTTACAGCCCTTGATGGGGAACTGGGTCAACAACTTAATGCTAAGCTTGAAGGCAATGGCCTGATTAACTTGGGATACGCTTATAACGGGATTCGCAGTACAACGACCAACACCGGCGCCATTGAGAGACCTGCAGATCTTCAAGGTGTGAAAATGCGTGTTATGGAGTCACCGATCTTTATTGACTTTTATAAAACCTTAGGAGCCAACCCTACGCCAATCAGTTTTACTGAGCTCTACACCGGCTTGCAACAAGGCACCGTGGATGCTCAGGAAAATCCGCCGTCACTGACTTATGCGAATAAATTTTACGAGGTACAAAAATTCCTCACCGTGGATGAGCATATTCACAATTTTCTTCCATTTTTGATGAATCAAACTAAATTTGATGGACTGACATCGGAACAACAAGAATTGTTGAGAACGGAAGTGAAAGCTTTTGTAGAAAATCAACGTCAAATGGAATTAGCCGATAACGATGCAGCCATTGAAAAGCTGAAAACGGAAGGTAATTTAACGACGAATGTATTAAGTGATGAACAAAAACAAGCATTTAAAGATGCACTCAAACCGATGTACGATAAATATCGTGAGCAGTTTGGTGCAGAACTCTTTGATTTGGCAGAAAGCTTTAACCAATGATGGGATCCGAAGAATGAGGTGGTTTCCGCCACCTCGTTTTCCTTACATTCAAGGAGTAGCCTATGAAAAAGTTTTTTAAATTATATGATGAACTGGAAGAAAAACTGTTGGTGTTCAGTTTGGTATTCAGTGTTGTACTGATTTCATTTCAAATCATCATGCGCTATATCTTCAATGCTTCGGTATCTTGGTCGGAAGAACTTGCACGCTATCTTTTCATCTGGCAGACGTGGTTAGGTGTGAGTATTGCTTTTCATTACCATGAGCATATTAAAGTAGATTTGATTTTTACACTGTTTAAATCTGCGGGCTTTAAAAAAGTTATCGATGTGATTATTCAGCTTATCTGGCTGGGATTTAACCTATTTCTTGCTTATGAAGGCTTTAAACTCTTACAGTCCATGAATGCACGCCATGCTCTGTCTGCAGGAATGAGGCTGCCGTTAATTTATGTCTACGCGTCGCTGCCTGTGAGCTCTGTTATCTTGGCACTGCGTATTTTTTTGGACATGATCGGGATGAACCGCACCGCATCCACAGGACAAGGTGAAAAGACTGCAACGTACATGGAGAAGGGAGGGGAACAATGAATGCCTTAACCTTATTTGGCGTATTTTTTGCACTTCTGATCTTAAGCATGCCGATAGGTTATGCAATTGGAATTGCAACGTTAACGACAATATTGTTACATACCACTATGCCGCCAGTTCTTATTGTTCAAAATGCTGTGGCCGGTGTAGACTCATTTCCGTTGATGGCTATTCCGTTTTTTATGTTAGCGGGCAATCTGATGAGCAGTGGCGGTATTGCCAAGCGTTTGGTAGATTTTTTTGAGGCCTTTATCGGACACATCACCGGAGGGCTCGGTATGGTTACCGTTGTGGTGTGTATGTTTTTTGCGGCGATTTCCGGTTCTGCAGTGGCGACGGTGTCTGCCGTCGGCGCTTTCATGATTCCTCAAATGGTGGCGCACGGCTACGGCAAATCTTTCTCTGTGGCGCTCACTGCGGCTGCAGGGACAATCGGTGTCATCATTCCGCCGTCGGTGCCTTTTGTTATCTATGGTGTTGTCTCCGGGACGTCCATTACCGATTTGTTTACGGCAGGGTTCTTGCCGGGAATTCTTATGGGCGTTGCATTGATGCTCGTCTGCTACATTGTGTCTAAAAAGAAGGGTTATAAGGGCAATACCCATCGAAAAACACTGTCTGAAATTTGGAGTACGTTTAAGTCGGCATTCTTTGCCATTCTCTCACCGGTTATTATCTTGGGCGGCATTTATCTGGGGATTTTCACCCCGACGGAAGCGGCTGTAGTATCTGTGGTCTATTCCTTTATTGTGGGCGTTTTCGTCTATAAAGAATTGGATTTAAAAGGCGCGTATAACTCGGTGAGAGATGCCATTGTCGTCAATGGCGCCACTACTTTTATGATTGGATTGTCTACGGCCTTTGCAGCGCTCTTAACCATGGAGCAAATCCCGAACAAAATTGCTCTTGCCATTACATCCCTCAGTGACAATGGGGTAGTCATCCTCGTGCTGATTAATATCTTTTTAATTATTATCGGGATGTTCATCGATAATATTCCTGCCACAATTATTCTCAGTCCGATTTTATTGCCAATCTGTATGAAGTTCGGAATGAGTCCTGTGACGTTTGGGATTATGCTCACCATGAACCTTGCTATAGGATTTTGTACACCGCCATACGGTATCAATCTATTTGTGGCTTCAGCGATATCGAAGTTGAAAATGGAAGAGGTCTCTCAAGCTATTTTGAAGTTTATTTTCGCACTGCTTGTTGTCCTTATGATGGTTACGTTTATAAAACCTATCACAACGATGTTTCTAGGAGGTTGATATGTTAATTTGGATTATTGATGAAGAGTGGTCCGACTATGATTTGGAGCATGAAATTTTAGAAAAAGAGTTACCCGGCGTGGAGATTCGGCATTCAACCTATGACTATGAAGCGGATTTGAAAGCTTTCGGATATCAAGCCGACGGGATTCTCGCACAAGTCTATGCTGATATACCTCGTGAGACGATTGAACAGTTGGAGCAGTGCAAGGGTATTGCCGTATACGGCGGCGGATTTGACCGCATTGATATCGACGCATGTAAAGACAAAGGAATCAAAGTCACAAACATTCAGGACTACTGTTCAGAAGACTTGGCCGATTATGTGATAGCAGCTATCTACCACGGCAATAAACACGTCACCGATTATGCCGAATCCTGTTTAGACAATGTTAAAGCTGGGAAGTGGGGGGCTTTAGCAGGAGCTTACCAAACCCACCGCATTGAGAATCAAAAAATTCTGCTTGTGGGATTTGGAGGCATCGGACGTGTAGTGGCGAAGCGATTGTTACCATTGGGTATTGAAATCATGGCGTATGATGAGTATACTGATAGTGCTTCCATTAAAGCCGCCGGTGTACGTCCGGTATCTTGGGAAGAAGGTTTTAAAGAGGCGGACTATGTGTCGATACACCTTCGAGGTGTAGACAGTAATGCCGATAAAATCGGTGCCAATGAGTTTAAACTCATGAAAAATTCCGCCTATCTTATCAATACGGCACGAGGAAAGATTGTTAAAGAACAGGATCTTATTGATGCCGTGACGCAGAAGGATATTGCCGGAGCTATTCTCGATGTGATAAAAAATGAACCTCCGGCAGAGAATGACCCCATACTCTCAACAGACGGTATTTTAGTGACACCCCACGTCTCCTATATGTCTTATGAATCGATGAGAGCCCTGAAAGAGTATGCCTTAGGCAACCTTTTGGCCATGTTAAGTAATAAGGAGCCAAGAAATCCTGTCTGCTGATCCATCTAGGAGGATGACTTGAAACGACAAACTTTATCGGAAAAAGCATACCATTATATTCGGACTAAAATTATCGAAGGTGAATTTGATGAAGGTGATCTGCTCACTGAAAGCAGTATTGGTGAAGAACTCAATATGAGTCGGACGCCGGTGCGTCAGGCCTTTATACAACTGGAATCGGAGAATTATTTGAAGAGCTTTGACGGTGTCGGTACTTTAGTTAAAGGTCTCTCCATTAAAGATTTGTCGGACATCTACGAGATTCGCAGTATTTTAGAAGTCAATGCACTTAAGACCTCCATTGAGCGGATCCACAAAAAAGAGCTGATTAAGCTTCGCGATCAGTTGCAAACTTATCTTGACGAGTATCAAAAAGGTTATAAAAATGCCTTGAAGTACATTTCCAAACTGGACTCTGTCATACATGAGCTCATTGTGGAAAAGTCGTCCAACAATTATTATAAATTACTGTTAAATCAAATCAGTTCTCAAGTTGAACGCTATCGATTTAAGGCCAACGCCATAACTAATACCACTGTGGAGTCCACGGCGTGGCATATTACGATTTTAAACGCCATGATCGATGACGACCTGGAGACGGCACAGGCCGCCTTGAAGGAGCACATTGCATGGTCGTTGAAGCAGTTGATTAAAACACTGTATGGCATTGATGTCAATTAAATTAAGAAATAGGAAGAGACGCCCGGGGATAAAGGGCGTCTCTTTACATAAGTGTATAAATCATTCATACTAAGGTCGACAGTTACTGCGGCGAGAGTTTCATACTGCAGTGAGGGCTGAGTCCGTCCTCTTTCATGTAGGCTTCACCCCAGGTGTACATGGCGTCTAAGATGGGAAAAAGGCTTTTGCCGAGGGGTGTGAGGGAGTATTCAACTTTTGGGGGACGACGGGATAGACGTGTCTGTGAACGAGGCCGTCGGATTCCAATTCTCTAAGCTGTTGTGTGAGCATTTTTGATGTAGCACCTTCCACCACAGTTTTGAGGTCTGAGAACCGCAGGGTTTTGTCGCTCAGGTGCCAAAGAATCAACGGTTTATCCTTGCCGCTGATCAAAGCGATGGTAGCGGATACGGGACACCGTGTGACAAGGTCGTTCATGGCATCTCCTTAGTACCTTTTTGGTAACTTATATACTTTTTAGTGCGTTCTTGATATTTTGAAGCCAATATCATAGTATAGTGGTAGGAATTAAATGTCGAGCTGCTATGAGCGAGTGGAAGGATGATACGATGAAACAGCAATTTAATGTAACCGGGATGACGTGTGCCGCCTGTTCGGCACGTGTAGAGCGGAAGGTCTCCAACATGGACGGCGTCAATACGGTGGGGGTCAATCTTCTTACCGGATCGATGGTGGTGGACTATGACGGCCCCACAGCAGCGGATATTATTGCCACGGTGGAAAAGGCCGGCTACGGCGCCAGCATCAAAGCTGACAAGATGGACGAGACACCGGCGCCGAGAGTGGATGAGGTGGCGACGATACGGCGCCGGTTGATGATTGCCGGTACGCTGACACTACCTATTTTTTACATCGCCATGGGCGACATGTGGGGGTTTATCATGCCGCACTTTCTTACGGGCTTGGAAAATGCCGGGATCTATGCCCTCACGCAATTTATGCTCCTGCTTCCCGTGCTCTATGTGACAAGGGACTATTTTAGCCGCGGATTTAAAAATTTGGTGCAGCGAGCGCCGAATATGGATTCTCTTATTGCTGTGGGCGGCGGTGCGGCGGTGCTCTATGGGATCTATGCCCTCTTTCGAATCAATTATGCGTTGGGGCACGCAGACATGGATGTGGCGCACTACTTTATGATGCATCTGTATTTTGAGTCTGCCGCGATGATTGTGACGCTGATCACTTTTGGAAAGTATCTTGAAGCCCGAGCCAAGGGGCGAACGACGGAAGCCATTACCAAGCTCATGGATCTCACACCGAAGACGGTTAAGGTCTTGCGACAGGGTGTGGAAGTGGAGGTTTTAACCCAAGATCTGGTTGTGGGCGATCACGTGGTCCTTCGAGCAGGCAGCGCCATACCAGTGGACGGTGTGGTGGTGAGCGGCCATGGATCGGTGGACGAATCGGCCATTACCGGAGAGAGTATGCCGGTGGAAAAGACGGTGGGAGACCGTGTGACATCCGGGGGTTTGAACAAGACGGGATACTTGGTGATGGAGGCAGAGCGGGTGGGCAGTGACACCACCCTGGCACAAATGATTCAATTGGTGGAGGAAGCGACGAGTTCCAAAGCGCCGATTGCGAAGCTTGCCGATAAGATCAGCGGCATTTTTGTGCCGACGGTGATGACTATTGCAGCCGCCGCGTTTGTGGTGTGGTGGCTAGGTACCGGTGACTTTGAATTTGCCCTCAGTATCGGCATTTCGGTGCTGGTTATTTCGTGTCCGTGTGCATTAGGCCTGGCCACCCCGACAGCGATTATGGTGGGCACGGGAAAAGGCGCCGAGCACGGCGTGTTAATTAAGTCGGCGGAGTCCTTGGAAGTGCTTCATGGGATTACGACGGTGGTTCTGGATAAGACCGGCACGATTACGGAAGGCAAACCTGTCGTGACGGATGTGGTGAGCGTGTTGTGCGATAAAGAGCGACTGATTGCCGTTGCTGCTGCGGTGGAAAAGCTCTCGTCGCATCCTTTGGCTGAGGCAATGATAAGCCATGCTGAGGCGCAGGGCCTGACCCTTCCTGAGGCGACGGACTATACCCTTCTTGAAGGGCGAGGGATCACCGGTGTGGTGGACGGCACGACGATTTATGCCGGGAACGGACAGCTGATGGCGGATCAGGGGTTTGCCGTGACGGACTTCGAGACTGAGGTGGCCCGCTTTACCGAAGAGGGCAAGACGCCAATGTATTTTGCCTCCGACCGCGGCGTCCTCGGTGTGATTGCTGTGGCGGATGTGATCAAAGCGGATTCCAAAGCGGCGGTAGCCACGATGCGGCACATGGGTATAGATGTAGTGATGATCACAGGGGATAATGCCCGTACGGCGGATGCTATCGCAAGTCAGGTAGGCATTACCCATGTTATCGCTGATGTCCACCCACAGGACAAAGCCCGTTATGTGAGGGAGCTTGGCGAGACGGGCAAGGTTGCCATGGTCGGTGACGGGATCAACGATGCACCGGCTCTCGTACAGGCTGATGTGGGCATAGCCATTGGGGCTGGGACGGAAGTGGCGATTGAGTCGGCGGATGTAGTGCTGATGACAAGTCGCCTAAGTGATGTGCCGCTGGCGATTAAGCTCTCCAAAGCCGTCATGAGAACGATTAAAGAGAATCTCTTTTGGGCGTTTATTTACAATGTCATTGGCATTCCCATTGCAGCCGGAGCTTTATATCACAGCTTCGGTCTCCTGTTAAACCCCATGGTGGCGGCGACGGCCATGAGCTTCAGTTCCGTGTCTGTGGTCACCAATGCACTGCGACTGAAATTTTTTACACCGAGATTAAATGACGGGATAGTGACAAAGGAGGAGTTATGAAAACTGTTTTTTCTATTGAAGGTATGAGTTGCGCACACTGCGTCCGTGCAGTAGATGAAGCCATCAAAAGCGTGAGCGGCGTCGAGGGTGTGGATGTGAGCCTGGAAGAGAAAAAAGCTGTGGTGGTTGGCAACTTTGATGTGAATGCGGCCAAAGCGGCGGTAGAAGACGAAGGCTACACCATAACCGATGTGACGGAAAGTTAAGACACAAAAAAAGAGGACCTATTCACACCTCAGGGGAGTGAACGGTCCTTTTTTATTGGGGGTTTAACTGTGCTTTTTCGTAGCGCTGATGGCAATGTAGGTTGCGATCACCATAAATGCTATCATTAGAAGCGGTGCGCCGTTGCTTGCGGCAAAGCCTGTGATCTCGCCGGGTTGCACCACACCGGTCACTTGAAGCACGATACCGATGAGTCCGACAATGGAACCGCCGGCCACAAGACCGGAAGAAAGGCTGATGCCGTTGGCAACTTTAGCATCGGCAAGTTCTTTATCTTTGGTGGTTTTTTCAATGAAGTATCTCAAAATAGCTCCGATGAGAATGATGGAGGTGGTTGAGATTGGCAGATAGAAACCGATGGCTACGGTCATAATTGGCAAGTTCGCAAAGAAGAAGAACAGTGCCATGACGATACCGACGATAATCATAATCCAAGGAATTTCTCCGGAGAAGATACCGCTGGTCAATGTGGACATCAAGTTAGCTTGCGGAAGGGCGAACGGCGGGTTGGAAGAGGTGATGGCAAGTTGATCTTTTAAGAGTAAGATAACGCCCATCGTGATCACGACACCGATAACGCCGGAGAGGGAGAATGACTTGGTCATTTCGTCTTTGTCGCCGCCGATGACGAAGGCAACTTTTTGAGATTGGAAGTAACCGCCGGCCATGGCGATAGCGACAACGATAAAGGTTGAGAACATCAACAGTGCGTGGTTGTCAGCATTGCCGGTCCAGCCCATGATGACGAAGATCAAGGTAGCTACAACAACCGATGCAATGGTCATACCGGATACAGGGAGGTTGGATGTCCCGATGGTACCGGTGAGCTTTGCAGATACGATGACAAAGACAGCAGACAGCAGCAGCGTAATGACAATGCCAAGGATAGCCATCACAGGGTTTGAAGAGATCATAAATGCGCCTACAACACCAAATACAACGCCGGCAGCGAGCAATACCATATTCAGGTTGCTGCGGGATGTTTTAGAAGAGGAGGCGGCTTTTGCGCCCATAGTGGCTTTCAGTGAGGTGATAATGGTAGGGATCAGACGGATAGCACCGATGATGCCGCCGCAGATCATCATACCGGCACCGATGTATTTGACATAGTTACCGGAGATGGCATCAGCACCCATTTGGTTGATAAAGGTTGCAGAGTCGTTCCACACGACAGCGGAGTCTGTGGCCATTTCAGCGAAGAAACCGACGAGAGGCACGACAGCGAAGTTGGCAAGTACCGAGCCGGCAAACATCATCAGGGAGACTTCCGTGCCGACAATAAAGCCGATACCCATAAGAAGCGGATTGGCTTCCATGGTGAAGTGGAACTTATAGAATTTCTCGCCGACAATGCTAAAGACGCTGTTGACTTTGTTCAGGAAAGAGCCGGTGAAGACGGTAATAAGACCGCCGATGCCGAAGCCTTGAAGCATAAACTTCAGGGATTCCCCCTTACCTTCAGATGCAACCAGGGTTTCGGAAATCGCCATGGATTCAGGGTACATCAGGTTACCGTGTTCTTCCACGATGAGATAATCATAAACCAGTGTGGAGACGCCGACACCGAAAAGGACGCCGCCGATACCAACAATAATAGCTTCCAAATAGTTGTATTGTGCGCCGATAAGAATAACGGCAGGGAGCACGAAAATGGTACCGCTGGCTACCGATTCGCCGCCGCTGGCCATCCCTTGAACCAAGTCTTTACCTAAAATACCTTTGCTCTTTGCAAAAGTCAGAACGAGAGCCGAACCGATGATGGAACCAGGAATACCGGCTGCAACGGTCAGACCGGCTTTCATACCGGAATAGGCGGTAGAGGCTGCGAAGATAGCGGCAATAATAGCGCCGATGAGGATGACCGCAAGGTTCATCCCAGAGCGGTTGGCGCTCTTGACATAAGGGACATAGTCCTTACCGGCCACGCCGCCATAAGCGTCTTTTGACAGCTTTTGAACGTCTTTGTTTTCAGTTTTTTCCATAGAATATCCTTTACTTTAAATTTTTCAAAAGAGCGACAGTAAAGTCCCACATTCGTTGAGATGAGGAAATACTGAGGTGTTCTTTTGGGGAGTGAATGTCGAACATATCCGGTCCGTAACTGATCATGTCGCAATCAGGCAGAACCTTCTTTAACAAACCGCATTCCAGGCCGGCATGGATGGCATCGTAGCGAGCTTCTTTTCCGAAGAGGGCCTTATAGGTGGAAAGGGATATATCGCGAAGGGGACTGTCTTGTTCAAATTGCCATGCAGGGTAACGGTTAGTCAGTTCTGTAGTTGCACCGACGCGTTTGGCGGCGGTCGCTAAGGTTTCAATGACACTGTCCAGTTCGGATTCGGAAGAAGAGCGGATGGACGTTTCCAGTACGATCATGTTGTCTTCATCAGTAACCACGGCATTATTCAGTGACGTTTGAACCAGACCTTCAATGTCTTTGGACATAGAGATCACGCCGTTCGGCGCCATGATAAAGAAGTCGACAATGTTTTCGGTGGCCGCTTTGGTCAGTGCAGTGTCAGCAGCGGAGGATTCACAAGTGATGGTGAGTCCCGGTTCTTCCACGGTGTATTCCAACGTGATCAGCTCTGCCATCGTTTGAATCAGGCTTTCTGCCTTTTCTGTGTCGTCAACCACAATCGTTGCGGTGGCCGCATCAGGAATGGCGTTGTGTTTCATGCCGCCTTTGACAGTGGCCAGTTGTACATCCATCGCCTGTTGGACGGCATGAATGAGACGGAAGAGAATCTTGTTGGCGTTGCCGCGGCCTTTGCCGATTTCCTGGCCGGAGTGACCGCCTTTGAGTCCGGACACGGCAACAGTAAGGGCGGAGCCTGTGACCGATTCGGTCTCTTTGGCAAAGCGGATTTCAATGGTCGCACCGCCGGCACAGCTGACCAAAAAGACCCCTTCTTCTTCCGAGTCCATATTGATGAGGCGCTTGCCTTGGAGCATGCCTTCTTTAAGTGCGGCAGCGCCGTCCATACCGGTTTCTTCGTTGGTTGTGATTAATACTTCCAAAGCCGGATGTTCATAGTCACCGTCTAAAATAGCCATCGCATAGGCTACGGCAATCCCGTTGTCACCACCGAGAGACGTGCCGTTGGCACGAATAAAGTCGCCTTCTACGATCATCTCGATAGGATCCGTATCGAAGTTGTGATCCACATCGTCATTTTTCACGCAGACCATATCCATGTGGCCTTGGAGAATCACGGGTGTGGCATTCTCGTAACCGGCGCTGGCAGGTTTGCGAATGATGACGTTGTAAGCCTCATCCTGAGTGACGTCTAAATGACGCTCTTTCGCGAATGCCGTGAGAAAGTCGGAAACAGCTTTCTCATTGCCGGAGCAGCGAGGAATTTGGTTCAGTTCATAGAACCAGTGAAATACATTTTTCGGTTCAATGTTAAGTGACATAGTAACCTCCTATCAAATAAGTCTTCACTGAGCACGATACTGGAACTCAGGTGCAAGGGACAGTATAGGCAGAAAGAAAACGCTTGTCAATAGATAAAAATTTTCCAAATTGACAAAAATTTTACAAAAATATATAGATTTATTACTTTAAATAGAGACGTAAAAGAGATTAACAAGGCAAATACAAGGTTTCACATGATGGAATGGAAGAGTGGGATCTAGGAAAACTACCTGAGAGAGCGTGGTGTTTTAAAAAATCCCACCAAAAATCTTTAAAACATTGGTGATACAATGTGAAAAAAAGGTGAAAATCGACGCATCAACGCAAGTCACGGCATTAAGCTATTTTATTCATAGAGGTAAAACAATACTATACCTGATGTGGATTATTTCGGCTGGCGGTGATACTAACACCGGTGAGACACAACTAAGTGATGACACGCTGTTTTATGATGAGTCGGCACCTTTGATTAGGTGGCTCTTTATCTAAAGACAGTCCTTTTGGAGAATGTGTCCTTTCATTTGGGTACATGACAGCGGTTTGGTGGTGGACAAGGGCATAAAAAAAGCGCAGCGAGATGCTGCGCCGGGTATTGTTATTTTGCATTGGTGAGTTCGATCGTGGCGTTAAAGACAGGATACGCCGCAGAGCTGATAGTGAGGGTTGTCGATCCGACGTCCTTGAGTTCAGACTCTGCGTCATCGGGCAAATAAGTGACCATAAGAGGTTCGCCGCCGGAAAGCTTTCTGATGACATCCTCTTTTTTTAAGTCGCCGGTGCCGGCAGAGTAGAGCGGCGCGGCGGTGTAATCGAAGTTGACTTCCACGATGTCTTGAAAGTCCACAGGTTCGCCGGTATAGATGACGTACAGCTCAGCTTTTATTGTCGGCTTTGTAGCCAACAGTTCCGATTTTTCTGTCTCTGTCAGGGTGGTGTCGGCTTCCACGTCGGCTTCCGTGGCAGGATAGTAGACCTCCCGCACTTCAAAGGCATCGGAAGAACCGAAGTAGGATGCAATGATGTCCGCCTCGTTGTTGAGCACAGCCTCAGTTGCCGGAGCATTGGCGTTCTCATTGGTTACGGGGGCATTGGTCGGTGCGTCGTCGGAGTTTGCAGGGGCATTGGCTTTGTTGCAGCCTGCAAGAGCGAGACAGAGCAGAGACAGTGTGATCAGTTTTTTCATAAAGTACCTCCTAGGCGTTGCGACGCAGTCGCGGCACAACACGATCGTAAACGATGTAGACAATGACAACAGTAAGCAGCATTTCAACTAAGACGGAAGCGTTATAGACGGCAGAGTACAACCAAGGGGCCTGACCTTCCGGTGCGTAGGATCCGAAGAGCAGCCATCCTGAGAGGAAGTGGGACAGGTAACGAAGGAGAAAAGCGATAACAAGGCCCATGACGGCTTTGGATTTGGATGTCGTAAAGCAACTGACCACGGCAATGGATCCGAACGGTAAAATATAGTCCAAAAGCAGACTGAGGGGATGGTAGAGCGGCGCACCGCTCAGCACCAGCTGCAAAATACCGTAGACCCCGCCTGCGAGGAAAGCTTCCCCCGGAGTTGCCATCAGGGCAAAGAGTGTCAAAGGCACCATAGAACCCAAGGTCACGCTGCCGCCTTGAGGCATTTCTAAAAATTTTATATAGCTGAGGATTTGACTAAGGGCAATGGCCACCCCGGCGTAAGCTAGTGTACGAGGTTTCATAACGACTCCTTTCTTGCCTTTTATTATAGCACTGACGCTTGGTCTTTACTAATAGGATTGTGGGGCATATAATCCAAGGGGAGGTAGTTATGCAATCAGGAAAAGACTTTAATCAACTTATAGGGCTGTCGTGGCACAATTTTATCCGCAAATTGATTGCGCTTTTAGTGGGCGATTTTTTGGTGGCAGTGGCCATTGTGCTCATTTTGCGTCCGAATCAGATGATCTCCGGCGGGGTCTCAGGGATTACCGTCATTCTCAATCATCTGACGCACATTAACATGGGACTGATTCTCTTCTTACTGAACGCACCCCTTTTAATTTTGGGATTTATATTTTTAAAGCGGTCGTTTATGGTGGTGACGATGATTTCTGCCGTGGTCCTTTCCATATATACCGGGATCTTGGACGGGATCATGCCGAGCACCTGGTCGGTGACTCACGATACCATTCTTGCCTGTATCTTCGGCGGGGTCTTAAACGGTATGGGCATGGGAATCTGTTTTCGAAACGGCTGCTCCACCGGGGGCTTTGATATCGTCGGGGCGATTCTAAAAAGCAAGTACAACATCACCGTCGGGAATGCGCTGATGGTGATCAATACCTTTGTCATCGGTACATCAGCCTTTATCTATTCCGTTGATCGCGCACTCTATACTTTGGTGGCGCTCTTTATCTCCTATCAAGTGGTCGATCGCATTCACCTTGGCGTGGGACAACAAAAACAGCTCTTTATTATCAGCGCGAAGCACGAAGAGATTGTTGCTACCGTCTATTCTCAAATGCGCAGAGGCATGACGTATATCAAAGGTGAAGGTGCCTATTCCCATGCAAACTTTAATATCATCTACATGATTTGTACGCCGAGACAAGTGGTTACGGTGAAAAGCATCGTTGCCCACATTGATCCGAATGCTTTTATGGCGGTCAGTAACACTGCGGAAATTCAAGGACGCGGGTTTGAAGCCATTGAAATTTAAACGTATTCGAAGCAAGACGCTTAAGCTAAAGCTTAAGCGTCTTTTTATGGCTATTTTGCTCCTTTGATAGGGAGATTTTTTGTGACGCGACGGGGTCGCTTGGTGAAGGGTGTCTCACGACAAAAAAATCCCCCTGCTTAGCGGGGGAGGATGTTTATTGGACAGTGTCGTCATGAGCCTTTTGGGTGAAGGCTGTAATAGCGAGGGGATCGACAGACAGATTTACAGGCAAATGATCGCCTTTATCACCGTCTAAATCGGTTTCAATTTCGGTGCCGTCGGCACTGTCAATGGTGATGGACTTGGCTTTGATGTAGTGGACGTTCTCATTGTCGTCCATGACACCGGCGGCGATGTCGGGAATGAGGTTTAATCCTTCGAGGAACGACACTTGATTTAAGAGCATCATGTGAAGGTAACCGTCATCCTTTTGAATATTCGCCTTAGTGAATTCCTGATTTTCCAATTCGCCGGAGAGAAGCACTACGACGTGGGAGTACGTCCCGGAATAGTCCTTGCCGTCGGCGGTAATGGTCAGGTTATAGGTGTCCTGTTTGGTCATGTTGGTCAAGATATTTTTAGCATAGGCAAGGAAAGCAAACTTGGTTTTTTCTTCAGAGGATGAGTTATGAATCCCTTCGGGAATGTTGCCAATACTGAAAATAAGGCAGAAGATATTGTCATTGGCACGGCCTATGTCCATGGCTTCAGGGAAGTCCAAGGTATAGGCGTCAATGGCAGCGTCTGTGTCCTGGACAGTATCAAGGACGCGCGTGACGGCATTAAATGTGCCGCCCGGGATGACACCCAGCGTAGGGCGATGCTCCGGCGCAATCTCCAGTAAGCCTTGGACGACTTCGTTGACGGTACCGTCACCGCCGATGGCAAAGACTGCCTCAAAACCGTCGTCGTAACTTGCGGCGGCAAAGTCTGTGGCATCATGTGCCTTTTGTGTGCCCTTAAGTTCCACCGTCTCGAAATGGGACTGGAGGGTGCCTTTAAAACGATTTGCTATAGCCTCGCCTTCTTCTTTGCCGGCGTTGGGGTTATATACAATCAAAGCTTTTGTCATAAAATCACTCCTTTTTTCCCTGTATACCCAGTAGAGAGGCATTTTTAATACCACGGCGCAGAACTTCATTTATAAAACTCACTCAGAGGTTGGAGCACCTTGAAGCTTGTCGTTGAGGCGGCGTGCTTGTCATGGGACGCTTTAAATTCATTGAAGCCACTGTTCGTTTTCTGCACATGACAAATCCTATCCATTGCCATAGACACGGTTTCAACGTAAAATAGAATTTACAGAGGTGATGTGATGGATTTTGAATTGACGATGATGTTCATTGCACGGATTCTTCTTGCCAGCAGTGCAGGTGCAATTATCGGTTATGAACGGGAACATAAAAATAAGAAGGCGGGGTTGCGCACCCATATTATCGTGGCCCTTGGAGCCTGCGCGGCGATGTTGCTCTCCAAGTATGGATTTTCGGGCGCCGAGGCCTACGACCCGGCCCGTATCGCATCTCAAGTGGTGAGTGGGGTCGGCTTTCTCGGCGCCGGACTGATCTTTGTGCGGCACAATGAAGTCAGCGGACTGACCACGGCGGCAGGTGTTTGGACGACGGCGGTGATCGCCATGTGTTTCGGTGCGGGGCTGTATGTGGTGGGCACTGCGGCCACGGCTATCATTCTTATGATCCAAACCTATCTTTTTCAACAGGAACATCACCACTTTGACAAGGAGAGCTACAGTTTAAAGTTCACCACGGCGACAAAGGACACGGTGCAGGACGTGGAAGATTTTTTAAAAGCGAGAGCGATTACTTGGCGCGGCGTGGCTATCGGACATAATGACCAAGTCTATGACGTGCTTTTAAAAGACACCGCGTTGGATGATGATGAGTGGGTGGCAGTGGTCAGCTATTTGGAAAGTCACACTGCCATTGACGGCTTTTACATCGACTGAGGAGGGATACCATGTATATAATGGCATTTGACTGCGGCACAACCAGTGCCCGGACGCTTATTTATGACGACAAGTTTCATGTGGTGGCCAAAGCGCAAAAAGAAATCCGTCAATACTTTCCTCAACCCGGATGGGTGGAAGAGGATCCGGCGGAAATTTTTTCCACGCAGTTAGGGACCGCCACGGAAGCCATGGCCAAGGTGGGACTTACGGCCTCGGATATCACTGCTATCGGTCTGACCAATCAGCGGGAAACTACGGTGGTTTGGGACAAGGCGACAGGCGAGGTGATCTACAATGCCATTGTGTGGCAGTGTCGCCGTACCGTTGAGACCGTGGCGCGGTTAAAACCGTATCGGGATATGATCTACAACAAAACGGGGTTGGAACTTGATGCCTACTTTTCCGCCACCAAGATTGCATGGATTCTTGATCATGTAGCGGGCGCAAGACTGCGGGCTGAAGCGGGAGAGCTCGCCTTCGGGACGGTGGACACCTATGTCATCTGGCGTCTGAGCGGGGAGCACGTCACGGATGTTTCCAATGCGTCGCGCACGATGCTCTATAACATTCATAGGATGGACTGGGATGACGAGCTTTTAACCCTTATGGGTGTGCCTCGCAGTATGCTCCCTGAGGTGAAAGATTCCGCCGGCCTGTTCGGCACGGTGGCAACTCACTACTTCGGCGCGGACATCCCAATTACGGCGGCTATCGGCGATCAGCAAAGTGCTCTTTTCGGAAGCGGCGCGTTGCATCGAGGGGATGCAAAAAACACCTACGGCACCGGGGCCTTTCTTCTTATGAACACCGGCGACGAGGTCGTTCGTTCCCAAAACGGGCTGGTGAGTACGGTGGCATGGCGCCTTAAGGGGGAGGTCACCTATGCGTTGGAAGGCTCTATTTTCATCGCAGGGGCGGGTGTGCAGTGGCTGCGGGATGAGATGAAGCTCATTGATTCCGCCGAGGATTCGGAATATCTTGCCGCCAAAGTTTCAGATACGGCGGGTTGTGTCATTGTCCCTGCCTTTACAGGTCTTGGCGCACCGTATTGGGACGGCAGTGCACGGGGCACAGTCTGTGGACTGACGCGAAGTGTCACCAAAGCACATTTTGTTCGGGCGACACTGGAATCGGTCGCCTACCTGTCCTATGATGTGCTCCACGCCATGGAGGAAGATTTGGGAGGCTTGACTGAGCTCAAAGTTGACGGGGGCGCATCGGCGAACAACTTTCTCATGCAGTTCCAAGCGGATATTATCGGCCGACCTGTGCTCCGAGGCAAAGATGTGGAGACAACGGTCAAAGGGGCGGCCTATCTTGCCGCCATTGGCGCGGGGAAGATGGAACTTGAGGATGTGTTACATGAGATGGTCCCGGATCGCACCTTTATGCCTGCGATGGCGAATGACGTACGTCAAGAAAAGCTTGCGCTGTGGCACAAGGCAGTCGGACGAAGTGGGCATTGGGCGGACTAAAAAATTAAGAATCGGGTAAAAGGCTAGTAAGGAGGGATTCTATGAAAATATTAGTACCTATAGACGGATCTGAAGCGTCTCGGCGCAGTGTGAATGTCGCAAAAGAAGTGGGGCGTCAATTCGAAGCGGAGATTGCGGTGATTACAGTAGTGCCTGAAACCAGTGTTTTCGAACAATATCCCACGAATTTCCCCTATAATTTAGAGTTGGAACGAGCCAATAATGATAGAGCTCAAAAGGTCTTGGAGGATGTGAAGACGGCGATGTCTGACTATCCGTATCCCGTGGCAACGTACTACGTGAAGGGCAACCCCGCACACCAAATTGTCAAGTTTGCAGAGGAACATCACGTCAGCCTCATCGTCATGGGCAATCGAGGGCTCGGGGCATTTTCACGGACGCTGCTCGGTTCGGTCTCCAATAAAGTGATCAACTCATCCAACGTATCCGTGTTAGTGGTTAAAGGCGACGGCAAAGACGTCAAAAAGGGAGCATAAGCTCCTTTTTTATATGGCGGCGTTTGCTTGACCTTTTGAGATATAATATAATGAACAAAAGTAGGAAACCAAAGGGGGCAATATTATTGGAAACGAAAAAGCATTATTATATAACTACGCCAATTTACTATCCGTCGGACAACCTGCACATTGGGCACACATATTGCACAGTGGCGGCGGACAGTATCAAACGCTATAAAGAACTGCAAGGCTATGATGTCTTTTTTACCACAGGTACTGACGAGCACGGTCAAAAAATTGAAGAAAAAGCTACAGAAGCCGGTATTGCACCAAAGGAATTTGTGGATAAGATCAATGTGTCGATTAAAGAACTTTGGAAAAAGCTGGACATTGACTATGACGCCTTTATTCGTTCCACCGATCCTGCACATGAAAAGAACGTACAAAATATTTTCCAAAAGCTCTATGACAAGGGTGAAATTTATAAAGGCGAATACGAAGGCTATTATTGCACACCATGTGAAGCTTTTTGGACGGAATCCCAACTGGGACACGATCACACCTGTCCTGACTGCGGTCGTCCGACGCAGCTTCAGAAAGAAGAGTCCTATTTTTTCAGACTGTCCAAGTATCGTGAGAAGCTGCTGAAATACTATGAAGATCATGCGGAGTTTATTGAACCAGAATCCAGAAAGCGGGAAATGGTCAATAACTTCTTAAAAGATGAGCTCCAAGATCTCTCGGTGTCTCGTTCCACCTTTGACTGGGGTGTCAAAGTACCGTTTGATGACAAACACGTCATCTATGTGTGGATTGATGCACTCTCCTGTTATCTGTCCGCAGTCGGATACGGTACCGATGAAGCGCAATTCAATAAGTACTGGCCTGCAGATGTGCACTTGGTGGGCAAAGAGATCACCCGTTTCCATACCATTATCTGGCCGGCCATTCTCATGGCATTGGATTTGCCGTTGCCTAAGAAAGTCTTTGGCCACGGATGGATTCTCTTTGACAACGACAAGATGAGTAAGTCCAAGGGCAACGTCATCTATCCGGAACCGATTATTGATCTTTACGGCATTGATGCCTTGAAATATTTTCTTCTCAGAGAGTTCAGCTTCGGCGCTGACGGTTCATTCAACAGGGAAAAATTTATGCGTCGTCTGAATTCTGATTTGGCAAACGATTTAGGGAATCTGGTTTCCCGAACCCTGTCCATGTTGGATAAGTACAACGACGGCTATTTGCCTGAACCGACGGTGGATGAGGCGGTGGACAGCTCGCTCATTGAGCTCGCCACAACTACGTATCGGGATGTGGATGCGGCTATGGAGCACTTCCAGTTCAGCGTGGCTCTTGAAAGTATTTGGAACCTCATCCGACGTTCCAATAAATATGTGGATGAAACCACACCGTGGATTCTTGCCAAAGACGACAGCAATAGAGCACGTCTGGACACCGTCCTCTACAACTTGGCTGAGTCCCTTCGCATTGTATCCGTCCTCATTTCACCGTTTTTGGTCAACACATCGAAGAGCATTCGCAAAGCTTTGAATCTGAAGACGGCGCCGACTTGGGATGAAGCACAACGTTGGGGTCTATTACTTGCGGGAGAAAAGACCAAGAAGCCGGATGTGCTCTTCCCACGTCTCGATGTGCAGGAAGAACTGAAACGTCTGGAAGAGGCCAATGCTGCTCTGATTGCGGCACGTCAAGCTGAAAAGAAACTGTGGAGCGGCGACGGGCAAGATGAAGAGCAAGCGACGCAAGGCAAGGCACCAATCACCTTAGAAGATTTTGAAAAGATGGAAATTAAGTTGGCACTGGTGGAAGCTGTGGAAGATCATCCTAATGCGGATCGACTTTACGTCCTTCGTTTGAAGATCGGCGATACCAAGCGGACCATTGTCACCAATTTGAAGTCCAAGTACAGTAAAGAACAGCTTACCGGCAAGAAGATTTTGGTACTGACCAACTTGCAGCCTCACAATTTCCGTGGGGTGGAATCTCAAGGGATGCTCCTTGCCGCTGAAGATGACAACGGCAAGATCTCCATCGCATCCACGCTGGAAGAGATGGCAGACGGAAGTGTGGTGTGCTGATGGGAATTATTGACTCCCACGCCCACTTGGATGATGAGAAATTTGACTACGACAGAGATATGCTCATTTGCAATTTAGCTGCAAACGGGGTGGACCGAGTCTATAACGTGGGCAGTGATCTGCCAAGTTCTGAGACGTCTGTGGAGCTTGCCAAAATTTATGACAATATTCGCGCCGTCATCGGCGTGCATCCTCATGAAGCCTCCACCTATGACGATGCTGTGGAAGCCAGATTGATGGAGCTTGCCGAGGATGAACATGTCAAGGCCATTGGTGAAATCGGACTGGATTACTATTATGATTTGTCGCCCAGAGACGTCCAGCGGGAGGTTTTCAAGCGGCAAATTGAGCTGGCTCACCATGTAGAGCTTCCCGTTGTGATTCACACCAGGGAGGCGGTGCAGGAGACGTTTGATATTATTGCAGAGGCCGTGGCAACGTACCCGCAGATGAAGTTTCTCATTCACTGTTTCACCCAACCGGTGGAAATGATGGCACGCTACGTGGAGCTCGGCGCATATATCGCCTTAGGCGGGGCGGTGACTTTTAAAAATGCTCGTCATCCTAAGGAAGTGGCAAAAATCGTACCCTTGGATCGCCTTCTGTTGGAGACGGATGCGCCATATCTTGCTCCGGTACCTATGCGAGGCAAACGCAACGAGCCCATGTTTATCAAGCATACTGCCCGTGAGATTGCAGGCCTTCGAGGAATGAAAACCTCAGAGCTCATCGATATAACTGCGAAAAATGCAAAGGACTTTTTCAATGATTAAAGAAGTAATTGTAGTGGAAGGTAAAGACGATATAGCCGCTGTAAAAGGCGCTCTGGAGTGTGATGTCATCGCCACCCACGGCTTCGGATATGGCTATCAGCTCATTCAGGAGCTTCAAAATGTACAGAAAAAACGGGGGCTCATCATCTTTACCGACCCGGATTACATGGGCAAAAAAATCCGTGCCGACATTGCGGGCAAGGTTCCGGGTGTGAAGCATGCCTACTTGGCTCAGGATAAGGCGATGAAGCATGACAACATCGGCATTGAAAACGCCAAGGCCAAAGATATTATTGAGGCCATTGACAAAGCTCGCCCTTCGTTTCAGACGCTCAGCGCGACATTTACGGAAAAGGACCTTCATGATTTGGGACTTACCGGTCCCGGATCCAAAGAGCGACGTCTTGCTGTGGCGGCGGAACTCGCTATCGGCTACGGCAATGCCAAAGCTTTTCTCAATCAACTGAACGGTTACGGCATCGATCCGAAGGATCTGTATCGGGCTGTAGAAAAGGTGACACATAACCATGGAACGACTTTATAAACCCCATCGCGTCATCGAGCTCTTAAAGGCTTATGGCTTTCATATGTCCAAAAGTTTGGGGCAAAATTTTCTTATCGATGGCAATATAGTAAGAAAAATTGTGGATTTGGCGGAAGTGGACGGCGAAAATGTCTTGGAAATCGGACCGGGTTTAGGGACCTTGACCGAGGAAATAGCCGCTCGTGCGAAGCGTGTACTCGCAGTGGAAATTGACAAGCGCCTTCAGCCGGTACATGAAGAAACGTTGGCCTATGATAATCTCCGAGTGCACTATGACGACTTTTTAAAGATGGATCCCGTATTGATTGACGAGGCCTTTGACGGGGAACCTTTCGTCGTGGTGTCCAACTTGCCCTACTATGTCACCACGGCGATTCTTACCAAAGTCATCGAGCAGACCAAGGCGAAGCGTATCGTGGTCATGGTGCAAAAGGAAGTGGCGCGACGGTTTTCGGCCAAGCCTTCGACGAAAGATTATGGATCGCTGTCGGTGTTTGTCCAGTTCTATGCTCACGTCAGCTACGGCTTTGATGTGCCCAAGACAGTTTTTATTCCCAATCCCAACGTCGACTCCGCCGTGGTGAAGTTTGAATTGCGAGATCGGGTGGCCGATGTGGATCGGGAGAACTTGTTTAAAATTGTTCGCGGTGCATTTTCCAAGCGGCGAAAGACTTTACTGAACGCACTTTCCACCTACGGTTTTGATCTGAGCAAGGCGGAGATTGAACAGGCGCTGGAAGCGTCCAATATCGATCCGAAGCGGCGTGCTGAAACCTTGACTCCGGAAGAGTATATCGTACTATCAATTAATATGAAGGTGACTTGATGAATAAGAATGATACCATCGCAACATTTATAGCTGATGATAACTTAGTGGAACGGACAGCGGCGCTGTTTAAGAGCATGAGCGATCCCACTCGGGTGAAGATTCTCTATGTGCTGAGCCAGGGGGAAATGAATGTGACGGGGATTGCCAACACACTGGGGATGAGTCAGTCTTCCATTTCTCATCAACTTGCCATATTGCGCACCCACAACATTATCAAAGTGCAGCGGGTAGCGCGTCAAGCTATCTATTCTTTGGACGATGATCATGTGCGCAGCATTTTTTCAGATGGCATTACCCACGTCAAGCATCATACGTTTTAAATCCTCGGCATTGGGTATAAGAAAGCATATTCAAGTGAACAACCTAAGGAGGGTTATTTATGGATAAAGTTACTGTGTATACTTCAAATACGTGCCCTTATTGCACCATGGCGAAGGACTACCTCAACGACAGAGGCGTGGAATTTGTCGAAAAGAACGTTCAAAATGACGCTGAAGCTCGCTCTGAACTTTTGGAGAAGGGCTATACCGGCGTACCGGTTATTGTGGTTGGCGATGAAGAAATCGTCGGATTTGACAAACACAAACTGGACAGTGCATTAGGCAAATAAAAACCGGGTGAGTCGGTTAATAAGGGGGAAACCCCTTATTTTTTTTATGCGTATTTTGCAAACAGCACTTCTCGAAGATGCGTCATAATATGCCGAAATATTGGGCGAGCTGAGGCGGTGATGTCCGAGTGACCGGGACGTGGCGAGGATGACCAAAGCAGCTTTTCAGGCATAGAAAAAGACGTGTCGGAACACGTCTTTAAAGTTTCTGGCTTTGTATCATGGGCATGCTATTTTAGAATGCCGAATTCATAGTTGTGAGACTTGAAGTAGTCAATGATACTTTGCAGCGCATCGACGGATTGCTGCTTGTTCGTGGCATCGTGCATGAGCACCACGGCAATATCGGTGTGCAGGTTTTGATTTAAGCTTCGATCCAAGGTCTCTATAAAGCCCTCGGTGGTTGTCGGTCGTGAGCTTTTCGTTGAGGCGTCGCCGATGATGGCATTCCAGTCGATCCACTCAATGCCGGCATCAGCAAGAGCTTTATCGGAAGATTGGGTGTTTTGCCAGGACATATGACCGCCGGGGTAGCGCATGACATTGGACTTGAAGTCGTCGCCGAAGATTTTTTGCAAACGCCCTTGGGTGAGAAGCGATTCTTCCTTGAGCTTTGCGGCATTGGCAGTCTTCTCCGGATAAAGTGTCTCGTAATCGTGACTGAATGAGTGAGTGGCAATGGCGTTGCCCTCGTACACCGTGCGGCGCAGTACATTGGTCGTCTGATCTTTAATGCGATTGCCCACGACAAAGAAGGTGGCATGGACGTCATTTTTTGCTAGAATATCCAGGACTTGAGGTGTGATGGTCGTGTTCGGGCCGTCGTCAAAGGTGAGAAAGACGAGTTTCTTATCTGCGGTGTATTCCGCTTCGCCGCGAATGTACTGGCGAATGGTTTTGGTATCGTAGGCGTAGCTATTGGCCTGGATCAAGTGGTTTTCTCCGGGCATAATTTCTTTTTTCATAAATTCTAAGTCGTCATAGATACTGTTCAGAGAATCGGGGAAGGTACTGTAGGTGGGTTTGACCGTACGGACAATACCTTTTTGATCACGATAAGCCTTGTCCACAAACCAGTTAAAGGGTGCGGGCTCGTCAGGGGTGTTCATGCGATGTATTACTCGGCTGATCAGCGAAATCAAAGCAAACAAGATCAAGGCCACCAGGGCAAAAAAAAGGATGCGGCGACGTCGCATACGGGCTTGTCTTTTTTTTCTTCGAGCTAAACGCTGTCTCCGTTCATTTGTTTCAGTCAATGTTGCCTCCTAAAAGGTTTTGGTTCTTTAGTTTTAGGATATAGTATTTCCTGTCTCTTTTCAAGACCCACTCCCCATTCATCGCAATTTAATTACGTAGCGGTGGATAAAAAAAGACAGCCGAAGCTGTCTTCATGTACTTATTGTTCTATAAAGACAAAGCCGTAGGTGAGATGGAGGAGCATCTCAGCAGTGAGGTTTGTCGTTGGGTTGACGGTATCGGATCGCAAATAACCTTGGGACTTTGCGAGATAGTAGTATGGGACGGCGGCTTTGGGAATCGTTGTACCATTTTTGAATGTCGACGACTGCCACACGTCGGCTTTATTTTTCAAATCGCTAAAGCCCTGATAGTTCATCAACAGTTCCACGGCTTTCGATTCTGTCAGCGGAGAGTCTTCGGTCACATCAGGGATGTTAAAGCGATACTTATAATCATCCAATTTGACAGGACGTGAGTGGTCGCCTTCGATGGTCTGTATCAATTCGAAAAAGTCACCGACTGTCAGCATCTGTTTTAAATCCCTAATGGAATAAAATCCGATGGATACGTCATTGAGTGCTTTAATGTCGTCTTTGTACGGCGAGGCATCAAGATTGTCATAAGCGATGGTGCGATCGGTGAGCGCATTGCCGGCGTTGTCAAGGAGCGTGCCGGTGTCGCCGTGGAAGAGATAGTCGCCGTCGTAGTTGTAAAGAAGTACAGGTTTGGCGCCCACATAGGCGTACATGAGATGCCATTGTTCCAAGGCCTTTGCCGTGGCGTCGTCCTGAGACAGTTTTGCTGTCGGCGTAGTAAAGGCGGTGCGGGTGGCTTCCAGTCGATAGACGCTTACCGTCTTCGATGCATTTTGAATGGAAAGCTCCAGGCCTTCGTCTTTGACATAGGCGTCGCCTTCAAGGCGAGGATAGCGGACGATGGTGTGTGTGTCCTGGGTTTCCACCAACGGGTTTGCCAGGTTAAGCTTGGACGGGAATTGTGCCATAAAAGCTTCAGCCGCTTTAATGGCCTCAGCTTCCGACAGTGGCGCCTTGTCGGTATCGCCCTCGTTGTACAGTGAGAGGAGGGTGAGATCTTTGGCATCCACGTCTATGGACATATAGTGGTCGTCTGAGGACCAGCTCATGGCGTAGACATAATTTTTGTCCGCATTTTGACGATAGTGGCCGCTCTCGACGGTCATATCTTTCACATCAAAGTGCTGTTTGACCCAAGCTTCAATATCTTTTTTGGATTTTAGTTGTTTGACGACATCTAAATTGTCGACTTCCACGGGATCTAAAGCTGAGGCACCGAGGCCGTCAGAACCGCCTCTATCGTAGCCCAGCGCCTTGGCATTGAGAATTTTGGTGCTGTCCACGAGTTGTCCTGTAGTGGCGTCGATGGCTGTCTTGTCGGTGATGTGCGTATAAATCGGCAAGGTGGTCAGTGTGTCACTTTTAAGGATAAGAGTGTGGCGCGCAAAAGGATTGATCTCGGTCAGGAGTTTAAAGGCAGCCGTTTTGTCCATGGCATCTTTCGGATTTGGAAAGACGCTGTCCGAATAGTGGGCCGAGGAGTTGGTCCGTGTGAACTGTACTACGGATGACTTGGCGAAACTGACGGACAGATTGATGAGATCTGTCACGACGGGCAGGTCGTTGACGTAGCGGACGTAGGTGAGCTCCGCCGAATTTTCCCGTGTGTGAATGGACAAATTGTCCTTGCGGTACTGCGTGGCAAGTTTCGGATCCACCTTGTTTAAAAAGTCGGTGGCGATCTTTTCAATGGCGGCGGCGCTTAATACTGGTGCGGGATCGTTAACGTTTTCATCATAGGCGGAGTAGGTAAAAATATTACCCTGGTCGTCGGTGGTCAGGTACAGGTCCTTCCCGTCTACGGTCCAACTATAGTCGTAGTAAACCAGTTTGCCACCATCGGCGTACTTGGTTTCACCGCCCTCCACTTTAAAGGCTGTGGGATTTTTAATATCGAACAGTGTTTTGATGCGAAGGATTTGGGACTCCGGCGGCGCAAAAGTGTCGGCGTCTTTACTTGCGGCGTAGTCGGGTGCAGCCTGGAACAACAGCACCGCGAGCAATGTGAACAGTAGCATTTTTTTCATAGCTATCACCTCAGTCCATCTATACCCACTCACGGCTTATGTGCTATAATACGGAAGGCTTAATGTAGTAATAGATGAAGTGAATATAAAGAGAGGACGTGCCATGTTATCTGTCACCAATGTCAGTGTGATTTTTCCTGACAAAAAACTTTTTGATGATGTCAATCTGCAATTTACACCGGGCAATTGTTACGGGATTATCGGGGCCAACGGCGCCGGCAAATCCACCTTTTTAAAAATTCTTTCCGGGGAAAAAGAACCGTCTACCGGGTCTGTGACCATGGATAAAGAAGCGCGGATGAGTAAATTGAATCAGGACCACTACGCCTTTGAAGAGGAGGTGGTTTTGGATACCGTAATCATGGGCAATCGCCGTCTCTATGATATCGGCAAGGAAAAAGACGCCATCTATATGAAACCGGACTTTACCGATGAGGACGGCATTCGCGCAGGGGAACTGGAAGCGGAGTTTGCTGAAATGGGCGGCTATGAAGCGGAGTCGGAAGCGGCGACCCTGCTTCAAGGTCTGGGGATCACCACGGACAAGCACAACTTGAAGATGAGCGAGCTTATTGAAGCGGACAAGGTGAAGGTGCTTCTTGCTCAGGCTCTTTTCGGACAGCCGGACATTCTCCTTTTGGACGAGCCGACGAACGGTATCGACATCCGTGCGGTGATGTGGCTGGAAGATTTTCTCATGAACTTTAACGGCATTGTCATTGTCGTTTCCCACGATCGCTATTTCTTAAACAACGTTTGTACCCATATGGTGGACATCGACTACGGGCGCATTCAAGTGACAGTGGGCAACTATGATTTTTGGTATGAAGCGTCCCAACTGGCTCAACGGATGCTCAAGGAACAGAATAAGAAAAAAGAAGATAAGATTAAAGAACTGCAGGAATTTATTCAACGTTTCTCGGCGAACAAGTCCAAGTCCCGTCAGGCGACGTCACGAAAGAAATTGTTGGATAAAATCACCTTGGATGATATCAAACCGTCCAGCCGTCGCTATCCTTTTGTCGGCTTCGACCTCACTCGTGAAGTGGGCAATGAAATCCTAAATGTGGAAGGGCTCACACTGAAAGAGGAGGACAAGGTACTTTTAAAGGATTTCTCTTTCAGAGTGAACAAAGGGGACAAGATCGGCTTTATCGGCAACGAACTTGCCATCTCCAAATTCTTTGATGCCATTGAAGGCAAAGCGGATTATGAAGGCGATATTACCTGGGGACAGACCATCACTCACACCTATTTTCCAAAGGACAACACTGCTTTCTTTGAGGGCGCGACGATGAATCTGATTGACTGGATGCGCCAATATTCTGAAGAGCAGTCGGAGATTTATTTGAGAGGCTTTCTCGGGAAGATGTTATTTAGCGGTGACGAAGTGTTAAAATCTGCCAATGTCCTCTCCGGGGGTGAGCGGGTGCGGATGATGTTCAGTCGCATGATGATTCGCCCTGCCAACGTGCTGATCTTCGATCAACCGACAAACCATTTGGATTTGGAATCTATTGAAGCGGTCAATAACGGTCTGATTAATTTCAAGTCCAACATTTTGTTCAGCTCACTGGATCACCAATTTGTATCCTCTGTGGCAAACCGCATTGTGGAAATTTTTGATGACGGCAGTTATCGTGACGTGAGTCTCACCTACGACGAATATATTGAAAAGTTCGTTGCAGACCAAAAATAAAGACAAATCAAGGCCGGGGGAACTCGGTCTTTTTATGTCATAGGCACATGAAAATTAGCGCTTTAAACAGTGGAAAACAAATTGCGAACGTTCTCTATATAAGATACAATAAATTTAGAACGCTATTACTAGGATATTGAAAGGAGATGCCTATGAAATTTGAAACTATCGATGGTCTCTTTACCATCCAAGCGGATATGATTATCTCCGTGGCACTTGCTGCAATACTTCTCATTGTCGGCTATTATATTAAAGATCGTTCAAAATTTTTGACAAAGTATTGCATCCCGGCGCCGGTTATCGGCGGTTTTCTTTTTATGCTCATCACCTGGGCAGGCCATGTGACAGGCAGTTTCACCGTGGCTTTTGATACGGTCCTTCAGGACTTCTTTATGTTGGCCTTTTTTACCACTGTCGGTCTGGGCGCCAGCGTCGAGCTGTTAAAGCAGGGCGGGAAACTTCTCATTGTGTACTGGTTGATTGCAGGCTTCGTATCTGTGATTGAAAACACCATCGGGATTGTCGTCTCTAAAGTTACCGGACTGGAACCGGCCTATGCGCTGCTCTCCAGTGCCATCACGATGATTGGCGGTCACGGAGCAGGTTTGTCGTACGGCACGACCTTTGCTGAAATGGGCTATGCCCAAGGACCGTTGGTCGGGGCGGCGGCTGCAACCTTCGGATTGATATCTTCGGTGCTTGTCGGCGGACCGACAGCACGTCGACTCATTGAAAAGCACAATCTTCGTCCGAGAGAAGATCAAAGTGATGTGGTGGATGTCTCCGGTATTAACGCCACGGACACGTCCATTCTTCTGACGAATATGGATGCTACCAAAAATGTTACTGTCATCTTGATCTGCATGGCTTTCGGTTCCATTATTGCAGGGTGGATCGGATCGTTGATCGGCATGAGTTTTCCGACTTATGTCGGCGCCATGTTCGTGGCTGTCATTGCTCGAAACCTGAACGATTCCCACCGATTCTATAACTTTAATTTCCGTCTTGTCGACGGGATCGGCGATGTGGCGCTGGGACTCTATTTGTCCATGGCTATGATGGCACTGAAGATGTGGGAACTGGCGGATTTGGCAGGGCCGATGCTGGTCGTACTCATCTGTCAAGTGGCGTTTCTGGTACTCTTTGCTTATTTTGTGGTATTCCGCATCTTGGGCAAGGATTACGATGCGGCAGTGATGTGTGCAGGGCTTTTGGGTCACGGACTCGGAGCTACGCCGACAGCTATTGTCAATCTTACTGCTGTCAACGATAAGTATGGCATGAGTCGCAAGGCGATGATGATTGTACCTATTGTCGGTGCATTTTTGGTAGATATTCTCTATCAACCGCAGACGATTTGGTTTATCAAAACTTTTGTTGGCGCTGTGAACTGACAGCGAGGATGAGGTCACCTGAGGGTGGCCTTTTTTTATGCCCGCTACAGGTTGGCAATAAAAAAGCCGGTCTTTCGACCGGCCTTTGACAAGACACTTTATTTTCTCTTAGCTTGTTCGTTTTTAATTTCAGCAAGTTTAGCTTCGGTTTTTGCAGCTAAATTGTGTTTTTCAAACACTTCAGCAACGGATTTTTTGATCAGGTTTTCATCAGCCATGTAAGGAATGGTGATGCATCCGTCCGTGTGCTTCTTGTTCCATTCCACAGACACTTCCATAGCGTGTTCATTACGTGCCCAGTTACGACGTGCTACGCCGCCGATAACGTCCCAAGAAAGGGACAGGCGAATGATTTCGTCAACGCGTTCAGAACCGTCCAGCACAAGGCCGAAACCGCCGTTGATGGATTTACCGATGCCGACGCCGCCGCCGTTGTGGATGGCGATAAGGCTCATGCCGCGAGCTGCATTACCTGCATAGCATTGTACTGCCATGTCGGCACAGACGTTGGAACCGTCTTTGATGTTGGAGGTTTCACGGAACGGTGAGTCGGTACCGGATACGTCGTGGTGGTCACGACCCATCATAACAGGACCGATTTTACCTTCGCGTACCAACTTGTTGAAGGCAAGGGCAATGTTCATACGGCCTTCTTCATCTTGATAGAGGATACGTGCTTCCGTACCGACAACCAATTGATTCTTTTCAGCATCGCGGATCCAGTTGTAGTTATCACGGTCTTGATAACGACGGGTTGGATCGATGGATTCCATAGCTGCTCTGTCGGTAGCGATAAGGTCTTCATGTTTACCGCTCAGGCAGACCCAACGGAATGGACCGTAGCCGTAGTCGAACAGAAGAGGTCCCATGATATCTTCAACGTAAGATGGCCAGATAAATCCGTCTTTATCGTCTTTGCCGTTCTTGGAAATTTCTTTGACACCGGCATCGAAGATGGCTTTCATGAAGGAGTTGCCGTAGTCGAAGAAGTAGGTGCCTTTTGCGGTGAGGGCTTTGATGACGTTGTAGTGTTTTCTCAGGGTTTCATCAACCATTTCTTGGAATTTTTCGTGCTCTTCACCCAGCATGCGAGTTCTTTCTTCGAAGCTGATGCCCACAGGGCAATAACCGCCGTCATAGACGTTGTGGCAAGATGTTTGGTCGGAGAGCAGGTCGATGTGAATGTCATTGTCATTCATGTATTCCAAAAGATCAACGATATTGCCGTGGAAAGCAATGCTCATCGGTTCTTTCTTTTCAAGGTATTCCGCGGCAATGGCACAGGCTTCTTCAGGGGTTTCGGCAACCTTGGAGATCCAGCCTTGTTCCAGACGTGTTTCAATACGGCTCATGTCGACTTCGGCAACGATACCGACAGCGTGAGCAATTTCAGCTGCTTTACCTTGAGCGCCGCTCATGCCGCCAAGTCCGGAAGTGACAAACAGTTTACCGGCAAGGTTGCCGTCCTCAGGCACACCGAGTTTTAAACGACCGGCGTTTAAGATGGTGTTGAACGTACCGTGAACGATACCTTGCGGTCCGATGTACATCCAACCGCCAGCGGTCATTTGACCGTAGTTGGTTACGCCCATTTCTTCAGCAACTTCCCAGTCATTTAGGTTGTCATACAGACCGACGAGCATACCGTTGGTGATGATAACACGTGGGGAATTTTTGCGGGAAGGGAAAAGTCCGAGAGGGTGACCGGATTCCATAACGAGGGTTTGTTCATCAGTCATGACTTCCAGGTATTTTTTAATGAGGTTGTATTGCAGCCAGTCATGGCACACGGATCCGGTTTCGCCGTAAGTGACCAGTTCGTAAGGGTAGAGGGCCACTTCGAAGTCCAAATTGTTGTCGATCATGACTTGGAATGCTTGACCTTCAAGGCAGTTACCTTTGTACTCATCGATTGGACGTCCGTAGATTCTGCCTTGTGGGCGGAAACGATACGCATAGATACGTCCGCGAGTGTGAAGTTCTTCCAAAAATTCAGGGATGAGTTCTTCGTGAAATTTTTCAGGGATGTAACGCAGAGCATTTTTCAGTGCGGTTTCGGTTTGCGCTTGAGTGAGTCGGAATCCTCTGTCCGGTGCGCGGCGAATGCCTTCTTCAAATTTCGGCATTTCCGGAAGTTCATCAAAATCTAATGAAACTTTCATTGCATTCTTTACGGCAGTATTGTCAATCATAGATTGCCTCCTTAATAAATTTAACTTGTCTCCATCTTAAACGCTTTCCGTCTTTTAAGTGTCCATTGATTAGACGCAAGGCAAATGGGAAAACGTCGGACAATGGGTATAAAGGTACCGTATGAGTCTTTTTATTTGACACTTATTAGATTTTTATAGACTACCCTTACTACAGCATAGTGAAGTGAAGGTACACGATGACAAAATATATTAAAGGAGGATTTATGGCAGCAGATCGTATTTTGTATCACTTGAACGAAGTTTTCAGTCCCAAGGATAAAGGACGTCCGCTTCGCGGGGAAGAAATGAATCAGACTACAATTTTGAAAGATGCCTACATTGCCATTAAAGATGGAAAAATTTTAAAAGTCGGAGAGGGTGACGTGCCGGCCGAGCTTATTGATGAATATACCGTGATGGAAGACCTTACCGGTAAGGTAGCCACACCGGGTCTGATTGATTGTCACACTCACTTGGTCTATGGCGGCAGCCGTGAGCACGAGTTTTCTAAGAAACTCAACGGCATGAGCTATCTGGATATCCTTGCTGAAGGCGGCGGCATCTTATCAACGCAAAAGGCGACGCGTGAAGCGGACTTTGATACCCTATATGACAAGACTAAAAATCTGTTGGAACACATGATGGTTCATGGGGTCACGACAGTGGAAGCCAAATCCGGCTACGGATTATACTGGGATACTGAAAAGCGTCAGATGGAAGTGGTTAAGGCATTGGACAAGGATCTGCCTGTGGATTTGATTTCTACGTTTATGGCGGCGCATGCCATTCCGGAGGAAAACAAAGACAATCCGGACGACTTTATCGATGAGGTTATCGGCATGCTCCCTCAGGTCAAAGCAGAGAATCTGGCCGAGTTTGTCGATATTTTCTGTGAAAAAGGTGTATTTACCGCAAAACAATCTGAAAAATTGCTTCGAGCTGCCAAAGATATGGGCTTTAAAACGCGGATCCACGCCGACGAAATCGAATCCATCGGCGGTTCCAAAGTAGCAGCTGAGGTGGGGACCGTCAGTGCGGAGCACCTTATGATGATTACTGATGAGGACATTAAAGGCCTTGCCGAAGCTCACGTTATTGGCAACCTCTTACCTGCGACGACCTTCTCTTTAATTGAAGACACCTATGCACCAGCTCGTAAAATGCTTGATGCCGGGATGGCGATTACGTTGACAACCGACAGCAATCCGGGTTCCTGCCCGACGGCAAACCTTCAGTTTGCCATGCAGCTGGGCTGTCTGTACATGCGCCTCACACCGGTGGAAGTTTACAATGCGGTGACCATTAATGCGGCTTACTCCGTGGACCGCGCCAAGACCATCGGATCGTTTGATGAAGGCAAGCGTGCGGACATCACGGTATTTGATGCCAAAAATTTAGATTACACGATGTATTTTTTCGCCACCAATTTGGCAAGCCGCGTGTATAAAGACGGCAAGTTGATTGTAGAAAATCGCCAAATCGTAACTGAATAATGTCGCTATAATCGGCGATAGACAAAAGGGTAAAAGCGGTCAAAAATAATTTGCTTTTACCTTTTTCTTTAGACGTTTATTTGATAGGAAAATGTTACACTGAGCCCAAGATAACCTGAGGAGGTAAAATGTATGAAAAGAGTTATGTGTATCCCTAACTATTCTGAAGGGAGAGACCTGGAAAAAGTCGACAAAATTGTAGAATGCTTCAGAGCCAAAGAAAATGTGAAACTGGTTGATTACCAACCGGATAAGGATCACAACAGAACGGTTGTCGAAGTCATCGGTGAACCGGAAGCGGTTATCAACGCTGTCATCGAATCTGTAAAAGTTGCTCAAGAAGTTATCGACATGACCAAGCATGAAGGGGCTCACCCAAGAATGGGTGCAGTTGACGTCGTACCTTTTGTACCAATCAGTGAAGTGACGACTGAAGATTGCGTGGAATACGCAAAGGAAGTCGGTAAGGCTATTGGTGAGTTGGGTATTCCTGTATATCTTTATGAAGATGCAGCGTCAACGCCTGCACGCACCAACCTTGCTAAAGTACGTAAGGGTCAATACGAAGGCTTCTTCGAAAAAATTAAAGAAGATGAATGGAAACCTGATTTCGGTCCGCAAGAAATGAACGCAAAGAGCGGGGCTACTGCAGTCGGTGCACGTTTCCACCTTGTCGCTTTCAACGTTAACCTCAACACAGACAAAGTTGAAATTGCCGATGCCATTGCTAAGAAAATTCGCCACATTGGCGGCGGTCTTCGCTTTGTAAAAGCTATCGGTCTGCCACTTGAGGAACGCGGACAAGTTCAAGTTTCTATGAACCTTGTCAACTTTGAAAAAACTCGTATTTACCAAGCTCTTGAAATGGTCAAATCTGAAGCGCGTCGTTACGGCGTGAGCGTATACGGCACTGAAATTATCGGGATGGTACCGCTGCAAGCGCTTGTGGATTCCTTAGCTTACTACATGCAAGTTGAAGAGTTCAGCACTGAACAAGTTATCGAAACATTATTAATTGAGGAGTAAACCATGGCAGAATTTTTAACAGATATTGAAATCGCAGATTCCGTAGAGATGGAACCCATCGTTGAGGTAGCAGAACGCGCTGGTCTCAACAAAGATTTTCTCGAACTCTATGGCAACTACAAGGCAAAGATCTCTCTGGAAGGGATTAAAGAACTCGACAACAACGACGACGGCAAGCTTGTCCTCGTGACTGCCATCACCCCAACTCCAGCAGGGGAAGGTAAGTCTACCGTCTCCATCGGACTCAGCCAAGGACTTAATAAAATCGGCAAGAACTCTGTCGTTGCCCTTCGTGAACCATCCCTCGGACCGGTTTTCGGCGTTAAAGGTGGCGCAGCAGGCGGCGGATATTCCCAAGTCGTACCGATGGAAGACATCAACCTGCACTTCACCGGGGACCTTCATGCCATGACTGCAGCGAACAACCTGCTCTCAGCGCTTATCGACAACCACATTCACCAAGGCAACGCCCTGAGAATTGACGCACGTCAAATCACATGGAAGCGCGTTCTCGATATGAATGACCGTGCCCTTCGCAATATCGTTATTGCCCTCGGCGGCAAAGCTTCCGGCTTCGTGCGCGAAGATCACTTCATGATCACTGTCGCATCGGAAATCATGGCAGCGCTCTGTCTTGCAAGCGGTCTTGAAGACCTGAAAGGACGTCTGGCGAAGATGATCGTCGCTTACAACTTAGACGGCGAACCTGTTACTGCAGGCGATCTGGAAGCTCAAGGCGCTATGGCTATGCTTCTTAAAGATGCCATCAAACCGAACATTGTTCAAACTCTCGAGCACACACCGGCCCTCATTCACGGCGGACCGTTTGCCAACATCGCACACGGATGTAACTCACTCATCGCAACGAAACTTGGTTTGAAACTTGCCGATTACCTCGTTACAGAAGCCGGATTCGGTGCGGACCTCGGGGCTGAAAAATTCTTTGACATCAAATGTCGTCTCGGCGGCTTGAAACCAAATGCCGTTGTCATCGTTGCCACCATCAAAGCGCTCAAAATGCACGGCGGTGTCGACAAGAAAAACCTTAAAGAAGAAAATGTGGACGCCCTTGAAAAAGGTTTTGCCAACTTGGGACGTCACCTTGAAAATATCAAGAGCTTCGGTCTGCCTGTTGTCGTAGCGGTTAACCGTTTCGTACAAGATACCGATGCTGAAATTGCAAAACTTATCGAAAAATGTGAAGAATACGGCGTTGAAGTCTCCCTCTGCGAAGGTTGGGGCAAAGGCGGCGACGGTGTGACCGATCTTGCACAAAAAGTTGTAGCAATGTGTGAACAACCTAACGACTTCCACTTCCTCTACGACGTTGAAGCCAGCATTCCTGAAAAAGTCAACGCCATTGTACAAAAGATTTACCGCGGTCGACAAGCTGTCTTTACCGCAGCTGCGAAAAAACAAATCAAGACTCTGGAAGGCCTTGGTCTAGACAAGATGCCGATTTGTATGGCGAAGACGCAATTCTCCTTCTCCGATGACAAAAACGCCGTCGGCGCACCTACAGATTTTGACATCACGGTGCAAACTGTAAGAGTATCTGCCGGTGCAGGCTTTATCGTATGCGAAACCGGTGACATCATGGTTATGCCGGGACTTCCTAAAGTACCTGCCGCCAACAAGATGGACGTCGATGAATCCGGTAAGATGGAAGGTCTGTTCTAAGGAGGACGCATGGAACTTAAAAATTTAACCGTAGCAGAATTTGTTGCTGAAACTTCTTCAGATTCTCCGGCACCCGGCGGCGGATCTGTATCCGCTCTGGCAGCGGCTCAAGCTGCCGCGCTGCTTGGTATGGTGGCCAATCTCACCGTAAAAAGCAAAAAGTACGAAGACGTACACGAAGAAATGCAAAAGTATGCCGATGAGCTTAAAGCTATTGAATTGGATTTTGTGGAAGATATTGACCGCGACTCCAACTCATTTAACGGCGTCATGAAAGCATTTAAGCTTCCTAAAGAGACTGACGAAGAAAAGAAGATTCGTTCCGAACGCATTCAGGAAGAGTATAAAAATGCCGCCAATGTACCGCTTCAAGTCGGACTTAAGACGATGAAGCTCTTGGAGTATGCCAAGGTACTTGTGGAAAAAGGAAATCAAAATGCCATTACCGACGTGGGCGTAGGTCTGCTTAACTTGCGTCTGGCTATGCGCGGTGCGTTCTATAATGTCAAGATCAACCTTGGATCCATTAAGGATGAAGCTTATGTAGAAGAAACTAAAAAGACAATGGCGAAAGCTCTTGACGATGTGGATCAAGCGGTACTCCCACTTCTGGACAAAGTTGAAGAGGCCATTCAATAACAGTTAACTCTCGAGGAGCTTCGGCTCCTCTTTTTTTGTTGAGGTGACACGATGAACGTTTTACTGGTGGACATTGGCTCCACCTATACCAAAATGAGTTTAGTGGATACGGAGCAACAGAAGGTGGTAGGCTCATCTCTGGCCATCACAACCATTGACACTTCGGTCATGGATGGATACCATGAGGCCTTGGCGGCCCTTAAAGCTAAGGTGGGCGGAGTGAAGCCGGACAAAGTCCTCACGTGCAGTTCCGCTGCTGGCGGACTGAAAATGGTGGCTATCGGACTCGGACCCAACCTCACTGCGGAAGCGTCAAAACGTGCGGCCCTCGGGGCGGGAGCTCGTGTGCTCAAAACTTTTTCCATGGAGTTTAAGGACAAGCACAAAGCAGAACTGGACGCCTTAAATCCTGACATCATTCTTTTCTCCGGAGGCAGCAACAACGGCGATAAACTCAACACCTTAAACAATGCGCGGATGCTCAGCACCTGCACCGCTAAAGCACCGGTGGTAATTGCGTGCAATGAGGCCATTGCCAAGGACGTGGATGCCATTTTATCGCCGCACTTTACGACCTATGTTACCGAAAATGTCATGCCGGCGGTGAATGAAATTAATCCGGATCCGGTGCGCCGCATTATTCGTAAAATTTTCATGGAGCATATCACCTTGGCCAAAGGTCTTGAAACCTACGTCAAAGACGTCGGACCTGTCCTCATGGCCACGCCTGATGCGGCGTTGCAAGGGGCGAGACTCCTCTCAGAAGGCTACGAAGGGGAAGACGGCTTGGGGGATCTTTTGGTGGTGGATATTGGCGGTGCGACGACGGATGTGCATTCCATCGGATATGGTTTGCCCAAGTGGGGCGTTAGATTTTACGGCCTGAAAGAACCTTTCGATAAACGGACGGTGGAAGGCGATCTGGGTATGCGTTATTCTGCGAGAAGTCTCTATGAAACCGTCGGAGATGCGGAACTTAACAGCTACTACGTCGCCAACTTTGATAGAGCGACCCTAGATAGAACTCACAATATTAGGTTCGTGCCGCACAACGATGACGAGCTTAACGTGGATGTGGCTATGGCTAAAGCTGCCGTGCGCCACAGTATGGCACGCCATGTCGGGGCGATTAAAATCGAGCACGACGGCTCACAAAATATCAAGTACCAACGGGGCAAAGATCTCTCGTCGTTTAAAGCGGTTATCGGCACCGGCGGTGTGCTGGTCCACGCGAAGGATCCGAAGTTTATTTTAGCGTTGCCTGAAGGGGAACTCCTGCCGGATGCGGCGGCATACTACATCGATGGGGATTACCTTCTCTCTCAAATGGGACTGCTTGCCACAGAAGTGCCGGATGTGGCCTTAAACTTGTTAAAGACACACATACGCCTTTTGAAATAAGGGTAAAAAAAGACTGCCATCGGATCAGTGGCTCCTTACCGGTTTATTCGGTAACGAGTGAGTATCCAATGTGCAGTCTTTTTTCGGTCTGTTATTGAGGGCGGAAGGTGATGACCTCGTCCTCGATGGATTCAATGATGGCTAAACTGTCTAAGTTGTAGCCGGCTTCGCGCAGTTTTTTGCCGCCGCTTTGGAATCCCTTTTCGATGGCGACGGACAGGCCGACGATGGTGGCGTTTGCCTGATCACAGAGTGACATCATCCCGGTCATGGCTTGACCTTCAGCGAGGAAGTCATCGATGATGAGGACGCGGTCCTCTTCGGATAAGTAGCGTTTGGAGACGATAACATTATAGTCCTTGTTTTTTGTATAGGAATGCACCGGTGCGGTGTAGAAGTCCGTGCCGATGTTGGATGAAGCGCCCTTTTTGGCAAAGACCACAGGGACATTGCCGAAGTAAGTGCTGGCAAGAACCGCAATGGCAATGCCTGATGCCTCGATGGTTAAAATTTTAGTGACGTGCTGATCTTTGAAACGATCGTAGATGGCCTGACCCATCTTTGAGAGAAAAGCGACGTCCAGCTGATGATTTAAAAATGAGTCGACTTTCACTACTTCGCCGGGAAGTACGCGGCCGTCTAAGAGTATACGTTGTTCTAATTCTTTCATAGTCCCTCCTGTTAGTACTTCTTATAGTATAAGAGATGAGGGCGAGAATTTAAAGCAAAGAAGTAATCTGTGTTATAATAATTTTAAAAGGAGGTAGGCATGTTTAGAGATTTAATTAGAAAGCGTCGGTCCATTCGCGCCTACGGCATGACGCCGGTGTCGGACGAGGAAGAGAGACTGTTGGTGGAGGCTGCCCTCCTTGCACCCACAGCTAAAAACAGAGCGTCCGTGGAGCTTATCACTATTCGGGATAAGGCCAAGCTGGCAGAGCTTGCCGATATCAAAGCGCAAGGCGGCGTCTTTTTAAAAGATGCAGATCTTGGCATTCTCGTCTTAGGAAATACGGCGCTGGCACCGGATCAATTTATACAGGACACAGCTATTGCCGCCACCTACATCCTCCTGCAAGCGGAGGACCTAAACCTTGGCGCATGCTGGGTGAATTTCAGAGGCCTTAAGGATAAAGATGGTGCACCTGCCGAGGCGGCGGTGCGTCGAACGCTGGGCGTGCCGGATGACTACAGCGCCGAGTGCGTGATTGCTGTTGGAGAGAAGAATCAGATACCCGGGGAGAAAAGAGGAAGACAGGTGAGCGACTTTGTCCATAGCGAAAGTTTTTAAGTGTCCGAAGCTTTCCGACACCCGTGCTTTGGGCGAGCAGATAGGAGCACTGCTTAACAAGGGCGATGTCGTGGCGCTTAACGGTGAGCTGGGGGCCGGCAAAACCACCTTGACGCAAGCGATAGCTAAAGGTATGGGCATTGACGATGTGGTCACCAGTGCCACGTTTAGTTTAATCAATGAATATGACGGTGACGTGCCGCTCTATCACTTCGACACGTACCGGTTGGACAATGTCGAGGCCATGGCATATATGGGATTTGACGAATACTTTTACGGCGATGGCGTGTGCGTCGTGGAGTGGGCCGAGACCATTCGCGATTTTTTGCCGGAGGCCTATTTGGACATTGAGATTGATGGAGACCACACCTTTACCATAAAGGGCAGTGGTCACTATGGCGATTTAGTGGAGAGATTATGTTAACTTTAGGAATTGATACATCAACGATGACAACCACCGTGGGACTGAGTGACGGTCGGGAAATTGTCTCTTATGATATCACCGGCGGACGTCACAACTCCGAGGAGCTCACTGCCATGATTCAGGAGATGTTTTCCCATGTCAATAAAAATCTGGAGGATGTGGAGCTCATCGCGGTAGGCATTGGGCCGGGTTCCTTTACCGGAACGCGCATTGCCGTGACCGTGGCACGGATTCTTGCGGATCTATTGGATAAACCGCTGGTCGGTGTCTCATCGTTGCGGGCCCATGCTTATAAAGCGGCACGTACATTGTCCATTCGGGATGCCAAGAGGGGGCGTGTCTATGCCGGGGTGTATGAAGACTACGGCAAAACGGTGGTGCTGGATGATGTGTTAATTGATGCAGCGGTACTTCGTGAGCGCCTTGGCGATGTGCACGTCATGGCCGTCGAGCCTTTTACCGACATTTTCGGCACGCCGGAACTTCGCAATCTTCGAGGGGCGGAAGTGGCTCTTTTAGGTGAGCATGTCTACGCCGCCGACGGAGCTATGGCCATTGAGGATGTCGTACCCAACTACCTTGGCAAGTCTCAAGCAGAGGTGCAGTTTGATGCTAAGAAAGGCAACTGAAGCAGATCTTGATCAGCTCACCGCTTTGGAAGCGGAAGCTTTTTCGGAGTCCTACTCTCACGAGATGCTCCGCGACTTGATCAGGGATCCCAAGCGGCACTGCGTGGTTGCTGAAGAGGGGAGCGTCCTCGGCTATATCCTTGTGGATTACACGTGGGATGTGACCTTAGAGCGCATTGCCGTTTTTAAAGCTGCGCGAGAACGCGGCATCGGGAGTGTGCTGATGCAGGCACTGCCGGATGAGGTGGCGGTGACGCTGGAGGTGAGTGCCCACAACACAGCGGCTTTGAAGCTTTACCATGCCTTCGGGTTTACTCGAGAAGGTGTACGAAAGAACTATTACGGCGACGGCGACGACGCCTACATCTTATGGAGGAATTATGAACGTATTAGCTTTTGAAAGTTCTTGTGATGAAACCTCCGTTGCTATCGTTCGCGACGGCCGGGAGGTTCTTTCCAATGTCATTGCATCACAAATATCAACCCATGTGAAGTTCGGCGGCGTCGTACCGGAAATTGCATCACGTATGCACGTGGAGCAAATTAATGCTGTCATGAGACAGGCTTTTAATGACGCGGATCTTAAGCCTCAGGACATTGATCTTGTGGTAGGCACTATGGGGCCCGGACTTGTAGGGGCGCTGCTCATCGGCTTATCGGCGGCAAAGGCCACAGCTCTTGCGCTGAACAAACCGTTTCTTGGCGTCAATCACATTTATGGGCATGTGGCGGCGAACTACATTTCACATGCAGAGTTGAAGCCGCCTTTTACCGGTCTGATTGTATCCGGCGGTCACACATATCTCATCGATGTCGATGACTTCGTTCATTTTGAACTGGTGGGACAAACCAGAGACGATGCAGCCGGGGAAGTCTTTGATAAAGTCGCACGCAAGATGGGCATCGGCTATCCGGGCGGTCCCATTATCGACAAGCTGGCCTATGAGGGCGAAGATAATCTCCATTTTCCTCGTGTCATGTTGGAAGAGGACAGCTATGACTTCTCGTTCAGCGGTTTGAAAACAGCGGTCATCAACACCTTGCACAGTGCTGAACAGCGAGGTGATACACTGAAACATGAAGATGTGGCACGGTCCTTTCAGGATGCCGTCACGGACGTCTTGGTAGAAAAGGCTTTTCGTCTCGCGCGTGAGAGGGGTCGGGACACTATTGTGCTCTCTGGCGGTGTGGCGGCCAATTCACATCTTCGCCGTGCGTTGGAAGAGCGAGGTGACGAAGCGTCCATTCGCATATTCTATCCGGATTTGAAGCTCTGTACGGACAATGCCGCCATGATTGCTTCGGCGGGTTATTATCTCTATCAAAGCGGACAGAGTACCGCCAAAGCCTATGCCACACCGAATTTAGGATTGAAGTAGGAGGCGTGCAATGAAAAAAGAAATAACGACACGTGAGCTGGTCATCACCGCTCTTGCGATTGCGCTGGTCTATGTCTTCACCTGGATGGTGAAGATACAACTTCCCATCGGTGCACAAGGCGGTCTCATACACCTGGGTAATATTCCCTTTTTTGTCGCGGCCATTGTCTACGGGAAACGGGTTGGCGCACTGAGCGGCGCCATCGGCATGGGACTCTTTGACGTGACCAGCGGTTGGGCGGCATGGGCCCCAATAACCCTCGTCACAAGTTTTATCATGGGTCATGTCATCGCCGATATCGCTCATGACAAACCTACTATAGGGCGCATCACCGCAGCGTGCGTGGCTGCTCTGATCATAAAAATCGTCGGTTACTACATTGGAGAAGCTATTATGTATGGTTCGCTCCTTGTACCTATTGCCAGTATTCCGGGCAATGCCGTGCAGATCGTCGTGTCGTCGGTGATTGTACTTTTGATTATAAAACCGTTGCGACAGGCACTGTTAAGCACACGACGATAGCAAGGATTACTTAAAGGAATTATAACCTAGACTGTTAGAAATGATTTTGGCGGTCTGAAAGACATCATCTTTCAGATCGTCATTTTTTATTTTTTCAAGCATACGATTTTTGGGTCCGGTAATGGAAATGGCACCTAAGACCTGATGATTAAAATCTAAAATCGCTGCACCGACACAATAGATCCCCGGCTCATTGTCTTCGTCGTCAATGCCCACGCCGGTCCTACGAGTTCGTTCAATGTCGGCAAGGATAGTTTCATAAGGTTTAGTCTTGGCGTCAATGATCCCTTCTTTTACAGACTGAGTATAAATCGTTTGAATGATCTCATCCGGTTCAAACGCTAACATTGCTTTGCCTACTGAGGTTCGTAAAAGTGGCATGCGAGCACCGATCCGTGATCCCATAGTTATCGCATTGTTAGCTTCAATTTTGTTGATATAGACGCCATAAATACCGTCCCTAATGACCAAGTGAACCACTTCATTCACTTTAAGCGCCAGACGATTCATTTCCTGTTCCGAAACTTCAACCAAGTCAGTACCTTTAAACTGCGTTGAAGCCAACGTGTATAACTTGTACGTCAAAGAATACTTATTATCTTTTTTGGTTACATAACCCAGACTGACAAGAGTCATTAAAAAACGATGTACCGTAGATTTGTGCAGTCCGACAGCGTTTGAAAGCTCAGTGAGACCTGCGCCGTTAGGGAATTTTTGAAAAGCTTCTAAAATTAAAAAAACACGTTCAATAGATTGATTTTGTACTTCCATTTTATCACCACAGCTATTGTATCATATATTGAAACAATAGCGAGATAGGATTCAGCCATGTGAATTTAGTACGATAGATAGTTATCAAATATTCTTGACAAAGAAAAGGATTTCATTTACACTAAAGCTAAGTTTTAGAAAATGATATATAGTTTCAAAATATGAAATAAAGTTCAATGATACTGACTCGGTTTAGGTAGTCTATGAAGAAGGGGTTAGTATAAAAACCATTTTAAACTGTTTTATCAGCCTGCTTCGCTTTGAGTCGATTTGGGAGAAGATAAGTAAAAATGAAACGGTCGTGAAATTAGAAAGGCTTGCAGTTAAAGACAGATAGTGTTTAAAAGTTTAGTATCAATTTAAATTTTAAGGAGTCAATCATGTCGAAATTAGATACTTTGTTAAAAATAAAAAACTTAGGAATTGTCGCTGTTGTTCGAGGTAACAGTGCAGAAGAAGCCCTTGAATATGCCGAGGGGTGTATTGACGGCGGCATAGATATCATTGAAATTACATTTACGATTCCCAATGCTATAGAGGTTTTAAAAACATTACAATCGTCATTACAAGGGGCCACTATCGGTGCTGGGACAGTTTTGGATGCTGTCACAGCTCGTTTGGCTATTATGGCGGGCGCTCAATTTATTGTGTCACCGGCCTTTGATGAGGACGTAGCTAAACTTTGTAATCGCTATCAAGTTCCGTATATGCCGGGGTGTTTGTCGGTGAATGAAATACTGAAGGCCTTGGAATATGGGGTGGATGTTATTAAAGTATTCCCGGGCTCGGCAGTAGGTCCGGATTATATCAAAGCAGTACACGGGCCATTGCCTCACGTCAATCTCATGCCCACCGGAGGAGTAAGCCTTGAAAATATTGATGAATGGTTCAGAAGAGGGGTGTTTGCAGTAGGTGTGGGATCTAATCTTGTCAGCGGTTCCAAAGAGGACATTGCAGGTAAGGCGGAGGCTTATCTTGAAGCTATAAGAGAGGTGCGGAAATGAAAAAAGTGGTCACATTAGGGGAGATTATGTTGAGATTATCCACCCCAGGTTATGAACGGTTTGTGCAAGCTGATCAATTTGATGCTATCTATGGCGGAGGTGAAGCCAATGTGGCGGTGTCCCTTGCAAATTATGGATTTGATTCTTGTTATGTCACCAAGCTGCCTGAGAATGAGATTGGACAAGCGGCCGTCAACGCATTGCGGCGATATGGCGTCAATACGTCCGAGATTATTCGCGGGGGAGAACGGATTGGCATTTATTTCTCAGAAACCGGTGCTTCAGCGCGGCCTTCAAAAATTATTTATGATCGTGCGAACAGTGCCATTGCTATGGCCGAGGTCAAAGATTTTGATTTTGACCACATTTTTGAAGGAACGGATTGGTTTCATACCTCAGGCATTACGCCCGCCATTTCAAAACAGGGCGCTGAAATTACTAAAGCTGCAATGGTAGCTGCCAAAAAAGCTGGAGCTACAGTCAGTATTGATCTTAACTATCGAAAGAAATTATGGACGCCGCAACAAGCCCAGCAAGTCATGCGAGAGTTAATGGAATATGTGGATGTATGCATAGGCAATGAAGAAGATGCCTCGCTATGTTTAGGTTTTACTCCTCAAGGACTGGATGTGACGCAAGGGCAAGTGGATAGTGCGGCGTATGAAATTATTTTTAAACAGATGAGGGAAGAATTTAATTTTACCCACGTGGTAAGTTCTTTGCGGGAATCTTACAGTGCATCGGATAATGGATGGTCAGCTATCATTTATGACGGTAATACGTTCTATCAATCTAAAAAATATGATTTGCGTATTGTTGACCGTGTTGGCGGCGGCGATTCTTTTGCGGCGGGATTAATTTGCGGCTTGTTAGATGGGAAGACTGCGGAAGAGGCACTTGAATTTGGTGTGGCGGCATCGGCTTTGAAGCATACTATTAAAGGTGATTTTAATTTGGTCTCTAGAAATGAAGTGGAAAATTTAGTGCAGGGTGACGCGTCCGGACGTGTACAACGTTAGCGAATTGATAAGTGTAACATCGTTGGATAATCAACTTCGTTAAGGGCTTCAAAATCTGAGTGATGGTCGTTAGGCTCGGATCAGAATAATGATTTACCTGCCATTATTACAGAGTTTGTAAAAAAAGATCGTGTGGCGTGTGCACATGGGCGCAATATTAAATTTGAGGGGGAACACAAATTTTATGAATCGGCGCACTTGACTTCAGAAGGCAGTTTGGACATGTATGCCATCATGAAGGCTTTGTTTGATGGCGGATTTGACGGCTATATTCGGCCCGATCATGGGCGTATGATTTGGGCAGAGACAGGTCGTCCTGGATACGGGTTATATGATAGAGCGTTGGGGTTGACGTATTTGAATGGTATTTGGGAGGCGTTGGAACGACAATCGAAATAAGATTGGGTAAGAATAGACTATTCAATACAGCACAATGTGCAAGGAATTACGGAGGTTAACATGAAGGACTTTATCTATCATAATCCCACGAAAATATTTTTCGGCACGGATCATGCTCATCGTATCGCTGAAGAAATTAAAACGTATGGCGACAGTGTGCTTATGGTTTACGGAGGCGGCAGTATTAAGACCAACGGTGTGTATGATGACATTAAAGGGGCGCTTCTTGACGGCGGCTTAACTGTGACGGAGCTCTCCGGAGTACAGCCGAATCCGCGTGTGGCATCGGCAAGAGAAGGCATTCGTCTTGCGCGTGACAACCAGGTGGACTTTGTCCTTGCTGTAGGGGGCGGTTCAGTGATTGATTGTGCCAAGCTTATCTGTGCAGGTTTCTATTATGACGGCGATCCCTGGAATATCGTCACAAAGGGACATGGTGCGAAAGTGGAACGTGCCCTGCCGCTCGGGTCCGTTCTGACGTTATCCGCTACCGGATCTGAAATGGACTCAGGTTCTGTGATTACCAATCCTGATACCCAAGAAAAATTGGGTTGGGGAACGCCTTTGGTGCAACCGAAATTTTCATTGTTAAATCCGGCCTATACCAATAGTGTCAATCCGTGGCATACTGCGGCAGGGCTTGCCGACATTATGAGCCATACCATGGAAAACTACTTTACTGTCTATGACGATGCATTTATGCAGGACTCGTTTGCTGAAGGCATTTTGAAAACTTGTGTGCATTACGGCCCTGTGGCATTACAGGAGCCGGATAACTATGAGGCGCGTTCCAATATTATGTGGGCTGGCACGTGGGCAATTAACGGTCTGATCGACACCGGCAAACCGACAGCTTGGAGTGTGCATCCTATGGAACACGAGCTGTCCGCATTTTATGACATCACTCATGGTGTCGGCCTTGCCATCTTAACTCCGCGGTGGTTGCGTCACGTCCTGGATGAGACGACAGCGCCGAAAATTGCACGCATGGGTCGGCAAGTCTTCGGCCTTGTTGAATCCGACACGATGAAAGCGGCCGACGCCGCCATCGATGCGCTCTACCACTTCTTTGAAAGTATCGGGATCCCAATGCACTTGAAGGATGTGGGTATTGATGATACGCAGCTTGAAGCGATGGCGGCAGCGTGCCTGGTTCACACTAAGGGCACTATTCACGGCTTTGTCGATATGAATGAAGAAGATGTGCTTGAGATTTACAAGGCGTGCCTATAAAATAGAATAAGACATCGAAAAATAGTAGCTGTGAAGCTACTATTTTTTTCAAAATCAGGAGAGCACAGTGATTAAAATTAATAACATTCGAACGGCTTCAGGCACTCGGGAGGCCATTCAAAAAAAGGTTGATCGGCTGCTGCGTGAGCAACACGTCCCGTTTCACATCTATCGGCAGAGCCTTGATGCCAGAAAAGGTATCGTCTACAACACCGCTGTCGTGGTGGATCGGGATGCCACGGCGGCGCTTTTAAAAAATAAAGATATACAGATCTATGAGGAGGACGACTTCACTATTGATGTGACACGTCGCCCGAAGCATGTAGCCGTTGTCGGTGCCGGACCCGCCGGCCTTTTTGCGGCGTATATTCTCACTACTTACGGGGTGGCGGTGGATCTTTATGAACAAGGTGCCGACATCTTGACACGAACTAAGGATGTGGACGCACTCCTGGCAGGCCGTGGCCTGAACGAGGATTCCAATGTGGCCTTTGGAGAAGGGGGCGCCGGTACATTTTCCGATGGGAAGCTCACTGCCCGGTCGAAGGATCCGAGGGTTCGGGAGGTGCTTGAGATTTTCAGGGAACACGGGGCGCCGGAAGCTATAAGTTATGAGGCGAAACCCCATATCGGCACGGATCTTCTGCGAGGTATCATTATGTCCATGGGAGACTATATTCGTGATCACGGCGGCGCTATTCACTATCACGCTAAGCTTACGGATTTGACTCTGGAAAGCGGACAGGTGACCCGTTACACGATTAATGATACGGCCTATCCCGCTCATGAGGTAGTGCTTGCATTGGGCAATGGCGCTCGGGCGACATTCGCCTGGCTTAAGGACAAAATCGCCATGGAGAGTAAGCCTTTTGCCGTGGGATTTCGCATTGAACATCGCCAGACAATGGTGGACCGCGCTCAATATCACGTGGAGAGTCGCCGGTCTCTGCCTCCGGCAAGCTACGCCCTAACTTATAATGATAAGGTGTTGAATCATGGGGCCTATACGTTTTGTATGTGTCCGGGCGGGTATGTCATTGACAGCTCCAGTGAGGCCGGACATCTGTGTGTCAACGGGATGAGCTATCACAAGCGCAGCGGCGACAATGCCAACAGCGCCCTTATTGTCACGGTGGACAGTGAGATTTTTGGTGAGGGTGTTTTGGCCGGAATGGATTTCCAACGGGAGATGGAGCGAAAGGCTTACGCCCTTGGGGGCGGCAAAGTGCCGGTACAGCGCCTTGGCGATTTTATCGACAATGTTCCGACGACACGTTTTGCCGGTGTAGAGCCTACGGCACAACGATGGGTCGCTACGAACCTCAGAGGTATTTATCCGCCGGTTATTGATGAGATGATTATTAAAAGTGTGACTGCCATGGGACGGCAGTTACACGGCTTTGATGATCCTGACGCTGTCTTAAGTGGTGTGGAGACACGCTCCTCAAGTCCTGTGCGCATGGTGCGCGATGGGTTCGGACGTGCTGTGGGCGTAGCCAATCTTTACGTTTGTGGAGAGGGAAGCGGCTACGCCGGGGGCATCGTATCCTCAGCGGTGGACGGTATCAAAGCAGCTGAAACTATTTTAGGAGGCAACCATGCTTAACATTGTGCTCTATGAGCCGGAAATTCCACACAATACCGGAGCTATTGCTCGCAGTTGTGTACTGACCGATACGAAACTTCATTTAATTAAGCCGCTGGGGTTTTCCATTGATGACAAATATCTCAAGCGATCCGGTCTGGATTACTGGCCGTATTTAAATCTCGCCGTCTATGATTCCTACGCCGATTTTTGCGAACAAAATCAGGATGCAACCATCTACTATGCCACGACCAAAGTGCCCAACAACTATACCGACGTCACGTATCATGACGGTGACTATATTATGTTTGGTCCAGAGACACGGGGGATTCCGGAATCAATCTTGTTTAACCATCCGGAACACTGCGTGAAGATCCCGATGGTCACGTCGCTTCGCAGGAGTTTAAACTTAGCCAACGCTGCGAATATTATTTTATTTGAAGCTTTACGGCAACTGGATTTTCCTGACTTGGGATAATGAAAACACACCGTGCTTAGAATTAAAATAGTAAAGTTCTCAGTTGGATGAGGAGATTTATTTTATGAATAATAAATTCTTAGCGTTCTTTACGTGTCATCATTTATCTTATAGGAGCTGTTTTAATCATAGTATCCAACATATTATGAAAATATGTATTTAGCTAAAGTGGCTGCGGTTCTTTAGATGTTATTTGGGTTTAGTATTATTTTGTCGTTCATTTTTAAAAATTTTTCGAAATGAATTAAGAAAAATACTGTAAACTGTGTTTTTTAGTTCGGAGACATTGAACGTTAGTCCGACAGCTCCAGCAGGGGCATGAAACCTGACAAGAGTATTATTGTACTATACTGCGCTCTTATCAATGGAAGCAGGGGATACTTCGTTCATAAAGACGTCTTTGCGTGGAGTTTTTGGTTCTAAAAATGAAGCCATTAGTGTGGAACTAAACAGTCGGCCTAGAGAGATACGTACACTGGTACGTATCTCTCTTTTTGTTTATCTAAGGGCTGGACTGAGGCTTTTTACGGCTGATGATGGACAACAGGACTTAACCTATCCAAGGGTTTTTTACTTCGTTCTTTGTGGTAGGAGCGGATGTAGTCTGTAACGGTTGTTTCTAATTTTTCGTAGCTGTCGTCGATTTGGCTAGGGGAATTTCTTGTCTCATCATGGCAAAGAAGTTTCAAAAACGCGCTGCGACTATTTTCATTTTGAATGCCAAGGCTTAGATAAGGATATAAAACCCCCTAAAGATGGAATTCTTGATCCAACTTTAGGGGGTCAGTTCATGCGGGGTGTGTTTATCACCATTTAGCGTTTGCGCAGGGATCCCATAAGTCCTCGTGCGAGGGATGAGCCGATGGAGCGGGCAATACTTCGGGTAAAGGAGGAGGCCACACTGTCGAGGATGGAGGCGCCGCCTCGCTGTGGTGTTTTTTTCGCCGAGTTGGAGGTCCGTTGTGCACGTGCTTTTAAATATTCGTAAGCTGACTCTCTGTCAACGCTCTCGGCGTAGTGATGGAAGAGCGGGTCATTCTTTACGGTTTGTTCCAATGCCGTGTCGGTGAGAGGCTCAAAGGATGAATGAGGCGGCGCTACGGTCACGACATCGACAGGACTAGGTGCGCCGTCTGAATCTAGGGTGGAGAAGAGGGCGACGCCGGTGCCGAGCCGGGACAAGGCATCTTCAGTGTTCAAACCGTCGCGAGGGCGAAAGGTTTTTGCCACGGCACGCACCGCTTTCTGTTCTTTGGGAGAATAGGCGCGAAGGTTGTGAATAATCCGTGTGGCGAGCTGTGATGACACGGCGTCCGGCACATCGAGAGGGTTTTGTGTCACAAAGACAATTCCCACACCTTTGGAGCGAATGAGACGGACAACTTGTTCGATTTTTTGGAGCAGAGCTTTCGGGGCATTGTCAAAAAGCAGGTGTGCCTCGTCAAAGAAAAAGACGAGCTTCGGCTTGTCAGGATTGCCCACTTCAGGGAGCTGTTCAAAAAGTTCGGATAACATATAGAGCATGAACATACTATAGAGGGTCGGATGTGCGATAAGGGTTTGACTTTGGATGATGTTGATGGTGCCCAAACCCTCACGGGTTTCAAAAAAGTGCCCAATATCTACTGGCGGTTCACCGAAAAAGGCATCGGCGCCGTCGTGTTCCACTACGATCAGGCGTCGGTCAATGGCGTTTAAACTGGCGGTGGTCAGCGCGCCGTAGTTCGCTTCCAAGTCCTTGCGGTGTGTGATGACAAATTGAAGCATGGCTTTTAAGTCCTTGAAATCTAAAAGCAACAGTCCAGCGTCATCTGCGATGTTAAAGACGGTAATCAGGTGCGCTAACTGGGATTCGTTCAGCTCCAGAATTTGACCGAGCAGCAGCGGGCCCATATCTGATACGGTGACTTTTAAGTGGAGACCTTTGAGGCCGGCTGTATCCCAAAATCGTGTGGGATAACCTTGAAAGACAAAGTCTGATGTGCCGACGGTCTTGAGTCGTTCGTCGATGTCGGGGTTCGTCGTGCCGGGGCGTGTCAGTCCGCTGAGATCTCCTTTCACGTCGGAGAGAATCACAGGGACGCCTTGGGCACTGAGCTGTTCTGCTAAAACTTTCAAGCTCACAGTCTTTCCTGTGCCTGTTGCGCCGGCTATCAGTGCGTGTTTGTTCAGTTGATTGAGTGCTATCGTGGCAGGCTCATGGCCTTTGCCGAAAAACAGTGCCTCCATAGTAACCTCCTTATGTGGTCGTGATAAAAAGAAAAGAAGCCGAGGGCTTCTTAAAGAAATTTGCTCTTTACATTATCCCAATAGGACTCGTTGGCAAAGGTGAGTTTTTTGATGGTCTTACCGCTCATGCGCAGATTCACTCGTTTCAGTCCTTTGAAGCTGAACTCTTCGCCGTCGACGAGGAGCAGATTTGATGAAGCATAGCGGCGCTCCGGCACCAATGAGATGACGTAGTTACCCGGCACGACCACCGAACTCTTCAATGAACGGTAGGCAATGCTGTGTACCGGTGCGATAGGCGTGAGCTCCAGGACGTTGATGGAAGGGTGAATGATGGCGCCGTTATTGGAAAAGTTATAGGCTGTGGAGCCTGCGGGTGTGGAGACCAACAGACCGTCGCCGGAAAATTTTTCCAAATGCGCGCGGTTGATAAAGACGTTGCAGTGAATAATCTTTGAGTGGTCGGCTCGGAGTACGACTTCATTAATCGCATTTAAAATGAAACTTTTTTTCTGAGTGAAGACTTCCGCACCTAAGGCTTTGATTTCTTCGACCTCGTAATGACCGTTTTTATAGCTGTCGACAAACTCGGGCAGATGATCCGGGCTGATTTCCTGAAAAAAACCCAAGTGCCCTGTATTGACACCGACAAAGGGAATATCTGAAAAATTATTTTTGTGGACGGCCTTGATAAAAGAGCCATCGCCACCAATGCACACCGTGAGTTCAGCCTCATCGGAAAACTTGGTTGTCGGTGTGTAGCCGGCATCCAAAAGCAGCTGAATCAGTTTGGAGGTGGTTCGCCGTGAATCATAATTCGAGTTGGAAACAATATTGATAATTTTTTCGCTCAAAGTAGCCTCCATGTATTTTCCGTAATTTCATATAAAACAATGATATAATAAAAATTATAAAAGATAAAGAGAAAGAGGAATCATGGACAGCTTATATTTCATTGCGGATCGTGAGACAAAACAGAAAGCTTTTTTAAAAACACATATTTCGTCCCGCTTTTTAAAAAGCGCCATTGAACACGGACAGATTTATAAAAACGGTGTTCAGACCACCACCAACGTGTCACTTGTCCCCGGCGATGAACTGCGAGTGGACTTCAAAGATGAAGCACCAAACGGCAGTGTCGAGCATGTGCCCATTGACATTGTCTATGAAGATCAGGATGTCTTGGTCATCAATAAACCGCCGTTTATGGTGACGCACACCTCCCGTGACGATCTGGAAGGGACGCTGCTCAATGCGACGTTGGGTTACTTCGAACGTATTCATCTCAAGCGCAAAGCACGCTTCGTCAATCGCTTGGATCGGGACACGTCAGGACTGGTCATTGTGGCGAAAAATCCTTATGCCCACAGTCTGATAGCCAAACAGTTTCGTACGCATGTGGAAAAAGACTACCTGGCGTTGGTTCTCGGTACACCGGAGGACGGTCTCATCGATGCACCGATATTGCGTGCTGAGGACGGCGTGCGGCGCATTGTCCATCCTGACGGCAAGCCGTCTCAAACTGGGGTGAAAGTATTGAAATCTTTTGACGATTACAGCTTGGTGCAGCTGCGTCTCTACACCGGACGTACACATCAAATTCGGGTGCATATGGCACATGCGGGCCATCCGATTCTTGGCGATACACTTTACGGCACAGACGACAGATTGCCCCGTCAGGCCTTGCACTCCTTCAGTTTGAAGCTCAAGACACCTCGTTCGGGATGGGTGATGGTCAAGGCGACATTACCGGCCGATATGCGGGCACTCTTAAAGAATTGAAAATCTCAGTGCGGTGAGGTATAATAAAGATACTCTACGGGAAGCGCATTCAGCTCATTTAATTCAACCGACAAAGAAGATCCGGGGGACAGCGTAGGTGAGGATAACAGGCCTGCCTGGCAGGAAGTTAGCAATCATCTATCAGTCCACCCACCTAACGATGGGGCGGGTCTGAATTAATGGGTCACGCCCCTGTGGAGCTTTTTTATACAGTATTTGACAGACACCGGCAGGCTTCCGGTGTTTTTTTGATGTCAATATAGTCACACTGTGAAAAAAATATGATTGAGCTATTGCTTTTCGGGTATATAATGATCAACAAAGAAACTGAATTTCATCGAAAAAAGGAGAGATAAAGATGAGTTTATTTGATTATTTAGAAGACAGACGTCGTGAAGCACAACTGAAACGCCAAGCCAGAGATTTAGGTAAAGTCGTTGCCGGAGCATCCGTAGGTGCTATCCTGGGCATTCTCTTTGCACCGCAATCCGGTGAAAAAACTCGTGAACAAATTGGCGAAAAAGCTATGGAAACCAAAGAATATTTGGAAGCTGCCGGCCAAGATGCTGCAGATTCACTCCAATTCAAAGCTTTCCAAGCTCAAGAAAAAATTAAACAAACTTACAGTGACTTGAAAGAAAAAGCAGAACAAAAGTCTGCTGAACTCGCCGACGACATTGAAGTAGCAAAGGCAAAAGGCCGTGCCATTGGCGAAATCGTTCGTGAAGATGCGAAAAAAGTCAAATACGAAAACGAAGATGTCGCTGAAGTTGTTAAAGACGGTGCCAACGATGTGAAGAACGACCTGAAATATGGTGTGAGCAAAGTGGCTGAAGACGTCAAAGACGCCGCTAAAGAAATTAAAAAAGATGTCGACAAGACACAAAAGAAAGTTGAAGATAAAAAGAATAAGTAATTAGGAGGTTAACATGCAAGCGACCATTACACTTCATGATTTACTCAGAATTGTACTCTATTTGGCGGGAGCTGGTGTTTTAATCTACCTCATACTCGTTTTAAAAAATGTACTGGGTATCGTTAAGAAAATCAACGACACGATAGAAAACAATCAAGAAGTCATCGACGATACCATGAAGAAAATTCCATCCCTAACCACCAACGCTGTGGAAATCACTGACAACATCAATCTGATCAGTGGTGAAGCTACCGAGCTTGTCGTAGTAGCTCGTCCGGAAGTGGAAAAACTCGTAGGCACAGTAGGCACCATCACCAATACTGTGGACGACATTTCCCGTTCGGTAGATCATACGGCATTAAAACTCACCAGCACGATCTCTAATGTGACGGATTCCGTGTCCGATACGGCGAAGGTTGTGTCCTTAAATGCTAACAACGTCGTAGACTACTTCTATATCCTCAGAGAAGTTTTAGAAGCTCTGCGCGATGTCTTCCTTAGAAGTTAAGACGCACGGAAACATGAAAGCGAAATTCGAAAAGAGTTTCGCTTTTTTTGCGTCTGTGTGAAAAATTTTCCCCAAAAGGGAAAACCTTGTTATAATAAGAGTATAAACTATCGTTGCCGATCTTTAATTCGGCGATGAGCAAGCTGAAAAGAGCTTAGAACTCGAGTCACTTGTGTCGTCAGGGCAGTTAAATGACATCTCGGGGACTGCGGTTGGGGCGAGCGCTTTACATAGGAACGTGTCACCGCCGTTTGCCTCAGACGAGGTGTGGACCGGGGTCGGTTGATGGTCGGCAAGAGACTGTTACGGTTTGTAGGCGGCCTCTTTGTGGCAGTGTGAATGACGTCCGGTAGTCGAAAGACGACACGCCTTTGACGACACACCTTCATTTGATGCGCAACCTGCCAACCATGTGAAGGAAAACTATTAGCTCGATGCCACAGACCATGTTTATGAAATTTAAAGGAGGATTGTTTTGACTTCAACCATTAAAGATGTAGCCAAAATGGCCGATGTATCCATCTCTACCGTATCGCGCGTGATAAATGATTCAAAACCTGTTAGTCCGGAGGCGCGTCGCCGCGTACTTCACGCCATTGAGGTGTTGGATTATCGCCCTAATGAGATTGCTCGAAGCTTAGTCACGAAAAAATCCAACGTTATCGGAGTCATCGTCGATGACATCGGTTCCCCCTACGTATCTCGAATCTTGCGCGGCGTTGAAGAAGTGGGGCGTATGTACAACTATGACCTTTTAATTTCCAGTTCGTTTGGTGACGCTGAAGCAGAACTGAAATTTGTCAAACTGCTCACCCAAAAACAAGTGGAAGGGATCATCGTGATTTCCACCACGTACAATCAAAAACTCATCTACAAATTAGAAGATTCACGCATACCGTTTATCAACGTTAATAAATACTACGACTTCTCCGAAGGTCTGGGTATTCAAATCGATTACGAAACCGTCAGCGAAGCGATGATTCATTACCTGGCTGAAGAAGGACACAAGAAGATCGCAGCCGTGGCCATTCAAAAAGACATCGACCGCACGCAGGAACGTCACAAAATTCGCGGCTATGAAAAAGCGATGAAAGACATCGGTGGCAGCAGTCGTGTCATCTATACTGCAGGTATTGGCGAAGCTGATATTGAAGCTGTGGCGCTGCAGATCGACGGGGCCGTCAAAGACGGTGTCACCGCATTTTTCACCACGCAAGATGAAATTGCCATCCACACCATCAACTATCTGGTCGACCACGGCATCAAAGTTCCGGAAGATGTCTCTGTCACAGGCTTCGGGGGCACGGCCATCGGATCCATCTACCGTCCGAAACTCACCACGGTGAAGATTTCATATTATGATATCGGCGCCATTGCCATTCGTAGCATCTTGAAGATCATCGAAAAAAGTGACGACAATCATGAACCTGTCCTGCTCCCTGTACAGCTTCTCAAACGGGACAGTGCAGGTAAGGCAAAATAATATGGACTACTATGTGGATCTGCCATGGCCTGTAGTAAAGCGAGGTTATGAGGCAATATTTGAAGCGTTGGGGCACACTGCCGCGGCGCAACCTTTACCATCCACGATATTGATAACCACAAAGACCACCCCTCGGCCGAAAACCGTGGTGGTCTTTTCACATACTATAGAAGCCTTGACTTCACCAAGTCCCGTTCGACTCAGTCTCATGAGCAGCGAGGCGGACATTGAACTTGCTTTAAACGCTGTTGTCAAAGGCGCATCATACACCGCTGAAGACATCAGAAACGAAGAGGTGAGCCGGAAAGCGGCGAGAGAGCTTTTATACACATTGAGTCCCAGAGAACGCGCTTTTATTACCTACATTAGAGAAGGTGCCAGCAACAAAGTGATTGCGAAAGCACTCTATCTCAGCGAGAAAACAGTGAAGAACAACCTTACAGCCCTCTATTGCAAACTCGCTGTAAAAAACCGCGGTGAACTGATAAAAAAGTGTAAAAACTTATTGACAGATGAATAGCACGATGATATCATAGTAAAAGTCAACTGGTGATTCGGTTTGAAAAGAAAAAGAAAAAAACAACTTGACAAACCACTTCAGAAGACCTATTATATAAAAGCTGTGTTGACACGGCAGCGGCAATCGAGCTGAAAAGAAATGAAAAAAGTTCTTGACAGAGAGAAACGGCCGCGATATAATAAACAAGCTGTCTCGAAAGAGGTAGCACTGAACCAAGATAATTACATAGTGTAGAAAACGAAAAATCATAAGCAAGCAAGCTTAGCGGAAAAGTCAGTGAAACAACTGAAAGCTAAGGACAAAAACTTTTTATCGAGAGTTTGATCCTGGCTCAGGACGAACGCTGGCGGCGCGCCTAACACATGCAAGTCGAGCGATGAATCACACACAGAACCCTTCGGGGTGACGTGAGCGAGGATTAGCGGCGGACGGGTGAGTAACACGTGAGCAACCTGCCTTTGACACGGGGATAGCCACCGGAAACGGTGATTAATACCCGATAACATCGAATTGACACCTGTCGAATCGATCAAAGTGCCTAGCGGTCAAAGATGGGCTCGCGGCTGATTAATTAGTTGGTGAGGTAACGGCTCACCAAGATAGCGATCAGTAACCGGCCTGAGAGGGTGAACGGTCACATTGGAACTGAGACACGGTCCAAACTCCTACGGGAGGCAGCAGTGGGGAATATTGCACAATGGGGGAAACCCTGATGCAGCGACGCCGCGTGAGCGAAGAAGGATTTCGATTCGTAAAGCTCTGTCCTATGGGAAGATAATGACGGTACCATAGGAGGAAGCCCCGGCTAACTACGTGCCAGCAGCCGCGGTAATACGTAGGGGGCGAGCGTTGTCCGGAATCACTGGGCGTAAAGGGTTCGCAGGCGGTCATGCAAGTCCGATGTGAAAGGCAGAGGCTCAACCTCTGTAAGCATTAGAAACTGTATGACTTGAGTAGTGAAGAGGTAAGTGGAATTCCTAGTGTAGCGGTGAAATGCGTAGATATTAGGAGGAATACCGGTGGCGAAGGCGACTTACTGGTCACAAACTGACGCTGAGGAACGAAAGCATGGGTAGCAAACAGGATTAGATACCCTGGTAGTCCATGCCGTAAACGATGAGTGCTAGGTGTCGGAGAATTTCGGTGCCGCAGTTAACACATTAAGCACTCCGCCTGGGGAGTACGTGCGCAAGCATGAAACTCAAAGGAATTGACGGGGACCCGCACAAGCAGCGGAGCATGTGGTTTAATTCGAAGCAACGCGAAGAACCTTACCAGGGCTTGACATACTAGTGACCGGTGTAGAGATACACCCTTCTCTTCGGAGACACTAATACAGGTGGTGCATGGTTGTCGTCAGCTCGTGTCGTGAGATGTTGGGTTAAGTCCCGCAACGAGCGCAACCCTTACCTTTAGTTGCCAGCATGTAACGATGGGAACTCTAGAGGGACTGCCGATGATAAATCGGAGGAAGGTGGGGATGACGTCAAATCATCATGCCCTTTATGTCCTGGGCTACACACGTGCTACAATGGTCGGAACAAAGAGCGAGCAAGTCAGTGATGCCAAGCAAATCTCAAAAAGCCGATCTCAGTTCGGATTGTTCTCTGCAACTCGAGAACATGAAGTCGGAGTTGCTAGTAATCGCAGATCAGAATGCTGCGGTGAATGCGTTCCCGGGTCTTGTACACACCGCCCGTCACACCATGGGAGCTTGTAATACCCGAAGCCGGTGAGCTAACGAAAGAAGCAGCCGTCGAAGGTAGGATAAGTGACTGGGGTGAAGTCGTAACAAGGTAGCCGTATCGGAAGGTGCGGCTGGATCACCTCCTTTCTAAGGAAAACCGAAGAACCTTATGTGTCTAAGGACACGTCAGGTTCGGGTTACAATCAAGTCTTATGACTTTCGTTCTACACTATGAAATTATATATCTTGATGCAGAGACTTATCAATTAAATAACCAATCTACCGTGGGGGTGTAGCTCAGTTGGGAGAGCACCTGCCTTGCAAGCAGGGGGTCAGGAGTTCGAATCTCCTCATCTCCACCATTGTCAAGTTAAGACTTGACACCACTTCGGTGGAAGCTCGTTATGAGCATTGAACCATGAAAACTACACAATCATATGAAAACACAAGAGAAGACAAGTCAAAATTTCTAATATAAGAACAATTGACAATCTTCACTGGATAAAATGCAGTCAATACAGAATTGATTAGCAAAGGTCAAGTAAAAAAGAGCATTAGGTGAATGCCTAGGCACCAAGAGGCGACGAAGGACGTGACAAGCTGCGATAAGCTACGGGGAGGCGCAAATAGCCATCAATCCGTAGATGTCCGAATGGGGCAACCCACCTCGTACGAGGTATCCTTAAGTGAATCCATAACTTAAGGAAGCGAACCGGGTGAACTGAAACATCTAAGTAACCCGAGGAAAAGAAAGAAACATCGATATTCTCAGTAGCGGCGAGCGAACGGGATAGAGCCCAAGCGTGCAGACGATAGATACGGTTAGTCCAATTACCTGGGAAGGTAAGCCAAAGAAGGTAACAGCCCTGTCAGCGAAAACCGGACACTATCAGCACAAGAGAGTACCACAGGACACGAGAAACCCGGTGGGAAGACGGGGGGACCACCCCCCAAGGCTAAATACTACTTGGTGACCGATAGCGAACCAGTACCGTGAGGGAAAGGTGAAAAGAACCCCGAGAGGGGAGTGAAATAGAAACTGAAACCTAATGTTTACAAGCAGCGAAACTGGCACAAGCCAGGATCGTGTACTTTTTGTAGAACGGGCCAGCGAGTTATGATACTAAGCAAGGTTAAGAAGTAAAGCTTCGGAGCCGTAGGGAAACCGAGTCTTAATAGGGCGAGAGTTTGGTGTCATAGACCCGAAACCGTGTGATCTATCCATGGGCAGAGTGAAGTCGGAGTAAAATCTGATGGAGGCTCGAACCGGGTAACGTTTAAAAGTTATCGGATGACCTGTGGATAGGGGTGAAAAGCCAAACGAACACGGAGATAGCTGGTTCTCCTCGAAATAGCTTTAGGGCTAGCCTTTAGTGAACAATGATGAGGGGGTAGAGCACTGACTGGTCTAGGGGGCAATAGCTTACCGCGACCTATCAAACTCCGAATACCAAATCAAGCACTAAGGAGTCAGACTATGTGGGATGAGCTTCATAGTCGAAAGGGAAACAGCCCAGACCACCAGCTAAGGTCCCAAAATAATAGTTAAGTGGGAAAGGATGTGGAGTTACTCAGACAACCAGGATGTTGGCTTAGAAGCAGCCATACATTTAAAGAGTGCGTAATAGCTCACTGGTCAAGTGACTCTGCGCCGAAGATAACCGGGGCTAAACTATATACCGAAGCTGTGGATCCGTAAGGATGGTAGAGGAGCAATGTGTAAGAGACGAAGCAGAAGGCGTAAGCCACTGTGGATTTTACAGAAGAGAGAATGCTGGCATGAGTAGCGAGAGGTGAGTGAGAATCTCACCCGTCGAAAACCTAAGGATTCCTGAGCAAGGCTCGTCCACTCAGGGTAAGTCGGGACCTAAGGCGAGGCTGAAAAGCGTAGTCGATGGCAAACAGGTTGAGATTCCTGTACCGATAGGAAGCGTTCACGTAAGTGGGGACGCAGGAGGATAATAGAAGCGCCCAGTTGGTGCGGCGTGCAAGCACAAAGGTGGGACACGAGGCAAATCCCGTGTCTAGTAACACTGAAGTGTGATGCGGATCGAAAACAAGTAGAGAAGTCTATGAATCCACACTGCCAAGAAAAGCCACTATCGAGTAACCTATCGCCCGTACCGCAAACCGACACAGGTAGGTGAGGAGAGAATCCTAAGACGCGCGGAAGAACCTTTGTTAAGGAACTCGGCAAAATGACCCCGTAACTTCGGGAGAAGGGGAGCCCTAGCAATAGGGTCGCAGTGAAAAGGCCCAAGCGACTGTTTACCAAAAACACAAGTTTCTGCCAAGTCGAAAGACGACGTATAGGAGCTGACACCTGCCCGGTGCTGGAAGGTTAAGGGGAAGAGTTAGCGCAAGCGAAGCTTAGAACTGAAGCCCCAGTAAACGGCGGCCGTAACTATAACGGTCCTAAGGTAGCGAAATTCCTTGTCGGGTAAGTTCCGACCCGCACGAAAGGTGTAACGATTTGGGCACTGTCTCAACAAAGGATCCGGTGAAATTGTAGTAGCGGTAAAGATGCCGCTTACCCACGACAGGACGGAAAGACCCCGTGGAGCTTTACTGTAGGTTGACATTGGATTTTGAGTTTGAATGTACAGGATAGGTGGGAGACAGAGAACTAAGCACGCCAGTGTTTAGGGAGTCACCGTTGGGATACCACTCTTTTAAACTTAGAATTCTAACCTAACCCCTTGAATCAGGGGAAGGGACACTGTCAGTCGGGCAGTTTGACTGGGGCGGTCGCCTCCGAAAGAGTAACGGAGGCGTTCAAAGGTTCCCTCAGCACGGACGGAAATCGTGCGAAGAGTATAAAGGCAAAAGGGAGCTTGACTGCGAGACCAACAAGTCGAGCAGGTGCAAAAGCAGGACTTAGTGATCCGGTGGTACCGCGTGGAAGGGCCATCGCTCAACGGATAAAAGCTACCCCGGGGATAACAGGCTTATCTCCCCCAAGAGTCCACATCGACGGGGAGGTTTGGCACCTCGATGTCGGCTCGTCTCATCCTGGGGCTGAAGTAGGTCCCAAGGGTTGGGCTGTTCGCCCATTAAAGAGGCACGCGAGCTGGGTTCAGAACGTCGTGAGACAGTTCGGTCCCTATCCGTCGTGGGCGTAGGAAATTTGAGAGGAGCTATCCTTAGTACGAGAGGACCGGGATGGACAAACCGCTGGTGCATCAGTTGTCATGCCAATGGCACGGCTGAGTAGCTAAGTTTGGAAGGGATAAGAGCTGAAGGCATCTAAGCACGAAGCCCCCCTCGAGATGAGATTTCCCCATAGATAAGACCCCTTGAAGAAAATGAGGTAGATAGGCTCAAGGTGGAAGCGCAGTAATGTGTGGAGCTAATGAGTACTAATCGGTCGAAGACTTGACCAAAGCATATGATTGTGAGTTTATCCGGTATCCATAGTATGAAGGACACACCTGTACCCATTCCGAACACAGAAGTTAAGCTTTAATACGCCGATGGTACTTGGCTGGAGACGGCCTGGGAGAGTAGGTTTTGCCGGATTATATTAATAATCTTAGGTAGCTCAAAGGTGGAGCAACCGGCTGTTAACCGGTAGGTTGTGGGTTCGAGTCCCACCCTGAGAGCCAGAATGCCGGGGTGGCGGAACTGGCAGACGCACAGGACTTAAAATCCTGCGGTGGTAACACACCGTACCGGTTCGATTCCGGTCCTCGGCACCAAATATTGACGCGGGATGGAGCAGTCCGGTAGCTCGTCGGGCTCATAACCCGAAGGTCGTAGGTTCGAATCCTGCTCCCGCTACCATTATAAATAGTTATTTGGTGCTTTAAGGCCCTGTGGTCAAGCGGTTAAGACACCACCCTTTCACGGTGGTATCCCGGGTTCGATTCCCGGCAGGGTCACCATTACTTCACTGATATGGGCGCTTAGCTCAGTTGGGAGAGCATCTGCCTTACAAGCAGGGGGTCATAGGTTCGAGCCCTATAGTGCCCACCATATTATTTTGCGGCCTGGTAGTTCAGTTGGTTAGAATGCCAGCCTGTCACGCTGGAGGTCGTCGGTTCGAGCCCGATCCAGGTCGCCAATTTATTTTTAATAGCATGGAGGAGTTCCCGAGTTGGCCAAAGGGGACGGACTGTAAATCCGTTAGCTTCGCTTTCAGTGGTTCAAATCCACTCTCCTCCACCAATATGCTGGTGTAGCTCAATTGGTAGAGCAACTGACTTGTAATCAGTAGGTTGGGGGTTCAAGTCCTCTCACCAGCTCCATTATTTTTCATAAGTATTAAGGTTGAAATTGATCAGTAACTGATCTGCGGGTGTAGCTCAGTGGTAGAGCCCCAGCCTTCCAAGCTGGTTGCGAGGGTTCGATTCCCTTCACCCGCTCCACTATGCACCCATAGCTCAGTTGGATAGAGCAACGGACTTCTAATCCGTGTGCCGGGGGTTCGAATCCTCCTGGGTGCACCAAAATATTGGGGCGTAGCCAAGTCGGTAAGGCATCAGACTTTGACTCTGACATGCGTAGGTTCGAGTCCTGCCGCCCCAGCCAATATGACCCATTAGCTCAGCCGGTAGAGCACTTGACTTTTAATCAAGGTGTCGCGCGTTCGAGTCGCGCATGGGTCACCATAAATGGAGAGGTACCGAAGTGGTCATAACGGGGCGGTCTTGAAAACCGTTAGGGTGCAAGCCCACGTGGGTTCGAATCCCACCTTCTCCGCCAGTCGAATTTAAGCATGGAATCATAGTTGATATGGTTTCATGCTTTTTTGGCGTTTAAGCGAGTCATGAATTCATGAAGACAAGCCGAGGAAAGTGCGTTATGAGTAAGATTTCTTCTATAAAGAGGTTTAGGTAAATAAGAAAAACCACCGAAGTAAACGGTGGATGTTGATTAGCATGAAACCTATGAGCTGAGCAGCTTGTGAATCAATTGGGGAGTTGTGATGTATCCAGTGTCAATATCGTCATGAACAGAAATTTTTCGGCATCCATTATGAGGTCATGTGTCTCAATGTGATAGAAACCCGGTATGTAAAAGATCAAGTCAGCTTGATGATACGTGTTGTAGATGTGGCCGTTTCGTGTAGGACGGCCAAAGTGTACTTTGGGAGTATCGACGCTAATATTGCAACCGCATCCGTTAAGAGACGGCGCAATAGTGAGTTCACTTTGATTCTTTGAATGAATATAATCTATTGCTTTTTGCGTTAAAATAAGAGCCATACAATCACCTTGCTTATTTTTACCCAATTTTACATGCTTCAGAGAGTCCGGTGAAGAAGGTTAATTTCAGATAGTGACAGAGGTTTTTATTTGTGATATGATAACTTCTATACTTGGAGGGATACCGAAGTGGTCATAACGGGGCGGTCTCGAAAACCGTTCGGGTGCAAGCCCACGAGGGTTCGAATCCCTCTCTCTCCGCCAAAGAACTCGGACTTCGGTCGGAGTTTTTTTATTGCGAATCAATAGGCTTCTCTCACGACGTCGAGATTATCTATTTACATCCTAAGCTTGGTAAAGTGTTTGGATGACTTGGATGGAAGTCGAATTGTGCAGAGTCATCAGTTTTGTGTGAGCCGGTTGTGCGGCGCAGTATAGAGTTTCACGTTGGCTTTTTGTTTGTAGCAGTACCGTTTTTCATTAGAGGCTAGGGGCGTGCTAATCTTTTTATAACAGAATAGAGCCTTTGGCCTTTCTTTTCATTTTGTTTCGCTAAGCTTTTTAGATTTTTGAGAGATGGTGCCTTGGTTATTCGGGGCAAGGGTTAATAGATACAAGACCTGGTCAGCTGCTGCATTGGGCAAAAGATGTTTAATGATCATCCTTCAAAATTAGGCGAGTTTTCAGGACTATATCCCCTAAGAAACAGATGTTGTTTGTGGTGTGGTAGTGCTAAAATTTGTTGATGCCGTGGAGATTCTATTCGGGAAGTGCTCGACGTCTTGCTTTTAGGGTCTTAAAAAGACAGTCATGTCTTAGAATGACTGTCTTTTTTATAGCTGGAAGCTGTTAATCAGGTCGTGTGCTCTGATACACCTCATTGGCTTGTAACAATTTTTCATAGAAGTCGTTGTAGCTTGGACTTAATTGTCTAAGCAGTGGGATTACAATGGCATAATAGTTGTTGTCTTTCATAAACTTGTGGAGCTTATCTTGAATGTGTTTCATAGTGCTATGTTGATAGGCGTTGCTATGTTTATAGGCCTCATACTGTGACAGACTGCTCCTATTTGCTTTTAGCCAGTCGTCAATAGTTTCAACGGCCTGGACTTTATCTTTATTCAATTGTTGCAGTGTCGGCATATCAAAGGTTGAGCTGACGGCATCCAGATAATTTTGCTCCTCCTGAGTCAATTCAAACGACGGTAGGTTATCTAAATAAGTTACCAATTGTTCATAGGCCTCGTTTCCTGCTGTGTCTAAGGGAGCGTTTAAAAACGGCTGATAGGCGGCAAACAGCATTTGTCCGAAATATCCGGGAAACGACTGCGTCAATCGTTCATAAATTGATTCTTCTGCTTCAATCTGCCGGAGTTTATCGTCAATACTTGCTTTACGTTCTCCCTGTACGATGAGTTTAAGGATGGTGTGTCGTTTTTCTTCCATAGCTAAGTGATGTTGTTGTGTTCTTAAAATGGACGATAGGGAATTTTTTGCAGACGAAAGATAGGCTTCTATCTCAGTGACGCTCAGTCCAACTTTTCTAAGTAGGGCAACTTTAGTTAAAATGGCCACATCTTTCTCGCTGTAATTCCTATAGCCATTTGCTGATTTTTGAGGCTGTAGAAGTCCCTTTTGCTCATAGTATTCGATAGCTTTTCGGGTTAAACCGGTTTTATTCTGAATTTCATGTCTCAACATGGTCAATGACCTCCTTTAATGACAAGATAGCACGGTCCCCAACGGACAGGTCAATAGATAGTGTATCGTTTATTTTCTACAGTACAATGGTAGCTGTTACGACGTCCGTTATCATTGTCAGGACGCGGGGCGATAGGTGTTCTTGCCTTTAGTCTATTGTAAAGGTGGGGTTAAAGTGCTGAGAAACCGTGCTGCATCCGGAAACGGCGGCGGTGTTTATTGAGATTCGGAGGGAAGACGGTTTGTTGGATTCGATTCGTGAGGATGTGAAAAAAGCGTGATGTCAATGACGTCACGCTTTTGTGTTAGGATCTTGCTTTTTCTTCCGCCTTTAGATGGACGGCAAGTAAAACCGCCGAGGTGATAAAGGCGAGGAAGTCGGCGATAGGACCGGCATAGAGAATGCCTTCAATGCCCATAAATCGCGGCAGTATCAGTAGTAGAGGCAAAAGATAGATGATTTGCTTTGCAAGAGATGCCATCGCCCCCAATTTTGGCTTACCAATGCCGGGGAAGTAGGTGGCAATGGAAATTTGAAAACCGTTGATGAAGACAAAGAAGAGGAAGATACGCAGGAATCGTGTGGCAAATTCAATATAGAGCGGATCACCGGTTCCGAAGATGCTGATAAGCACTTCCGGTGCAAATTGAAAGACCAGAAAGGCGACAAAAGAAATCGCAAAGGCACAGCTGAGCAAGAGCTTTAAGGCGGACTTGACCCTATGGAAGTGATCGGCGCCGTAATTGTAACTGAAGATAGGTTGCGAGCCTTGAACCAGACCTAAGAGAATGGCCAGATAAACCACGTTAATCTTCATGCCGATACCTGCCGCGGCAATAGGGATGTCACTGCCGTATTTGGACATAGCGCCGTAGGCTTTGAGAAGATTGTTGGTGGTGACCTGAATGATCAAGTTGGAGAACTGAAAGACGAAGGACGTCAAACCCAGAGAGAATACTGTGGTCATCACGTGAAGCTTCGGACGAAAGTCCTCACGGTGCAGTTTAATGCTTTTAAATCGTGGTAGATAAAGCACCAAGAGGATGGAGGAAACGCACTGTCCAATGACGGTGGCGATGGCGGCTCCGGCAATGCCCCAACCGAAGACACCGATAAAGATGGGATCTAGGATCGTATTTAACAGTGCACCGGTGACAATGGTTGCCATGGAGTAGACGGGACTGCGGTCGGCCCGGACTAAAGGATTCATGCCGATGGAGAACATGAGAAACGGAATGCCGAAGGATGTGATGCCGGCATACTGTGATGCATAGGTCATGGTTTGTCCTGTGGCACCGAAAAGCGTCAGAAGAGGTTCTAAAAAGATCAGGATAAAGACAGTGATAATCAATCCGCCGCCAAGTAACATGGTCACAGCGGTACCGACGGTTTCACGTGCCACGTGAGGATGACCGCGACCCAGTTCCAGGTTGAAGTTTGATGCCGCCCCAATGCCGGTGGTAAGACCTATGGCAAGGCAGAGCGTTGTGAGAGGAAACGCGACGCTGGTTGCGGCGTTGCCCATGTAGCCAACCCAGTGGCCGATAAAGATTTGGTCCACGACGTTGTAAAGGGCGTTCACCAAGTTGGCGATGATAGCCGGAATGGCCAGAGAAACCAGAAGTTTAGAAATGGATTCATACCCTAAAGGGTTGCGCATATCGATATCATTGGATGCGTTTTGAGCCTTGGTCTTACTTGACATCGGACTCACCTCCTACACAAGCTTTTTCCAACAGTTTTAAGAACAATGCGGCTTCATCGTCCGTGAATGACGAGAGCAGCTGACGATCTGCATCTAAAATTTGAGGGCGCAGCGACTCGATAAAAGCCGTACCTGCCTCGGTGATGTAGAGCGCATAGGCGCGCTTATCTGATGGTATTTTGCACCGCTTGGCAAAACCTTTGTCTTCCAATTTGTTTAAGGTCTGACCGATGACGTTGCGGTCCTTGTGGTTGAGATCAGCCAGTTCTGCCTGTGTTCGGCCGGGATATTTTTCAATCAGGATCAGTGTGATGTAGTTGTCGTAGGTAATGCCGGTATGGGCAAAGACATCTTTGAGTGATTCTAAGAAACGACCTCGCAGCACCCTCATCTGATAGTTGATCGTGTGTTCAAAATTCAATTAATACACCTCACATATAATCATTGTTATACACAATACAGTATACATATTATTTTTGCAAGGTATTTGTTGAAAAGTGCAGATAAAATACACCGATTTATACACTCACAGATAGAATCAGACAGCAAAGCATAAAGCAGTACATATAAGCATTGTGCACTGTTGGCGGACGGTCTACGGTACCTTGGTGGTTCATACATTCGGTGAAGGAGGCGGCGGATTGTCGAGATTGTGACGTGTGAAAGGAGGCAAAAGCCCGGCATACTAGGGGGCGGCCGGATAGTGACGCAGGCTGTCTTTATTCACTTGTTTCAGCGATACATCTGACTTGACAGGGCATGTCTGTAGAACTGCAGTCATACAGGCTGGGATACCGGTGAGGACGACGACGCTGTGGCAGCATCTGCGGCAGAACCTGAGTCTACTATGACGGGAAAAGGATGAGCGAGAGGTTACGACGTTTACAAAAAAGAGGCATTGAAGGAGTGAGTGACAAAAGAAAACCGCACTGACAGTCAGTGCGGTTCGTGTCTTTATTTGGATTTTGTGGTGAGGGTTCGTGTGGATTCTTCGGCGTCTTTTGTAGCATCGGCTTTGGCGTTATCGGTCAAGTCCGTCGTCGTTTTACGTTCCACACTTGGCGTCTCTTTCTTAAAGGTCTTTTTAATGTAAGCTAAACGCTCATCGTCGCTGCCTTCAAGTTCAATAAACGCACTGTCTTCCGCCACGGGCTGAATTTTACCATCGGCACCGTCAATATAGAAGAGAAGATATTCTCTGTCGCTTTTTACGCCTTTAGGAAGCTCCATAGCGATATTGGACAGATCCCCTTTGTAGTCTTCCAAATAGGTGATGTCCTGCGCATCGGCAGCGGCTGTGATGCGAACGTGGGAGATGTAGTCGGCGTGCTCCGCAAGGGAAGAGAGCTCATCCGCGTCCACCTTTGTCTCATCCGCGTCGGTCGCTGTCGTTTTTTCGTCAGACCGGTCGCTGTTCTTGGCATTGGCAGCGGCGGCGTTCCCTTCGTTTTTGGTGAGAACTTCCACATTCGACGAGTCGGTGGATTTAATTTCCGTATCGTTTGTCGCCTTGTCACCTTTACCGCAGGCACTTAGGAGTAAGGCGCACATAAGTAATGCAACAATATTTTTTTTCATAAAGCCTCCTTAGTTAAGCTTATTATACCATATATCGCCATCAGTTCACGCCTTAAGATATGGTATAATAGAAAGGGTGAAAACTATGGATCAAGCGGCAAATGAACTTCGTACACGACTGATTAACCAAGGCTATCCGACTTACTTTGTAGGCGGGTGCGTCCGGGACTATCTCCTTGGAGTGACGCCGCATGATTACGATTTAACGACCCTTGCCCGGCCGGAGGATATCAAGGCTGTGTTTTCAGAGTACCGCTGCATTGAGCTCGGCGCACAGTACGGCACCATCGGCGTGGTGGTTCAGGGACAGGTCTATGAGATTACCACCTTTAGAGCGGATCTGGACTATACGGATCATCGCCATCCTGTCGTACAGTTTGCGGACACTTTGGAATCGGATTTGAGTCGTCGTGACTTTACCATCAACGCCATGGCCTACGGGGACACTGTCGTGGATCTGTTTGGCGGTCAGGAGGATCTCAAAGCACGACGCCTTCGCACAGTGGGTAATCCCGTACGCCGTTTTGAAGAGGACGCCCTGCGCATGGTGCGCGCCGTACGCTTTGCCACGGTATTGGACTTTATACTGGATTCCACGGTGATAGCGGCGATCCGAAAATGCGCCGAACTGATTGAACACGTAGCTCGGGAGCGGCTTCGCGGGGAGCTTGAGAAGATTCTTCTCAGTCCTCGCGTAAAGCGCGGGTTTGAACTGTTCGAAGAGACGGGACTGCTGCGCTACATTGAGCCGGCATTGGCGCGAACCGTCGGCTACGATCAGGGGAATGCCCATCATGCGTATTCGCTTTTCGAGCACATCTTACGTGCCACCGAACAGGTACCTCGCCGGCTTGCGCTTCGCCTCGCCGCGCTGTATCACGATACGGGGAAGGTGGCTACATGGACCTTTGACGGCGAAAAAGCACGCTACTTTCATCATGAAGCGGTCTCTCAGGCGATTGCAAAGCAGTCGATGAAAGCTTTTGGCTTTGATAAAAAGACGGTGGAGACCGTCCTTGTGCTCATCGGCGAGCATATGAAGCTACAGCCGGTAATGTCGGATAAGGCGTTAAGAAAACAGATTCGCCGTGTCGGGATAGGGCGGGTTGATGATCTCTATGCCCTCTTTCGGGCCGATCGTCTCGCCACCGCGCGGGACGCCGACATCAGTGATATCGAGGCGAACTATAGGCGGATACAGCAGCTTAAAGACGAGCCGATCACATCCGACAGATTTCTTGCTATTAATGGCGATGATATTAAAGCTTTAGGGTATGAAGAAGGAAAAGAAATCGGTATCATCCTCCACCACATGGAGGAGTTGGTCTTGGAAAATCCTAAGCTCAATCAGCGGGACACGTTGATTGATTGCATTAAAAAATATACTAAGAGGTAAATATGGGAAAACTATTTGGAACAGACGGCATTCGCGGCATTGCGAATCTGGAGCTGACCCCGAGTCTGGCCTATAAAGTAGGGCGTGCTGCGGGTTATGTGCTGGCAAAAGACAGACAAGGCACCGTCCTTGTGGGACAGGATACCCGACGAAGCGGCGAGCTTCTAAAAGCGGCGCTGGTGAGCGGACTGATGTCGATCGGTTTGAATGTAGAGACCGTGGGCGTGATTCCGACGCCGGGCGTAGCGTATCTGACGCGCACACAGGACTATCTTGCTGGCGTCGTCATCAGTGCGTCCCACAATCCGTTTGAACACAACGGCATTAAGTTCTTCTCTCATGACGGATTCAAACTCCCCGATGAAGTGGAGGATCAAATCGAGTCCTATATTTTTGATGATACGAAAATTTATAAAAATGCAACCCACGAGGATGTGGGCACGATGGTTTACCGGCCTGAGCTGGTAGGTGATTATGAGCGTTATTTAACGAGTCTTGTGGATGTGGATCTTTCAGGGAAGACCATCGCCATCGATGTAGGCAACGGTGCGCTCTACAACATTGCAGACAAGGTGCTGAGCGCCTTAGGGGCCACCGTCTATGCCATCAATGATACACCAGACGGCACGAACATCAATCGCAACTGCGGCTCCACCAACCCCGAATTGATTCAACAGTTGGTCAAGGACAAGGGCGCTTTTATGGGGATGAGCTTCGACGGTGATGCCGACCGTATCATTGCCGTAGACGAAACCGGCGAGGTCATCGACGGGGATCATATTCTCGCCATTTGCGCCATGAGTCTGAAACAGGAAGGCAAACTTAAAAACAATACTGCCGTGGGCACTATCATGTCCAATATCGGTTTGAAGCGCTTTTTGGATGAATGCGGGATTAATCTCGTACAGACCAAGGTCGGTGATCGGTACATTTTGGAAGAAATGCGAGCTCACGACTATATCATGGGGGCGGAGCAATCCGGCCACGTGGTCTTTTTGGATTACAACACCACCGGCGACGGACTGGCCACGGGACTGCATCTGCTTGAGATCGCAAGCCGCTCAGGTAAGACGTTAAGCGAGCTGAATCAGCTGATGACCTCTTATCCTCAAGTGTTGGAAAATGCACACGTGCGACCGGATTTAAAGCACAACTACATGGATTTTCCTCAGATTAAAGAGCGCATTGAAGCCATTGAAGCGGAGTTTAACGGCACCGGCCGGGTGGTCATTCGTCCGTCAGGCACCGAGCCCATGGTTCGGGTCATGATTGAAGGTGAAGATGAGACGCTTCTCACACAACGGGCACGTGAACTCAAAGAACTCATAGAAACCACACTGAATTAGGAGGAGCGATGAGCTATAAAATTATTACGGATACCTCATCTGATGTGTCCATAGCACAGCAACAACGGGACGGGATTATCAACGTACCCTTTAAAATAACCATTGACGGTGTGGAATACATCGACGACAATGATTTGGACATGGGCGCCTTTGTTGATGCGATGACAAAGACCAACAACGCCATCGTCACCTCCTGTCCGTCACCCTATGACTATCAATCGGTACTGGAGACTGTCGAGGAAGAGGAAATTTTTGTGGTGACGATCTCTTCGAAGCTCAGTGGGTCTCACAACGCGGCACACAGTGCCATTGACGCCTTTCTCAGAGCACACCCCGAGAAGAAAGTTGCCCTTATCGACTCCAAAGCCGCCAGTGCCGGACAACTGGCCGTCATCTTAAAGATGCAGGCGATTTTGAGCGAAGAAGGTACTTTTGATGAGCATGTGGCACGGATTCGCGAGGCGGTGGAGGACACACGCACCTTTTTCATCCTGGAAAGCTTCGACAATCTCATTAAAAACGGCCGTATGAAAAAGACTACCGGTCTGGTGGCCTCCGCACTTAACATTCGTCCGATTATGAAAGATGACAACGGAGAAATTGCTTTACATGAAATTAACCGAGGGTTTAAAAAGTCCCTCTTGAAACTGGGACAGGAACTCGGTACGTTGGTGGATCATGTCGAGGATCGGGTGGTGGTCATTGCCCATGCGGAAGGCTTGGAGAAGGCTGAGTTCTTAAAGAAAAAGTTGGAAGAAGTTGCCAAATTTAAAGATGTGATTATTGTCAGGACTAAAGCCTTGGCGACCGGCTATGCAGATTTAGGCGGTATTGTTATTGGCGTCTAAAAGGGATCCCCTGCAAAAAAGTTGTAAAAATTATTGACAATGGAAGAATTATTTCGTATAATTTAAAATTTGATTTTTTGATGCCTGTTTGATATAATAAAGTGGATAGTATAACTGGTGTTTAGAAGGGTGGTCATCAATGAATCAAATGAATTCCATCAAAAACGAACTGCAAGCAAATCTCGGGAAGAAAGTTATTATTAGAGCCAATAAGGGGCGCAAGAAATTTGTGACGCGACGCGGGCGTCTGGACTCCGTCTATCCCAGCCTCTTTTCAGTAAGTGTAGAAAATGGTAACGACATTACCACAGCCACCTTTACTTACTCTGATGTGCTCACCGGTACCGTCCGTGTCACTATTTTAGAAGATGATGTGGAATTCAGCGACGTGACGAAAAGGACTCAAAAAATTTCGTAAAGAGACAAGTAAGAGGGCGGAAGCTCTCTTTTTTGTTGCCGATTTTTAGAAGTCCGGAAAGAAAGCTTTCGACAAATCTTAGTCACATCTCGGGACAGCGCCGCCACTTCTGCGGGAGCTATGGTATAATCTGTAAAGAGGTGACTATGAAATCCTACGCTAAAATCAACTTATCCCTTCATGTGAAAAGTCCCCGCCCGGACGGCTATCATAATATTGAGAGTTTGATGCAAAAAGTCGATCTGGCCGATGAGATGGCGGTCACGCTTTCAGATACCTTTACGATTCTTTGTGACAGGCCCTTGCCTGAGGTGAATACTCTTACCAAAGCTTACGACGCCATCACAGCCGTCTACGGACAGCTTCCGGTGGCAGTTCGGTTAAACAAAGTGATTCCCATGGGAAGTGGCCTTGCCGGCGGTTCGGCCAATGCTGCGGATCTTATTCACGCTGTCGATGCACTGTATCACCTCGGCATGACCATGGAAGAGAAGCGGCGTATTGCCGTGGAGGTCGGTGCGGATGTTCCTTTTATGTTGGAATCTCACGCCGGTATCTGCGAGGGGATCGGAGAGCGGGTTCGTCCGTTGAGCTTGGGTGATTATATCGGCGTTATCGTGAATCCCGGATTTGAAGTGAGCTCTAAAGACGTGTATGAGCACATGTCGCTCAATCCTCAGCCCCTTTCTATGGAAAGACTTATCGAAGTCATTCAAAAGCGCGACTTGGACGCCGTGAGCACCGCTTTGCGAAACGATATGGAGCCTTATGTCTTTTCCCGCTATCCGCAGGTGAAAGCACTTAAAGACACCATGGGGCGTTTTACGCCCGCCTGTTTGATGAGCGGATCGGGGGCCAGCGTTTACGGTCTCTTTGTCGATGAGGGGGCGGCGGAGGGCGCCTATCGTTACTTTGCGGATCGAGTCTGTACATTTAAGGTGAAATTTTTATGATTATAGATGATAGCCTTGGGGCACTTCTATTTTTAAATTGGACACAGGGAGACGATAGCGTCCTCATTGATACGGCATTGGCACCGCTAAGCCTTAGGCCGGTGACGGCGGCCCATCGGGCGAAAGTTCTCGGGGAGTTTTCCGTCACGACGCCGATTGTCACCAATCCCGTATTAGGCGGCTACATCGACAGCATTAACGGTCTGGACGCTTTTAACCGAGCTTACGCGTCAGAACCCGGTCTTGTCATCGCACCGAAGCCCTTTGCCGAAACTTATGGCGGTGTGGCTTCAGAGCTGCTTCGCAATACCGTCCTTGACGGCAAGAGTGTCCCCTATATTGTCAACAATATCTGTGACAGTCTGATTACGGCGTCTCACGTCTACATTATGGACTCGGTGCTCCATTACTATAGAGAGTATTTTACAACGAGATATCCAAAGACCGTCTTTCACTATCTTTTCGATTTTATCGGCGAGACGTGTCGTGAGACGAGAACAGGGCGCCGGAGGATTTATGTCACCGGCAGTCCGCGTCAGTTTCGGGATCAAATGCGCAGTGTACTGGGACAGACGGGTGATGTGCGACATGTGGCATTGGAGGGTGAGACGCTGTCCCGACAGTGGCATCGGGTGACGGCACTATGGAGGTCCTATCATGACCATTGATCGTTTTACAGACCTATTGGAAGAGCTGGTTGACGATCTGCCGGAGGCCATCTTTCAAGATTTAAACGGCGGCATTATTGTGGAAGAGGAGTTGAAAGTTCATCCTGAAGCGGCGGATCTGTTGGTGCTCGGGGTGTACGAGCGTACGATTCTCGGCGGCTGTATTCGTCTCTACTACGGCTCATTTACCGGAAAACTTGGCGGCGCTCCCGAACTATTGTATAAAGCGGAAATGAAAGCTACGCTCTACCACGAGTTCACCCACCATCTGGAGTACCTGGGCGGCGCTGACGACTTGGCTGTCCAAGATATACACGAATTGGAAGAATTTAGGAACAGGAGTCTTAATGAATAAATTTTTAGGCTATCTCTACAAGGGTGCGGGCACAGTCATCGACGGCGTGCTCAGTGCCGTGATATTTTTGGTGACACTGCTTGTGAACATCTTCGATTCCATTAAGCAGCTGTTTGCCGTGCTGTTGTCCGCCAGCGGATGTTTGATCTTGCTCTTTATCTTTAATCCCTTTGTCCTGGTGGCTCTGCTTCGCAGCCCTCTCTTTTGGATTGCGGCGCTGTCTCTGATCATCCCGCTTGCAGGCAATATTGCCGTGAGTTATCTCAAGTACATTCACTATATGGCGACGGAGTACTTCTATGACAAAGCGGACTATTACATCCTTGGACGCAAAGAAGCCTACAAGCGCATGGAAGACTATGGCGCCAAGTACCGTGCCGACGTGGAAGCGGAGCGACTGAAGCGGGAAGATGCTCGTCGTAAGGCTCAGGAAGACGCATTTCGCCGGAAGTTTGAAGAGGGTTTCGGCGGCGGTTTTTACTACGGGTCCTTTGAGGATTTCTTCAGAGACGGCGGCTTTGACTTCGGTGGCTTTAACAGTGGTTACGGTCAGGGTTATCAAGGTCAAAGCTATCAGAATCAGGGCTACCAAAATCAAGGTGCAACCTTTGGCGGCGGCTTTAAAGCGCAGTATGAAAAAGCCTGTGACGTCCTTGGGGTGAAAACCTCGGCAGATAAGTATGAGATCAAACTCGCCTACAGAAAGCTTGCCAAGATGTACCATCCTGACCTCAACCACGATCCCAAAGCGGCGGAGACATTTAAAGCAATCAATAATGCCTACGAATTTTTAAGTGACGAGGCAATAGAAAGGTATCGGCATTTAGCATGAGAAAACCGAATTACAACGAAACGATGATTCACACCTTGGAGGACTTTGAAGGTCGACCCAAAATCGTGCTGCACGTGTGTTGTGCGCCGTGCAGCACGGCATCTATCGAAAGACTTTTGGACTATGGCGACATCACGTGTTATTTTTTCAATGACAATCTGGACTCGGAACGTGAGTTTCACACTCGCTACGGCGAGCTGGAACGTCTGGCGGCAACTACAGGATGGCCCGTCACCATTGAAAAGCAGGAGTATGACCACGAGCGCTTTTTAAATCGTGTCCGAGGCCTGGAAGAAGAGCGAGAAGGCGGGAAGCGGTGTATGCGGTGCTATCACGATCGCTTGATGGAGACGGCCATCTTCGCCAAAGCTCACGGCTATGACTTTTTCACCACCACGCTCACCATCAGTCCTCACAAAGACAGTGCTGTCTTGAATCGCATGGGGGAAGCCATTGGCAACAAAGTCGGCGTGCCGTTTCTGCATGCCGACTTCAAAAAACAAGGCGGCTTCAAGCGCTCCACGGAGCTCTCCAAGGCCTATGCGCTCTACCGACAAGACTACTGCGGCTGTGAATTTTCTAAAGAAGAGGCAAGAAAACGCGCTGAATCTCTTGACAAACAGCGCTGAATAACATATACTACACAAGTTAAATCCTTGCTCATTCAACAGAATGGGCCATCAGACCACAGGGAGGTGAATTATGAACAAATATGAAGTTATCGTAATGTTCTATCCGGATGTAGAGGAAGAAAAGCGCACGAAAGCTTTTGATAGACTTCAAAACATCATCAACAGCGCCGGTTCCGTTAAAAACATCGACGATTGGGGCATGAGAAAGCTCGCTTACGAAATCGAATACTACAAAGAAGCATACTATTACCTAGTAGAATTTGAAGCACAACCGGAAATCATTAAAGAATTTGATCGTGTTTCAGGTATTTTAGAACCAGTTATGCGACACATGGTTGTAAGATTAGAGGACTAAGGTGAAATTATGAACAATGTTAGTTTGATGGGAAGACTTACACGAGATCCGGAACTCCGTTACACGCCAAACGGTGCTGCAGTGTGCCGCTTCAATGTAGCTGTTGACCGACGCCTTTCCAAAGAGCGTCGTCAAGATGCGGAGCGCAACAACCAACCGACAGCTGATTTCATTAGTTGTACCGCTTGGAACAAAACTGCTGAACTCATTGCCAACTACTTTCACAAAGGTGATCGTATCGCACTCACCGGTCGCATTCAAACCGGTCGCTACGAAGACAAGGACGGCAAGACAGTCTATACTACCGATGTCATTGCGGAAACCATCGATTTTGTAGAAACGGCAAACAGCAGCAGCCAGGGGCAAAGCGCTATGCAGCGTCCACCAGTGAACTCCGCCTATGATCAGGCTCAGACACAGGCAAGCCGGGAAGGCAGCTTTAGAAACTTCGGATCCGACTCAGAAGACAACGAGGGATTTTACCATATCAATAATGAAGATATTCCGTTTTGAGGAGGAGTGGCATGAATAGAAGATTCAGACCAAGAAAAAAGGTCGATCCGTTTGAAAAGGATAAGACCAAGAAAATTGACTATAAAGATGTTGCCATGCTGAAAAATTATATTTCTGAAAAAGGCAAGATTTTACCACGTCGCGTCACAGGTCTTAATGCAAAACACCAACGTCAAATGACAGCAGCTATTAAGCGCGCACGTCAAATTGCATTAATTCCATATTCCGCAGACTAAGTTTAACGACAACAACCCCCTGGGATCGGATCCGTCCGGTCTTAGGGGGTTGTTTTATCGTTGCGATACACGAGACAACAGCTCAGGATAAAGCGTAGCAATAAAAAAGGTAGGGGACATCCCTACCTAAACCGAGTTTCTTAGCCTTCTACAACTTCGAAATCAGATTTTTCAGCGCCACAAAGTGGGCAAACCCAATCAGCCGGAAGTGCATCAAAAGCAGTACCTGCTTGTACATCGCTGTCCGGATCACCTACTGCCGGGTCATAGATGTAACCGCAGAGTGTGCATTCATATTTTTGCATGGAATGAATTCTCCTTTCTTTGATTTAATTCTGTTATACCCAATTTTCGTTTAAAAGTCTACACCCTTAGAGATTTGCTTGTCCTTTGGGATGAAAGACAGGCGGAGTTTTTTATAGGAATTGCTTTAGAGCAGTGTGGAACGGGGAGCTTTGGGGTACTAATATACCGACACAGATAAGAAAGAGGTGAGGACCGTGACGACACGTTATACATATAGCGGGGCAATACAAAGTGATATCAGCGCCATTAAACCGATGGTGATGGAAGTTCTGCACGGACTCACCGGGTTCATCGACGACGAAGACACCATATTTGACATTCGTCTGATTCTGGACGAGCTTATCGTCAACGGTGCGAAACATGGCAACGCACTGGATCCGTCCAAGTCGGTGAAGCTGTGTGTGGCCATGGATGAGAACGAAATTGCCATTACCGTTGCCGATGAAGGCGAAGGATTTTGTTGCGATGTAAAAAATTATTTCTATAATTCCCTGACGCCGTCGGGTCGAGGGTTGATGTTGGTTGAGGCGTTAACGGATCGGTGCATTTTAAATAAAAATACGATTACAGTATACAAGAGTTTGTAGCAGACGTTACAGAGCACGAGAGTGCTCTTTTTTTATGTGCGCCTATGTAGTCATCAGCCTTTGTGATATAATTTGTAAGATTGGAGTGAGATAAAAGATGCAACGTGAAGATATTAGAAATATTGCAATTATTGCACACGTCGACCACGGCAAGACGACGCTGGTTGACGCGCTGCTCAGACAGTCCGGGGTCTTTAGGGACAACCAAGTGGTGGAAGAACGTGTGATGGATTCCAACGCCATTGAACGGGAACGAGGAATCACGATTTTATCCAAAAATACGGCAGTCATGCACAACGGTGTGAAGATTAACATCATCGACACACCGGGGCACGCAGATTTCGGTGGCGAAGTGGAACGGGTTCTCAAGATGGTCAACGGCGTCGTGCTGTTGGTGGACGCCTATGAAGGTCCGATGCCTCAGACCAAGTTTGTGTTGAAAAAGGCTTTTGAATTGAACTTGCCGGTGATCGTAGACATTAACAAGATTGATCGGCCCGGTGCCCGTCCGGACGAAGTGGTGGACGAGGTGTTGGATTTGTTCATCGACTTGGGCGCCGGTGATGACGCCCTGGATGCACCCCACGTCTATACTTCGGCAAAGGCGGGGATTGCCAAGCTAAACTTAAACGATGAGGCCACGGATATGTCGGCGCTCTTTGATACCATTTTGGACTATATTCCCGCACCCCAAGCGGATATGGACGCACCGTTTCAAGTGTTAATTTCCACCATCGACTACAATGAGTATGTAGGACGTATCGGCATCGGTAAAGTGGAGCGTGGGAAGATTGCCGCCAACTCCCAGGCGATCATTGTGAACAAACAAAAGCCGGACTATAAACAGACGGTCAAGATTACTAACATCTACGAATTTGAAGGACTCAACCGTGTGCCGGTCGAGGAAGCTAAGGCAGGGGCAATTGTCGCCATCTCCGGCATTGAAGACATCAATATCGGTGATACCGTCACCTCTACGGACGATCCGACACCCCTTGAGTTTGTGAAAATCTCCGAACCGACCCTTGCGATGAATTTTTCTGTGAACGATTCACCCTTTGCAGGGCGAGACGGCAAGTTTGTCACGTCGCGTCAAATTCGCGGACGACTGATGCGCGAACTCCAAACGGATGTGGGCCTTCGGGTAGAAGACACCGGGTCCACAGATGCCTTCAAAGTCTCCGGACGCGGGGAGCTCCACTTAAGTGTCCTCATTGAAACTATGCGTCGTGAAGGCTATGAATTCCAAGTGTCGAAGCCTGTGGTACTCTTTAAACAGATCGACGGCAAGACCTACGAGCCGATGGAACAGGTCACTGTCGACGTGTCCAATGAACACGTGGGCAGTGTCATTGAAAAGTTAGGGCGACGGAAGGCGGAACTTGTAAGTATGCAGGAGCCAACCGGCGGCTATGCCAAGCTGGAGTTTAAAATGCCGGCGCGGGGTCTTATCGGATATCGCTCCGAGTTTATGTCCGATACCAAGGGCAACGGCATCTTGAACTCCCTCTTCCTGGATTACGAACCGTACAAAGGAGACATCCCTCGCCGCAACGACGCATCCATTGTGTCCTTCGATACGGGGACAGCCTCCGCTTACGGCCTGAACAACGCTCAGTCCCGAGGCTCCCTGTTCATTGAACCCGGAGAAGCGGTGTATGAAGGTCAGGTGGTCGGCTCGTCACCGAAGGGCGTAGAGCTTGAAGTATCCATCACCAAGACCAAAAAGCAAACCAACATTCGAGCTTCCGGATCCGACGATGCCCTGAAGCTCTCTCCCATCGTGGATATGTCGCTGGAAGAGGCGTTGGAGTTTATTGAAGATGACGAGCTGATTGAAGTGACACCGAACACCTTTAGAATCCGAAAACAAATCCTCGATACACAAACCCGTTATAAATCCAAGAAAAATAAAAAATAAGCGCTGTAACAGAAAAGGGCGCCACGCTGTCCAAGTACTTAACGGCTTGGCGTGACACATCTTGTAACGAGGCTGTCCACACCGAATAGGACATGGCGATGGTACGTATCGTCGCAATAAAATAAAATTCCAAGAAAAAGGCTGTATCGACTCACAGGGGTTGATACAGCCTTTTAGTAATAGAGGGGTTATTTTTGGAATCTATCCATCTCAATTCAGGAAAGGATAGCAACGTTATACGCGCGGCATACTTATCTCGTCACTCTCACGAATGATCTCTCCTGTCTTGATATTGACCTTGCAAAGTCTCGCATCCCGCTTATCCGGATCCGTGTAGTAGGTGGTGTGGATGAAGTTGCCGTCCAGGGTAAACAGCGGTCCGTTTTTTTGGTAATAGGCGAAGTAAGCTTCAGGTTTTATCTCCGTAGTATCTTTGACAATGGATAAATTTCTCGACATCGGCCCGAGAAGGCGTGAAAACTGTTTTACGAGGTGTATTTCCAAATCGCCGTGGATATAGTGAGTCTCGTTCGGCACGGTGAGATAACCTCCATCTGCCGCTCTGCCGGAATCACCTTTTGCGGTATAAAAATAATTATCCGCTCTAATGTTTAAACCCTTTTTGGCATCAAAGGTGTAGTCCCATCCGAATTCGTCGACGGCAAAACGCCATGTGAGCGGAAAGTAGGTGATATCTCGGAAAAAGAGCAGCGGGTAAGGCTCGTTTTCTGTGTCGAAAACTTTGCCATTCACGGTGACTTTTTCGGTGACAATTTTTGCGCGCTGATTCTTTTTATTTTTTGAAGGACGCGGCTTGTCGTAGGCAAATTGTTTCGGCACGTCCCACTGACCCTTGTCGATGACCAGTCCGTCCGAAGAGGTCCAGTTAGTATTGACATTTAAAATCGTCGAATGAAATGTTGTCATGGGGAAATAGGTGATATCCTTATAGACTAGTAAGGGATATTGCGCATCTTCATCCGGATTAAATTCCAGTCCGTTAAAGTTGGTTGGTACATTCGGCTTAAATTCAATGCCGTTTAAATTGACAGGGAAGTCGGGGATAGTTGCGCTCACACTGACGTCTGCGGCAAACACGGCGAGAGGCGACGCCAGGAACAACAAGGCCATCACCAGGACAGCTATACATTTTTTTATCATTGTAAATCTTCCTTTCTATATTCGGGGGACTCAAGGCATGCCATTTAATTAAATGAAATGTTGACGGTATCGGAAGTCCACGGTGAAAAATTAGCTGTAACTTTAGTATAAGCTTCCGTAGTAGGCCCTTGTCTATAGGCTTCTGAACAATATTGAGGGGTAAAGGCATAATTGGCACTAGGTGTATACAACCAACTTTGGTCGTATTGTGCAGCAACCATGATCGTACCTGTATGAATATTCAGAGGTGAACCATTTAAAGTTTGCGCCAGATTAATTTGTTTCGAAAACTTGGTCGTGGAAAAATTAGATGGCACACAGTTGGTTCTAAAATTATATACAACTCTTCCCACTTCAGCCCAAGAAGCTTTATCTCGGATAATTAACTCAACTTTGTCAGTGTACATCTGCACATGGAAATAGACGTTGTTTCCTCCGGTGAAATTAATTTCATACTCTTGTTTTCGATCACCATCTTCTACAATGTTATAAAAAGCTTTCCATTGACCCAGGGATGGAAAATAGACCAATCCGATATCGCCATACATAGAATGCCCGGCATTGCTGGAACTTATACCAAAAAATTGATACGGTCTGTCAATGTCGTTGACATTGGAGAGACTTGGCAGGGTTACATAGGATGTTAACTGGTTGTGTCCGGCGGTGCTGTTTACAAGATAATAGACGCCGGATTGATCAGCTGAATTTACACGATCTTCCAGTCCGGAGACAGATCTTAAAGAGAAGTCGGAAGAGTGTGTCCACTTTTGAGCGATATCTTGATAAGGAATAATTCCGTATGGTGTGATGGTGTCGCCATTTGGCAAGTGTTCATAGGATTTGGATCTCTGTTTAGGCGTAGGATTCGTGGCATTGGCAATTAAACCTTTCACGTAGTTGTCTATCTGTAGCGGTGTGAGATGGTATACTTCAATCTGTTGGTATAACGATGAAATATCTTCGTCCGGAATGCCTACATTTTTCATTTGCTCCAACTGTTGTTCCGATACTTGGGCGCTGCCCGGAAAGTCTGCCATATCTATAGCATAAGCCCGATAAGCGCTGAAGCACAATAACAACCCGAACAGTGCCAGCATTGATAATAATTGATTCTTTTTCATGATTTTGCGCCTTCTTTTTCTTAGGGATGCTCATTGTTGAGATGAGCACGTTGAAATCACAGCGTTGTTGCACGAAAGTTTTATATGTTCGATTCATGAGTTTTACTATACAGAGCCATGTACTCTCATGAAATCACTTTTTTCTATTTATCCGGCCTTCGTTGTACTATCGAGTTGCGTTTAAAGTGTCATATGGTCCGTGACATATCGTCACTGGCTTGAAACACGCTGAGGAACAACGGTTTATGTGTCTTTGTGGCGATATGAACGACGATGCTATGGCAAAATATACAGTCTGTATATTTTGTTTCATTGTATACTGGGCGGGAAATGCTGTCAACACGTTCTCACAGTATCATAGCATCAGTAGACTTGAGAGACTCACCGAGAAGTCAAGCTCGCTTTGGTTTTCGATCGAGGTCGAGGGGGCGGTTGCGTGTGATGGCGCGAGACGATGAGTGATGGAGGGTTTAATGGGGGAGGAGCTTGCATATAAAAAAGGCTGTGAATGAGCTCACAGCCTTTTTAGTGATACGCCGACGATCAGCGTTTGAAATTGTGCATCAGGAAAAATGAAATCAATAAGATCATCGGCGAGAGTAAAATGGTTTTTTCGGCAAAGATCGCAGACAGCACACCGCCGAGTCCTGCGCCGAGGGCAAAGATGGCGATAATGCCGTAGTAGTGGAAGGTTCGGGTTAAGGCTTCCGTGTCTTTGGTTCGCAGATACATGGACAACGCTTCGGTGCCGCTTCGGAGGTTGCCGATGCACATGGTGCTGGCATAACCGTAGCCGTGAACTTTTCTAAAGCTTTGGACTTGAAGGGCACAGCTGAACGAGACCAGTGCATTGGCCACGACATCGTAGCTCGACGGCATAAAGGCTACCGAGGCGAGGATGAGGATTTCCAAAACCAGAATCCGCTGTCGCCAGTGGATCCCTCTGTGGGTTTGAAACGTATTTTGAACTTGTTCGGCGACAAGGATGCCCAGTCCGAAGGACACGAGGGGGAGGAGAAAGTGGAGGGCCGTTGTCACATCCCCTGTCATTAAACTTTGACTCATAAGGACCACGTTGCCGGTTTGTGCGTTGGCAAAAACGTGGCCTCGAATGTTGTAGGTGTAGGCATCTTGGAGACCGCCGGATAAGGCGAGCAGTGCGCTGTTGGTAAAGGAATCAGATGGTTGCATGGTACTCCTTTGGTGAAATATTAGCGACGGATTTCTACAATGCGGTTAAAGAGGCCGGAGGATTCCAACATCGCCTTGGAGCCGATGGCGGCGATATAGTTGTGAGCCATGGCATGGTCAATGGCAGGTGCCATGCGGTGCAAGGTGTCCAAGGTGGTGGCGAGAGCCTCGGTTTTGTACGCGGCGATGGCTTCTTCCGTCAAATGAGAGAGAAAGCGTGTCTTGTTGGCGGAGCCTTTGCCTGCCGGATCAAGGAGCGGATCAAAGGCGCTCACTGAGGCGATGATAAAGTTTTTCAGTGCGGCGTCATCGAGCTTCAAGCCTGCCACGTAGGCACCCATCCCGTCATAGACCTCCAGAGTCTGTGTCAGATGGGGATCGCGGTAGGAGTAGGTGAGGACGTCGTTCTGCATTGAGAAATTTACTCCGGCACCGTATGCGCCGCCTTTCGCCCGGATTTGGGTGTGCAGATAGGTGTTGGAAAGGAGGTTACTGAGCACGGACATAGAGCCGGTGTAACCTTGCAGGTCATCCAGGGTATAGCCTTTGGAGACATAGTTGACTTCTGCCGGTACGGCAATGGCGATATTTTTTGCCTCAGGGGTGAAGTCGATCGGTGCGATTTCGTAGTGATCCTGTGCCAGAGCGTTCAGATAGGAGGCGATGGTGGATGCGTCCTTTGGCGTGTCGGCGGTGTAGCTGACATGGACGTCCACGCCTCTGAAGAGGACGGTTTTCAGATGCTCAAGGCCAGCTTGCAAGGCGGTGAACTTGCTTTCAAAGTCGTCTAAGAGATTGACGATATAGTCGTAGTATCCCAGACCGCCGGCGGCTTGGGTGTAGGCGTTCATCGGAGAGTAGTAGCTTTTAACCAGACTTGCTGCGATCTGATGACCGCTTCCGAGAAGCGAGTCTTCAAAGTATGACTTTTGTAAGATGAGCAGCTCTTTAATCTTCGTCTTTTCGGAGAAGATGGTGTCGTTGATCACTTCAAAGGTGGTTTCCAGAGCTTCCGGCACCTGATGGGACAGTGCTTTTAACGAGACTTCAAAGCGGCGATCAAAGGTGCCGTCCTTTCGGGCATAATCGTAGTAAGTGGCGATGCCGGCGCCGAAGCCGCCCATGGATTTGTAGATTTTAGAATCCAAGGCCAGGTAGTTGGTGGCTGTGGTGGAGACTTTGCCCAAAAGATATCCGAGCAGGTTCATGGTTTGAATGGATGCTTCGGGGATATGCTTGGCGGCAAAGGACAGATTGAGGTAAGTGATGCCTGAGGTAGGCTGCTCGGTAAACTGGAAGGTTCCATAGTCGGTATCCGTTACGGTATAAGGGATAGAGGTAATCTCCTGTTGAATATCTTCCAGCTCAAGGGTTGGGATCGTGGCGACATCCTCCGGACTGTCCGGTTCGGTTTGGTAGTGCTCCAAGGCCTGTTGATCGGCTTTTATCTTGGCGATGGCCTCAGGGGACATGGCATCTTCCAGGGCGCGCATTTTGGCTTGGAAGGCGGCTTTTTGCCGGGCTGCTTCTTCGGCGTTGGCTGTCAGATGGACCAGAGCGCGGTAAGGATTGTTCAACAGCTTGTCGTTGATATAGGTTTCAAAGTAGCCCTTGTCCATCCGGTCTCGGAGTTCGTCGATGACGGCGAAGGTCTGGAGACCTTCCAGAGGACTCTCGCCGTAGTTCCAGGTGTTTAAAGCACGGATATAATAGATAATAGCTTTTTGCGGACCGCCGCCTTCCCGGTAGGCAAACTCAAACTTGTTGAAGGTGGCGTGGAGCAAATCTCTGTCGATACCATCTGTGACCAGTTTCTTGAGCTCAGCGGTGACAAAAGCTTCCAGGTCATCTTTCGTTTTGCCTTTTGTGTTTTTCACTACGATGGACAAATCCAACGGCAGGGAGGAGGACGTCTCCGCCCACACGTCTTCGGCGAAGCCTTGTTCTAAAATGGCCGTCTTTATCGGTGCGGCATCGGCATTGATAAGCAGTTCCGCAAGGAAGTTGCGCATGAAGAGATCCTTGGCACTTAAGCTTTTGCCCACACAAAAACCCATGCCCATCAGATCATTGTGCTGTAGGGCCTCCTCGTCGGTGGCGGGATAGACGCCGTCCATTGTGGCGGTCGCTTTCAGGGCTTCGTTTTGGAGAATTTCGACGGGATCGGCAGAGGTGTCAAAATGGTTCAGATAATTCTCTTCAATAAATGTCATTGCCGCATCCACATCCAAGTCGCCGTAGAGATAGATCATGGCGTTGGACGGATGGTAATGGCGACGGTGAAAGTCCAAAAAGGCCTCATAGCTCAAATCGGCAATCACCTTCGGATCGCCGCCGGAGTCGATGCCGTAGGACGAGTTCGGATGCAGACTGAAGGTCAGAGCATCGGCGATGAGGGACTGGGGATCGGAGTAGACGCCTTTCATCTCATTGTAGACCACGCCGTTGATGGTAAGACCGTCGGTGTACTCGTAGTGCCAGCCTTCTTGTTTGAAAATGGACGGCTCGTCATAGATGCGAGGGTAAAAGACTGCATCCAGGTAGACATCCATAAGATTATAAAAGTCTTTCAGGTTTCTGGAGCTCACCGGATAGATGGTTTTGTCCGGGAAGGTCATGGCGTTTAAAAAAGTTTGCTGAGATGACTTGATAAGATCCATAAAAGGTTCTTTGGTGCGATATTTTCGGGATCCTGAGAGAACACAGTGCTCCACGATGTGAGCCACGCCGGTGGAATCCGTCGGCACGGTTTTAAAGCCGATACCGAACGCTTTGTTGTCGTCGTCATTTTTCAAAACCAGCACTTCGGCGCCGGTCTTGTCGTGTATAAAATAGGAGACTTGTGAAGCCACTTCATCCAGTTGCTTCGTGTCAATCAGTTTGTACATACAACCTCCTCAAATAAAATGTATGCATACTCAAAGTATGATGTTTGTCAGTGTTGTCCCTATTATACCCTTAAAGGGCACCGGGGCAAAGTGGGGATAGGGGCACGCTGTATTGGATCAAACGCTAAAAATTTTTTCTATAGCGTGATGAAGCTATTTACTTCTCGGAGTCGCTTTGGTAGACTCGAAATAGGCAACGTTTTCACGTGCCGTCTATTTCAGTATTACTGTCCGCTAGGCGATTTTCGACGACCGGGGTAATCCAAGAAAATCAAAATTTTTAGGAGGTCAGTTATGAAAGAATATCCACTGAACGTAGAAGTACCGAACTCATTTACTTATGTGACCAAAAACATCACTAAGACTACCGTTGAACAGAGGGAACGTGCCCTTCAGGCCACCCACTACAACGAATTTGCATTTCCTGCAGGACTTCTCATCGTCGATATGCTCTCTGACTCCGGCACTACAGCCATGACCGATATGCAATGGTCAGCAATGTTTCTTGGAGACGAATCTTACGGTAGAAACAAAGGTTATTATGTATTGTTGGATGCAATGAGAGACTGTTTTGAACGAGGGGACCATCCGAAGAAGAGCCTCAACCTGATCAGAAACGGTGAGCAGGATGTGGAAAAGCTTCTGGATGAACTCTATCTTGTGGAAGAAGAAGGCGGATTATTTAACGGCGGTGCCGCACAGCTGGAACGTCCGAATGCCTTTTTAATGCCACAAGGCCGTGCCGCGGAATCCATCCTCTTTGAAATCGTACGAAAGATTTTAAACGACAGAGAACCGGGCAAGACCTTTACCATCCCGTCCAACGGCCACTTTGATACCACGGAAGGCAACATCAAACAAATGGGTTCTATCCCTCGCAACCTTTACAACAAGGAGCTCCTGTTGGAAGTTCCTGAAGGCGGCGAGTATGAGAAGAATCCGTTCAAAGGGGACATGGACATTGCCAAGCTTCAAGAGCTCATCGACAAACTGGGCATTGAAAACATTCCAATGATCTACACCACCGTCACCAACAACACCGTCTGCGGTCAAGCGGTATCCATGAAGAGCATTCGTGAAACGGCTGAAATCGCGCATAAATATGAGATTCCATTTATGCTGGATGCGGCACGCTGGGCGGAAAACTGCTACTTCATCAAGATGAATGAAGAAGGCTATGCAGATAAGTCCATTCCTGAAATTGCCAAGGAAATGTTCAGCTATTGCGACGGTTTCACAGCATCGCTGAAAAAAGACGGCCACGCCAACATGGGCGGCATCTTGGCTTTCCGCGACAAGGGTTACTTTTGGAAGAAGTTCTCCGACTTCAACGAGGACGGCACCGTTAAAACCGATGTCGGCATTTTGCTTAAAGTGAAACAGATTTCCTCCTACGGCAACGACTCGTACGGCTCCATGTCCGGTCACGACATTATGGCTCTGACCCAAGGTCTTTATGAGTGCTGTAACGTGGATTATCTGAAAGAACGTGTCGATCAATGTAACTACCTTGCCAAAGGCTTCTACGACGCAGGTATCAAAGGGGTTGTCCTACCTGCAGGCGGCCACGGGGTCTATATCAATATGGATGAATTCTTTGACCACAAGCGCTCTCATGAAAGCTTTGCCGGAGAAGGCTTCAGTTTGGAACTCATCCGCCGCTACGGCATCCGGGTAGCCGAGCTGGGCGACTATTCTATGGAATACGACCTGAAGACACCGGAACAACAAAAAGAAGTAGTGAATGTCGTACGGTTCGCCGTCAACCGCTCCATGTACTCAAAAGCACACATGGACTATGTTATCGCTGCTGTCAAAGCGCTCTATGAAGACAGAGAATCCATTCCAAATATGCGCATCACCATGGGTCATAATTTGCCAATGCGACACTTCCACGCCTTCCTAGAACCTTACGAAAACAAATAAACGTAAAAGGAGGCACCTATGAGTGACAATTTAAATCGGGATAGTTTTACCGGTAAATGGGGATTTATCCTGGCGTGTATCGGCTCAGCTGTTGGGATGGGAAATATTTGGAGGTTTCCGGTCTTGGTTTCCGCGTGGGGCGGCATGACCTTTTTAATCCCATACTTCATTTTTGTTATTTTAATTGGAAGTACTGGTGTGATTGAAGAATTTGCACTGGGGCGTATGGCTGCAGCAGGTCCGATGGGTGCTTTTGCCATGGCGACGGGACGACGAGGTAAAGCCTCTACCGGAGCGGTCTTGGGATTGATTCCGATTCTGGGATCTCTCCTGCTTGCTATTGGATATACCTGCGTCATGGGTTGGATTGTCAAATACACATGGATGAGTCTTGATGGCTCACTTTACGCCATGGGACAGGATATGGGCGTCATCGGGGGCACGTTCGAAAGCACGGCGAGCGCCTTCGGTGCCAACTTCTGGATCATTCTCACCATGCTGATCAGCTTCGGGATTATGTGTATGGGCATCGCCGGCGGCATTGAAAAAGCAAACAAGTTTATGATGCCGGTGCTCTTCGTTCTATTTTTAGGCCTTGGGATCTACATTGCAATGCAGCCGGGTTCTGCAGGCGGTTACAAGTATATCTTTACTGTGAACCCTGAAGGACTTGCCGATCCGAAACTGTGGATCTTTGCTTTCGGACAAGCTTTCTTCTCCCTTTCTGTAGCAGGGTCGGGTTCGGTTATTTACGGCTCGTATCTGCCGAAGAATGAAGATATCCCTGCTTCTGCGAAAAACGTGGCTTTCTTTGATACCATGGCAGCACTTCTCGCCGCCTTTGTTATCATTCCGGCCATGGCAGTGGGCGGAGCGGAACTCTCTGAAGGGGGTCCCGGTCTGATGTTTATCTATTTGGTCAACGTCATTAACGGCATGACCGGCGGACACATTGTCGGCATCATTTTCTACGTCTGTGTGCTCTTCGCAGGGATCAGCTCCATTGTCAATCTCTATGAAACACCGGTAGCCTTTATGCAGGAGAAATTTAAATTGAATCGTGTGATGGCAACGGGCGTCATCCATGTGATCGGATGTATCGTCGCCATTATGATTCAAGCTATCGTCAGCGACTGGATGGATTTCATTTCCATCTATATGTGCCCTCTCGGTGCACTCCTTGCCGGCGTGATGTTCTTCCATGTGCTGCCGAAAGAAGAAGCTCTCAGTGCGGTAAACATGGGTGCCAAGACTACTATCGGCGACTGGTTCTATCCGCTGGGCAAGTATCTCTACTGTGCTATGGCGCTGATAGCGTTGATTGCCGGCGCCATTCTGGGCGGAATTGGCTGATTCGATATTAACGGGACCTTTCGAGGTCTCGTTTTTTTGTGTTCGGAGATTTGTCTCTTGAGACAGGACAAAAAAGTCGCAAGAGAAGCATATAAAAGTATGACAATAGTTACAATTCTTACAGAGTGCGATATAATAGAGGTAATTTAAATTTGAGGTGTACTATGAAAAAGAAACTGATAATTGCATCATTAGCAGCGTGTCTTGTCGCATCATGTATGGGAAAGCCGATTTTTGCAGCAGATATCGGGGCGGTGTTGGAGCAACCGGCTGTCAGTGAAGCTGTGGTAGGGGATACGTTGACATATAATCTGGTCATTACCGTGCCCCAAGATGAGTATCACTCCTTTGCCGTGACGTTGCTTTTGGATGAAAAGCTGAGTCTGGACAGCTCCGAGCTGGTTGGTGTTCAGGCGGGGGAAGGAATTATTTTAAAGAATTCCAAAGTGAACAATCAAAATATTGTGTCGTTGTCTGTGAATGATATTATGGCGCTTAACGGGGTCTCGTCTTTTTCAGTGGCACTGACAGTCAAGGCGGCGCAGGCGTCTGAAGACGGTCGCTTTAACAACTCTGTGGTGCTCACGTCTCAAAAACTGGATGGGACGGAAAACTCGTCGCAAAAGAATTTAACCACCAGTGCGTCAGTGACGGAGACAAAGCAGGAGATCACCGTCAATCCGATTCAAACCGAAGATGAGCTTCTCACGGGAACGACTGTGGCGAATGCGGAAGTGGCCGTGTATCTTGGGGACAATCTTCTTGGCAGTCAGCGCTCGTATGAGAACGGCGTCTTTGAAATTCCTCTTGTAAAGCAGCCGCTTGGGACGAAGCTTACAGTCACATCTACATATGTGGAGTCCGGGAAGAAAAAAGTTGACACGAAAACCGTCGTGGTCCAAGACGGCGAAGGCGAAGCGGCGGATCGGCCTATCGACATTGGGGTCTTGGAAGATTACACCTTGTGGGGCGAAGGGATGAAGATTAAAAATGCCAGCCGTGAAGATTTGGCTCGAATGAATGCTGCAACGTCCTTGGGGCGTTTTGTGTTGGTGCAGTCCGATCGTACCAATAAAGATATTCAAGATGCGTTGGAGAAGATCAAAGACGCTGCCGGATATCTGCGAGTGCCGTATATGCAAGGCTATTGGGACAAGACTTTTAAGCCGGAGTCGCCTATGACTCGCGGGGAAGTCGCCCAAGTCCTCTCTACCATCTACTTAAAGAAGGCGCCGTCCGGTCACTATTCGACGTTTAAAGATGTGAAGCAAACGGATTGGTATGCCGATGCGGTAGGTTTTATGGAAGAGAAAGGGTTTATGGGCGGCTATTACGACGGGACGTTTAAACCCGATGCCGCGATCACGCGGGCGGAATTTGCCGCCGTGCTCTACAAGTTTTATGGGGAGCCTTATGGGCACATGAGCACCCATTATGACGATGTCAAAGAGAGCCACTGGGCGAAGGACGCCATCGATTTTGTCGCAGGTGAAGGGTATATGACCGGGCGATCGGACACTGTCTTTGCCGAGTCCTATCCTATCACTCGGGCCGAGTGTGCCAAAGTGTTAAATACGATTTTAGGACGTGTACCGAATCAAAGCTTTATGGACAAGTACAGCAAGAATCCGTTCAGCGATGTCGACGCTGCCAACTGGGCCTACTATCACGTATTGGAAATTACAGGCAATTAATTTAGAACTTTGTAGGGGAATCTTTATCATAATGTAACTTTTTATGGCGGTGTTTTAGGTATAATAAAACCATGAGTACTGAAAAGCAGCGACACGATCAACAACCTCTTAAGCCGACTCACGATGTAGATCCCTTGCCGGATTTAAGCGGCGATATCACCGACGAAGCCGTGCAGGCGTCCGGGTTCAATCTCAATATGGTCTATCACGTCCTCACAGTAGTGACCATGGGATTTTTTATCTATGCCACGTATAAGGGTTATAAACTTGGGATATTTACGTCGCAGCAGAAGTTGGATGTGTTTATTCAAACTTTAGGCCTCTGGGGCCCCCTGTTTTTTGTCGGCGTGCAGATTATTCAGGTGGTCGTGCCCATCATTCCCGGCGGTGTCACGTCCATTGCCGGCGTGGTGATCTTCGGAGCTGTCAAAGGCACGATATATAATATTATCGGATGTGGTATCGGCAGTTTCATCAATTACTTTTTGGCCCGCCATTACGGGCGGGCTTTTGTCGGCAAACTCATCGGCATAAAAAAACTCAATCGCTACGAGAAATGGGTGAAAAAGGAAGTTCACTTTGACAAAGCTTTTGCTGTGGCCATGGTGGTGCCCATATCGCCTGATGATATTCTGTGTTTGTTCGCGGGACTGTTACGAATGCGGTTGTCGTGGTTCACCATGTGTATTCTCCTCTTGAAACCGTGGTCCATTTTAGCGTACACGTTAGGCGGAGAATGGATTGTGCGAAGATTTCTTTTGGGATGGTAAGATTGTCAAAGAACGGGTATAGACATAAGGTAACTTAGTTTTAACACATAGGAGGAATTGACAATGAAATTAACAGAAACAGTACAAACCGGCGACTGGAAAAATGAAAAGCACGTACCTGTTATTCACACTGAAGTCAGTGAAGACGGTCTGAGAATTCACGCTCTTGTTGGGGAAGAAATTGAGCACCCTAATACTTTAGAACACCACATTGCATGGATCAAAGTGTTCTTCCAACCAGAAGAAAGCAAGTTCCCTATCGAAGTCGGCAGCTACACCTTCTCAGCACACGGCGAAGACGAAGTGTTCTCCAAACCGGAAGTATTTGCAACCGTTAAAACGGCTAAAAAAGGTACCGTTTATGCTCTTAGCTACTGCAACATTCACGGTCTTTGGGAAAGCACTGAAGAAGTTAGATAGGCACCACACACACCGAGGCGACTCGGTGTTTTTTTGTGTGACTTACTCTAAAATAGCCTTGAGATAAGAGGTGATATTACCTATAATAAATGCGTTACTAACGAAGTTATTATAGAAAAGAGGTATAACATGAAACAAAAGCTTCCGGGTTTACTCTTAGCTCTTGCCATTGCCATACCTGCATATTTTCTTGGAAAACTGGTTCCTGTGGTCGGCGGTCCTGTCTTTGCCATTGTCATCGGCATGGCACTCTCCGGGCTGGTTGCTGACAAGCACAATCTGGATGCCGGCATCGGTTTTACCTCCAAGAAGATGCTTCAATATGCAGTTATTCTCCTTGGCTTCGGGCTCAATCTCAAAGTGGTGTTGGAAACGGGAAAAGAATCTCTGCCCATCATTCTTGCAACCATTTCCACCTCGTTGATTCTCGCCTACATAGTGTCCAAAGTGTTGCGCATTCCCTCAAAGATCGGCATTCTTGTCGGCGTGGGTTCCTCCATCTGCGGCGGCTCTGCCATTGCAGCTACAGCGCCTGTGATTGACGCTGAAGAAAAAGAAGTGGCACAGGCCATTTCCGTCATCTTTCTCTACAATGTCATCGCTGCAGTGATCTTTCCCATATTGGGACAAGTTATCGGATTCAGCACCACGGATCCCACTGCATTCGGAATCTTTGCCGGCACGGCGGTCAACGACACGTCATCGGTCACGGCTGCGGCATCCACTTGGGACAGCTTATTCGGTTTGGGGACAGGGACGTTGGATAAAGCCGTCACTGTGAAACTCACCCGAACCCTGGCCATCATTCCTATTACTTTGGCCCTTTCCATTCATGGTGCACGGCAAGGTCGCCATGGCGACGACAAGCCGAACTTTCGATCCATGGTGCCGAGCTTTATCATCTATTTCGTCCTGGCCTCGGTGCTCACCACAGTCGTTGTGGCCATGGGCGGCGACGCGGGAATCTTTGCACCGCTAAAAGACCTCTCCAAATTCTTCATTATTATGGCCATGGCGGCGATCGGACTGAAAACCAATCCCATCCATCTCATTCGCACTGGAGGCAAGGCGCTTCTCCTCGGACTGATCTGCTGGATTGGCATCACCGGCGTCAGTTTGATTATGCAGCATATGATGGGTCTGTGGTAAAGGATAAACTACTCTTTAGCAGAGTAGTTTTTTTGTGCAATGAAAGAATTTGTGAAATTCCCGTAAAATCTCACCGCAGATATCACAAAGGTTCGGAGCTATGGTACAATCAATATGAAGAAGTAGTAAATCGATTACATAGAAGGAGAAATTTATGACCTTATCAATGGACAAAGTTTATGAAGCAAAAGAAATGCTTACAGGCGTGGCACGCCGCACCAATCTCGTGCAGTCCAATGTCTACGAAAATGTTTACCTGAAAACTGAAAATCTGCAAAAGACCGGTTCGTTTAAGCTCCGGGGTGCTTACTATAAAATTTCTAAGCTGACTGAAGAAGAACGGGCTAAAGGGGTTGTGGCTTGCTCTGCCGGCAATCACGCTCAAGGGGTGGCTCTGGCATGCCAAAAATTGGGCATTCAAGCGACCATTTTTATGCCGGAATCCGCACCGATCTCTAAAGTCGAGGCCACTAAATCCTACGGCGCTGAAGTGAAACTCGTCGGTGAAGTGTACGACGATGCTTACAATGCGGCCATGGAATTTAATGAAAAACAAGGCGCAACCTTTATCCATCCATTTAATGATGAAACCTTAATGTGCGGACAAGGAACTGTCGGACTTGAAATTTATGAAGACTTAAGCGATGTGGATGTCGTGGTTGTTCCTGTTGGCGGCGGCGGACTTATTTCGGGTGTAGCCTATGTCATCAAACAGCTGCGCCCTGAATGTAAAATCATCGGGGTCGAAGCTGAAACAGCGGCATCTATGCAGTGTTCCATTGTCAATGGCAAGCTTTCCTGCGTGGATCATGTCTCCACCTTTGCAGACGGTATTGCTGTGAAGCAACCGGGCGAACTGACCTACAAATACGCTGAGGAATATGTGGACGAGATGGTCGAAGTGTCCGATGACGAAATTGCCGTGGCACTTTTGGAACTCATCGAAAAGCATAAGCTGGTCACCGAAGGCTCCGGCGCTGTTTCCTATGCGGCAATTAAGAGCGGCAAAGTGGCAATAGAAGGCAAGAAAGTGGCTTTGGTGCTCTCCGGAGGCAACATTGACCTCAATATTTTGGATCGGGTTATCACACGGGGTCTTGTCGTCAAAGGACGTCACGCACGGTTTAAAGTAAAACTCACCGACAAACCGGGACAAATTGGTTTGGTTGCTGATATTATAGGCAAGCTCGGCGGCAACATTCTGCGTATTGAGCACAATGACAGCCGTCCAAGCATGGAAATCAACTCCAAGATTGTCAAATTTGAAGTGGAAACGACAGATCAGGATCACATCGATCGCATCTTGAAGGCCATTGAAGATGAAGGTCTCATTATTTTGGAACGCTAATCGGAATGCGATATTAAAAACGCCGGATGTATCCGGTGTTTTTTTGCGGAGTTTTGTAACACGAATTTAATATAAGTCAGAGCTCTTTCTTAAAATGAGTGTCAACGTAGATGCTATAATATAGATGAGGAGATCGCCATGAAAAAACGACAGTCCAACATATATATTATCGGCGCCGTCATTCTTTTGATGGCGACAGCTTTCATCGTTATATCACGCTTACATCGTCCGATTCCTGTGAGTGCCGCTGATGTGATCACGCTTCAAAGTGCCGTAAAAAGTCAAGTCACTGAAGGTAAGGGCGTGGCAGAATCTGTAGGCAAGGTCGAGGTCACGGCCTCACCCCTTCCTATTCAATCCTTCGCCGTGACAGAAGGCGAGACGGTGCGGCGAGGTCAGGTGCTCTTTGTGCTGGATGACAGCGGGATTCGTCAGGAGATTGAAAGGGTGAACCGAGCAGGTACGGTGGACAGCACGCCTGTATTTAATGCCTACGATGCGTGGAAGAGCGCTCGGGAGACCTACGAGACGGAGCTCGCCAAAGCAAAGAAAAAGAATAAAAACCTGCTCTCTTCTGAAGAGCGACAAGCCATGCAGAAGGACGTGGATCAACTGACGGCGCAGATTGCGGCTAAGGACGTGGAGATTCCGAACCTCGAGGCCGAGAAGCAAGCTCTTGAGGAGGAAGTCAAGGCACTGGCGGCGAACATTGAAGGGACTAAAACAGCGCTGAAGAAAAACCAAACGAATTTAAATGTGAAACAGCAGGACGCATCGGAGGACGACAACGGCACACAAGATACCTCGTCCTTGGAGTATACCGATGAAGAACGGCATATTCGCACCTTGGAAAATCAGCTGGCAGGCTATGAACACCAAAACGAAGTGCTCGCTCGCCGCAAAATTGAACTCGAGGAGACCTTGAAGCGTCTCGCCGAAGAACAGGAGACCGATGCTAAGGAAGTGGACCGGTTGGCCGAGCGTTTAGAAAGTGGCGAGGCAACGGACACGTCGGCGCTGGACTCTTATCGCGACGCCGTGGCGGAAGCACAGACGCATTATCTGAAGTTAAAAGCCCGGACACAGCAGGCACAAAAAGAGGCCGACGAAGCCGCAGTAGAACGACTCGCCGAGCTCTATCGCTCTCTTGAGACGACGGTGGTGAAAAGCCCTGTGGACGGTCGGGTGAGTGACCTGCGTGCCGGCGTCGGAGACGTGGTAAAAGGCCGGGTGCTCACACTGATCACTAAGGGACACACCGTCATTCATGAGACGGAAGTGTTCAATGGTAAGGTGGAGGTTGGCGATATCGTCACCCTTAACGATACCGTCAGCGGTAAGGTGGAGGCTGTAGGAGGGAGTGACAATTCCGAGGAGCTCTATCTCAGCACGGATACGCCAATTGAGGGCGACGTCACATTAAAGATCACCCGAGGGGTGGTGCAAGGGGTGCTTATTCCAAAGTCTGCCATCGGCACCAGCGGCAAACTGAAAGACTATGTGCTTCTGTGTGAGTCCGGTGAGGACGGCAAGACGCAGAAGGCTGTGATGCACCCGGTCAAGACGTTGCCTTACGATGATCACCGAGTGTTCAGCGCAGATATGACCCTTAAAGGCGCCGATATTTTTAAAAATCCGCAGCAGGTTGACGACGGTACGGCGTTCTATATCCAAGACCCACAGTAAGGTTTGAGAATCTCTCTGTAACATGGGAGATTTTTTATTGGGCAGCTGACACAGCGATAGTATGACTGAAATTTAATTATTTCTTTAGAATCTATTTAGATTATCTTTAAGGTTTCAAGATATAATAAAGCATGGAGGTATATGAATGAACGTAGACAATATAAAGCAATTTTTCAGCTCACATAAAAAGATTCTTATTCCTGTCGGTGTACTTGCGGTAGGTCTCGCCGGATTTTCCTTTTTAGGCGGCGGCGGAGGGAACCTTGCAGAACTTCAAAAAGCGGATACGACGTTGGTGGCGCGTAAAAACTTTGCCAATACCGTCACAGAGAGCGGCACGGTGATCAGTGAGGATTCCTCGGATGTGTTTGCACAGAAAAGTTTGCCGGTGTCCAGCATTGAGGTGGAAGTCGGCGATACGGTAGTTCAGGGTCAAATCATTGCCAAACTTGACGATTCGTCCATCCGCCAACAGATCGCCGCAAAGGAAGCGCTCATCGGCTCAACCAATCGAGCTGCCGGCGTTCAGGTCAAAGGCGCTCAGGACAAGTTGAACGAGGCGGTCAAAGGTAAAGCGGAAGGCACTAATGCCCAGGTGGTCAGTGCCAACGCCGGGGTCCTTCAGGCCTACGACCAGTGGCAGCTGGCGGAGAAGACTTATGACGACTATCTGCGCAGCTTAGACATGGGTTATAACGACGCCGTCGCCGCACAGATCAGTGCCGATACCAATCTTCAAAACAGTTTAAATACTCAGAGTCTGGCGTATGAGCAGTCTAGGGAAAAGCTTGCTGAACTTGAGATCCAGACACGAAATGCCGAGTACAGCTACCAAGCGGCAAGCGCTCAGGTCGAAGCCCTGAAGTCGGAAGACAATGCCGTGACGCGGCGAATGAATGATCTCACCCTTGAAATTGAAAATCTCTCGGCGCAGTTGCAAATGCGAAGCGGCGTGGGCGGCGCTATGACGAGTAATGTGACGGGGAATGTGACGACTGATAACACCGCCGTAAACGACGCGGCATCTGATGTCAACGGGGCAAACGCCATGGCGGCCGACGCATCCCTCCGTGCTGATGAAGTAGACATGGACGCCATTCGTGCCGACATTGAAAATCGTAAGCGGGAACTGAATGAACTGACCATGCGTTCTGCCGAGCTCAAAACAGACATCGCTGAAGCGGAAGCGGAAAAGAGTAAGTTTAAAGCGCTTCTCGATACGAATCATGACACACGCCTTGCGTTGGAAAAGGAGATTGAACAACAGGCTCTGGGTGTGGAAAATGCCCAAAAAACCATGGCCGCTCAAGCAAAACAGGATCAGTTGGCCAAACAGTCTCGTGAAGATACGTTGCGCACCTACCAAAAGAACGCCGCCGATGCACGAAACGCCTATGAACGGGCAAAGGAGAATGTCACCGTGGCCCTGGCTCAACAGGACTCGGAAATTCGAGCCCTTCAGTCCGGTGTCGAACAGGCTCAGGCAGGCGGAGACAACAGCGTGAACTCGGTGGATTTGAAAAACCTCTATGAAGAGTTGGAAGAGACGACCATTAAGGCGCCGATTTCAGGCACAATCACCCAAGTGGATATGGTCAAAGGTCAAGTGCCGACGCAAGCCGTGGCACACATCCAAACGGTAAAACGGACTGTGGTGGAATCTCAAATTAAAGAGTTCGACTTCCCGAAAGTTCACGTGGGTATGGAGGTGGAAATCACCTCGGATGCATTGGGCCGTGATACCGTCTTTAAGGGGAAAGTAGCGTCCATCGATCCTGTGCCTAAGGCGGCGGATCCGTCGGCTCAAAAGCAGGAAGTGTCCTACGGGACGAAAATCACCTTTGAAGATCCTGACAATAAGCTTCAACCGGGCATGACCGTGCGGATCAGGTACGTTTTGGAAGCCAAGGATGATGTCATCGTCATTCCGGCTACCGCCATCTATAAGAAAAATGATAAGGATTTTGTCCTTCTCGTTGACGACAGTGACACCGCTACCATTCGTGAAGTGAATGTACGGATTATTACCGGTAACGATGTGGAATCGGTGGTGGAATCGGACCATTTCAAAGGCAAGGTTCGCGTGTTGAATATGCCGGATCAATATCCGTCAGGGACGGAAGTTCAACTGGTTGACACGGTGGCGACGCCATGAGAGAGCTCATTACTATGGAGGGTATCGTCAAACGCTACTACATTGGCGAACCCAACGAGCTTGAGATTCTCCACGGCATCAATCTAAAGGTCTACGACGGGGAGTTTGTCGCGATTGTCGGCGCATCAGGTTCCGGCAAGAGTACGCTGATGAATATCATCGGCCTGTTGGATCGCCAGACGGAGGGGACGTATCATCTGGACGGTCTGGATATGAGCGCAGCTAAGGACTCGGAACTCTCAGGCATTCGGAATAGAAAAATCGGTTTTGTCTTTCAAAATTTCAATTTGATTCCTCGGCTCTCGGCTCAGAAAAATGTGGAGCTGCCTATGGTGTATGCGAGGGACAAAGACGTTGATAAAGATAAGCGGGCCAAAGAACTGTTAGAGTTGGTGGAGATGAGTGACCGGGCACGGCACAATCCCAACGAGCTCTCCGGAGGGCAGAAGCAGCGGGTTGCTATCGCAAGAGCCATGGCCAACAGACCGTCCATCCTCCTGGCCGATGAGCCGACCGGAGCGTTGGACAGCAAGACGGGCCGAAGTGTTATGGATCTCTTTCATCGTCTGAACAGAGAACAGAAGATGACCATTATTCTCATCACCCACAATCCTGAGCTGGCTGCTGAAACAGGGAGAATCTTGACCATGGTGGATGGAAGGATTGAAGAATGAGTATTTTCGACAATATAAAAATGGCCTTGGAAGGCTTAAAACTCAATAAGATGCGTTCCTTTCTCACCATGCTCGGTATCATCATCGGCATCGCCTCGGTCATTGCTATTTTGACCATCGGTCAGGCCATGACACGAACCGTCTCCGAGGGGTTTGACAGCTTCAGCAAAAACTTGGTGGATGTAATGTTATATCCGAAAGACGGTTACGACTGGGTGGATATTTCCCAGCGGGATTTCTTTACGACTCAAGATGTAGAAAATGTCAAACGGGTGATGCAAAGTTCCATCGAGAGTGCCGTGATCCAAACGGTCAGTCTGTCGGGACGCATAAAACCGGAGAGCGGATCGGAGCTTCAGGTCAACGTGAACAGCATGAGTAACGGTGCGGAAAAGATAAACAATTTAACGATGCTCACCGGCCGTTTCTACACGCAAGAAGATGTGGAAGCCTACAGAGATGTCTGTGTCATCAGTGACACTGTAGCTCAAAAGGTTTTTGGCGGCTACGCCGAGGCTCTGGGACAAGATGTGGAAGTGACCACCGGCAACGGGATTTATGTCTATCGCTGTGTGGGCGTCTATAAAAACGAACCGATCTCCTTTGGAGCTTTCGGCGGTCAGGATGACGTGACTACACTGTATATTCCTTACAATGTGGGCGCGCGAGACCATGGCGGCGGCAACGAAACCTTTACGAGTTTTGTCGTCGTGACCCGAAACAATGAGCAAGTGGGCACTACGGCGACGAACATTGAAAAATACTTCAATGAAGGCAAATACGCCGATAACGAGATCACCACCGTATCAGCTGAAACCTTAGATTCACAGCTGCAGCAAATCAATGACGTCATGAATAACGTGCAGCTCGCCATTGGCGGGATTGCCGCCATTTCTCTGCTCGTCGGAGGCATCGGGGTCATGAATATTCTTTTGGTTTCCGTGACGGAGCGGACTCGAGAAATCGGGGTACGTAAAGCCTTGGGTGCTACGGCTCGAGATATTCGGGGACAATTTATCACAGAGAGTATCATCATCTGCATTATAGGTGGTATTATAGGAGTACTACTGGGAGGTGCATTAGGTTATTTCGCATCGAATCTGATGGGCAAGGGCACCTTGCCGGATCTCTTCTCTATAGTTCTGGCCGTGGGTTTCTCAATGAGTATTGGGATCTTTTTCGGATACTATCCGGCCAACAAAGCGGCGAAACTTAATCCTATTGATGCATTGAGGTATGAATAATGACACAGATAATTGTAACGGCAAACTTCGGTTTGGAAGCCAGTGTGAAACGGGAACTTAAAAACTTGGGATATGACGAATTGAGTGTAAGCGACGGTCGCATCACGTTGACGGGCGAGGCGCGGGACATTGCCATTCTCAATTTAAATTTACGGTGTGCGGAGCGGGTGCTCATGGAAGTGGGGGCATTTAAGGCGCTGAGCTTTGATCAACTTTTTGAAGAGGTCAAAGCGCTTCCTTGGGCAGATCTCCTCTTTGAAGACGCCAATTTCAGCGTGGACGCAAAAAGCTACAAGTCCCGACTCTATTCCCTTGCGGATATTCAACGAATCTCCGAGAAGGCCATTGTTGAGAAGCTGAAACTCACGTACAAGCGCAGCTTCTACGAAAAAACAGGCAACCGCCACCGCATTGAAGTGGCCATTCGCAACGACCGGGTGGTGGTGAGCCTCGACACCTCAGGCGACGGCCTGCACAAGCGAGGCTATCGGGCGGCATCGTTTAAAGCACCGATTTCCGAAACATTGGCGGCGGCAATGATTGAGCTTTCGTATTGGAATCCGGATCGTCCCCTGGTCGATCCCTTCTGCGGCTCAGGGACCATTCTCATTGAAGCGGCGATGATGGGCAAAAACATTGCACCGGGGCTGACGCGGCACTTTGACTTTGAACATTTTAAGTTTATGGATGCAAGCCATTTAAAAGAGGAGCGGGCACGAGCCTATGCCCACATCGACTATGACACGAAGCTTGATCTGATCGGTTCGGACATCGCACGCAAGGCCATCGATATTGCGAAGATGAACACGGAGATGTTAGGGCTGGAGGACGATATTCGCTTCTTTGTGAAAGATGTGCGGGAGTTGGACTTGCCGGACAATTACGGAGTCATTATCACCAATCCGCCTTACGGGATGCGTATCGGCGGTGAGGAAGTGGCGGAGCTTGAAAAAGCTTTGAAGGCTTTGTACCGTTCCGTGCCCACCTATTCCATGTATGTCATCAGCGCCCATGAAGCGCTTGAGAAAAACGTGGGCAAGGCGAACCGCAATCGCAAACTGTACAACGGCGGGTTGTTGTCCTACTACTACCAATATTTCGGGCCGCGGCCGAAAACTGTGTAACTATGCTATAATGTGAGGGAGGTGGTCACTGTGGAGCAGTATTATAAATTCATAAGCAATCCCGGATTAAATCGTCAAATATTGGACAGCATTGCAGATTTAATCCGAGTTATTGATTTTAAAAATCAGATCATCTATGCCAACAAAGCCCTCCAGGATTTGCTTGGCTACGACACTGAGCGCAAACTCTCCCGCATTGACCGCGAAGGCATCGATACCGTCATCTCCCGTCGCACCTATGAGACCGGCGAGGTGATCCAACGGGAGGAGACTATCGGCGGGAAATTGTACTCCGTGAAGAGCTCGCCGTTGGAGAAAGACGGCCACGTCATAGGCGTGGTGGAAGTCTTTCGAAATATCGACAAAGAACAGATGCTCCTCTCTGAAATTATGGAGCGCAACAAAGCGATGACCATTGAGATGAATCACGCGCAAAAGATCCAGTCGGCGCTTCTGCCGGCAAAGGGCTTTCTTTCCACGCTGAAGGTCGACTACCTCTACCATCCGTCCAATATGTTAAGCGGCGATATGTTTGATATTTTTCCCATCAACGACGACAATGTCGGCATCTATATTGCTGATACGGTGGGCCACGGCTTTGCCTCGTCGATGATTACCATGTTCATACGTATTGCCATGCGTAACATTTCCCGAGACAAAAAACTCGCTCCGGCGAAACTCTTGGAAGAATTGTCACAGCGCTTTGTGAATTTGGGGTTGGACGGTGAGACCTACTTCACCTGTTTCTACTGCGTCTACAACAAGAAGAAGTCCCTTTTGACCTACGCCAATGCCGGGCACTTTCCAAGTCCGATTGTGGCGACGGAAAAGGGCAGCGAGGAACTGGTGCTAAGCGGCTTTCCTATCTCGCCGTTTTTTAAAGGGAGCGGCTACGAGTCCGACTCGATCAGGCTTAAGACCGGGGATAAACTCTGTCTGATGACCGACGGTCTTTCTGAAACCATGGATTACAACGGCGAACAGTTCGGGACGGATCGGGTCAAGGCTATTTTACAAGACAATGACAACGATGAACTCTTGGTGCTGAAGCGTGCCGTCTACAATTTTATGTGGGGCGAACAACGGGACGACTTAACGGCACTGTTAATAAAGGTTTGGTAATGTTAACATATTCAGGAATTGACAGCGACGCGCCTTGTGATTTGGAGGCGTTAGTTGCAGAGGCACAAATCACCTACAAGGACTATCTCGGCTGGCAAAATCCCGAGAACTCCCTTCGGGAACTGGACCGGATTAAAGAGCTGGCACAGTTCATTAAAGACAACTACGAGCTTGTGATTGTCTGCGGTGCAGGGGGATCCTACACGGGGGCACGAGCCATCATTGAAGCTACAGACGGACAAAGTGCAAACCTCACCCGAAAGACGAAAGTCGTCTTCATGGGCAATCATCTGTCCAGCTTAGGTTTGCAGGAAGTCTTAAGCTTTGTCGACACGTTCAATACGTGCATGATTGTAGTCTCCAAGTCGGGCACCACGATTGAAACCAACATCGGCTATCAATTGGTGCTGCGGCGGTTTAAAGAAAAATACGAAAACCCATATGAGCGCATTGTCATCATCACCGGCGATGACACAGGCTTTTTATATCGAGAGCACGCGGCACACGGCATGGAGCTGCTCACGGTGCCGAAGGATGTGGGCGGGCGATACAGTTTACATACGGCGGTGGGACTACTGCCCATGGCAGTGGCGGATGTGGACATCGATGCCTTTTTAGCAGGTCTCTTTGACTATCGCCGTTTGACGGAAAATGCGGACAACCCTTCCCGCCGTTATGCCTGTGACCGACGGGCGCTTTTCCTAAAAGGAAAGACCACGGAATTTCTGGTGAGCTACGATCCGCGCATGGAATACTATCAAAAGTGGTACGTCCAGCTCTTTGGCGAGAGTGAAGGCAAGCACAAGGATGTCATCTTTCCGAGTTATATGGTCAATACCACCGATCTTCACTCTATGGGTCAGTACCTCCAGGAGGGCCCGGGCAATGTCTTTGAAACCGTCATTGACGTGAGCCGCTATCCGGTGGACTTTGATGTGAATCTTGCAGCTTTTGACGACTGTTATCAAGCCCACGATCACTTTTCGCTGAACGCACTGAAGCGCATTGTCAGCCGCGCGACGAAAGAAGCTCATCAAAAGAACGATGTGACCAGCCTCGGCATTGAACTTGAACGACTGGACGCCTATACCATGGGTGAGATGGCCTACTTTTTTATGGAAGCGTGCTTTGTGTCGTCGTTGCTCTTTCATGCTCATCCTTTCAATCAGCCCGGGGTGGAAGAATACAAACAGGAATACAAACACAGATTGCAGTGACGTGTGATGAAATAAGACCTCAGGGTCTTATTTTTTTATGGGTATTAATGAGAAGAACCAAAGGAGGTTGTTATGAAAATAAATCAAATGGGAAGTCAAAACGTCCAAACACTCTATTTGGCAGGGGGATGCTTTTGGGGCGTGGAAGGCTACTTTAAAAAATTACATGGCGTACTGACAACGACTGTGGGTTATGCCAACGGCAAGACGGAAGCGACCGACTACCACGCCCTTGCCGTGACGGACCATGCCGAGACCTTAAAAGTTCGTTACGATGCCTATAAAATATCACTGGAAGAGCTCCTCGATCACTTCTTTCGCATCATCGATCCCACCACGATCAACAAACAGGGCAATGATGTCGGGCGTCAGTATCGCACCGGGATTTACAGTGAGGACGGGCGTGTCCTTGAACGGGCGCGTGAGATTATTGAAGAGAAGCAAAAGGATTATGAGCGGACCATTCGAGTGGAAGTGGCGCCGCTGTTACACTTCATCGAGGCGGAAGACTACCACCAGGACTATTTGGACAAAAATCCCGGCGGCTATTGCCATATCAATTTGGCGCTAGCTGATGAACCTTTGGACTATCCGAAGAAAGAGCCGGAATCCGATGCGGCGCTCAAAGCACGGATTGGCGATGTGGCCTATGATGTGGTCAAACACGCCGGCACGGAACGCCCCTTTACCAGTCGCTATGACAAGTTCGACGAGGAGGGCATCTATGTGGATATCGTGACCGGCGAGCCGCTGTATTCATCCAGAGATAAGTACGACGCCGGCTGCGGATGGCCAAGCTTTACCAAGCCCATTGTGTCAGGCGCCAACGAATACCGTGACGACTACAGCTTCGGGCACCGCACAGAAGTGCGTTCCACGGCGTCTCACTTGGGCCATGTGTTTGAAGACGGTCCGGCAGAGACGGGACACCTTCGCTACTGTATAAACGGCGCAGCCTTGGAATTCATTTCCTACGACGAAATGGATGAGAAAGGTTACGGCAACTATAAAAAATACGTGAAATAAGCAATAAAAAATCAACTTAACTCGTTAGGAGCCAAGTTGATTTTTTGTTTAGCGCGGTGTGTTGAAATGAATTTTATCTGAGATATCGAAGTCTTTTCTCTTGCGAACCCGTTCGTCACCGTAGCCTACCGGGATGATGTTCACAGGGGTAAGACCTGCAGGAATGTCAAGGAACGTGGCGAGATACTCCGACGCCGGCTTGTCCTCTTTTTCAGTGCCGTAGATGTTGACCCATGCCGTATCCAGCCCCTCTTCTTTGGCCAGGAGTTGGAAGTAGGCTGTGACGACAGCGGACTCTTGCAGCCAGGTTGTCGTTGTGTCCGTGTGAGCCAAGGTGATGATGCACAGAGGGACATCGGCCAGGTACTTGGTGGAGAAGGCGCCGAGCTTGGCGAGCTTCTCGAGAGACGGCTTGTCGTCCACCACGAGAAATTCAATAGGTCGTGCGCTCTTGTAGGACGGACCCATGAGGGCAAATTTCAAAAGCTCTTTAACGGTATCAAAATCCACAGCATCGTTTTTGTAGGTGCGAATGGTGTGGCGATCTTTAATTAAATCTTTGAACATAGTTCACCTCCGACTTTATTTTACCACAATTTGTACCCAAAAATGAAAACGGTGGCGGCGGCATCTATGATGAAATTAAGGCGGAAAAAATATTTTTGAAAAAGATTGATAAAACGCTTGCAATAGGTTCGACACCATGTTATTATGACAGTGTAAATATCCACCGAGGATATTTCGATCATCTTTTTTCTTCCCAGCTATACATAAAAAGGCACCCGCGAGGTGCCTTTTTGCGTGTTCAATAAATTAATACATGGTATAATGATTTCGACAGGTGAAATAAATATAATGAAGGATACTCTATGATTCAAACACAACCATCCGTCCAAGATATTGAACGGAGCTTAATAAAAGGCTACCGACGTTATATTTGGCGGCCGTTTACACGTGCAATTAACGAATTTGAAATGGTAACTGACGGCGATAAGATTGCCGTGGCCATATCCGGGGGCAAGGACTCCCTCACATTGGCCAAGTGTTTTCAAGAGCTGAGGCGCCATGGCAAAATGCATTTTGATTTGGAGTTTATTGCGATGGATCCGGGCTATATTCCCGAGAAGCGTCGGCTCCTTGAGATAGACTGCGACGCGCTGGGCATTCCGGTGAAGATTCACGACAGCAACATCTTTGAAGCCTCTCAGACCATGGATGCACAGAATCCGTGCTACCTTTGTGCGCGGATGCGCCGGGGCAATCTCTATGCCAAAGCCAGAGAACTCGGGTGCAATAAATTGGCCCTCGGCCATCACTTTGACGACGTCATTGAAACGGTGCTCTTAAACGTGCTCTTCGGCGCCAACTATAAAACTATGATGCCCAAACTGCGCTCAGCGAACTTTGAAGGGTTGGAGCTCATCCGACCGCTCTATTATGTGCGGGAGGCATCGGTGAAAAACTTTGTCGCCCATGCCGGCATCGAACCTTTGGACTGTGCCTGTGTCGTCAGCGCCAACAAAGAAGAGGGGTCCATGCGAGCCTATATCAAAGGCTTGATCCAACAGATCGAAAAGAAAAATCCCAATGTGGGCATCAGCATTTTACGCTCTGCACAGAATGTGGAACTGGGCGCCGTCTTGGAATACAAAGACAAACAGGGCGAGCGCACATCCTTTTTAGATAACTACTAAGTAACAACTGAGGTGCATATGAAATTTATATCCTGGAATGTCAACGGACTTCGGGCAGGAATAAAAAAAGGCTTTGTGGACAAACTCTACAGCCTGAACCCGGATGTCATCGGCCTGCAAGAGATCAAACTCTCGGAAGGGCAGTTGGAGCTGGAACTGGAAGGGTACACCACCTATTACAACTACGCCGAACGCAAGGGTTACTCCGGGACGGCCATCTTTACCAAAGTACAACCCCTTGCCGTCACCTACGGGATCGGCATACCGGAGCATGACAATGAAGGCAGAGTCATCACCATGGAATTTGATGACTACTACTTCATCACCTGCTACACACCGAATTCCAAGCGCGGCTTGGAACGACTGGACTATCGCATGGTGTGGGAAGATGCCTTTCGGGCGTATGTCAACGCACTCGACGCCAAAAAGCCCGTCATTCTCTGCGGTGATCTGAACGTGGCCCACAACGACATTGACTTGGCAAATCCCGACGCCAACCACAAATCCGCAGGATTCAGCGATGAAGAGCGGGCAAAATTTACCGAGCTTCTGGCAAGCGGCTACACCGATACCTTCCGCCATCTCTATCCCGATACCGTCAACGTCTACTCCTGGTGGAGCAACTTCGCCAAAGCCAGAGAGCGTAACGTCGGTTGGCGCATTGACTACTTCGTCGTCTCCAATCGTCTGATCGATGCCGTTGAAGATTCTAAAATCCACATGGACGTCTTAGGTTCCGACCACTGTCCTGTGGAATTACTACTAAAGTGAGGTATGACTTGGAGCAACTATTTACAGAAAAAATACACGACAATCTCTATTACATCGGCGTCAACGACCGCATCACCACCCTCTTTGAGAGAATGTGGCCCCTGCCTGACGGCGTCGCTTATAACAGCTACCTGCTGACAGGTGAAAAATCCATCTGCATGGACCTCGTCAAAGACTTTACCGTCAAGGACTTTCTGAGCAAAGTGGACGAAGTGTTGGAGGGTAAGCCACTGGATTACCTGGTCATCAACCACGTGGAACCGGACCATTCCAGCGGCATTGATGAAGTCTTGAGCCGCTATCCGGACCTACACATCGTCTGCAATAAAAAGACCGTTCCGATGTTGAAAAATTACTACAACATCGAGGACAATCTCATTGTCGTCGGCGACGGCGAGAGTTTAAAGCTCGGGGATCACGAATTCACCTTTTACATGACGCCGATGGTGCACTGGCCGGAGTCCATGGTGTGCTATGAACCCGCCACCAAAACCCTGTTTTCACAAGACATCTTCGGCGGCTTCGGCACGTTGAACGGTGCCATCTTTGACGATCAGGTGAAATTTAACGACTACTACCACAGCGAAACCACTCGCTATTTCATCAACATCGTAGGCAAGTATGCGACTCAGGCACTGCGGGCGCTGAAAAAAGTCGGCGAACTGGATATTGAGACCATCTGTCCGGTGCACGGCGTGGTGTGGCGTTCCAATCCTCGCTTTATCATCGACCTGTATACCGCACTGGCGGAGCAAAAGACCGTGCCGGGCGTGGTGATTATCTTCGGCTCCATGTACGGCAACACCCAGCGGATGGCGGAAGCCGTGGCAAAAGGGGTCGCCGAAGGGGGCATCACCGACATTCGTATTCACGATATAGCAAACACACCCCAAAGCTATCTGCTGGCGGATACGTGGAAGTATCGCGGCGTCATCTTAGGCTCCTGCTCATACAACAACAACATCTTTCCGCCGATGAGTTTCTTGATGGAAGAGCTCCATCACCAAAAGATGAAGAACAACATCTGGGGCTTCTTCGGATCCTACTCCTGGAGCGGCGGCGCAATGAAACGGTTTAAAGCCTTCAGCGACGAATTGAAGCTCGACACCCTTTCGTTGCAGCCGGAAATTCAAGGGGCCGCCACGAAAGAAGAGATTGAACAATTAAAAGAACTTGGCCGACAAATGGCGCGTCGTATTCTTGAGGGCGACGAGGCTTAAGCGGCGGCGAGTGAAGGGATGCTTCGGAAGAAGTGTCCTTTTTTATTAGGGTGGCGGCGATGACAGTCGTTACGGCTGTCAGTTCAGCACTGTGATGACGGGACAAAAGAGCGATCCGAGTCAATCCCGCTTCAAATGTGAACGCCATAACATGTCGCCGGGCGTCGGAGCGTATGCTCAGACCGTACTTCGGCGCAGTGCGATGCCATCGTGCGGGACGTCAGTCGGTGCAAAACACGTCGTTGTATTCTGTAATCGAAGTACAATAAAAAAGCTTTCCAAACCCTATATATATATATATATATAATGTAAGAAAAACTATGAGGTGCGGTAGGGGATTAAGGGCGGCGTCTGACATATCACCGCCCTGAGTGGGAGACCCTTCGCGGCACGAAAGGAGACACAATGAAGAGACAACACATTAAAATTTTCCTGCTGGCGTTACTCGTAGGGATCACCTTCGCTGCGCTCAGTCGGAAAACCTATGCACAAAGTCCGACAGACCTTGTCAACTATGACCTGACGGACACGGCCTATAACGCGGCGTATTCCGTAGTGGCCAACGGCGACGCCGACGCCAAGACTTTGATTATCTCCGGGGAAGGCCGCATCGACAAGGCCAAGTGGGACGCCATGATGATCGCTTTTGTCACGAAGGACTTTCTTAATGCCAGAGAGTCCAAAATTGAGATTCAAGGGGACGGCGTCATCGCACTGCCGTAGGATTCTTCGTATTTGTTTTGCCCCGGGCATGATTTTGAGGGAGGTTTAGTCGGACAGCCAATACATAACGAGGAGTCATACGCCGGAGCCATTATTTTACCTGACAATTTAGATACCTCCCATGTCATAAATATGAGAAGTATGTTTCAAGGTGCTGAGAATGCTAACCCCAACGTCCGTCACTGGGACGTATCCAACGTCAAAAGTATGGAATACCTTTTTTTAGGCCTAAAAAGAGGGAATCCGGACGTCTCGCAGTGGGATACGTCCAACGTTGAGAATATGTTATCTATGTTTTACGGCGCGGAGTTGGCAGATCCTGACGTTTCAAATTTTAACACTGCCAATGTAACCACTATGGGAGCCATGTTCGGTGAAGCCAAATCTGCTAATCCGGATGTGTCAAAGTGGAACACCTCGAAGGTCACCGATATGCGCCAGATGTTCTATAAAACGGATGTTGCCAATCCTGATGTGTCGAACTGGGATACCTCAAATGTCGTCACGATGAGAGAGATGTTTAGTCACACCAAATCAGCCAATCCGAATGTGACGAACTGGAATACGGCAAAAGTTGAAAGTATGGGCTATATGTTTATATTGGCGGAAGTGGCAAATCCCGATGTCTCTAATTGGGATCTGTCCAGTGTCACAGATATGGAGATGATGTTTACAGGTGCCCATAGTGTAAACAACATAGTTTTACTGAAAAATTCACAACAGGGTATAGTGTCTGATGGGATGTTTATAAATATTGTTATTGATGAAGATGATAATGAAGTATTAACTCCGTCAGATTATAATATTTTAAAATTTAAAAATCTTAGAGGGACACCTATACAGGGAACATATTTTATCCAAAATATCACGGACGGCACGGAAGAATACTACGACTGGGAAACCTACCAAGGTGACGGCATGTACTACTTTGAGGACAATGACGAGTACCATGTCTATAAGGCGATTGCCCTTAACGTCAAGGTCAACTGGGAGGACCGCTACGGCAAGCCACTGTCCGGCGATGCACTAAAGAACCTCACGGCGGGGATCGACGTGTACCGTGACGGCGACGCGGCACCGACGACTTTTGACGTGGGTCAGGACGACAACTTTGAAATGAAGCAGTTGGTGCGCTATATCGACGACAACGGCGAGGTCATCCACTACACCGTCAAAGAACAAGGGGAAAGCGGCGGACAGATCACCGTCGACGGCACCACGTACGACGTGACCGTCACGGGCAACCCGATAGACGGGTTTGTCATCACCAACAGAGAATTTGACCCGACCCAACCGACAGCGCCTGAGGACAACGACACGGATCTGTTCCGCTTTGACCTCACGTTTCTGAGCCCGACGCCGCTCCTGCCGCCGGCAGACGACGAGGCTGAGGTCACGGAGACCCACACGGCGTACATGGTCGGCTATGAGGACGGCACGCTGAGACCGGAGGAGCACGTCACGAGAGCCGAAGCCGCAGCCCTGGTTACACGACTGGCAGGCTTGGATCTCACGGACAGAACCCAACCGAACTTTGAGGACACCGAAGCGGATGCATGGTACATCCCGTATATTAACGCCGCGGTGGCGCACGATCTGTTACTTGCCGACGGCAGCGCCATCAGACCGAACGCACCGATCACGCGGGGGGAATTTGCGCGGATGCTGGCGCCTCTCGACAAAGACAACGACACGGTTGCAGCGTTTGCTGACATCAAAGGCCACCCCTATGAAGCGGCGATCAACCGGGAGGTCGGCAACCACATTATCGAAGGCTACGACGACGGCACGTTCAGACCGGAAGCCAAGCTGACACGGGCTGAAGCGGCGGCGATGCTCAACAGACTCTACAACCGTGTGGCCGATGAGGACGCTCTGATGGACGGCTATGAGGCGCACATCACACCGTACACCGATGTAAGCAAGGGGGCATGGTATTACTATGACCTTCTTGAATCGACAACGACGCACACCCTGGTGCGCCGGGACGCCAAGGATGAGTACGGCAGAACGAAAGAGACGTGGAGAAGGATCGTACAGGACGCCAAGGTCCTTTGAGGGCATGGCGATGACGCGCCGAGGCGGGGAATTATCGCTAAGGCGCACCCCTTACCGTATTGCGCTACACATCAATCTCAACATAAAAAGAAAGCTTACCAAGTCCGAGACGACGAGGTAAGCTTTTTTTGTGTTTAAAGACGAGAAGGGCGATGGGAGCGTGTGCTCACGAGTTGCAAGACGTCTTTATGAGCGTGATGCCGATTTTTATTTATTCAGTTTCGTGGTTGATTCAAAGGCATCAGGGTGCAGTTCTTCCACGGATGCAGGCACGTTGACGTCGTGAATGTTGTTCTTTCTGAAGGCGAACATGTTGATTTTTTTCAGAGAGCTTGGCAGTTCCACGCTGTCCAAGGCGTTGCCGTAGAATGCAGAGGTGTCGATGAGTTCCAACTTGTCGTTGAATTCGACGTTGGACAGGCGATTGAGTGCGAAAGCGGACGGTGCAATGCTCACCAGTTCCTTTGGCAGTTTGACTTCGGTGAGTTTGTTTCGGTAGAAAGCGAAGCCTGCGATTTTCTTTACTGAATCGGGCAGGGTAATGGATTCGATGTTGTTGACACCGAACGCGTCATAGCCGATTTCTTCAACGGTATCAGGGATCTCGAAGGTGGAGAGCTTTCTGCGGAAGAAGCAGTTCTCGCCAATCACACGTACAGGGGTGCCGTCCGGACCTTCCTTAGGGATTGGCATGTGGGTAATACCTTCGTTTTTAATTTTGTCTTTTCCCTGGCGGGTCATACCTTTTAATGTGTCGCCGGAGAAAATAAAGTCGTCAAGTGTAAATTGCGTAGCCATGAGTTCCTCCTATCCATGGTGTGTACTATGTGGAATTCTTTCCACAATCTTTATCTCTATGAGTATATCACAGAAGGCGAATTAATAAAACCGCTCGGCGGACAAATCGTAAGACGGCGGACGGGACGATGGGACGCGCGGTGAGACTTCTTTTGAGTCGTGCGACGTTTTTTTGCACCCTATCCGGGGGCGTCGTTGTCAAGGGGATAGGCTCTTGTTATAATGATTATGTAAAGAAAGGTTCTGTTACGATGAAAACAAAAACGCTACAGGGGACAAAAAAAATAAAGCCGCAGGATGTCAAGACTATTGTGGACACCTTTAAAGAGGGAGGTCTCGTGGTCTTTCCCACAGAGACGGTGTATGGACTGGGCGCTGACGGTACCAATCCGAAAGCGTTAAAGAAAATTTTTAAAGCTAAGGGGCGTCCGGGGGACAATCCGCTCATTTTACATATTGCACGGCGAGACCAGCTCCAAGGGATTGTGGCGGAGGTGTCCAAGGAAGCGGAAGCGCTGATGGATGCCTTTTGGCCTGGGCCGCTGACCTTGATCTTTAAGCGCAAGGCGACGATTCCCGACGAGGTGACTGCCGGTCTGGACACGGTGGCGGTGCGTATGCCGTCCCACAAGGTCGCCCACGAGATTCTCGATGCGGTGAATCGTCCGATTGCGGCGCCGTCGGCGAATATTTCCGGCCGTCCGTCCACGACGACGTACAAGCGGGTCTATGAGGATTTAAACGGGCTCGTGGATATTATTGTCGACGGCGGACAGGCGGATGTGGGCATTGAATCCACGGTGGTGGACACTACGGTGACGCCGCCGATGGTGCTCCGTCCCGGAAAGATTACGGTGGAAGAGTTGGACGACGTGGTGCCGGGGATGACCATTGATGAGACGATCATCAGCAAGGACGACGGCAAAGTGCCGAAATCGCCGGGACAAAAGTATAAGCACTATGCACCTCGGGCGGAGGCGTACTGTTTTGTCGGCAATGTGAACAATGTGATCGCCCACATCAACAAGGCCATTGCCGAGCACGGCAGTGAGAAGATTGCCGTCCTTGCGACGGACGAGACGATGGATTCCTATCAGGGTGCGTATTTTTTAAAGAGCATGGGGTCTCGAGATCATTTGGAGACGATTGCGCAAAATCTCTTCGAGTATCTGCGGGAGTGTGACGATGAAGCCGTGGATATCATCTTTGTGGAAGGTTTTGAAATGCGCGGCCTCGGCGTGAGCATTATGAACCGTCTCTTAAAAGCTTGCGGCGGTCGCGTCAAATTTGGTTTGTAACAGTAGAATGTCAATAAAAGGAGAGGACTATGGGAAAAGTATTTGAAATGGATCATCCGCTGATTCAACACAAACTCACCATTTTAAGAGATAAAAACACATCGAGTAAGGATTTTCGCAGCTTGGTGACGGAGATTGCCATGCTCATGGGATATGAAGTGACACGGGATCTGGAGCTCAGCGATAAAGAGGTGGAAACGCCGCTGGAAAAAACGGTGGGCAAGGAAATTTCCGGCAAGAAAATTGCCCTGGTACCGATTCTTCGGGCAGGTCTCGGGATGGTAGACGGAGTGTTGTCTGTGGTGCCGGGAGCACGTGTGGCTCACGTGGGGATGTATCGCGACCCTGAGACATTGAAGCCGGTCACCTACTATTCCAAGTTTCCCAAGGATATCAGTGAACGGACCATTATTATCTTAGATCCGATGTTGGCTACGGGCGGCTCGCTGATTGAAGCCATTGACGAGGTGAAGCGTGCCGGGGCGACCAGTATTCGCACCTTGAATATTATTGCGGCGCCGGAAGGCATTAAAGTGGTTCAGGATGCCCATCCGGATGTGGATATTTTTATCGGTCATATCGACCGTGAGCTTAACGACCACGCTTACATTCTGCCCGGTCTTGGCGATGCGGGGGATCGTATGTTCGGTACGAAGTGATGAAGACGGTTCTGTTAGCGGCGCTGTTGGCATTTTTGATCAGTCTTGTGCTGACGCCTGTGGTCATTAAAAACGCCGTGCGCTTCGGCCTTCTGGATATTCCAAAAGACGCTCGGCGTGTACATAAAAAGCCGATTCCCATCTCCGGAGGGCTTGCGATGTATGTGGCGGTGATGGCGGGGATGGTGGTGTTTTTAGATCTGACGCACGAGTTGATTGCGCTCATGATTGGCGCTACCCTCATCACTGTGTGCGGTCTGATCGACGACAAGTGGGAGATGAGTGCGAAGGTGAAGTTGGCCTGCCAGCTCCTCGCCGCCGGTATCCTTGTCTTTGGCGGCTCGCACATTGAGTTTTTCACGAATCCCTTTCCTTTCGGCGAAAGTGTCATCTTTTTGAAGGCGCTGGCGATTCCTGTGACCATCTTTTGGGTGGTGGGGATCACCAATACGGTGAATCTCATCGACGGTCTGGACGGTCTTGCGGCCGGAGTGTCGTTGATCTCCGCCGTGTCGCTTGCTGTCATTGCGTATAAGTTTGAGTACAACAGCGTGTCTGTGATTGCGGCGCTTCTTGCGGGAAGCTGTCTGGGATTTTTACCTTACAATTTCAATCCGGCGAAAATCTTTATGGGGGATACCGGTGCGCTGTTTTTAGGCTTTATGCTGAGCTATATTTCCATTGAAGGGATTATGAAGTCTGCGGCGGCGCTGACCATTGTCGTGCCTGTTTTGATTTTAGGTGTGCCGGTCTTTGATACGACGTTTGCGATGGTGCGAAGAAAACTCAGCGGCAGAGGTATTATGCAGGCGGACAAGGGGCACTTGCACCACCGTCTGTTGGCCCTGGGCCTCTCTCAGCGCCAGACTGTGCTCATACTCTACGGCATCTCTATTATCTTCGGCCTTCTTGCCAATTTGGTGGCAGGGGTGGATGCGCAAATTGGACTATTCATTTCACTGCTCACTGTGATCAATGTGGTCTTAATTGGCAAAGTGAGCGGTATGTTTAAATCCAAGGAGGAACTATGAAAGTTATCGTCGTCTTCGGGACGCGTCCTGAGGGGATTAAAATGGCGCCCATTGTCCTGGAACTGAAACGACGTCCGGACATTGAGACCGTGGTTGCCGTCACGGGGCAGCATCGGGAGATGCTCGATCAGGTACTGGATATCTTCCATATTGTACCGGACTATGATATGAACATCTTTAAATCCGGTCAGACGTTGACGGAGATCACTGTCAATACTATGGTGGGTTTGGAGACTATTTTAGATAAAGAAAAACCGGATCTGCTTCTTGTGCAGGGGGACACCACCTCCGTCTTTGCCGGCGGGATGGCCGCCTTTTACAAACAGATTAAAGTGGGCCATGTGGAAGCGGGACTCCGTTCAGGCAATCTCTATTCGCCGTATCCCGAGGAAGCGAACCGCCGTCTGACCGGTGTGTTGACCAATTTTCACTTTGCACCGACAGAAGGCAATCGACAAAATCTGCTTCGGGAAAATTATCCCGATGAGGCGATTTTCATCACCGGCAACACCGTCATCGACGCCTTACACTTGGCGGTGAAAGATGACTATGTCTTTGACAACCCGGTGTTAAACACCATTGACTACAGCAAAGATGTGGTGCTTCTTACCAGTCATCGCCGCGAAAACATCGGCGTGCCTATGGCCAATATCTTTCGTGCCGTGCGCCATGTGGTGGAGGCAAGAGAGAATGTGGAAGTGATCTTTCCTGTCCATCTCAACCCGAAAGTGCGGGCCATTGCACAAAAGTACCTCAGCGATCATCCTCGGATTCACCTGATTGAGCCGTTGGACTATTTGCCGTTTTCGAATCTGATGAATAAAGTGCGTCTTGTCCTCACCGACTCCGGCGGGGTGCAGGAAGAAGCGCCGGCTTTGGGCAAACCTGTCCTCGTCCTTCGTGAAGAGACGGAACGCATGGAGGGGATTGAGGCGAACACGGCGCGGCTCATCGGCACCGACTATGACGCCGTTGTGGCCAACTTCCTGGAGCTGCTTGACAATGCCGATGCGTATCAGGCCATGGCTCACGCCGTCAATCCTTATGGCGACGGTCATGCGGCGGAAAAAATTGTGGATATTATCATAGAACAAATGGCCGACGGGTCACGTTAATGCTCAGCTTTGTCTGAGCATTTTTCTATAGACATTTCTCCTATTTTTGAGGGGAATCTTCAGGGAGAAAGTATAGTCAATTTATGAATTTCGAGGTAAAATAACTAGTGGATGGAAATGGTTTCACATTATGAAAGGTCTCGTCATTTCTTTATGGAGGCTTGGTTAGCTGACTTGTGAGTTGGGTATTTGTCCAGTAAAGCTATCAATGATTAGGAGGGACACTATGGAACGCTCAGGGTTAAAAGGCTACACCATTGATGAAATCAACATCGGAGATACAGCTTCGTTTATGAAGACCATCTCTGAAAGTGACGTCTATCTTTTTGCGGGCATCACCGGGGACAACAACCCTGCCCACATCAATCAAATTGAAGCGGAAAAAGGTGCATTTAAGGGCCGCATTGCCCACGGTATCCTCACAGCGGGTTTAGTGTCTGCGGTGTTGGGGATGCGACTTCCGGGTCCGGGCACAATTTACATGGGCCAAGAGCTGAAATTCACCAAACCGGTATATTTCGGAGACACGATTACCGCAAAGGTGACGGTTGAAGAAAAAATTAAAAACAAAATCGTTAAGTTGCACACACAGTGTACCAATCAACAAGGCGAGATAGTGCTGGACGGCTATGCCACTGTGCTCCCGCCGAAGAAATAGGAGGAAAATATGACAAATGTAGTAATTGCTAGCGCGGCCAGAACACCGGTAGGTTCATTCGGAGGCGCATTTAAAAACACTCCGGCTGTAGAACTGGGACGAGTTGCAGCAGCGGAAGCATTGAAACGCGCCGGTGTTCAACCGGAACAAGTTGATGAAGTGGTCATCGGGAACGTGCTTCAAGCGGGTCTCGGACAAAACGTTGCACGTCAGGTGTCTATCGCTGCCGGTCTTCCTGTTGATGTACCTGCTTTTACGATTAATAAAGTTTGCGGATCCGGACTGCGAGCCATCTCTTTGGCGGCACAAATCATCAAAGCCGGCGATGCCGACATTATTTTAGCCGGCGGCTGCGAAAGCATGTCTATGGCACCTTACATCCTGCCGAACGCACGTTGGGGCGCTCGTATGGGTGATGCAAAGATGGTGGACTCCATGATTAAAGACGGTCTTTGGGACGCGTTTAATGATTACCACATGGGCATCACGGCTGAAAATGTGGCAGAGCAATTCAACGTCACTCGCGAAGATCAGGACAAGCTTGCTACGGCGTCTCAAAACCGCGCTGAAGCTGCTAAGAACTCCGGTCGCTTCAAAGATGAAATTGTTCCTGTAGAAGTTAAAGATCGCAAAGGCAGAGTGACAGTTGTGGATACTGATGAATTTATTCGTGACGGTGTCACAGAAGAGGCTCTTGCCAAACTTCGTCCCGCCTTTAAAAGAGACGGCGGCACTGTGACAGCGGGGAACGCATCCGGGATTAACGACGGGGCGGCCATGATGGTTGTCATGTCGGAAGAAAAAGCTAAAGAGCTTGGCATTACGCCGCTTGCCAAGATTGTTTCCTATGCATCTGCAGGAATCGATCCTAAGATCATGGGCACCGGTCCAATTCCTTCTTCCAGAAAAGCACTTGAAAAAGCAGGATGGACCGTTGAGGACTTAGATCTTATCGAAGCCAACGAAGCTTTTGCAGCACAAGCCGGCGCTGTAGCCAAAGAACTGAATCTGGATATGGAAAAGACCAACGTTAACGGCGGCGCCATTGCTATCGGCCACCCAATCGGAGCGAGCGGTGCGCGGATTCTTACTACACTGCTTTTTGAAATGCAAAAACGCGATGCAAAGAAAGGTCTTGCAACACTGTGCATTGGCGGGGGTCAAGGGACGGCACTCACCGTAGAAAGATAAGTTGAGAGGGCTATGGATTACAAGTATTTAAAATTTGATTTAAATGACGGGATTCTGGTGCTGACCATCGATCGTCAAAAGGCGATGAATGCACTCAATTCCGAAGTCATTGAAGAGCTCAACTCCGCGCTGGACGACATTGAAAAGAACTATGAGATCGAAGTCGTGATTTTGACCGGTGCAGGTAAGGCTTTTGTAGCAGGTGCAGATATTTCCGAAATGGCCCAAATGCAAGTTTTTGAAGCACAAGCTTTTGCAAAACACGGGATGGACACTTTCCTCAAACTGGAAAAATTGCCGCGACCTGTGATTGCTGCCGTGAACGGGTTTGCTCTCGGCGGCGGCTGTGAGCTTATGATGTCTTGTGATATTCGCATTGCTTCTACAAAGGCGAAGATCGGTCAGCCTGAAGTGAGCCTCGGGATTACACCGGGGTTTGGCGGCACTCAACGTCTTGCACGTATCGTCGGTCTGTCCAAGGCAAAAGAAATGATCTTTACCGGAGATGCCATTTCGGCAGACGAGGCCAAAGAAATCGGTCTGGTGTCTTACGTCACCGAGCCGGAAGCGCTTTTAGACAAGGCTGTAGAAATTGCCAAAGCCATTACGAAAAATTCACAAGTGGCGGTACGTAACGCCAAAGAAGCTATTAATGCGGCCACGGAAGTGGACATTCTCACCGGAATGGGCATTGAGCGGGCACATTTCGGCCTCTGCTTTGCCGATGAAGCGCAATATGAAGGCATGAGTGCTTTTCTTGACAAGCGTCGTCCGGAATTTAACATCAAACCGAAAGATAAAGCATGTCTGAATGCTAAGGAGGAAGAAAATAAATGAAAGTAGCAGTAATCGGTTCAGGGACTATGGGAGCCGGCATTGCACAGGTCATTGCCAGAAAACACGAAGTCGTCATTCGCGATATTGCACCTGAAGCACTGAAGAAAGCTCAAGAAGGTATTCAAAAGGGCTATGAAAAGAACGTAGCAAAAGGTCGTATGACCCAAGAAGAGATGGACACTGCACTGAAAAATCTCAGTGTATCTGACTCCTTGGACGACATCAAAGACTGCGATCTCGTCATTGAAGCGGCAACGGAAAACCCTAAGGTAAAAAAGAGCATCTTTAAAGAATTGGGGGAAACTTGCAAAGAATCCACCATTCTTGCATCCAACACCTCGTCCCTCTCCATTACAGATATCGGTGCGGCTACCAATCGCCCTGAAAAAGTGATCGGTATGCACTTCTTCAATCCGGTTCCTGCTATGAAATTGGTGGAAGTGATTGAAGGACAACTGACTGATGAAGCCACTAAGACCACCATCGTGGAACTGGCTAAAGAAATCGGCAAGACACCTGTTGAAGTTGCAGAAGCTCCGGGCTTTGTGGTAAACCGCATACTCATTCCAATGATTAATGAAGGCATCGGCATCTTTGCAGAAGGCGTTGCCAGCGCAGAAGATATCGATAACGCCATGAAACTGGGTGCCAATCATCCGATGGGACCTTTGGAACTGGGCGATTTAGTCGGTCTGGATGTGGTCCTTGCCATTATGGACGTGCTCTATGATGAATTTAAAGATCCTAAGTATCGTGCTCACACCTTGCTGAGAAAAATGGTGCGCGCCGGTCAATTGGGACGCAAAACCGGTAAAGGGTTCTACGATTACAGCAAGTAAAGCGTGTAGCCTATAAAAAGTGAAAGCAGCATTCCGGCATTGGACGTATCCGATGCCGGATTTTTTTGCGGTCGGTGCTTTGGAGAGACTGAGGCAAAAGAGATGCTCATGTGCCCTTTAGGGAAAGATACATGATGGCCATTGCACCACCCTCTAAAGTGTTTCAAATAAGTTTTTTTAAAAAAATATTTTCATAGTATGATAGTGTCTATCAAATTCAGCATATAATGCGTTAAAGTGAGCTCTGGAATCAAGTCGCTATGGGTGCTGGAAATCTAAGTGAAGTTCTAGGTATTAAAAGAGCTCAACACGGGTTACAATAAGGCTTCGGCGGTCTTAAAAGGTTGAAAAGTCCGCGCGGTTATGTTACTATTTTCACAGAACAAAAGAAAAAGATTCCAAAGCGTGCTTTGGAACTCACATGACATGGAGGTAATATTATGGCATATGTAATTAACGATTCTTGCATCGCTTGTGGTGCTTGCAAACCAGAATGTCCGGTAGACTGCATCGAAGAAGGTGCTGTATACACTATCAATGCGGATCAATGTATCGACTGCGGTTCTTGTGCAGCTGTTTGCCCAGTTGGCGCACCAAACCCAGAAGACTAAGTACTTATTAAAAAAGAGCCTGAGGGCTCTTTTTTTTGTTTCGACAATGACCTTGACGTCGGTGTTTGTTACGGCGCAAAAAAAGAGGTATAGGAAGGTCTAATTAAACAAATAAATATGATGGTTTGATAGGCATACACCGTAGCAAGTGAACACCTATTTATTACGAGCAGATAAAGTATGTCTGAGTCCGGCATCAAAAGCGAGGCCACGGGATAGAGGTTTGGTTAGTAGGGGGATGTTGACTTTATCTTAAAGTAATCCCTTAAACCCTTGTGTGAGTGGTAAAACTGTTGGGACTTATTTCGGATAATTCAATGTCACACACTCACCTCAACGGTTAAAAAGTATAAGCTAGCCGGTATGAGACTAGGCATTCACCGGTTAGATGATTATAAGTTATACTATCCAAGATAAAGACATGGCAAAGAAAGTAGAGTGTCCTGTCTGGATAACAATTAAGAATAAAAGTTTTTTGATAAGGACACATAACAAAAATATAAAGCTAGTAAATAAGTTTATAACGTCACCTATTGACTATGAGAAAAAAACTGTGATATTTTCTGCATGGATTATAACCATTTAATCAAAAAATTTGATTCGATATGTTGGATTCACGTTATCTCAAATGGAACTTGGAGCCAATTTCGAGGAGGTCAAGCATGAGACGAGTTACTGTCGTTAAAATTTTATACTCACTGATATCGATAGCGATTGTGTATTATGGCTTAACTGCAGAACATATCTTAAATATCAGCGCTTGAATTCCGCTAGGGGCTTTTCTTTGTGAATTTTGATCTATACCTTGGTGACGAAAAGAGACCCAGAGCTCAATGGATATTTCTTATTTCAGTATGGACTGGTAGCTTTCTGGAGGACAAGATATCTTCACTTTACATGGCCATACTAGATTGAGTGTATCGTTCGAACTTTGAACTAATGTCTATCATTTCTTATAACCTTGACTATTTCGAGCAGCAGTTTACTGCTTCAATTTGGCATGTTATTTTCTCGGGTAACTTTTAGCTTTTGGATAAGGGTTTTCTAATCCAATCGATGTCATGGCAAGCAGTATCGCTTAGACATTGGGATTTGCCATACGATCTCAGAGGAGATGTATGCAAAATACCATGAGAGACTCGATCCATAGTTGATGGGATGGATAACCATAGTCCGGGTGATTTATTTTAGATTCGATTTTTATCAGCTTTAACCTTCTGTAGAAGGACTGTAAATTATCATTGACAAAGTAAAAAACGTCGACTATAATGTTAAAAGTGATTATTCACATAAGCCGACATATTTGGAGAAGTACTCAAGTGGCTGAAGAGGCTCCCCTGCTAAGGGAGTAGGGCTCGCAAGGGTCGCGAGGGTTCAAATCCCTCCTTCTCCGCCATTGCTTTGGGCCTTTAGCTCAGTCGGTTAGAGCGCCCGGCTCATAACCGGTCGGTCCGGGGTTCGAGTCCCTGAAGGCCCACCAATTTATATATTCATAATTTTTGCCCAGATAGCTCAGTCGGTAGAGCAGAGGACTGAAAATCCTCGTGTCACTGGTTCGATTCCGGTTCTGGGCACCACATCTGAACGCTGCGGCGTTCTTTTTTATTGTAAATAGAAAAATCCGGTTGAACGTTTCGTCTTATACGCGTGGAAAAGCGCATCATCGAACTCACACACTGCATCCAAACCTTAAGTGCCAGCATCAGTCACTTGAGCTAGGATGCTTTTTGTATGCCCAGAAAGGTTACCACAGGGCACACAATCAGGATATTGGCTAAGATTTAGATATAGCGTCGCACTTAGCACAGCATACAACTTTAAAGAGGTAACAATTCTGTAACACAACTGTAATTTTACTTTAATTAGGATTCGTGTATAATAGTAACAACGAGGAACAATGACAATTAAATATTATCCATAAGACACTTATGTGACGATGCGAATAATGTTTACTTGTCACCTCAGAGACTGTGCGTTCACACAGTCGGCAAAAGTTTAAGACTTTTGTAGGTCTACAAAATTTTTAAGGAGGTCGAAAGACAAGATGAACAAGAAACTTCTTTCCCTAGTACTGACACTAGTTATGGTACTGGGCACATTCACATCTGTCTTCGCAGCCGAAACAACAACTGAAGAAAAAGTTGAGAAAGTAGTTGGAAAAGACAACAAAATCCAATACGTTATCGACAAAAAATTAGTTGAAGGTTACGAAGATGGTTCTTATCAATTAGATAAGACAATCACCAGAGCAGAAATCACCAAACTGTTAGCATTAGCAAACGGTCATGAAGACCTGTCCAAAAAACTTCAAGGTTCTATCAACATCTACTCCGACGTTGATGCAACCCACTGGGCAAACGGCGTGATCACTGTAGGTACCACCGTACCATCAGCAGCCAACGGACTGGCAATGCTCCAAGGTTATCCAGATGGATCCTTCAAACCAGAAAACAACGTCACCTATGCAGAACTTGCAAAAATGCTCGTCGTACTGGTTAAAGAAGACCTCACCGCAGACATGGCCAAAACAGCCAACGCAAACTGGGCCGGTCAATGGTTAACATGGGCAACCCAACTTGGTATTCTTGACGACGTAACTGTAACTGATGCTAACGCAGCAGCAACACGTGGCGATGCATTCACCATGGTATACAACGCACTGTACAAACTCGTCAACTTCAGAAGAGTTCCAGTAGATGCTAAGCTCGGCGTACTTTCCGCACTTAGAAACAACAAACTCACCCTGAACCAAGATGACAAACAAACTTACACCGTAACTACCGACACCGTATTCGTACAAGCTAACGGCGCAAGCAAGACCAACATGATCAAAGTTAAAGACATCACCAACCCAGATTACTACCTTGGATCTTTAGTTCGCGTACTTGTTAACGACAAAAACGAAGTAACACACATCCTTGAACTGGGTAACCCAGAGTTCATGGCTCTTGGCGCAGCTGTCAACACCGTACAAGACGGCAACGATCGTTGGGAAGGTGTAGCTGATGCAACCGTATCAACCGAAGCGCTTCCAGTAGGAACTTTAGACAAATACTACGCAGATGCACTTACTAGCTATGCAACCATCAAATTCAACGGCAACAACACTAAAGCCAATGCTATTACATTTGTAAGCCCTAACTATGGTACCGTTGAATTAAAAGTTAACGACGACACTCGTGTATTCGTAGCTAACCCTTACAACAACCAAATGAGAGAAGTTGAAGACTTAGCAGCAGCAGTAGCCCTGATCGGTTTCCAAAACTATGACGAATACAAGATTCCAAACGTCTATGCAGGATATGACACCAATGGCTACGAAGGCGTTATCCAAGGCTTCAACACCAACGGACAAACTGCAAAAGTTATCGTGTTCAACACAGTAACCAAAGCAAAAGGAAGCGAATTATACCGCGTTATTAACGAAACCAACTACAACTACGGCGTAACCCTTGAAAAAGCAAACGGCGAACTCGTAGATGCTAACGTTATGACCAACCTGTCCGTATTCCCATACAACTACAACAATAAATTTGATATCGTTGAAGTCACTTATTCCGCAGCAAACGGCACTGATGAATACGGTATGGTTCTTGATCACAGCGACGTTAACAAGCACCCAATCGTAAGAGTAGTTGATCTTAAAGATGACGGCCGCACCCTTCAAGTCGTTGACGAACACGGTTTCCAAACCATCGTAAACCTTGACGATGCCGACATCTTCTCAGCCATCAGATTCGACAAACTCGAAGCAGGCACCGTAATCCAACTTGGTGCAAACGAAGGCAACAACGTACCGAAAGTCGTATCCATCCTTCCAAGAGATACTCACCTTGACGGTGCACTCCAAAACAACTGGACCGCATTCCAAGGCAACACTTATGTAGGTAAAGTGCTTAGCGTCAAAGATGAAGATGCGAATACAGCGCTGGTAACCATTGATGTGTACAACAACGCATTCGACGTTGATGATTCTCACCACGTTGAAGCTTACTATGTAGCAAAAGACGATGCTGAACTTCTCGTTGACTTCGTAGATGTAGAAGTTATCTTCTCCGTAGACAATATGTCCGGTCTTTACGGCAAAGCATTTGCTACTAACTTCAGACTGAACAACGCAAACCACACTCCTATCGCAGATGTAGAAGTTGAAGACGCTGCAGAACTTACACCAGCTGAAGAAAAATAAAGCTTGTATCATGGAGCAATAAAAAAGAAAGAGAGCAATCTCTTTCTTTTTTTGTGTCTGCAATTTTGAAACCTCAAAATCAAGGCTTTAAAAAGCAGGCGGCATGTGGAGCCAGTACGTCGGTTTAGATGTGGCAGATATAGCGAGGGTCAGGATCTCGCGCTTTGGAGACGAGGGGAGAGCGCCGTCTTCATTGTGCTCGCCGTGTGAGGAATGGGCGTTGCCACAGGTTTTGTTGTGGTGTGCTGTGATGGAAGCAGCTCTTTGTGACGGTGAGTGACAAAGGAAGCAAGGCCATGGGAGGTGTCTCTGCCTACCGCCAGTCAAAGCTAGCGCGTTGTGGCCATTGACATATCGGCGTGTGTCATCAAAAGATGTCCGGCAGCCATCGTGTCATGGGTGTCTGTATTCATATTTGGCCGTAGGATCAAAGCTGTGGGTCGATAAGGGGAGTCTGTCGCAGTTGTCGAGACACGGACAGCACTTAACAATTCACACTATACAAAGAACCTCATAGGATACTACCTGTGAGGTTCTTTGTATATGAAGCCCGGAGTTTGATGTGAGGTTCCGTTAAGCTTTGCATTTGTCTATAAACGTCAGAGATTACCACAGCACGCGGTTGTCAGACGTTTATGTGTTCTGCACATTTTGCAAAAATAAGGGTTTGTCTGAATGAAAATCCTCGCAGTTTAGGCGAGGATAATGATCAATGTGGCATAATGTAGCGGTGAGGGAGGTCGCAGCTGTCTATGGCATCGCCGCGGATCAAATGGTAATAGAGTTCGACCATGGCGGCAGTGGCGGCGTTGCGATGTCCGAAAGGAGCGATGGTCATAAAGTTATTCGTAAACCATCCGCCGGGCACCACATCCATGGTCGCCATGGCTTGGAAGAGACGGTCCATGGCTTGATGCAGCTCCATAAAGGTCGTCCCGCGGTCGGTGTTAAAGGTGCGGTAGATACCGCCTGGGATGACGTCTTGGAGGAGGAGGCGGTTGATTTCCATCAGACGATGCGGGGTGAGCGGTGCACCTGTCTTTGCAAGTTCAGTGATATAATCCATGGCTCGCTTTGTGTCATAGAGCAGAAAAAAGCTCTCCAGCGATTTTCCGCCGACGGTACGTCGTTCAATCAACAGACTCGCTACGTCATCGGCGGTGAAGTCAATCCCCTCTTTCGCCAACAAGGCGCTGATATAGCGGACATAAACGTCGTCATGTAAATAGGCATCTGTTTTAAAATCCATTGAAACCTCCCGAGGCATTTGAGTTATAGTAGTTTTACCCAAGGCGCAGCAGCTTATGCACGTGGGATAAACATTTGAAAACCGACTCAATGGCATATATAATCTTTTATAAGAGGTGTGACATGGAAAAAATACAACGTAATCGCAATAACTATACTTTGCTTGTGGACTTCTATGAGCTGACCATGGCAGGCGGGTTTTTGAAATCGGGACGAGCTGAACAAATTGTCACGTTTGATATGTTTTTCAGAACGGTACCGGACCATGCCAATTTTGCCATCATGGCCGGGTTGGAACAAGTGATTGACTATATTGAAAATTTAAATTTCACGGAAGAGGACATCGATTTTTTAAAGTCTAAAGGCATTTTTGATGAGGCTTTTTTTGACTACCTTCGCCGTTTCCACTTTGAATGTGATATGTGGGCGGTGCCTGAGGGTACGGTGATCTTTCCCGGCGAGCCGTTGGTCATCGTGAAGGGGCCGGCGCTTCAAGCTCAGTTTATCGAGACGATGTTACTTGTGACGTTAAATCATCAGTCTATGATTGCCACGAAAGCGAACCGCATTGTCACGGCGGCTGACGGACGACCGGTCATTGAGTTCGGATCACGCCGGGCACAGGGTTACAGCGGCGCTATCTTAGGTGCACGGGCAGCCTATATTGGCGGCTGTATCGGGACGGCGTGTACGCTTGCTGATAAGCTTTACGGGGTGCCGTCGATGGGGACTATGGCTCACTCCTGGGTGCAGCTTTTTGATACGGAATATGAAGCCTTTTTAGAGTTTGCCAAGGCTTATCCGGACAACTGTGTGCTGTTGGTGGACACCTACGATACGTTAGGCAGCGGCGTGCCTAATGCTATTAAAGTCTTTACCGAGTATCTGGTACCGAACGGGTATCGCCCGAAGGGGATTCGCATTGACTCCGGGGATATGGCCTATTTGTCCAAGATGGCACGGTATATGCTGGATGAAGCCGGCTTTACCGACTGTACCATCATGGCCAGCAATTCCCTGGACGAGTACACCATTGACAATTTGAAGCTCCAAAAGGCAGCTATTGACAGCTACGGCGTGGGCGAGCGACTCATCACGTCCAAGAGTGCGCCGGTTTTTGGCGGCGTCTACAAGCTCACGTCCGTGTTTGACGGCGAGAAAGAAATACCTAAGATTAAAATTTCGGAGAATGTGGCGAAGATTACCAACCCGGGCTTTAAAAAGCTCTACCGTTTCTATGATAAAGCGACAGGCAAGGCCTTAGCAGATGTGGTGACGTTGGCTCACGAGACCATTGATACCGACACGTATGAAATCTTTCATCCCATTCATATTTGGAAGCGCAAGGTTTTGAAAAACTTTGAAGCTGTCGCTCTGCTTGAGCCTGTCTATGAACAAGGTCAACTGGTTTATGATATGCCGAGTCTGGACGCCATTCGAGACCGGGCGAGAGACCAGGTGGAACGTCTATGGGATGAAGTGAAGCGTTTGGAGAGCCCTCAGGAGTACATTGTAGATTTATCTCAGGCGCTGTGGGACCTTAAAGATCAACTGTTAAAAGCACACAGAAAGGGTATCTCATGAACTATTACGGCAATGTGTTTCGGCCGCCCAGCGAAGCCAGATCGCTGATCATTCAAGCCACCATCGGCTGTTCTCATAATCGGTGCACCTTTTGTTATATGTATAAAGATGAACCCTTTATCATTCGGGATGTGGATGAGATCATCGCCGATTTGGAGACTGAAGCGCGTTACTTTCCCTACTATGAGCGGGTTTTTATCGCTGACGGTGATGCGCTCATTATTCCCACGGACAAACTCGTCCGCCTTTTGGACTACATTCGCGAGAATATGCCCAATGTTAAACGTGTAGCGTCCTATGCTACGGCCAAGGACATCAATTTAAAGACGGATGCGGAGCTTAAAATGCTCCATGACCACGGCCTGGAGATGCTCTATATCGGCTTTGAAAGCGGTGATCCCGAGATTTTAGAGGACATTAACAAGGGACTCACCTATGAAGACTATGTGAAAACTATGGCCAAGTGTAAGACGGCAGGCTTTCAAACGTCGGTCACTATTATTGCAGGACTCGGAGGACGAGCCAAGTGGGAACAAAATGCGCTGGGCACGGCGCGGCTTATCACCGACACCAAGCCGGACTATGTGAGTTACCTCACGGTACGCCTCTATGGTAATACGGAACTTTACAGGGACTGGCAGCAGGGGATCTTTGAGATGCCGTCACCGGAGGAAATCCTCTATGAAATGCGCCGCTTTTTAGAACATGTAGATAGTGAGGGGACGGTGTTTCGCTCCAATCACGCATCCAACTATGTCCTCCTCGGCGGCACATTAAACCGAGACGTACCGGATTTGCTTGATGCCATTGATGATACCCTTGAGAAGAAAAACTTTCGCCCCGGCATGATGCGACGCCTTTAGAAAGGAGACAGTATGCTTTTTCGTTTGAATTTACAAGGATTGCTGGATCGGTCTGCACTTGACGAGAGGGCGACGTTGGTCATCCCTACCACGCTGCAGGAGCCAGTTGTGGATCTTGAGGACTATGCACAGAAAATGGCGGCGGCTTATCCGAAGCAGCGACGACAGCTGGCCACCTATCTGAAGTTGTTAAAAGCACTCAAGCCGGGGGATCAGCTTTGGGTGAAAAGCGGTGACACCTATGTGTTGGGCACCGTTCAGGAAGCCGTTCATGTCCAACATGGCGTGCCGGTTCTGGGGTTTGACGGCAAGGTGTGTGAACCTGCGCCGGAAGTGCTGCGGTGTTTTAACAGCGTGCCGTTGCAGCGGGTGCTTCGGGATGACGCTGTGACGGCGACTGAGGCTATGCTGTCGGCTAAGGTCCAAAGCGCCGCACTGGAAGTCCGTCCCAAAAATGAGCTTGCTCACGTGAGCCACTTTACGGTGGCACGTCCTGAAACTGCCGTCGCCGCCGAAGCGGAGCCGCAGTTTGGCGACTTGATTATTGAGATGCATCCTTCAGCGCTATATCAGGCGGAGAAGAAGTTTGTCAGAAAACATAAGAAACCGGCCGGTCTGCCTGTGCCGCAATCGACAAACGTCCTGGCCATGCAGATGGATTATTTCATGGATCTTCAGCGCCTTACCATGGCTCACACACTGCGGATGCAGGAGGCCTTACTTGCACAATGGATGACATGGTGCGGTGGGACGACGCACAGCTGTGTGGACGATGAGCAGGATCAAGACTAAGATGACACAAGAGAAGCTGGCGTCCCTTGACGGATGATTAGCACTCGGTTGGAATGTAGCAAGACCGGGTTTTAGTTCCACGTGGAACTAAAACCCCGAAGCGAGTGTCCATGTCGTCACGCTTAGCCTGATTGATAGCGTGTCGAGAGGCTTGACAAAGGGTCATAAACCTTATAAGATTAAATGAAGCGTCACAGGTCGCAGCCAAGGTGGCGCTTTTTTAATGTAGGGCTGCGGATATGAAAGGAGTTTACATTGAAAACTCGAGATCTTGCCTTAAACGGCATTTTTATGGCGCTTTATGTAGCACTGATTACCTTTATTCCTTCTTTCGGACCGCTGCAGTTTCGCATCGGGGAAGCTCTGTGTGTCATGCCTTTTTACAACAGAAAGTTCGTACCGGCCTTTGTCCTTGGGGGGATCCTCGCCAATCTGAGTTCGCCGCTCGGGACGGTGGATATGGTCGTGGGAGGACTGTGTGCAGCGATCACCTATACCATAAGCTACTTTGTGAAGCGTCCTTACATCAACGGCGTGACCTATGCTGTGGTGAGCGGTGTGTTGGTTGCGGCGGAGCTCTATATCATCCAGCAGACACCGCTACTCTTATCTTTTGGCGGCGTGGCGGGTTCGATGATTGTCATTCAGCTTGGAGCGGTGGCTTGTGTAGAGCATACCGGTCTTAAGGAGATTATTACACGGGGATAGGGTATAAAGACGACGAGGTGATACCATGGATTATAAAAATTTACTTACAGAACTGTTAGTTGCAAAACAATCGGCAGAACGTCAAGGTCTCTCCGGCATGGAGTTTACTAAAGGCCTTGGGGCATTGGTACCGGAGCTGCTCGACAGACTTCAAGGCCGTGCCACATCGGAAGAAGGACGGGATGCTTTGGATCATGTGCTCCGCCGCCATGAGGATGACGACTTCAACGACGCAAACGACTATGTGGAGCGACTGGACAACAGCGAAAAAGACGCTATGGTGGATTCTATTTTGGGACAAAACCGCAGAGATGTGGAACATCAGGCGGCTGAAAAGAGCGGCTTGGATGAGAGCACCATCAAAAAGATTCTTCTGGTCATTGCGCCACTGGTGCTGATTTCTCTGTCGAAGAATAAAAAGGAGAAGCGTTTCGGTCGGGACGACCTGCCTCGGGAAGTGGATGAACTTCGCGGCACGGTTCGCGGCGACGGTCTGTTCGGTCAAGTGAAAAACTTGCTGGATAAGGACGGCGACGGCCATATTTTAGATGATTTGTTTTAATCGTGACAGTTTTAACATGTAATGATGCAATAAAAGAGGACGGCATATGCCGTCCTTTTTGTGTCGTTAGAAAAGGAAGTGGGCGAACGGTGCAGCGAGTAGAATGGAAAGCACCACACGTTCAAACCAGATGATAAAGTAATCTCGCATTTTCAGTGGGATTTCTGTGCCCAGTATGGAGGGGATAGAACCGCTGAAAAAGAGGATTTCAGAGATACAGGTGACCCCAACGACGAAGCGGGTGACCATGGCGGACTCTGCCATTGGCATGGCAGGCAGGAACATTTCTGCAATACTCATGGACAGCGACTTGGCGGCGAGAAGGGCGTCAGGCAGCTGAGCCAGTGCAGTGAACGGGTAGAAGATGTAACCGACTACATCAAAGACCGGTGTGTACTCGGCGATAATAAGACCGAGGGTTCCGATAGCCATGAGAGACGGCGCCATGTTAAGTGCCAGCCGAATGCCGTCTTTCAGATTCTTTGCCACATTTTCAGCGACTGTCGGTGCAGTGTGAGCCACGTTAAGTGCCATGTCCAGAGCCACTTTGAATTTGTCGTGTTTGATGTCCTGCTCCACGTCACCTTTCACACCGTCATAGTAGGTGTCCGGTTTTTTGTTCAGAGGATAGAGACGCGCCGTGATGGCTGTGACCAGGAAGGTGACAATAACCGTGATCCAGAAAAATTGCAGCCAGTGAGTATCCATATAGCCCAGGGTTTTGGCAACGATGATCATAAATGTGGCGGAAACTGTCGAAAAGCCGGTAGCAATAATGCAGGCTTCTTTTTTTGTGTACATACCTTCCTTGTAAACGCCGTTGGTGATGAGCAGTGCCAGAGAATACGATCCGACAAAGGATGCCACGGCATCAATGGCGCTTCGGCCCGGTGTTTTAAAGATCGGCATCATAATAGGTCGCATAAAGACGCCGACAAATTCCATCAGACCGTAAGAGATGATAAATGCGAGGAACACGGAGCCGATGGGAATGATCGTCGTAACCGGTGCGACGACTTTATTAAAGACAAAGGGAATCATGTCCGGCTCCAACAGTGCGGCAGGACCGATGTTAAAGACCGCCATAATGACAAAGGGAATGCCAAGAATATTGATAAGGGAAAAGGCGGTTTTGATTTTGGTTTTGTTCCATGTTCCCGTGACAAAGGGGAAGATGACACCGGCGATGACAATCAAAAGTCCGTAAGCCGCTTTAAAGTATGGAATGGTTTGAATGCCGGTGACCAAGTGATCCAGAGGGATAGAACTTGTGTCACCTATAGTGATCGGCACGAAGAACATAAAGACGCCAAACAAACTGAATACGATAAAACGAAAGAGTGCGCGTCGGCGATCATCAGGTGATAATGTACTCATAGGTATACCTCCTTAATTATTTTAACTATAGTATATAACGAAGAAAACTAAAAAGGAACAAAAATGCACATTGCATAGAGGGACATCGCATACAGGTCGGCGCAGCGTTATTTGCAGGAAGCTATAGCGTCTATAGACGTTTATTTGTTATCTCACACTAAAGTTTATACAAACAGCGAAGAATGCTTGAGAGTTGGTGTAAATTTCGATACTATAGTAACAGTTAGGAGGCAACTTATGAATTCAGAAAAAATGGCGACCATGCCTGTGGGCGAGTTGCTGCTTAAATTGTCCATACCTCTTATGGTGGCCATGCTCATACAGGCACTTTACAATATTGTGGACTCCTATTTTGTGTCCCTCATCAACCAGGATGCGTTTACCGCCGTGACGCTGGCTTTTCCTGTCCAAAACCTGATCATCGGCCTTGCTGTCGGCACCGGAGTCGGCACCAATGCCCTGCTCTCAAAGAGTCTCGGTGCTAAGGATCACCGGCAGACGGAAAAGGTCATGTTCAATGCCCTCATTCTCGTGATCATTCACAGTGTGCTCTTTGTCATCTTCAGCCGCTTTGCCACAGCGCCCTATCTCAGCGCTCAGACCGATAACCCGATAGTGCGAAGCTATGGGGAAGATTACCTTGGCATTGTCACGGGACTTGCTTTGTTTGTCAATTTGCAGATTATGATGGAGCGGCTTTTACAGTCGACGGGACGGACGACATTAACCCTTATCACTCAAGGTATCGGCGCTGTTATCAATATTATTCTGGACCCTATTTTAATCTTCGGCTACTTTGGGTTTCCGGAACTTGGCGTGGCAGGCGCTGCCGTTGCGACGGTCATCGGTCAGGGCGTGGCCAGTCTTTTAGGTCTCTACTTAAACCATCGCTACAATCATGAGGTGGCATTTGTCGTCTCAAAGCCTGATCTTGAGACCATCAAAAAAATTTATGAAGTCGGTTTGCCGTCAGTGGCACTGATTTCTTTGAGCTCCGTGACCATTTATTTTCTCAACAAGATTTTGGGACACTTCACGGAAGCGGCAGTGGCCGTTTACGGTGCGTATTTTCGCATTCAAAACTTTGTGTTTTTGCCCCTTTTCGGCCTTACCAACGGTCTGGTACCGGCCCTTGCCTATAACTACGGCGCAAAGAACCGACAACGCTGTTATGATTTGATGCGTGTGGCTTTTAAAATAGGCTATCTTATCACTCTGGCGGGTCTCGTCCTCTTTTTAGTTGCCCCGGGCAGTCTCATTGCGCTGTTCAATCCGTCTGAAGAGATGGCGGCTATCGGTGTGGTGGCCTTTCGGTGGATTGCGCTGTCTTTTCCTCTTGCGGCCTACAACGTTGTGGCGGAAGCCGTCTATCAGTCTTTCGGCAACGGCATGTTGGGTCTTGTGGCGGCGCTGTTGCGGCAAATTATCGTGCTGCTGCCGGCAGCCTATTTGCTTGCTCTGAGCGGTCGTCTGGACTTTGTGTGGGCATCCTATGTCATTGCTGAAGTGGCCAATACCGTGTTTTGCTATTACTACATGAAGCATTTCGTCCACAGGACCATAGAAGCGCAAATGGTTTAGCCGGAAATATTGATTTTACAACAGAAGTATTGTATTATAAAACTAATTAGTAACTTATAGAAATTTTAGGAGGCAGCTATGGCTAAAGCTAAATTTGAAAGAACCAAACCCCACGTAAATATCGGAACCATCGGTCACGTTGACCACGGAAAAACCACCCTCACCGCAGCAATCACCTTTGTACTAAACAAACGCTTCGGATCCGGTGAATTCGTTGACTACGCACACATCGACAAAGCACCTGAAGAAAGAGAACGTGGTATCACCATCTCCACCTCACACGTCGAATACGAAACCGCCAACCGTCACTACGCCCACGTAGACTGCCCAGGCCACGCCGACTATGTCAAGAACATGATCACCGGTGCAGCCCAAATGGACGGCGCCATCCTCGTATGCTCCGCAGCAGACGGTCCAATGCCACAAACCCGTGAGCACATCCTCTTAGCACGTCAAGTCGGTGTACCATCCATCGTTGTCTTCTTAAACAAAGAAGACCAAGTCGATGATCCAGAACTTATCGAACTCGTAGAAATGGAAATCAGAGACCTGTTAAACGAATACGACTTCGACGGCGACAACACACCAATCGTAGTCGGATCCGCATTAAAAGCACTCGACGATCCAGACGGCGAATGGGGCGACAAAATCATCAAACTCATGGAAGAAGTTGACGCATACATTCCAGAACCAGTACGTGACATCGATCACCCATTCCTCATGCCAGTAGAAGACGTCTTCTCCATCACCGGTCGTGGTACCGTAGCCACCGGTAGAGTCGAACAAGGGACCGTCAAAGTCGGCGACAACGTCGAACTCGTCGGCCTCACCGAAGAAAAGCGCACCGTCGTCGTCACCGGCGTCGAAATGTTCAAGAAACAACTCGACCAAGCCCAAGCAGGGGACAACATCGGGGCACTCCTACGCGGTGTACAACGTAACGAAATCGAAAGAGGCCAAGTCTTAGCCGCACCGGGAACCATTCACCCACACAAAAAATTTGAAGCCGAAGTCTACGTACTGAGCAAAGAAGAAGGCGGACGACACACCCCATTCTTCAACGGCTACCGTCCACAATTCTACTTCAGAACCACCGACGTAACCGGGGACATCTCCCTACAAGAAGGCGTAGAAATGGTCATGCCAGGAGACAACTCCACCTTCACCGTAGAACTCATCACTCCAATTGCCATGGATGAAGGACTACGCTTCGCCATTCGTGAAGGCGGCCGTACCGTAGCATCCGGCGTGGTATCCAAGCTGCTCGACTAATTTCACAGTGATAAGCCAAAGAGAACTCATGATGAGTTCTCTTTTTTTTATGTCCGGCCCAATCGTTTATCCAGTTGTCGCATAGCGAGACGACGGTAAAAGTTATGGAGAAAAAACCTTGCACAGGCAGGAAGGTTAGCGTATCATACAATAAAGCATTAATAATAATGCTGAGAAAAAAAGGAGGTAGTATCATGGATCATCGCGACTATTTACGACGCGCCGTTGAGGTCTCACGACAGTCCAGAGCGCATGGCAACACACCTTTCGGAGCTATTCTGGTAGGACCGGACGGTGAGATTTTAATGGAACAGGAGAACATTGAAGTTACGGATCATGTATGTACCGGTCATGCTGAAACAACTTTGGCACAACGAGCTTCCGAAACGTATGACAAAGGGTTTCTTTGGGACTGCACGTTGTATACCACGGCTGAGCCCTGTGCCATGTGTGCAGGCGCTATTTATTGGGCCAACATCGGCACGGTTGTCTACGCACTCACGGAAAAGAAGCTTTTAGCCATGACCGGAGATAATGAACAAAATCCGACGTTTGATTTGCCTTGCAGAGAGGTCTTTGCCAAAGGTCAGAAGGCGATTCAAGTCGTCGGTCCGTTTGAGGATTTGGCAGAGGAAGTGGCCGAAGTGCATCAGGGATATTGGAAGTGAGGTTACGATGGAAAATATAGATAAAAAGCACGTGGGTGCGCCTGAGGTCACTGATGACCTTGATTTTGAACAATCGGCCGTTCCCATGTCGAAGCGGAAAAGTTTTTGGTCCATTACGATTATTTGGCTGGGTTTTGTCTTTGTCATCACATCGATGATGACCGGGGGCGGATTAGCGGCCGGACTGGATTTTAAAGACATTGTAGTCGCCACGATTGTGGGCAATGTGTTTTTAAGTGTCATCGCGATGGCCATTGGCAATATGGCCAGTAAAACAGGTTTATCCTTTGCATTAATGACACGCTATACCTTTGGAAACACCGGCTCCAAACTTGCCACCTTATTCGTTCCTATTGTGAACATTGGCTGGTATACCATTCAAGCGGCTACGTACGGCCATTTTGTAGCCATGGTGTTAGGCGTTGAGGGGACGGGAGAAACTGTTATTTTATTTTGTACAGCTATTATTATGGGCGTCTTTGCCTTGGCCGGAATTGAAGCGATTGCCGTCCTTGGCTATGTCGCCATTCCCGCCATTATTTTTCTGTCCATTGCAACAGCCATGAAGTCAGGTATGACCGTGGGAATGGACACGATTGTCTCCTTTATGCCTAAAACCCAGATGAGTTTGCTCAACGGCATTACCATTGTCATCGGCACGTGGATTCTGTCCACGGCGACGTGTATTGCGGATACCATGCGTTATGCTAAAAATCCGAAAGAAGCGATGACAGCATCAGTCTTAGGTTTACTGGGGGGTAATACCCTGCTCATTATCTGCGGGGCGATTGCATCTATCGGCATGGGCGACTCCGACTTGACCGCAGTTCTCCTCGGGTTCGGTCTGGTTATACCGTCGTTGATTCTTATGACGACCAATATTTTTACTACCAATGCCGCCAATTTATATTCGTCGTCCTTGAACCTTGCCAATACTTTCAGCACGGGACGAAAGAAGATTATCGCCATTGTCCTACTTATCGCCGGTTTACTTGCCATGACAAGACCGTACAATATTGATGTACTCTTCACCTTTTTAAATGCGCTGGGCGTTATTGTACCGCCACTCTCCGGGATTATTATTGCCAACTATTACATCATAAACAAACAGGTCTATCCGGAACTGTCAAGTTCCGCGATACCGACATGGGACATCACACCGTGGGTCTCATGGGGGCTCACACTGGTCATCGTGAAGTTTTTAGAACGTGTGGCCAAAGGGGGCAGTGCACTGAACGGAATCTTCGGTCTGCCGGCGCTCAACGGTATTATTGTGGGCATTATCATCTACACCCTATTGTATAAAGTTATTAAAGGAGGCGCTAAGAGCTATGAACAATGAAGAAATTAAAAAATTTCGAACCATTGCCATCATCGGTGTCATTTTAATGGGCATCGGGTCCTTTATGGCAAGTTTGGCGACGACGAGTTTGTTCTCCAATATCGGCTCAGGCATCTTAGTTGTGAGTATTATTATTGCTACCGTCGGCTTTATTAAATGGCGGCCGTAAAGTTGTAAAGTTTATACGAGTTCCCCTTAGCAGTTCACGCTGAGGGGATTTTCTATTTATAAAAAGCACAAAAAAAGAATGGCTATTTAAAGCCATTCTAAAAAACATTGCGTTATTTTAATTTTTATGGGGTGGATAGTGGGGTTCGAACCCACGACCTCAAGTGCCACAAACTTGCGCCCTAACCAACTAGGCCATACCCACCACAGACGATAGAAATATGATATCAAAGGGGGCGGCCTTTGTCAAATATTTTTTACCTTTTATTTGCTGTTGTCACTGAATGTGATCTTTGAGGCTTTCGAAGGTCTTTTCACCAATGCCGGGCACATTCAACAAATCTTCCGGACGTGAAAAAGGATGTTGTTTGCGGTACTCTAAAATGCTTTCGGCGGTTTTGTCGCCAATGCCGTTTAGCGTCATGAGTTCTTCTTTGGTGGCGGTGTTTAATGTGACTTTACCGCTATGCGTGTTGGAGACAGCTGCTGCAGGACCGGGTACGATGATGTGATCTTCATCCTGAAGCTTTTGAGCGAGGTTGACGGCGTCCAAATTTGCGCCTTCCAGTGCACCGCCGGCGGCGTTAATGCCGTCGATAATGCGGCTGCCCTCAGGCAGTTTCAAAAGGCCCGGAGTCTTGACGTAGCCGGAGATGTGCACGTAAATGACAGAAGGTTCAGCTGCTGTTGATTCTCCTTCTTTCGTGGTGCTTTCCGTGGGAATGGCGGTCTCATCGACAGAGGTGTCATCTATCGGCTCAGCCAAGGATGAAGGTGCTGCCGTGAGGTAGCCGGTGCGGTTCATATCCACGAGGACTTTACTGATAAAGATCATGGCCACCACCATGACGGCGGCAAGGAGTTTGTTATTTTTGAAGCTCATAGGCCGTTTCCAGTGCGATTTCCATCATGGCGGTGAAGGACGCTTCTCGTTCTTTGGCACTGGTTTCTTCCATGGTGACGAGGGAATCGGAGACGGTTAAGAGGCTGAGGGCTTTTTTTCCCATGGACTGTGCCAGAGTATAGAGGGCGTAGGTTTCCATTTCTACAGCCAGAACGTTGAGGTTTGACCAGCTTTTCCAAATGTCCGGGATCGGATGATAGAAGATGTCTGAGGAGAGGACGTTGCCCACATGTGGTTTTACACCTTTTTTTGCCCCGACGTTGTAGGCGGTATAGAGGAGTTCGAAGTCGCAGAGAGCACTGAACGTCCCGGTTGGCATAAAATGCGCGCCGAAGTTGCCGTTGGTGGATGCACCTTGCGCCAGGATGATGTCGTAGAGTTTTAAGTCGTCCTGATACGCACCGCAGGATCCTACGCGCATAATGGTTTCGACGTCGTAAAATTTGAAAAGCTCTGTGGCATAGATACCGATGGATGGCATCCCCATTCCTGAACCCATGACGGAGACGGGTTTGCCTTTATATGTGCCGGTGTAGCCCAGCATACCGCGAACGTCTGTGACGAGTCGGGCATCGGTCAGATAGTTTTCTGCGATGAATTTAGCACGCCGAGGGTCACCGGGCATGAGGACAGTCTTTGCAAAGTCCTGAGGTTGTGCGCTGATGTGAGGGGTCAAACGAATCACTCCTTAAAGTTTTATTTTAGTTGATTTTATTGTAGTACAACAACGGAGCAAGAACAAGATGGTATAATGGTGAGGAGGTGAAAGTATGACATTTGAAGACAAATTAAAAAAATATGCCGAGCTTATCGTCGGCTTCGGCATTAAAGTCAAGGAGGGGGACTATGTCGTCATCTCCGGACAAGTGGAAAATTATGACTTTCTTCGGGCACTGGCGGCACTGTCCTACGACTATGGCGCAAAGAACGTGAAGTTGACGTATTTGGATCAGACTTTTTCCGAGCTGAAGTATCGTCGTTCGCCCCTTAAGGTGTTAACCGAAATGCCGGACTATGTGATTGACGAAAAGATGGATGAATTGGATAAGCAGGCTAAGTTTATCAAAGTCATCGGCGCGGATCCCAATGGTTTTAAGAATGTAGATCCTCAAAAATTAGGCGTAGCCATCAAAGCGCGTTCCACAGCACTTCGGGAAGTGAGCAAGCGGACCATGAACAGCGAGACGCCGTGGGTGGTGGTGGGCGCAGCCACTGAGGATTGGGCGAAAGTGGTCTTTCCCGACATGGCGACGGATCAGGCAAAGGCACAACTTTGGGAAGCCATTTTCGAGACAACGCGTGTGAACGACGAGGATACGTTGGGTGCATGGGAGGCTCATGCAAAGAAGCTTGAGGCATGGTCGGCTTTCTTAAATGACAGCGCTTTTGAACGTCTTCACATCACGACGTCTAAAGGGACGGATCTAACCATCGGGTTGCCGAAGGGTTATATCTTTTCCGGGGCGACGGAAGTGGCTCAAAACGGCGAGGCCTTTGTGGCCAATATGCCTACGGAAGAGGTCTTTACGTTGCCGCACAAGGATCAGGTGAACGGTCGGGTCTATGCTACCAAGCCGCTGAATTACAACGGCACGCTCATCGATGATTTCTATTTGGACTTCAAAGACGGAGAAGTGGTTAACTTTAAGGCCGGACAAGGTGAAGCGACGCTGCGTCAACTTTTGCAGACCGATGAAGGATCCAAGCGCATCGGCGAGGTTGCGCTCGTGCCTTACGACTCACCGATTTCCAACTCCAAGATTTTATTTTTCGAGACGCTCTTTGATGAAAATGCGGCCTGTCATCTTGCTTTAGGCAAAGCTTATCCGACCAGTCTTAAAGGCGGGGAGACCATGGACACGGCGACACTGCTTGCCCATGGCGCCAATGACTCTGTGGTTCATGTCGACTTTATGATAGGCGACGAAACCACGCAAATCACTGCAGAAAAAAACGGCGAAGTGACACCGATTTTTATCGATGGCAACTTTGCCGAAGATGTGCTGTAATATCACACTGTAAGCATTGAATGATATTGCCGTATAGGGGCGTGTCACAGTAAAGTAAATAGAGTGATGGGGGACTTTGCAGACCGGAGGTGTCGGAAAGGTCCTCTTTTTGTATAAAGCGGACAGTCTCGCCGTGCAGATAACACCCGGCAGTGACCTCGCGCCGATAGGTAAAGGCGCCGCCGGAGAGTTGCAGTTGCGATCCGGCATCAAAGCTGTCAAGAGTCAGCGGACTTGTCGTGAGTCCGGTGATGTGAAGAAAGTCGCCTTTAAAGGTGATGTGGTGAGGCATGAAGTCGGCTTCGTCAATGCTAAAAGCAAGGGTACGGTACAGGGTGTCATAGCAACTTAAAAGTTTAAGGCCGTCACTGATGGCGGCAAGGCCCTGCGCGATAATAGGAAGAGGATCCCCATGGGTCATCAAGACCGATCGAATCCGCTTTGCTATGGCATAGCCGCTTTCTGCAGAAGGTTTCATGCCAAGGTGTTTAAAGAGTGCAGCGGTATTCACTTTGTCCAGTTTAAGAATGTGCTTAAAATTTTTATAGAGGGTTTGTAGATCATAAGAAAGGGGCGCAGGAATCGCATAAAAGGCGAGCTTTTCAAGTATAAACTGCTTTTCAAATGCGCTGATAACGCAAAAAGGCTCGCTAAATATCGTCATAAGAGATACCTCTTCCTTTAAGTTTTCGACGGTGTTCACCAAGAGTTTTCCGGTGGCACAGTTTAGTACACTCACTTGAAAGAGAGCGTCGTTTTTAAAGGAGAGACCGGTGGTTTCGATTTTAATAAAGTTGGTCACCATGAGGTGCTCCGTCACCTCGGGATGGGTCAGTGTGTGGCTTTTTATAATCATAAGTACCTCGCTCACTATATACCCGAAAAAATTTTAAAAAGTAAAAAAAAAGATGTTGACTTTGTCGCTTTGAAGGAATAAAATACCATAAAAGCTAAGACAGAGACAAAGATATGGAGCTTTATTACAGAGAGTCGGGCAGGTGAAAGCCGATATAAAGGGACATATGTACTATTCACTCTGGAGCATAACGGTTGAATTTTTTCGAAATAGTAGACGGTTACGGCAGCCTCCGTTATCAAGGGCAAAGCGTTAACTGACGTTAGATTTCTAGCGCGGTGATGCTAGAGGTAATCTATTTCAGCGTAGATTATAAAATTAGGTGGTACCACGATGCTTCGTCCTATGTAGGGCGGAGCTATTTTATTACCAAAAAGGGAGGAAAAACATGAAAAAAGTAAGCGGTCTTTCTATCAAACAATGGCTTGCTGTAGGCGCACTGTCGATTCTTGTCGGGTGCAGTTCCAACACACACAATGCCGGCACTCAAGAGACACCGGCGGCCGATGCGACGGTGAAAATCGGCATTTTACAGTATATGGATCACGTTTCTTTGGAGGCGGCTAAGGAGGGCTTTGTTGAAGAACTCAAAGCCAAGGGAATTGACGCAGAGATTATAGAGCAGTCTGCTAACGGCGACATGGCACTGACCAACACGATGGCCACCAGTATGCAGTCGGAAAAGGTGGATTTGGTCTATGCCATTGCCACACCGACAGCGCAGGCGGCAAAAAATACCATTCATGACGTGCCGATTGTCTTCAGTGCCGTCACGGATCCGGTCGGGGCTCAGCTGGTTGAGAGCATTGAGACGCCGGGAGGCAATGTCACCGGTGTCAGCGATTACGTCTCCAGTGCGAGCCAAATCGACGCATTTCTTAAGATTTACCCGGATGTCAAAACTTTCGGTGTCATCTACAATACCTCGGAGCAAAACTCGATGGTGCAGGTGGAAGAGCTCGAAGCCAATTTAAAGGAACGAGGTCTTGCTCTTGAAAAAGTTGGTGTCAATACCATCAATGATATTCCTCAAGTCATTGCCACTCTGGCACCGAAGATCGACGCCATGTTTGCCGTAACGGATAATATGGTGGCCAATGCCGCACCGATTATTTCCCAAACGCTCATTGAAAAACAGATTCCTTCTCTGGCTTCGGAAGAAGGGCAAGTGAAAAACGGTCTGCTCATGAGTGAAGGCATCAACTACAAAGAGCAGGGCAAACAGGCGGCGGACATGGCCGTGGAAATTCTAAACGGCACTGATCCTGCAAGTATGAGCGTTCAATACAATAAAGTTAACACGAAGACTGTCAACGAAACGACCGCCAAGGCACTTGGCATTGATGGCAATGCGGCTCTGATGGAGAACGCTACTGTCGTCAAATAGGAGGCATTATGCAAAGTTTACTACCGGTTCTCGGCGCATCAGTGGAAACAGGGCTCATTTTCGCTCTGCTTTCCATCGGCGTGGTGATCACCTACAAGATTTTAAAAATTTCAGACTTATCTCTTGAGGGCACGTTTCCCCTCGGTGCTTTTCTCTTTGCGAAACTAGCTACAGCACAGATGAACCCCTACGCCGGGATGGTCCTCGCTTTTGCAGGCGGTCTTCTTGGGGGACTCGTCACGTATCTCTTGTATAAGAAACTTCGCATTGAAGCGCTTCTTGCCGGGATTCTTACCATGACGATGCTCTATTCGATCAATTTAAAAGTCACTGGCCAGGCGAATGTGCCACTCATGAGCACACCAAGTGTGTTCACGAATTTTGAGATGGTGCCGAAAATCGTTCTTCTTGCCGTGGTGGTTCTGGTAGTCAAACTGCTTCTCGATGCTTTTTTACAAACGGAGCGAGGGTATCTGCTCTATGTCACAGGTGACAATGAAAGTCTCGTCAAGGCGCTCGGTCAAAATCCGGATCGCTACACGATGTTGGGGCTGATGCTATCTAACGGCATTATTGCGCTGAGCGGTGCATTGATGGCTCAGTATAGCGGATTTGCCGACTCTGCCATGGGAGCGACCATGATTGTGACTGGTCTTGCATCCATCATTATCGGTGATACGGTGTTAAAACATCATACCGGTCTTAAAGTCACCACCCGTGCTATCCTGGGTGCGGTGGTCTATCGGATCATTGCAGGTCTTGCCCTGCATCTAGGTCTGGATCCGCAGAGTTTGAAGCTGATTACGGCGCTTATCGTTGTCGTGTTTATTGCCTACAACAACGGTGCGTCTAACTATGCAAGATTATGGCAACGCAACGCAAAGGCGCACGGCGCATGGAGGCACAACAATGCTTAAAATACGTAATCTCACCAAAACTTTCTATCCCAACACGCCGGAAGAAAATCAAATCTTTGATCACTTTCATTTGGACGTGGAAGCCAATAAATGCACCACCATTTTGGGACCTAACGGCTGCGGCAAGAGCACGCTCTTTAATCTCATCACCGGTGCCATTCCTGCTGATGAGGGTACGTTTTATCTCGATGATGTGGACATGAGCGCCATGGACGAACGGGAACGAGCCAATTACATCGGACGTGTGAGTCAAGATCCGTCTCGGGGCGTCAGTCCATCGTTGAATATTTTGGAGAACATGGCGCTGGCACGGCGCAAGTCAGAGACGTTTACCTTAAAACATCTGTTAAAGCATACGGATGAAGCGGCTGTGGTGGCTCGTCTAAAAGAGTTGGATCTGGGGCTTGAAAATAAGCTCAACACCAAAGTGAAATTTCTCTCCGGCGGTCAGCGACAGTCCCTATCGCTCTTAATGGCGACGACAAAACGGCCGAATCTTTTGCTTCTGGACGAGCACACGGCGGCTCTGGATCCGAAGACGTCGCGGATTATCATGGAAAAGACGGCGGAGCTCATTGAGCGGGAGCATATGACCACGCTCATGATCACTCACAATTTGAAGCATGCCATCGATTATTCTCACCGCATTATCATGCTGGATCGAGGGCGAATTGTACTGGATGTGGCGGCAAACAGCATCACCGAAGCCGAGCTGGTGCAAAAATATAATGAAAACATTGAAAAGATTATGGCCTAAAGGCATAAAAAAAGTGGACCGCGCGGTCCGCTTTTTTATGTTATATTTCAATGTCTATCAACGAGCTCAGTTGATCCAGGCTCAAATTGCCGCCGGAGATGACCAAGCACACCCGGTCTGTGGCAGTAAAGGTGATTTTTTCTTCCAGAACAGCGCCGAGTCCAATGGATGACGAGGCTTCGCAGAAAATTTTACCTTCAGTGATCATGAGTTTATGCGCTTTTTGAATGGCTGTTTCCGAGACGGTGAGCATACCGTCCACATAGTTTTGTACGACAGGGAAGTTCACATCACCGGGTTGCTGAGAGGCAAGGGCATCGGCGATAGAATGGTTTTGAGGTACAGCGACAGGCTTGCCGGCTTTCAGGGATTCGGTATAGCGAGGCAGTATTTCCGGCTCCACGCCGTAGACTTTGGTGTGGTCACTGAGACCTTTGACTGCGGCGGCAATGCCGCCGACGAGACCACCGCCTCCGACGGGAACGAGAATGTGGGTCAGCTCAGGGGCTTGTTCCATCAGCTCCAGTCCAATCGTCCCCTGACCGATCATCACATCGTTGTCGTCAAATGGCGGCACGACGATGGCGCCCCTTTCTTCCGCCACCTGTGCGGCGACTTTAAAGCGGTTTTCAGTCGGGCACTGTACCACATCGGCACCGAGGGCGAGAATATTTGCCACTTTGATGGGCGGCGCAGTCTGTGGCATGACGATGGTGCAAGGCACGCCTTTGGATTTACATACGTAGGCAATGGCGCGTCCGTGGTTTCCTGAAGAGGCAGCCACCATGCCGCCTTTTATGGCATCGTCGCTAAGCACGCTGAATTTATTCAAAGCGCCGCGCATTTTAAATGCACCGGTGCGTTGGAGATTTTCCAACTTCAGGTATACCGCGCAGCCGAAGTAAGGCTCGAGATGATACGAGCGAATGAGAGGCGTAGGGTAGAGATCGCTTTTAATACGGGCATAAGCGTCTTGAATCGCGTGTAACATGGGGCTCCTTTCTGTTAATGATGATTATGGGACAGCTCGTAGTTTCTGAATTCTCGAATGAGATAGAGGGATCCGCACCAGAGGACTAGATCGCCCTCTTCAGCTAAGGATTTGGAGTATTCATAGGCTTCGATGCGATCGGCAATGGCGGTAAAGTTGGCGCCGTGACGGGTCATTTCTTCTTTCAGTTCATCTAAGGTGAAGGCACGAGGGTTGTCGATGGTAGTGAGTACAATCTCATCGGCAAGAGGCGCCAGGGCGTCGATGACGTGGTTGTAGTCCTTGTCTTTTAAAATGCTGAATCCGAGAATGAGACGATTATACGTAAAGGCCTTCAATGATTCCAGGAGCACATCGATGGCTTCGGCATTGTGAGAACCGTCAATGAGTACTGTCGGATTTTGATGAATGAATTCCAGACGGCCTTCATTTTTGGTACCTTCAATGGCTTGTAACATGGCGGCATCGTCCAGACCGAACTGATCTTTAAAATCGTGAAGGACGGTGAGGGCAAGGGCGCAGTTGTAAAGTTGATGCACGCCCACCAAGTGTGTGGTCACATCAGGGTAATCCCGAAAGGCAAAGTGGTTTTCTGTCGGAGTCAACGACTTGACTACCACGTCCTCTTTGGTGAAGGTGTGAAACGGTGCGTGCTTTTCATCGGCAATAGCACGAAGGGTGGCCATAACTTCCGGCTTGTTGGGATAGACGTAGACAGGACGACCTTCTTTGATGATGCCGCCTTTTTGCTTGGCGACAGCTTCGAGGGTGTTGCCTAGAATGGCCACATGGTCCAGAGCAATGGTGCAGATGACCGAGGCGAGGGGGGATTTGATGAGATTCGTTGAGTCGACAAGACCGCCCATGCCCACTTCCACCACCGCGACGTCCACCTTTTGGTCGTAGAAGTAGCGGTACATGATGGCGGTTAAGACTTCAAAGTAGGTGTTGTGGTACCCTTCGGCGTCCAATTGCTCCACGATAGGGGCAAGTTCGTCCACATAGCGGCGGAACTCGCTTTCTGCGATCCACTCACCGTTGATGGAGATGGATTCCAAAATGCTTTCCATGTAAGGTGAGATGAACATCCCCGTTCGGGCGGTTTGAGAGAGCGCCGCCGCCATATAATGACAGGTGGAGCCTTTGCCGTTGGTACCGGCCACGTGAATCACTTTAATCTTGTCTTGAGGGTTGTCGAAGTGAGCTAAGAGCTTTCTCACGTTGTTAAGCGTGTGTTTTTCACCGCTGGATCCGCGATCATACATCCAGTCCAGGTAGTCGTTAAAGGTAGTTCGTTTTGATGTTTTCATAGTTTCCTCTCTTGTAAGTCATTAAACTTTTCATTATAATTAAACCTATCAGAGTAGGTGAAGAGCGTCAAGTGTTAAGAAATGGGTTGTTGTTCTTAAACGAAAGTTTTTACTACGATTCTTTATCGCATCCGCTGAACCTCTTTGAATTTTTATGAAAGGAGGTTTTTTTATGCAAAGAAATAAAACCATCACGACAAAAGTGTTGACACGAGCCGCCATTTTAACGGCATTATCCATTATTTTAACGCGGTTCTTATCCATTATGCTCACAGAGAATTTGCGCATCGGATTCGGAAGTTTGCCGATTATGATTTCAGGGATGATGTTCGGACCCCTTGTGGGTGGACTCACCGGACTGGTCGCCGATATCATCGGGGTACTGATCAATCCTCAAGGTGCATTTCATTTAGGATTCACACTCTCTTCAGTGCTGACCGGTGCATTGCCCGGACTTGTGGTGCTGTTGACGAGAAAAGACAAAGGCTCCTGGTTAAATATCGTGCTCAGTATCGTTGTGGTATACGGACTGGTTCATCTGTGTCTGAACAGTTTTTGGCTGACTCAGCTTTACGGTCAAGGCTTTATGATCGTCATGCCCGGCCGTGTGGTTAAGGTTCTCGCCGAAGGTGTGGTCATGGGTGTTATCCTCGGCGTCTTCTTCAAGACTATCGCACCGAAATTGGATTAAGCAAGATATCAAGTCGCTCTTCGGAGCGGCTTTTTTGTTTTGAGCTAACAAGATACGATAAGATGATTTATTTTGATATCTACGCATCGCTATAGCACGGTCTCGGGACTGCTTAATAAATGCGTGTGAACATGGTATAATGGTAAAAAGTACGAGAGCTTTAAGTATCTCATTAGAAAGGAATGAAAGCATGTACGTAGGAAAGAGTTTAAATCGAGTTGATGCCTATGGTAAAGTTTCAGGACGTGCTAAATATACCGAAGACTTAATAGATCCGAACGCCTATCGCGCGAAGGTGCTTCATGCGACAATTCCACACGGGCGCGTGGTGTCCATGAATATTGATAAGGCGCTCACCGTGGACGGCGTTGTGAAGATTATCACCTGCTTTGATGTACCGGAGCATACTTTTGCCACCGCCGGCCACCCTTGGTCTGTGGATCCGGCTCATCAGGATATTGCTGATCGCAGACTACTTAACGAACACGTGCGGTTTTATGGGGATGATATTGCAGTTGTCATTGCTACGGATGATGTTCAAGCTAAAAAAGCACTGAAGCTCATTGAGGTCGAATATGAAGACTATCCGGCAGTCTTTGATGTCTTTGAAGCCATGAAGAGTGACGGGCCGCTCATTCATGACGACGCACCACATAATATTATCAGCCATACCTTTAATAACCGAGGGGATTTTGAAGCAGCGATTAAAGAGCCGGGTCTGACTAAAATTGAAGGTTGGTACGACACCCCTGTGGTACAACACGTCCACATTGAAAACGGTATCTGTTATGCCTATGAAGAACAGGGCAAGATTGTGGTCGTGGCCTCGACGCAAATTCCACATATTGTGCGACGGGTTTGTGCTCAGGCTCTCGGTGTGCCTTGGGGGAAGATTCGTCTGGTTAAGCCGTATATCGGCGGCGGTTTTGGGAATAAACAGGACGCGCTCTATGAACCTCTTGCGGCATATCTGACGACGCAGGTGGGTGGACATCCCGTCGTGCTAGACACATCTCGTGAAGAGACGTTTGTCTCCACCAGGACTCGCCATCAAATCACCTCCCACATCACCAGTTATGTGCGTCCTGACGGGACTTTTGCGGCGCGTGCGCTGGAAGCTTACAGCAACAACGGCGCCTATGGGTCTCACGGCCACTCCATCGTCGCCAAAGGCCTGGGCTGTTTTCATCAGCTGTATCCTTGTGACAATGTTAAGGCTGAAGCTTATACGGTCTATACCAATCGTCCGACTGCCGGAGCGATGCGGGGGTATGGGATTCCACAGGCTATGTTTGCCGTGGAATCTCACACGGAAGATATCTGTCGGCAAATGGGTTTTGATTCCTATGAGTTCAGAATGAAGAATGTGATGCCGAAGGGGTATCACGATCCGTTTTCTCACAACGAAAACTATTACGATTCGTTTAGAGAGTGTCTTGAAGTAGGTCGCAAAGCCATGGACTATGACAACAAACTCAAAGCCTATGCGAACCAAACCGGCAACATTCGCAAGGGCGTAGGCTGTGCGGTATTCTGGTACAATACCGGTGTCTATCCGATTTCCCTTGAGTCGTCCAGCTGTCGTATGATAGTGAACCAGGACGGTTCCATCCAGGTGCAGTTGGCTGAGACGGAAATTGGGCAGGGCGGCGACACCGCTTACGCGCAAATGACCGCCGATGCCGTCGGGGTGAAGTTTGACGATGTGTATATCATCAGCCAACAGGACACGGACATCACACCTTTCGGGACAGGGGCCTATGCCTCCCGCCAAACCTTTATGGCAAGTTTCTCCATCACAAAAACCGCGAAAGCACTGAAACAACGAATTCTCGATGCGGCGTATCGCTACACGAAGAACAATCCGGATTCTCTCGACCTGATTGAGGGCAACATTGTTCGCAAAGGAGATGGGCGTGTGCTCTGTACGTTGGAAGAGCTTGCCACCCATACGCTCTACAGTATGGAATACTCCGAGCACCTCACGGCGGAAGAAACGTATCAAATTAAAAACAACGCCTACTCCTTTGGATGTAGTTTTGCCGAAGTGGAAGTGGATATTGCCCTTGCCAAAGCCAAAGTGACTAAATTGATCAACGTTCATGACTGCGGTAAGCTCATCAATCCGCAACTTGCCGAGGCGCAGTGTCACGGCGGTATGAGTATGGGCATCGGTCTGGCCTTGACTGAAGAGATGAAATTCGATCCGAAGACCGGCCGAACCTTAAATGACAACCTTTTGGACTACAAATTGGGTACGCCGATGGATCATCCGGAGATGGAAGTTCACTTCATTGAAAATCCGGAGCCGACGTCACCGTTCGGGACCAAGTCATTGGGTGAACCGCCAACCTGCTCACCGGCGCCTGCCATTCGCAACGCCGTTTTAAACGCAACCGGAGTAGGTGCCAACCGCCTGCCGCTCAATCCACACAACCTATTTCCGCTTTTTGTTGAACACGGGTTAATCAAGTGAGGTAGATATGTACGATATTAAAGAAATTTACGAAGCCTATACCGTTAAAGAAGCCATAGCGTTAAAAGAAGCGCACCCTGAAGCCATCATTCTGGGCGGCGGCAGTGATGTACTCGTTGCCCTTCGGGAAGGCAAGTACACCGATCCTGTGGTGATTTCCATCTATTTAATCGAGGACCTCAAAGGCGTACGCATGGAAGATGGCGACATCCTTATCGGCGCACTCACATCCTTTACGGACATTGCTGAAGACCCTATTATTTTGGAGCACATTCCGACCTTAGCCGATGCCGTCCTCACGGTAGGCGGTCCTCAGCTGAGAAACATCGCCTCCATTGGCGGCAACATTTCCAACGGTGTGCCGTCTGCGGACTCTGCCACCACACTGCTTGCCTACGACGCCATCGTGATGCTCGAAGGCAAAGATGGCATAAGGGAGTGCCCGATCACCGAGTTTTACATTAAGACCGGTCAAGTAGATATTCGTCCGACAGAAATTGTCACCGGGTTGAAAATTAAACAGACATCCTTTGACGGCTATTATGGTAACTATTTTAAGTATGCCATGAGAGAGGCCATGGATATTGCGACCAGTACTTGTTCTATCAATGTCAAGCTGAACGGTAAGGTGATAGACGACATCCGTGCCGCCTATGGAGTTGCCGCACCGATTCCGAAGCGGGTTATGGATGCAGAAGCCGCCTTTAGAGGTAAAGAGCTCACGGATGAGACCATTGACGCCTTTGCAGAAAAGGTGATGGACGAACTCAGTCCTCGAGATTCCTGGCGTGCCTCCAAAGCACTTCGCACACACATCTTAAAAGAAATCACACGCCGCAATCTCGTTGCCATCAGAGACAAAGGAGGCCTCCATGATTAAACAACACACCTGTGAGCATGGGCCCTATGAGCCGCAAGAGACCATCTTGCGCCATGAGCCTCAATACAAATTAGTACGATGCCGCATCAATGGCAAGCCGGTGACCAAAATGACAGATATGCGTGCGTCCCTGGCGGATTTTTTGAGAAATGACTTCTCCCTCACCAGTGTGAAGAAGGGCTGTGAAGTCGGGGAATGCGGCGCCTGTGCCGTCAAAATTGACGGAAAGAGTTTTAATGCCTGCATCTATCTTGCCATTTGGGCGGAAGACAAAGATATTTGGACTGTGGAAGGGCTTTTGGACGGCGACGGTAACCTCTCGATTATCCAACAGGCTTTTGTGGATGAAGCGGCTGTGCAATGCGGGTTTTGTACGCCGGGCTTTATCATCACCGCATCGGAGATTGTGGATCGCAAACAACGCTACAGCCGCGATGAACTCCGACGTCTCTTAGCCGGTCACCTCTGTCGTTGTACCGGATATGAAAATATTCTTCGAGCTGTCGAAGTGGCCATTGAGCGCAATATTGCCAAATCTGAAGCCGCTAAGTGAGCGGATCACGCCAATAAAAAAGGCGTCCTGTGAAAGGACGTCTTATTTTTTTGCAATGTCATTTAGCCAAGCGGTATCCAGTGGACTTTTGGACACGTGATGGTTGCGATCCAACTTTTCCAGTGCTTTAAAATCTTCATCACTGAGGGTCACGGTGTTAGCCGCCATGTTTTCTTTTAAGCGTGTGACATTAGTCGTGCGAGGAATGACGGCAACGCCTCGGTGGAGATTGTAGGCGAGAATAATTTGTCCCGGCGTCGCATGATGGGAAGCGGCAAGGGATTGAATGGTGGGATGGTTAAAGAGAAAGGCTTCGCCTCGTGCCAGAGGACTCCATGCTACCGGTGTGATCCCGTCAGCTTTCAGCCGCGCCACAAAGTCGAAGAGACCTAAGAGCGGATGGGTTTCGATTTGGTTGAGTTGAGGCATGATCGTGGCGGTCGTCTTCAATTCGTCCAGGTGGGTGTCATAAAAGTTGCACACACCGATGTTTTCAAAGACACCTTGTGAGTAGTAGTCTTCCAAGACTTTCCAAGATGCATTGGACTGCGGACCCGGCCAGTGAAGATACATAACTTTGAGACGATCCACACCGAGCGCTTTGAGAGAGCGGTCAATGCTTCGTTTCGTGGCCTCTTCGCCGTAATCTTTTGGCCAAACTTTGGTCGCCACATCCATCGTAAAGCCGAGACTCTTAAAGACCTCGCCGATCAGGCCTTCATTGTCATAGTAGTAAGCGGTGTCGATGTAGTTGTACCCGGCTTCTTTTGCCGCCGGAAGAAGTTCTGCCAAGGCGTCTCGATCAGTGATGGTATAAACCCCCAGGCCGATGGGGTCAAAAGTGTGGTTGTTATTTAGAATCATAGTTACCTCCTCGATATCTTATACCCACGTAAGCGTCCGTTAACTGTTGTCACTTGGGGTATAATGAAAGAAGGTGATTTTATGGAATTTAAAATTCATTCGGACTTTAAACCTATGGGGGACCAGCCGGAAGCGGTTGAGAGGTTGGTTCAAGGGTTACATCGCAACTTAAAACATCAAACCTTGCTCGGGGTCACAGGCTCAGGTAAGACGTTTACCATGGCCAATATTATTGAAAGAGTACAACGTCCCACCCTTGTCATCGCACACAACAAGACCTTGGCCTATCAACTGGCCAGTGAGTTTCGAGAATTCTTCCCGGACAATGCCGTGGAATACTTTGTCTCGTATTACGATTATTACCAGCCGGAAGCTTATGTACCGATGAGTGATACATTTATCGAGAAGGATTCCTCCATCAACGATGAGATTGACAAGCTGCGTCACTCCGCCACTATGGCGCTGTTCGAGCGTCGAGATGTGATTATTGTGGCGTCGGTGTCCTGCATCTATGGCTTAGGGGATCCCATCGACTATGAAAATCTGGTGGTATCCCTTCGTCCCGGCATGATCAAGGACCGTAACGATATCATGCGAAAGCTTATCGACATTCAGTACGTCCGTAACGACGTGAACTTTGTGCGGGGTACGTTTCGTGTGCGGGGCGACGTCTTGGAAATATTCCCTGCGGCGTCGTCTGAGCATTCACTGCGAGTGGAATTTTTCGGCGACGAGATTGATCGCATTACGGAAGTGAATGCACTGACCGGGGAAGTGGTGGGCTATCGAAACCACGCCGCCATTTATCCTGCGTCCCACTTTGCCACCGGGGAAGAGAAGGTGAAGCGTGCCATCGGCACTATTGAAGTCGAGCTGAAGGCGCGCTTGGAAGAACTTCGAGACCAGGAGAAGCTCCTGGAAGCTCAGCGTCTTGAACAGCGAACCAACTACGATTTGGAAATGCTTGAAGAAATGGGATTTTGTTCCGGGATTGAAAACTATTCACGCCATCTTTCCGCCCGTCCGGCAGGCTCTCGGCCCTATACCTTGATCGACTATTTCCCCAAGGATTTTCTTACAATTATTGACGAGTCTCACGCCACCCTTCCTCAAATTCGAGGGATGTACAATGGGGATAGGGCGCGCAAGGAGACTCTAGTGGAGTACGGTTTTCGACTGCCGTCGGCGCTGGACAACCGACCATTGAAATTTCCTGAATTTGAAAGCTTGATGAACCAATGTATCTACGTCTCTGCCACACCGGGCCCTTACGAAGAAGCTCACGAACAGAACCGGGCGGAGCAGATTATTCGTCCGACAGGTCTGTTGGATCCGAAGATTGACATTCGTCCGACCACCCATCAGATTGACGACCTCATTGAAGAGATCAACGGATGTGTCGAACGCCGCGAACGGGTGCTTGTCACCACCCTCACTAAAAAAATGGCGGAGGACTTGGCACAGCATTTTAAAGAGCTGGGGATCAAGTCGACGTATATGCACAGTGATGTGGACACCATTGAACGGATGGAAATCATTCGCGATCTTCGATTGGGTATTTACAATGTGCTGATCGGTATCAATCTTTTGCGTGAGGGGCTTGATATTCCTGAAGTGTCTCTGGTGGTCATTTTAGATGCGGACAAGGAAGGGTTCTTGCGATCGGATACGTCGCTTATTCAGACGGCAGGACGCGCCGCCCGAAATGCGAACGGACGTGTTATAATGTATGCAGACACGGTGACCGGCTCCATGCAGCGGACTGTTGACGAAACGGAGCGCCGGCGGGATATTCAGGACGCCTATAACAAGGCTCACGGCATTACGCCTAAGTCGGTATCTAAGAGCGTACGGGAAGTTATCGAGGCGACGATGGCGGCAGAGAAGACGGTGGACTATGATGCCATCGACACGTTCTCCAACGATGAAATTCGTGGCATGATTGATGCGCTCAAACCGGAAATGTACAAAGCTGCCGAAGCTCTGGACTTTGAAAAGGCTGCGGAGATTCGGGATAAAATTAAAGAACTGAAGATACAAATGGAGAAGATGAAAGATAATTGAGGTTGGTATGAACTCAAACATTGTGATAAAAGGAGCTCGAGTCCACAATTTAAAAAATGTGGACTTAGAGATTCCTAGAAATAAATTCGTGGTCTTTACAGGACTTTCCGGGTCAGGGAAGTCCTCTCTTGCCTTTGATACGATCTATGCCGAGGGACAACGCCGCTATGTTGAGTCCCTCTCCAGTTATGCCCGTCAATTTTTAGGACAGATGGACAAGCCGGAAGTGGATTATATTGAAGGGATGAGCCCGGCCATATCCATCGATCAAAAGACCACATCGAAGAATCCCCGCTCGACGGTGGGTACCGTCACGGAGATTTATGACTACTTGCGGCTCCTCTATGCCCGTATCGGCAGGCCCTACTGCGCAAAGTGCGGCAAGGAGATTACGTCGTATTCTCCCGACCAGATGGTGGATTCGGTGATGGAACTGGATGAAGGGACACGTATCATGATTGTGGCGCCCTTCGTCAAGCGACGCAAAGGCACGCACAAGCGCAATTTGGAGCAGATAAAAAAAGACGGCTATCTCAGAGTCATGATCGACGGTGCACTGTACCACCTGGATGATGAGATTGAGTTGGATAAGAACAAAGTCCACGACATTGATGTGGTGGTCGATCGTCTCATTGTCAGAGATGGCATTGAGTCACGGCTCACCGATTCCATTGAACAGGCGCTTCGACTTTCGGACGGTCTGATCTATGTGGATATCATCGACGGGGAGCGGCTCACTTTTTCCTCTAAGCTGGCCTGTCCCGACTGCGGCATTATCATTGAAGAATTGACGCCGCGTTCCTTTTCGTTTAACACCCCGATCGGGGCGTGTGACACCTGTCACGGTATCGGCTACAGCAAAGAAGTCGACGAAGATCTCGTCATTCCCAACAAGGAGTTGTCCCTCAACCAAGGGGCCGTCGCCTGTTATTCGACGATGGAGGGGACGTATTACAGTCAGATGATTAAAGCGCTGGCCGATCATCATGGGTTCAGTATGGACGAACCTATTCAAAATGCACCGAAAGCTTTTTTAGATGACTTGTTTAACGGCTCTGACGTCAAATTAAAATTCACATTTAATTCCCACTTTTCCGGGCATAAATCCTATACCGGAACGTTTGAAGGGATCAAGGCGAACTTAAAGCGCCGTTATATTGAAACAACTTCTGATGCCCAGTTAGGTCGGATTGAACAGTTTCTCTCCGACACGCCGTGCCCGACCTGTCACGGCGCACGGTTGAAGGCGTCGTCCCTTATGGTACGGGTAGGGGGGCTGAATATCTATGAAGCCACCCAACTTTCCATTGTCAAAGCGATGGATTTCTTTGATCATTTGGAACTTACAGAAAAAGAGACGCTGATTGCCGCGGAGATTTTAAAAGAAATTAAAGCCCGCCTGAGCTTTTTAAATACGGTAGGGCTGGACTATATTACCTTGGCCCGCATGAGCGGGACACTCTCCGGCGGTGAGTCTCAGCGGATTCGCCTTGCCACGCAAATCGGCTCTAAGCTGGTGGGAGTCATTTATGTGTTGGATGAACCGAGCATCGGACTGCATCAGCGGGACAACGACAAACTCTTAGGCGCACTGCGGGAGCTCACCGATGCAGGCAACACCCTTATCGTCGTCGAACACGATGAGGATACCATGCGTGTTGCCGATCAAATCGTGGACATTGGCCCGGGAGCGGGGCGTCATGGCGGCGAAATCGTGGCTCAAGGTACGCCAAACGAAGTAGCGGCTTGTGAAGATTCCATCACAGGGGCCTATCTGTCCGGTCGCCAACGCATCGAAGTGCCGACACAGCGTCGTCCCTACACCGGATCGGAAATCACGATAAAAGGTGCGGCAGAGAACAACCTGAAACACATTGATGTGAGTTTTCCTCTGGGACAATTTGTCGCTGTCACCGGCGTGTCCGGCAGTGGCAAGAGCTCTCTGGTCAACGAGATTCTCTTTAAAGCTCTGGCAGGCAAGTTGAACGGATCCCGTATCAAGGCCGGTCAGCACGACAGCATTGAAGGCTTGGACGCCATTGATAAGGTGGTCGACATTGATCAAAGTCCCATTGGACGCACGCCACGCTCTAATCCGGTCACCTATACCGGCACCTTTGATATTATTCGGGATATTTTTGCAAATACCAACGAGTCGAAACTTCGAGGCTATAAAAAAGGCCGCTTCTCCTTTAATGTCAAAGGGGGGCGATGTGAGGCCTGTAAAGGGGACGGCATTATCAAAGTTGAAATGCACTTTTTACCGGATGTCTACGTGCCTTGTGAAGTGTGTAAGGGCAAGCGCTACAATCGTGAGACGCTGCAAGTGACATACAAGGGCAAGAATATTTCTGATGTGCTGAATATGACGGTAGAAGAAGCCATTGACTTCTTTGCCGTCCACCCTCGTATTCTTCGTCGATTGGAGACGCTAAAGAACGTGGGCCTCTCCTATATTAAGCTCGGCCAACCGTCCACGCAGCTCTCCGGCGGGGAAGCGCAACGGATTAAGTTGGCGACGGAACTGTCCAAAGTGGCGACAGGACGAACCATGTATATCTTGGATGAGCCGACCACAGGTCTTCACTCGGAAGATGTGCGCAAGCTTATCGGCGTGCTCCAAGAGTTGGTGGATCGGGGCAATACTGTCGTTGTCATTGAACACAACCTGGATGTCATTAAGACCGCAGATCATATTATTGATCTGGGTCCTGAAGGCGGCGATGGCGGCGGTACGGTCATTGCCACCGGACGCCCTGAACAGATTGCATCCAATCCGGCATCTTACACGGGGCAGTTTTTGAAAAAAGTACTAAAGGAGTCAAGATGAAAAAATTAATTTTAGCTGTGGCTTTGGTGTTAGTGAGCACAGGCAGTGTCTTTGCCGCCTACGTTCGCCCCAACACCTTTATGGATAAAACGGGCTATCGCAAAGTGGAGGAAGTGAAGCGCTTCCAGGCTTTAAATAACATTGATGTGGACGGCGTGGTGGGACCTTTTACCCAAAAAGTTCTCTACGGTCCCAATATGGTGGCTGCCGATGTCATCACTGCGAAGCCGACCACGGGAGACTGGATTGTCATCAATAAATCCAAGAAGATTTTGACTTATTACCGTGGCGACAAGCCGCTGTATAAGTTTCCGGTGACCCTGGGCACATCTGAAACACCGACGCCCTCTGCCAAGGCCACAATTGTGAATAAGCACAAGAATCCGGCTTGGGGCGGTATGGGAGGTAAGTATACGCCTGCCGCCGCCGATGATCCCAACAATCCTCTCGGGGAACGTTGGATGGGTCTTAACATTCCGGGAATGAGCGGTTACGGCATTCACGGGAACATCAAGCCCCATCAAATCGGGACCTATTCGTCCAACGGCTGCATTCGTATGTTCAACTACGACATCGAAACCTTTATCTTTCCGCAAGCCAAAGTAGGGATGCCTGTATGGATCGGGACCGATGCTGAGCTGAAAAGCTGGGGCGTGGAGCAATTGATCTTTGAAGACACGCAACCGGCTGTACCTGAGACGCCAAAGGCGCCGCAGTATGACACAGAAGAACTGTTAGTATTTTAATGTTAGGAGGATTCGTATGAATTTAGAACCGAAAGATGTTTTTCACTGGTTTCATGAGTTGAACCAAGTACCACGCTGCTCCGGACAGGAAGAAGCTGTCTCCAAATTCTTGGAAAACTTTGCCAAAGAACGCGGCTTTGAAGTGCGTCGTGATGATGCGAATAATGTCATTATCAAAGTACCGGCAACAGCAGGTTATGAAAATCGCAAGTCTGTCATCATCCAAGGACACATGGACATGGTTTGTGTCAAAGATCCCGGCGTGAACCACAACTTTGACACCGATCCTATTGATATGGAAGTGGACGGCGATTTCCTTAAGGCCAAAGGTACCACCCTTGGCGGCGACGACGGGATTGCTGTCGCCTTTGCCATGGCTATTCTCGACGGCGACTATCCGCATCCGGAGCTGACCGTATTGATCACGACCGAAGAAGAAACGACTATGAACGGCGCCAACGCCATCAAATCAGGCGATGTCACCGGCGATTATCTGTTCAATATCGATTCCGAAGAAGAAGGCATTTTTCTCGTCAGCAGTGCGGGCGGTGCAGAAACCTACAACGTCTTTAAAGGCACGCGAGAAGCAGCTGTAGAACAAGGTATTAAAATTACAGTCAAGGATCTTGAAGGCGGTCACTCCGGGATGGAAATCAATAAAGGCCGTGGCAACGCCAATGTCTTTATGGGACGTCTTCTCGCAGCCCTTAAAGATTTCAATCCGCGACTGTCTACCATAAACGGCGGTACCAAACACAACGCTATTGCAAGTCACGGCGAAGCGGTTCTCACAGTCAGTGATGCCGACAAGGCCAAGGCTGTGGTTGAAGCTCTCGGGGCACAACTGCTTCACGAAGTGCACGCCACCGATCCTCGCGGTGCAGTAGAAGTTAGCGACGCTGACGTGGATACTGTCTTTGATGCCACTACTTCGGCGAACTTCATTCATTTCCTTCGTCTGGTACCTAATGGCGTGTACAGTATGTCTCAAGATATTGACGGCTTGGTGGAATCATCCCTTAACAATGCCGTCATCACCACTGAAGAGGACACCATCACCTTTGTTATTTCAGTACGCTCATCTTCTGAGTCTCGACTGGACGAAGTACTTGGTACGATTGAAACCCTCGACGAGGTGTTCGGCGGCAAGTTTGACATTGAAAATGCGTATCCGGGTTGGGAATATGAACCGGGCAGCAAGATAGAAGAGATCGTCAAAGCTACCTGGTCGGAACTTTACGGCGATGCGAAATTTGAAGCGGTACATGCCGGGTTGGAATGCGGTGTGCTGAAAAAAGTGCTCCCTGATACCGAGATGATTTCCTTCGGTCCAAATATGTTTGATGTCCACAGTCCGAAAGAAAAGCTGAGCATCAGCTCCACCGAGCGCGTGTTCCAATTCACCTTGGCGCTGTTACAAGCCATTGACTAAATAACACAAAACCCTCCTAAGTCTTAGGAGGGTTTTTTATAGGGCCTGTTTTACTTAGGGCAAACTGATCCGCGGAAGTTGTCACGACGACGCGGCGAATAAAAATTTTGCGGTGAATCGTTTTTAATCAGTGGAGGGCATCGAACACATCTGTGTTTGTGGACGAACATTGGACGAAACGGCAAATGAAAAAGTATAATTTATCAAAATACGTCCATCACATTATAATGTTATAACGTACTATCTCAATTTAGAATCATTTAAGATAAGTCAGCGTTTTCATCTGTGGACACGTTATTGATGAGTATCAATTATACTTATACCATAATTAAAATACCAAAGAAGGAGAAAGTATATGATCTTATTTAATCCCGTTGTCATTTCAGTTATTGTCATGTGCATTCTGTGCTTGATGAAATTCAATGTGCTCTTAGCGATCATTGTATCGACCCTTGTGGCAGGATTTAGCGCAGGTATGCCGCTCATCGAAGGCGACGATTCCATTATCAACTTACTTGTCGGCGGCATGGGCGGCAACTCCAATACGGCGCTAAGTTATATTTTGTTGGGAGCTTTTGCCGTGGGTCTGGCACAAAGTGGTCTGGGGACCATTCTTGCCCGAAAGATTGCCGGCGTGTTGTCCGGAAAGAAAATGTTTTTGATTTTTGCCTTGGCATTTATTGCCTGCTTTTCTCAAAATTTAGTTCCGGTTCACATTGCATTTATTCCGATTCTCATTCCACCGCTGCTTACGGTCTTTAACAAGCTTAAGATTGACCGCCGTGCGATTGCGTGTGCGCTGACCTTTGGTTTGAAGGCGCCGTATATTTCCATTCCCCTGGGCTTTGGTCTGATTTTTCACCAAACGCTTGTCGATAATATCACTGAAGCCGGTCTGCCTGTCACTGTAGCGGATACGCGCAGCGTCATGTGGATTGGCGGTCTCGCGATGTTGGTCGGGTTAATCGTCGTGGTGCTGTTCTTATACAGAAAAGATCGTGACTATCAAGATTTGCCTGTCATGGGGGCCGATGATGCTGAGGGCGAAGTGACTATGACCCGTGAATCATGGGGCGCTCTTATCGGATGTATCGTTACGGCGGTCATCTCTGCAGTGACGGAATCCCTTCCATTAGGCGCACTGGGCGGACTGATTACCATGCTTCTGACCGGATGTGTGAAGCTGAAAAACTTGGATGACGTTATGGACGGCGGTATCCGCATGATGGGTTTTATCGCCTTCGTGATGTTGGTGGCTTCGGGATATGCCAATGTCCTTAGAACCAGCGGCGCTGTTGAAGAACTTGTTACCACGGCGGCGACCTATATGTCCGGTTCGAAACCTGTTGCAGCATTCATTATGCTTTTGGTCGGACTGTTGATCACCATGGGTATCGGGACATCTTTTGGAACCATTCCGATTATCACCTCGATCTATGTGCCTTTGGGACTTCAAATTGGTCTTTCAGTACCGACTATCATTTTGCTGATCGGTCTTGCTGCCGCACTTGGGGATGCAGGTTCTCCGGCATCGGATTCCACACTGGGACCGACGTCCGGTTTGAATGCAGACGGTCAACACAATCACATTTGGGATACGTGTGTACCGACCTTTATTGCCTATGATATTTTCCTCATCATTGGTGGGGTTGTCGGGACGATGATTTTAGGCTAACTTTAAAAATGCATTTAATCCGTTGAGCGGCAGGCTTGACGGATTTTTTTATTTCCGGTGTTGACAGTGTCATTATAAAAGGTTATAGTGTATATATACAGTATATACGGTAGGTGAAACTTGAATATTATTATTAAAAAATCCAGCCCACTTCCCATTTATGAACAAATTGAGCAGGAGATCAAAGGGCTCATCGCTTCGGGAGAGCTGAGCAGTCATGATCCGCTTCCTGGGATGCGGTCGCTGGCTAAAGATCTCGGCGTTTCGGTCATCACCACCAAGCGTGCGTTTAACGACTTGGAGCAGGAGGGATTTATTTATACCTTAGCCGGTCGCGGTAGCTTTGTATCCGAGACATCGAGGGAAGAACAGAAAGGACGCATACGGTCCGAAGCACGACAACTACTCCGAACTTGTGTGGAATTTGCGTTGCAGCATCAACTCACACAAGCTGATTTAGAAGAATTACTTGAAGAGGTGTATTATGAATGTACTCCAGGTGAATCACGTCAGTAAACAGTATAAAGATTTTGCGCTCAAAGATGTGAGCTTTGTCATTGAGAAGGGAACAATTATGGGCTTTATCGGCAGCAACGGTGCCGGAAAGACCACTACGATAAAAGCGATATTAGGCATGGTGGATTATAATGGCACCATTCTCATGAACGATCAGCCGTTGACTTTGGAAGCGAAACAGCGGATAGGTTTTGTATTGGATGATGTCCACTTGGGCAATTTTGTCACCGGTGCCGATGCGGATAAAATTTTATCGAGAGTCTATCACCATTGGGACTCGTCCTATTACTTTGAGCTTTTGGAGACATTTGAGTTGCCTCGCAACAAAAAGTATGCAGCCCTGTCAAAAGGTATGAAGATCAAAATGCTTCTCGCTCAAGCTTTGGCTATTCGTCCGGAACTTCTCATATTAGATGAGCCTACCAGTGGACTCGACCCGGTCGCCCGTTCAGAAATTTTGGATATTCTTTTGGGTTTTGTGGAAGATGAGAACCATTCCGTTCTGATTTCCAGCCATATTAATTCCGATCTGGAGAAGATTGCGGATTATATTACCTTTATTCAAGATGGTGCCATTATCTTATCTGAAGAAAAGTATGAACTGTATCAAAAATACGGTATTCTCCGCTTGACAACCGATGAGTTTGAAGCCTTGGATAAGAAGTATGTACAAGGCTACATCAAAAATCACTATTCGATCGATGTGCTGATCAGTGACGTGCCGGCGTTTAAGGCGATGCATCCTCAAATTGATGTGGATACTGTTGAGCTGGATGAGCTTATGATTTTTCTTTCGCGAGGTGAACGATGATGCAAGGCATATTGATACGCTTTTTTATCTATGTGAGGCAGAATCTTTTCTATATCCTGTTCTTCACTGTGATGGCGCAAATGAACAGTATCAGTGCGGTCTGGAAAGTCGGCGTCACTTCCGAGATAGTGATTCTCATCAGCACCATGACTCTCTTTTTTGTCAGCAGTATTGCCGTGCAAATTGTGGTGCAAGACAGAGGAAGTGGCTTTGTACAGTATCTTCAGGCGTCACCCCTCAATTTGACGGACTATTGTAAAGGGGTGCTGGGAGGCTTCTACCTGTTGGTCATCGGGATGATAGCAGTGTTTGGTGTCATACAATTTATCCTGCTCCACAATGTGAACAGTTTGAGCAACTTTATTGCCGTGGGGATGGGGGTTCTCCTTCTGGGGAGTCTATATACGATTGCGGTAGTGATCTTTGGAAGCAAATGGGTGTATTACGGTTATATTGTGTTGTATGTCGGCATGATTCTGATACAAATTTCTTTTGCACCGCAGCTTACCGCCTTTGTCACTAACCATAATAATTTTATTCTGGCGGGATTGTTATTACTGGCGACGTTAGTTTCCAACGGATTATTGATGAAGTTTACAAAAACAAGGGAGACGACATGGGCGCTTTAATATATCGCTTAAAAGTATATCTTGGTTACAGTGTGTTGAAATCGGAGTTGCTTCTTTTACTGTTGGGACTTGTGGTAGTCTATTTTTCGCAAAATTTGGAAATCGCCACGACCATGGTCATTTCAGGTATGATGGCGGTGTTCCCCAAGGTGTTTAGTGAAGAGGAAAAAAGCAACAGTTTGGATTATTTTAAGGCGACGCCGCTCACACGAGGTGAAATTGTAGGGAGTTACTTTGCCATGTATCTCATCTGTTGTGCTTTGGCTCTTATCAATCTCGGGCTTTTTATCGGTGCGGCAGAATTTGGTTTTCACTTGGATTTTGATGCGGATTTTGTTTTGGGATTTGCCGCAGGAATTATGATGGCTTATGCGTGGATTTTGAGCCTGGCATTTAAATTGCCCCTTCAAAAGTTTGTGATACTTATAGGTCCGATCATTGTAGCGGTTGTCGTTGCGCTTGTCGGTCTTGGATGGCTTTTCGTACAACTGTTTGGGATGCCGGATGTCTCGGTATTTTCTGCTATAGGGATTGTTCCGACACTCATTATTGCTTTTGTCATCAACACGGTCATCAGCTACGGCCTCAGTCTTGCATTTATCGGGGAAAGGAGGTAAACTACTTTAAAGCGAGGCAGTTATGAAAAAAGATAAGAACATGGCAGTGTCTGATGAGACAATCAATTCAACTGATACGGCGCAGAATCTGTGTGAAGAAGACAAGGCACCGTTGTCAGATGTGTCAACCTATGGATTTTTTCCTTTCGGCGATGTAGCACTTACACGCTACATCATTGCACTCTGTCTTATCACACTGCCCTATGTCATTACCGGTGCGGTGGGGACGATGCATCCGATGCTGAGTATCGGCATCACGGCGGTAGGCTTTTTCAGTGTGCTGCCTTTGGATCTTTTTGCCTATAAAGAGCTCTTTAAGTGGCCGAGACCAAAGGCATTGCTTGGCATTTTAAAGTATACGCTCCTCACCTTTATCTGTGCCATTGTGTCGGCCGTTATTGTTTCCCGATTTGGCGCTGTGGAACATTCTGTGATGGAAGTATTGAGTCCGGACAGCTTTTGGATTATCCTTGGCGTGTTGGCGGTGCAGCTTATTGCGGAAGAACTCTTTTTTGTCCTTTGGTTTTTATGTCTCTACCATAAGCTGCCTTTTAAAGCGCCGACACGTTTGATGTTGGCATGGGTTGGCTCGTCGCTCCTTTTCGGCCTTTTGCATCTGAGCACTTACGATTATAATTGGGTGCAGGCTGTGGTGGGTGTCGGTTTTGTGCGTCTGGGACTTTCCGCAGCCTACATTCGCTATGGGAATCTCACTGTCTCTTATGTGGCACATCTGCTTTATGACGGTCTGATTCTTGCGGTGGGCACATTTCTTACCGTGTAGTTTCAATCGACAGCGGCTCTGGCCGCTTTTTTTATTGGCGAAAAAAGTGTTATGACATGAAAGAAATTGTGGATAACTCTTGCAAAACAGAGAAGAACTGAGTATAATGTAATCAAGGTCAAAGAAGGTCAAATATTAGGAGGCACGATGAAATATAGAGATTACTATGAAATATTAGGGGTGGATAAGCATGCTGATGAGAAAGCCATTAAGCGCGCCTACAGAAAGTTGGCAAAAAAATATCACCCGGATGTCAATGGCGGCGATGCTGCGGCACAAGAGAAGTTTAAAGAAGTGACAGAGGCCTATGAAGTGCTTTCTGATCCGGACAAGAAGCAAAAATATGACACCTTCGGATCCAACTATGATTTTCAAAACGGCACGAACTTTGATCCGTCTCAGTATGGCTATTCTTACACCACATCCGGCACCGGCGACTTTTCCGATTTTTTTGAAACTTTTTTCGGGTCTGACGCCCATCGTGGACGCGGCTTCAATTTTCAGGATATTTTCTCCGGGGGGGCCAGTCGCGGACGGGAGACATTTCGACAAAAATACGATACGAGTTTAAATATCACTTTGGACGAAGCGTACCGAGGTACCACAAAAAATGTCACGTTGGATGTGGGAGGACGCCCTGTTGAGATTGCGGTGAAGGTGCCTCGGGGCATTACCCCGGGCAAGAAGATTAAAATCAAAGGGGACAAGTATGGTGTCCATGGCGACATTCTCTTTAAGATTGATATCCAGACAGGAACTCAAGAGGAGCTGGACGGGTTGAACATCGTGAAGGAAGTGGACATCTATCCGTGGCAGGCGGCGTTGTCCGACACGGTGATGGTCCAAACTCTTGAAGGGAAGATCAAGGTTAAGATTCCGGAAGGGTATCAGCCTAAGAATAAAATGCGTATTCCGCACAAGGGATTTCGTGATATGAAAGGCAATGAGGGGGATCTCTACATCCAATTTCGTATGATGAATCCCCAGCATTTAACGGAAGCACAGTTAGCGCACTACCGCGCGTTGAAAGAATTGGAGGGAAGTAACGCATGAATTTAGAAAAATTTACGCAAAAGTCTCTTGAAGCGGTAAAGACGGCAGGAGATCTTGCTCGTGAATATGGCAATCCTCAGGTGGAACCTATTCATCTTCACGCCGCACTTTTAGAGGATGGGGACGGACTGATTCCAAGGGTATTGCAAACCATGAATGTGGAGGTTCAAAGCCTCAGAGGCGACCTTAAGACGCAACTGGAACGGCTGCCGAAACAGTCCGGGTCTGTGTATCAGGCACCGTCTTTTCTCAAAGTGCTCGATCGAGCTGAATCGGTGATGACACAGTTTAAGGACTCCTATCTAAGCGTGGAACATATGTATATTGCGCTGCTTGAAAGTAAAGAGGATCGAGGTGCGCTCTTTGCTCAATACGGCATCACTAAAGATGATTTCCTTTCGAAGCTCCAAAAGATTCGAGGCAATCAGCATGTGACGACCGATAATCCGGAAGGCACCTATGACGCGCTGTCCAAGTATGGACGCAATTTAACGGAAGAAGCCCGCTCGGGCAAAATGGATCCGGTCATAGGAAGAGATGAGGAAGTTCGTAATGTCATCCGCATTCTCTCACGACGCACGAAGAACAATCCCGTTCTTATAGGAGAGCCCGGCGTGGGGAAAACCGCCATTGTAGAAGGTTTGGCTCAGCGTATTGTGAATCAGGACGTCCCTGAGGGATTAAAGCAGAAGACCATCTTCTCGCTGGATATGGGGGCGTTGGTGGCAGGGGCCAAATACCGAGGCGAGTTTGAAGAGCGTTTAAAGGCGGTGTTAAAAGAAGTGGAAGAATCCGACGGCGATACACTCCTCTTTATTGATGAAATACACAACATTGTAGGCGCCGGCAAGACGGAAGGTGCTATGGATGCCTCCAATCTGCTCAAACCCATGTTGGCGCGCGGCGAGTTACATGCCATTGGTGCGACCACCTTGGATGAGTACCGCAAGTATATCGAAAAAGATCCGGCATTGGAGCGTCGTTTCCAAAAAGTTATGGTTCAGGAACCGACAGTGGAAGACACCATCTCCATTCTTCGGGGATTAAAAGCAAAGTATGAAATCTATCACGGCATTCGAATCAGTGATGCTGCGGTTATTGCGGCGGCCATCTTATCGGATCGGTATATTTCCGACAGATTTTTACCGGATAAAGCCATTGACTTAATGGATGAATCCTGTGCGATGCTTCGTACGGAGATTGAATCCATGCCGACAGAAATTGACGATGTGCGCCGACGCATTTTGCAGTTGGAAATTGAAAGAGAAGCATTGAAAAAAGAAACGGATGACATTTCCGCAAAGCGTTTGGACGAATTGGAAAAGGAATTGGCTGAAGAAAAGGTCACTTTTGATGAACTGAAAGCCAAATGGGAAAGTGAGAAAAATGCCATTGACAATTTGAAGGTGCTTAAAGAAAAAATTGATGCTACAAAGACCGCCATTGAACAGGCGGAGCGTAACTATGACTTGGAACAGCTCTCGGTATTGAAGTACGGTGAACTTCCTAAACTGCAAGAAGAGCTCAGGGCCATGGAAGCCAAAAGCAATGACATCACCATGGTCAAAGAAGTGGTGACCGAAGATGAAATCGCCGGTGTCGTATCCCGATGGACGGGGATTCCTGTGGAAAAATTGGCACAGTCGGAGCGGGATAAGCTTCTGAATCTGTCGGACATCCTCCACAAGCGGGTCATCGGTCAAGATGAAGCGGTGGATGCCATTGCTGATGCCGTGCTTCGTCAACGAGCCGGACTGAAGTCGGAAAATCGGCCAATCGGCTCCTTTATTTTCCTCGGGCCTACCGGGGTGGGCAAGACGGAAACGGCAAAAGCTTTGACGGAAAATCTCTTCGATTCGGAAAAGAATATGATTCGCATCGATATGAGCGAGTATATGGAAAAACATGCTGTGTCCCGACTGGTGGGTTCACCTCCCGGCTATGTCGGTTATGATGAAGGCGGCCAGCTCACAGAAGCCGTACGTCGTATGCCTTATGCCGTCGTCCTTTTTGATGAAATTGAAAAGGCTCATCCGGATGTGTTCAACATTCTTCTTCAAGTTTTGGATGATGGACGTCTTACGGATAACCAGGGTCGTACCGTGGACTTTAAAAATACCGTCATCATCATGACCTCCAATATTGGCTCGAGCTATTTGCTCGAAGGCATTGATGCTGACGGTGAGATTTCTCAGAAAGCTCGTGATGCGGTAGATCAAGAGATGCGACGTCACTTCAGACCGGAATTTTTGAACCGTGTGGATGATATCGTACTCTTTAAGCCGCTGCAGCGGGATCAAATATTTGAAATCATCGGACAGACCGTCGCAGGCATCGAAAGGCGTCTGGCAGATCGAGGGATCACCTTAACCATTACAGAGGCGGCGAAAAAGCATATTCTGCAGCGAGCTTACTCGCCGCAGTACGGCGCACGACCTGTGAAACGGTATATTCAAAGCACGTTGGAGACCAAGCTTTCCCGTGCCATTATCCGAGGCGACGTCACTGACGGTTCGGTTGTCGTTGTAGATGCGAAGGATGATGACTTAGTTTTGTGTGTGAAGTAATAGAATGAGTTAAAACTGCCGCAGAAGCCGGCAGTTTTTTATATGAAAAAATCTCGTAGGGCAACTTGTTCAGTCGGCGAGATCATGCGAAATGGCACAGAGATTACACCTGACAAAGATAGTGCAGTTATGATGAGAAATGCAGGCTCATGGGCAGTTTTTAATAAAACAGGTGACAAGCCAAGAGAATTTATGTGGGAACTTACTAAATCAGTATCTCCAGACATAAAAGGACCTGGCACTATTTCAATAGGATATTCAGCAAATTTTTCATATACAGCAAATATAAATTTATCATGGGATGATAAAGTATAAATTGGTGGAGCTTGGTCAACTTCTAGCAATAGTAGTTTTTCAGCAAGTTTTGACGTGCCGGAAGGAAAAGTTCAACATATTGAATTTACACCATCCTATAAAATTATTTATAGAGAATTTGTAGATTATTTTGATGGAACTGTAGTAGGACGAAGACAAGTTGAAGTTAAACAACCAATACAAGTTGGAAATTACTGTGACGGAGTATACTTATTGCATGATTCCTATTAAAATAAAAATATCTAGCATAATTGCTAGATATTTTTATTTTCGCCAATGTATTATTTTAATTAAGAGATGTATTTAATACTTTCACCAGTTCTTAATAATGTCGTAGCCTATGAAAAAAATAAAGGTAATATATACTATATGAGATTAAATTTAAACTATTTGATCCAACGCCTAATCGAGCCATAATATAATCTATTTAAAAAAAATTAAGATGAAACTGCTAAGTAAACAATTTTTACTAAATTTTTGGGTGAAAAATCCATTTTAATAGCCTCCTCTTATTAAATCACCATAATTTTATCATAGTAATTCAAATTATTACGTAGAGTCCTAAAATATTTCATAAGATAAACCTACCTAAGTATATCAGTAACATTGGTTTTTGTTAGGTTGTAAAATGCGATACTTTTGATAAGTAAAAACTCATACTAACTTCGTGTAAATAGTAATAAATAGAAATCACACACTGAAGTCAATATAAGTCAGAGATATCCTACGCTAAACGATAGAAATAAGATAGAGGTATTAAGTTATAAAGGCTATTCTTCTAGAGGAATAGCGAAAATTTTAAATTTTCATCACTTTACAATTGTTACAGAACTTCAGAGATGCAAAAGAACTTACAAAGCTATAGAAGCAGATAAAGACACTAGATATGAACCATCATTTAGGGGAAGAAAGACTAAATCTACTGATGCGATAAAGAATAAAATACATGATAAGCTTAAACTCCAAATGGTCGTCGGAACAAATTGATTTTACTCTTTTAGAAGATATGGGAGAAACTCGTAGTTGCCAACCTATTCAATCCCATTGAGAAGATCGGGAACTGTTCAAAAATTACAAATCAATGACAAATTGATATCAATATGGAAAAAACTGCCGCAACATGATACACTACACTCTCGAGGTGAAACATGAAAAAGAAATTATTTGGAATTTTGGCTCTATGTCTGTCCCTCACCGGCTCGGTGTATGGTGCGTCGATCAAAACGCCGGCTCACTTGACCGTTACCACGGCAGAGGACAGCTATGTGCTCAAATTCGACAATACAGAGCGATCGTTTAAAAATGTGACACAAGCCGCTTTTGAAGTGGATGTCATGAGTAATTGCAGTTTGTGGTCTTCCGGCCGGGGCAAAGTCTTGACCAAGCCTTATGACACTGCAGAGACTATAAGTATTACGATACCGCAAGATGAATTAAAAGGCTTTGCAGATGACGAAGCTACCGGCTACAAGTTTCGAGTTCGCTATGACTTTTCGGGGCAGGAGAGTGCATTCTCATCGGAAGTGAGCATCGGCAGTTTTCCGTCCTTTAAAAATGCCAGTCCGTGGGCGCGGGAAGCCCTTTATGTGGCTCAGGATCTGCATATCATTCCTCAAACGGCACTGAATGATATGACCCGAAGCGTGACCCGTGAAGAGTTGGCGGAGATGTTGGTTAAAACGGCAGAGATTGCCGGTTTGGGAAGAGCTCACGGTCATGATAGCCTCTATACTGATGCGGCGACGGACTATCCGTCTCAAGCTCAGGCTCTTGGGATTATGACTGGTTACGGACCGCAATACTTTGCTGCTGCGTCACCGTTAACCAGAGAAGATATGGCTGTGAGTACGGCACGTCTTTTAGGTGACAAACTTCAGGGTTCGGCTGTAGTCGGCGATAGTAATCTTGCCAGTCCCTATGCGAAAGATGCCATCGGCAAAGTGGTCAGCGCAGGTTTGATGAGCGAAAGCGGCAGCGTCTTTAATCCGAAAGGCACTGTCAGCGTGCAGGAAGCTCTTCTGGTGATGGTGCGTCTCTATGACGGCTATCAAATAAAATAATATCCCATAATAAAACCCGGCTTAATTATACGAAGCCGGGTTTTGTGTTAACCTTTCATCAGTTGTCGTTCCTTGACGCCGTCATAAATTTTAATCGATTTGTTTTGGCGTTTTGCCATCTGAACGATGGGATCGCGATAGGCCTTCGGAAACGATAACTTTTTTGTGCGAACATCTTTGGTAAAGTAGAGCAACACCTTGTCGCCGTTTTTCGGATCGGGTTCATAGGTCAGTGCATCGATGACATCCCAAGGCCACAATTCGTAGCTGGTGGTGATGTACATCTCATGGAAAATCTCCAAACCCCGTTCCGTCACCGCTACGATTTTTTTCATCAGTAGGGCCAGGACAAAGAGAATGCCGAAGATGCTTGTAAAGCGATAGGGTGTAAACAGACCTGCGGCAATGAGTACCACAGCCATCATCCAACCGCCTCGCACACTCCATTCACTATGTTCTGTCTTGCCGGAGCTCAAATATTTGGCTCCGTTTACGTTGGTCCAAGGTAAGTTACTCATGCTACATTATTTGCTAAGTTGAGGAATCTTACCGGCTGCACGACCTTCTTCAAGTGCTTTCATAGCGATGCGGTGAGCTTCTTCAGGTGCTTCGGCAGCTTTTTTCATAACAGTCTTGCCGAAGATGTTAGTGTAAGAACCGTCAGCCCAGAAGATGTTGCGACCCATAAATGCCATAGCTGCTGCAAAGATTGGGTTGAGCAGGTTGACAAAGGCAAATGGGAAGTATGCGAACGGACTGATGCCGAGGGTATTCATTTGATAAGCACCGCAGGCGGTCCATGGGAACATTACAGCCCAAAGGGTACCGGCGTCTTCAAGGGTTCTGGAGAGCATATTACGTGCTAAACCGAGTTCGTCGTATTTATCAGCGTAAAGTGGAGCAGGTACACCAATACCGAGGAATTGGTCACACATTGCAGCATCGCAGAAAATGGAAGTCAGCATTGTTGTAGCAACTAAGCTGCCGACAGAGTTGATGCGGTTTTTGATGCCGCCGAAGAGACGATCGACAGAACCGCAGCGTTCCAGAGCACCACCGAAAGAAACGGCGAGGAGAATAAGGTTGATAGTCCACATTTGGTGATCCATACCACCTTTAGCCAGAGCTTCGTCGACAAAAGCATTGCCGGTTTGAAGTTCAGGACCGTAGTGAAGGATATTAAACATATCGCCAAGTGTGTAGCCTTTGTTTTGGAAAATCAGAGCGAATACGACACCGGTAAGTACGGAGATCATAACGCCTGGCAGACCAGGCACACGCATAACGCAAACGATGATGATAACCAAAATTGGGAGAAGTACCAACGGTGTTAAGTTAAAGTTTGCTGCAAGAGATTCTTGGATGCCGGCAGCAATGGTAGGATCGTAGTTGGATACATTGATATTCATACCGAGGATGGCATAAAGAATAAGCGCGATAATAAATACCGGGCCGGTGGTGGAAACCATGGCGGTAACGTGGTCAAAAAGACCGGTTCCGGAAACGGCTGCAGCAAGGTTGGTGGTATCGGAAAGAGGAGAGAATTTATCACCGACATAAGCACCGGAGATAACCATACCTGCTGTGAGTGCAGGGCTGATACCGAGGCCGGCACCGATAGTCATAAATGCGATACCGATAGTTGCGGTAGCTGTCCAGGAGGAGCCGCAGGCAAGTCCGACGATACCGACGAGGATGGCACCTACAGGTAAAAACAGTTGTGGAGTAAGTAAGTTAAGTCCGTAATAAATAAGAGCCGGAATGGTGCCAGAAATCATGAAACTGGAGACCAAAAGACCTACAGTAAGTAAGATGAGAATCGCTTCCATTGAAGCATTCAGACGATCGAGCATACCGGCGAGCATATCGGAGAAGGTATGACCGCAAAGGCGACCGATGAGACAGGCAACCGTGATACCGATAATCAGCGGCATGTGAGCACCGTCATATCCGGAGTCGCCGCCAAATACGTAGAGCATGAGTGCAACCATGACGAGGATAGGAATAAGGGCCTCAATCACGTTAGGCAGTCTAACAGTTTTGTGAGTTTCATTCATAGTGAAATTCATCCTTTCTTTTTAATTTTCGGGACAGAGAGCACATAACTCAGGTGAAGTTGTAAAGTATGAACACGTTTTCATCTGTACTCCGAATTTCTATGGGGTAAGTTTATACCTTCTCAGCCTAATTTCAGTCTATTTATTACTGTAGAAAAAAGATTTAATACGGTTCAAAAATGAGGAAAAAGATTCCATACTGTCATCTTTTGACCCGGACGGAAAAGCTGGAAGGCTGAAGCGGTGGGAAAAGGCTAAAAGCCGTTGCTTTAGAGCTGGAAAATAGCAAATAAATCTTAAAGTTGACAAAAACGTCTGTTATTCGTCTAAAGCGGACTCGTTCTCTGAGCAGTAGGAAAAATAAGAGGATTGATGGAAGTCAAAAAAAGAAAGCCCGAAGGCTTTCGTGACAGGTTATCATAGTGGCGAGGTCGCATCAGCTGTTAAATTTCAGTAACACACGTTCGATGCGGTTCTTGGTGCTTTTGTGAATGACGAACTTCAGAGAGCCTTCCTCAATCACTTCACCCTGTGTCGGGAAGCGGTCCAGCTTTTCAATGAGAAATCCGGCGATGGAGTCGGTTTCGTCGCTGTGGAGCTCAAGGTCGAGACGGCGGTTGATGTCGGAGAGGTTCATGGCTCCGTCGATGAGGTACTCTTTAGGGCCCACTTTGCGAAACTCTTCATCTTCAGTGGTGTCGAATTCATCGGAGATGGCACCGACGATGCGTTCGATCAAGTCTTCAATGGTAATCATGCCTTCCGTACCGCCGTACTCATCGGTAATAATGGCGACGGAAACGCGTTTACTGCGCATCTCGTTAAAGAGCGGCGCGATGTTTTTGAATTCGTAAGTGAAAAACGGTGGACGTAAAATATCCAAATGGTCTTTCAGGACAAAAGATGAATTGAATTTTAAGATGTCTTTGACGTGCAAGATGCCGTAGATGGTATCCAGATCCTCATCGTATACCGGCATGCGTGAGAAAGATTCCTCTTGAACCAGACGCACAATCTCATCGTAGGTCATATCCACATCCACCCCGACAATGTCCGTGCGCGGTGTCATAATATCTTTAACTAAGGTGCCGCGAAAATCCATGACGTTTTCGATGATTCGGGATTCGCTTTTATCTAAAATGCCTTCTTCGTAGCCAAGACTCAAGGCATCAAAAATCTCGTCTTCTGTGATGCGGGGTTCTTCGAAATTTTTGTCCCCGCCTGCAAGGCGTATGAGACCTTCCGCCAGCGCATGGTTCATGGCTCGAAGCGGTGTGGTAACGGTGACTATAGCTTTGAGGGTCTTTCCGTGGGCAGCCACGATTTTTTTATAGTTTTGTGTTCCCATAGCTTTCGGCCACGATTCCCCTACGACAATAATGATGATGGGATAGAGGATTAGAGTGGCAAAAAAACCTGCCCACCGAAAGCGCAAGTAAAAGAAGAGTGCAAGACACGTCGAGGTACAGATGTTGGCGAGGAAGTCCAATATGCGAAGGGCGCTGTAAGTGGACACTTCACCGCTCAGACTTCTGATAATATCGATGTTGGGCAATCCTTCGTTTTCCAAGTCTTTGATTTTGAATGTCGTCAAGGTTTGAAAAGCGCCCTCAATAAGAGAGCATAAATAGGAAAAAAATAAAAAGATCAGGGCGAAAATTAAAAAAATATAGTGAATCATAGAACACCTCACCATGATTATACGTCCATCATTGGGGCATGTAAAGCTCAGCCCCTGAAGTTTGTGGTGCGTCGAGCTTTTACCTAGTGATTTACTATGAAATTACAGATGAGTGTGTTATAATGAGCGGTGTAAAAATCGTAGTGGTTTGCTATGAATTAATTAGAGGAGGCATTATGAAGCGGGAATTGTTAAGAATTGAGAGTTTATCTGCCGGTGTGGAAGATAAGACCATTCTTAAAAATATAAATTTGACAATTAATTATGGTGAGGTCCATGTGATTATGGGACCTAACGGGTCCGGGAAATCCACCCTCGCCAACGTCTTGATGAACAATCCGGAGTATGACGTGACCGAGGGACACATCTTTTTAGATGGGGAGGACATCACGAATCTTTCAACGGACAAAAGGGCACGAAAAGGTATGTTTATGTCCTTCCAGACCCCGATGGAAGTGAGTGGCATTACGGTGGAAAACTTTATTCGCACTGCCAAGTCCACCATTGAAGATAAGAACATTTCGATTTTGAAGTTTAAAAAGGAACTGAAGAAGGAAATGGATCGATTGGATTTTGATGAATCCTATGCCGGCCGTTATTTAAATCAAGGCTTCTCCGGCGGCGAGATGAAGAAGAATGAAATTTTACAAATGTTGGTACTCAATCCGAAGCTGGCCATTTTAGATGAGACGGACTCCGGTCTGGATGTCGATGCCACGAGGGTGGTCTCTGAAGGTATTGGCCGCTATAAATCTGATGACAATGCTGTTGTCATTATCACCCACCACAAAGAGCTTATTCGCAGCGTTGTACCGGATTTTGTCCATGTCATTATCGATGGCGAGTTTGTCAAAGAAGGCGACGCAAGTCTTGTTGATGCTATCGAAACCAAAGGATTTAACTGGATTCGAGAAGAGGTGAAATAATGGCAAAGCAACGCACTCACGTTGAGGAAATGGATCGGGGCATCTATGACCTTAAGAACGCGGTGAAGTATCGTTCCAAGACGGAAAAAGGACTTTCGGAAAGTATTATTCGACAAATCTCCGAAGAAAAAGGCGAGCCGGAGTGGATGCTTGAGCTTCGTTTAAAAGCGCTGGAGATCTTCAACAAAAAAGACAATCCTTCTTGGGGTCCAGATCTCAGTGAAGTGGATATTGAAAAAGTCACCACTTACATTCGTCCCGATGCCGAGTTGACTGACGACTGGAAGAATGTTCCCGAGGATATTCGAAGCACCTTTGATGCGCTGGGAATTCCCGAAGCGGAAAAAGAATTTATGCTCTCCGGAGTCGGCGCTCAGTACGATTCGGAAGTCGTCTATCACAACATTCAAAGGTACCTTCTGGATCAGGGGGTGGTCTACACCGACTTTGAAACCGGACTTCGGGAGTATCCTGAGGTTGTGAAAAAATATTTCCAAAAGTGTATCACGCCGAACCTGCATAAGTATGCCGCACTCCACTATGCGGTGTGGAGCGGCGGGTCTTTTGTCTACGTGCCGGAAGGGGTGAAAGTGGACGTGCCGCTCCAGTCCTATTTTCGACTCAACGCGCCGGGGGCGGGACAGTTTGAACACACGCTTATTATTATTGAAGACAATGCTTACTGCCATTTTATTGAGGGCTGTTCAGCGCCGAAGTATAACGTGTTGAATCTTCACGCCGGAGCGGTGGAGCTCTTTGTGGGTAAAAATGCCACCCTTCGCTATTCCACCATTGAAAACTGGTCCCGAAATATGTACAACTTAAATACCAAGCGGGCCATTGTGGATGAGCGAGGCAAGATTGAATGGGTATCCGGGTCATTCGGCTCCAAAGTGTCCATGCTCTACCCTACGTCGGTGCTCAAAGGGGAATATGCCAACAGCGAGTATACCGGCATCTCTTTTGCTGGCGCGGGACAGTACATCGACACCGGTGCTCAGGCTATTCATACGGCATCTCACACCACCTCCACTGTCAATTCCAAGTCCATTTCAAAGAGCGGCGGTATTGCCGTCTATCGGGGACTGGTGAGTGTGGCACCTCAGGCTAAGCATGTGAAGAGTGCCGTCTCCTGCGAGTCATTGATGTTGGATGCTGAGTCGCGATCCGATACCATTCCTGTGATTGACATTCACAACCGGGATGTGGATTTGGGGCACGAGGCGAAGATCGGCCGCATTTCCGACGAAGTTATCTTCTATTTAATGAGCCGAGGTATTTCGGAAAATGAAGCGAAGGCCATGGTCGTTCGAGGTTTTGCCGAGCCGATTGCCAAAGAACTGCCGATGGAATACGCTGTGGAAATGAACAACTTAATCAGCTTGGAGCTGGAAGGAAGTATTGGATAGGAGCGCTATGAAGGATTATGGAAATAAACTGTCTTTTCCCACCTTTGCATCGTCCAATGTGAACGGGATCACACTGGACGTGCCGGAACTGACAGAACACATAAAAGAAAGAATGCCGAGCCCTATCGGGTCCGGATTCGGTTTTTCTGAGGTTGCGGTCAATCAAGCCGAGACTCAGTACAGCAGCTATACAAAAATTGAAGCCGGTACTCGTCTGGATCGAGACGGCGCACAAGGTGCAGAGCTCATAGACATCGTGGCAAAAGACGGCGAGTCTGTCAGTGTGATTCTCAACTATCGGGGCAAATCCGACTATCGCAACACCTTTGTGCGTGTCCACGTGGGCAAGGGAGCAACGCTCAATCTCTATGTGGTGCAATTGGAAGCGGACAGTACCGTCATCGAAAGCATTGGCGGAGAGGTGGAGGAATGCGGACAGTTAAACATCTACCAATATGAAGTGGGTTCTGTGGATCTCTACGCCAACTTGAAGGTGGCGCTCCGAGGCGAAGCGGCACAGCTGAAGGTGGACAGCATATATTTCGGTTTTGGCGATCACAGTCTCAATATGCTCTATGATGTCCGTCACGAAGGGAAAGCAAGCGTCTCCGATGTGCAAATTCACGGTGCGCTAAAGGATCGGGCGTACAAAAATCTCAAGTCCACCTTGGACTTTATTGAAGGTTCCGCCGGTTCCAAAGGTTCGGAAGAAGAGTATGCCATTCTTTTGGATGACGCCGTGCGGTGTCTGTCCGTGCCGGTGTTGCTCACCCATGAGGATGACGTGGAAGGCAACCATGCCGCCAGTGCCGGGAAAATTGACGGCGAGCTGTTATTTTATCTGATGAGCCGCGGTTTGGACGAAGCTCAGGCACGGTCCCTCATCGTCCTCTCCAAATTTCAAAGCGCCATTGACGCTGTGGAAGATGAGGCGCTTCGCGATGAGTTGATGGCCACAGTACAAGGAATTGTGAGGATGTCATGTTAACAAAAACACAAATCGAAACCATTCGTAAGGACTTTCCGTATTTAGCTGCTACGTCGTATGTCTACTTTGACAACGGCGCTACGACGCAAAAGCCTGAAGCCGTGATCGACAGTATTGCCGACTACTATCAGCACAGTAACGGCAACCCTCACCGCGGAGCGCATCACTTTGCCATCGCCGCCACCGATGCCTATGAAGGGGCAAGAGCGCGGGTGGCCGAATTTTTAAATGCACCGGAGGCGGAAAGCTGCGTCTTTGTGCGCAATGCCACGGAAGGCTTGAACCTTATTGCCTACAGTTGGGCCCTTGAGCATCTCACTGAGGGCGACGAAATTCTCATCAGCATTATGGAACATCATTCCAACTTTGTCACATGGCAATATGTTGCGGAAAAAACCGGCGCTGTCTTAAAAATTCTGCGTCTTGATGAGCATATGCAAATCACCGATGAGGAGTTGGCGTCCAAACTTACACCGAACACCAAACTCTTTTCTATTACTGCCGCGTCCAACGTGGTGGGGACCATGCCCGATGTCAAGGCTATGATTGAAAAGGTCAAGAGAGTCTGCGGCGCGGTTTGCATTGTGGACGGCGCTCAGTACGTGCCGCACCACGCAGTGGATGTGCAGGATATAGGCTGTGACTTCTTTGTGTTCTCAGGCCACAAGATGGTATCAGCTATGGGTATTGGTGTGCTTTATGGCAAACTCGAACTGTTAAATACTATGAAGCCTTTTATGTACGGCGGAGAAATGATCGAATATGTCTATGAAGATCACGCGACGTTTGCGCCGTCGCCACAGCGTTTTGAAGCCGGTACAGTCAATGTCGGCGGCGCAGTCTCGCTGGCTAAGGCTATTGACTATCTGAATGCCATTGGCATGGAGGAGATTTTCGAATACGAAAGTGCACTGACAACCTATGCGTATGATAAGCTCAAAGCTCTGGACTACGTGGAGGTTTATACTACGGACAATGCGCGGCGCAGTCCGGTTCTCAGCTTTAATATCAAAGGGGCTCATCCCCACGATGTGGCAAGCATTCTGGACAGTTACCACATCGCCGTACGAAGCGGACATCACTGCACACAACCTCTGCATCGGGCATTGGGAAACAACTTCTCCTGTCGTGCCAGCTTAGCGTTTTATAATACCTTTGAAGAAGTGGACTATTTCGTAGATAAGTTACAGGAAGTAAGGAGGCTGTTAGGTCTTGAATCTCAATGACATCTATACCGAGCTCATCTTGGAACAGAGCCGAAACAAACGCAATCGTCGCCATTTAGACAATCCGGATTTTGTCGAGCTGGGGCATAATCCGTCCTGCGGCGATGAAATCACCCTGGAGGTGAAAGTCGATGCACAGAATATTGTCGACGCGTCGTATACCGGCGTAGGCTGTGCCATTTCTCAGGCGTCCACATCCATTATGATTGACACGATTAAAGGCCTGGATGCAGATAAAGCTCACGAATTGGCGGTGAAGTTTATTGCCATGGTCAAGGGTGAGATTGACGACCCTGATGAATTGGACGAATTGGACGATGCCGTGGCTTTTGAGTCTATCAAAAATCTGCCTGCTCGAGTGAAATGCGCCGTGCTGCCATGGTACACCTTGAAGGAAATGATCGAGAAAGATATCAGCACGCAAAGTTTTGAAAGTTAGGTGATCGTATGAAACTTTCCACCAAAGGTCGTTATGGACTTATGGCCATGCACCGCTTGGCACAGAATTATGGGAAAGGGCCTTTAGCCGTTCGGGAGATTGCACGAGACGAAAACCTCTCGGAAGCCTATTTGGAACAGCTCTTTTCCCTTCTTAAAAAAGCCAAATTGGTGACCAGTATTCGCGGGGCAAAAGGTGGATACACGCTGACTAAATCCCCGGAAGAAATTAAAATCGGCAGTATTTTAAATGCACTGGAAGGAGACATTGCGCTGAGTTGTTCTAGCAAAAGCAGTGAATGCCGCGGTGAGGACTGTATGGGCAGCTGTGCGACCAAATCCATTTTGGACAATCTCCAAGCGAAGCTTGACGGCGTATTGGACTCGGTGACGTTGGCAGACATGGAGTAGCTATGGGAATTTATTTAGATAATGCTGCAACGACCGCTCTTTCACCAACGGTTTTGGAAGCGATGATGCCGTATCTCACGGAGAATTTTTTTAATCCTTCGTCAGTGTACAGCGGAGCGAAAGCGGCTAAGGCGGCCATTACAAGAGCAAGAGATACCATTGCAGGTCATCTGGGTGTCAAAAGCCATGAAATTTATTTCACTTCCGGCGGGTCGGAAGCGGACAACTGGGCACTGAAGTCCGTCCTCACCGGGACGCGGCGTCACGTCCTGACCACACCGATTGAGCACGAAGCGGTGCTCAAGACAGCGGAATTTCTCCGCATGCAGGGTGTGGAAGTGGACGTCATCCGTGTGGATGGCGACGGCGTTGTGGATGTGGAAGACTTCAAGGCAAAGCTTCGGGACGACACGGCACTTGTGAGTGTGATGTATGCCAACAATGAACTCGGCACTGTGGAGCCGATCGAAGCCATCGGCACGATACTTAAAGACCGGGATTGTTACTTTCATGTGGACGCCGTGCAGGCTCTTGGAAGTATGGTAATTGACCTGTCGAAGCTTCCGGTGGACATGATGAGTTTTTCTGCTCACAAAATTCACGGTCCGAAGGGGATCGGCGCCCTCTTCATTCGTGACGGGGTGGGCATAAATCCCCTCATTCACGGAGGACAGCAGGAGAGAGAACGCCGTGCAGGCACGGAAAATGTGGCGTCTATTGTAGGTTTTGCCAAGGCTTTTGATGAGGCGCGAGCTCATATGGAAGACAATGTCAAGAAGGTGGCGGCTATGCGGGAGATGATGCTCACGCGTCTGTTGAAGATACCTGGCGTGCATTTCAATGGCAGTGTATCTCATCACCTGCCGGGAATTATCAATGTATCCATTGAGGGCGTGGACAGTACGATGCTTCTGATGAAGCTGGACATGAAAGGCGTATGGGCCTCTTCAGGGTCTGCCTGTACCTCCGGTTCCATTTATCCGTCTCATGTGTTAAAAGCTATCGGCCTCAGTGATGAGCTTGCCAAAAATTCCTTGAGAATTTCCATCAATCACATGAATACGCCACAGCAAATTCAGCAAGCTTCTGATATAATCATAGAGAGTATCAAAGAACTGAGGTGAAGGCTGTGGAACAACTGAAATTGGATCAAATTAATGTGGGCAATCTCACGCCGGAGTTCTTCGTAGTAGGGACGGCGGCGCTGGTTTCCATTTTGCTTTTTTTGTCAATTTATTATCTGATCAATATCGGCAATGGGTTCATTGCGGCGGATAAGCGCATTCGTGTGGATTTAAAAGCGGTCATGAAGGTTTTTATCGCCCTGGTGGTACTCTATGTGTTCCGTTTGATTCTTGGAAAATATTCCGTGGTGGCGGACACCTTGTGGGCCATCTTTTTCGGAGTGATTCTTTCCTTTGTCATCAATCCGGTAGTCACTTACTTAGAGACCAACTCTATTCCCCGAAACTGGGGGGTGGTGATCGTCTATGTGAGTATGGCATTGATCTTAGGTATCTTACTTGTCATTGTCATACCGAAGACCATCAATGAACTGACAAATTTACTTATGACCCTTCCAAGTCTTTTGGAGAGTTCCAACGTCTGGTTTAACAAGCTCATCGGGCAGGTCGCTCAAAATAACAATTTGGGCTTGGATTTAAATCAGATCATCCGTCAGGCGAACAACGCTATATCTCAAAGTGTCTTAGAGATTCAGGATTCCCTTATCGATTCCCTAAAAAATGTAGGCAGCGGTGTAGGGGTGGTTTTCTCGAAGCTGCTTCGCATCGTCCTCATGTTCATTTTTTCTTTCTACTTCACTGTAGATAAGAATAAATTTAAACGACGCTTCGTAGCCGGGTTGCCGGAGCATTACAAAGACGATGCGCTCTATTTGGCAACTCATATCAACCAGGCGCTGTTGAATTTTGTCAAAGGGCGTCTGCTTCTTGCTGTCTTTGTCGGGTTTTTAACTATGCTGTATCTGCTGGTACTGCAAGTGGATTTTGCCGTCGTCATCGGTTTTATCACCATGATTGCGGACATCATCCCATATATTGGACCGTTTATGGGCTTTTTGCCGGCGGTGCTTTTCGCACTGATGGAGTCGCCGTTCAAAGCAATGTGGGTGGCTATTCTCTTTGTGCTGGTACAATGGGCGGAAAACAACCTCCTCGCACCGAAGCTCATTGGAGACAAGACGGGGCTCAGTCCGATTCTGGTTCTCATTGCCATTTTAATCGGCGGCGGCGTCTTCGGTGTTATGGGGATGATTTTGTCCGTACCGGTTCTGGCCGTGATTCTTATACTTGTTGACTACTTCAAAATCAAGTACAATGAAATGAATAGCAAAGTATTATAAACCTCCCCTTTCGGGAGGATTTTAAATGAGGTGTAACGATTTGAAGCATTTAAACCTTCAAGATATTCGCAGCGAATTTCTATCTTTTTTCGAAAGTAAAAATCACTTGGTGTTGGACAGTTTTTCTCTGATTCCAAAAGGGGACAAATCCCTGCTTCTCATTGGCGCGGGGATGGCACCGATGAAAAAGTATTTCACCAAGGAACTCACGCCGCCGAGCAGCCGTGTGACAACCTGTCAAAAATGCATCCGTACCGGAGATATTGAAAATGTAGGCAAAACGGATCGCCACGCCACCTTCTTTGAAATGTTGGGCAACTTCTCTTTCGGCGATTACTTTAAAAAAGAAGCCATCAGCTGGGCGTGGGAGTTCTTGACGACACGTCTTGAGATTGAACCGGAAAAATTGTGGGTTACGGTCTTTTTAGATGATGACGAAGCTCACGACATTTGGCGTGACGAGATAGGTATTGCGGAAGAGCGGATTGTTCGTCTGGGAAAAGATGACAACTTCTGGGAACTGGAAGTGGGTCCGTCAGGTCCTTGCTCTGAAATTTATGTGGATCGCGGGGAAGCGTACGGCTGTGGCGATCCGGACTGTAAACCGGGTTGTGACTGCGACCGATTTATTGAGGTGTGGAATTTAGTTTTCACCCAATTTGACAAAGATGAGTCCGGAGTCTATCATCCCCTCTCTCACCCAAATATTGATACCGGGATGGGGCTGGAGCGGATTGCGACAGTACTTCAGGGGACTGATAATATCTTCGAAGTGGACGCACTGCAAAATATTATTCAAGCTTTGGCAAAAAAAGCGGGCATTCATTATGGCGATGACCCGAAATTTGACGAGTCCATTCGCGTTATTACCGATCACATTCGTGCCATGACGTTTATGATCTCCGACTCTATCCGTCCTTCCAACGAAGGTCGAGGCTATGTGCTGCGACGTCTGATTCGCCGTGCGGCAAAACATGGCAAAAATTTGGGGTTGAGCGGATCTTTTCTCTATGAACTCACCGATGAAGTCATCAAGTCCTGGGGGGCGCACTACCAAGACCTCACTGCCAATCGGGATGCTATTGTAGATACCATCCGACGGGAAGAAGAAAAGTTTGCCGAGACCATCGACAAAGGCAATGAACTTTTGATGAGAAAAATTGAAGAGCTGAAAGCGGCGGGCAAAGATACTTTGGACGGCGCCGATGCCTTCAAACTGTATGACACTTATGGTTTTCCTGTGGATCTTACGGAAGACATCCTCAAAGATGCTGGATTCAAGTGTGACATTGAAGGGTTTAATGCGCACATGGAAGCGCAAAAGAACCGTGCCCGTGCCGCTCGTGATACCGATGAAATGGGTTGGAATACGGAAGAAAGCGAGCACGTCTTTGACGGACTGACGAACACTTTTGTAGGTTATGATCAGACTGAAGCCGACAGCCGCATCATGGCGCTTTTTAAAGATGGTGCGAAGGTTACGTCACTTCACGAAGGCGATGAAGGTATTGTCGTGCTGGAATGCACACCGTTTTACGGCATGTCCGGAGGACAAATCGGGGATACCGGAACGATGGAAGGGGAAGGCTTTGTCCTGGACGTTTTGGATACGAAAAAAACCAAGACGGGTCTGCACCTCCACCATGTCAAAGTCAGAGAAGGACTTGCCAAGGCGGAGTCGATTCATGGGGCGATTGACACCTCACGCAGAGACAACATTCGCCGCAATCACTCTGTGACCCATCTTCTGCATCAGGCATTAAAAGATGTTCTGGGCGATCATGTATCTCAAGCCGGGTCGGAAGTCACCGATCGAGGTATGCGATTTGACTTTACACATTTTGAAGCCATTTCTAAGGAAGACCTCAGCCGTGTTGAGACGATTGTGAATGACAAAATCTTCGCCCATCTGCCGGTTATCACCACGCTTACCGATCCTGAAGGTGCGTACAAGATGGGAGCCATCGGTCTCTTTGAAGAAAAATATTCCGATGACGTCCGTGTACTGTCGATGGGAGACTATTCCATGGAACTTTGCGGCGGCACCCATGTGGCCAACACATCGGAAATCGGCATGTTTAAAATTCTGTCCGAAAGCGGCGTTGCCTCAGGGGTTCGACGCATTGAATCCATCACAGGCCCTGCCGTCTATAGTTATCTAAATAACGCCCTTGACTTACAAGGTGCTGTGGCGGAAGCTTTAAAGACACAGCCTAAAGACATTGTCTCTCGTGTCCAAGCTCTCGCCGAACAGGTGCGCGCTACGGAGAAGGCGATGGAAGCTATGAAACTAAAATCGGCGAAAGACGAAATTTCTGATATAATAAACCAAGTACAATCCAAAGACGGTGTGAACTTCGTGACCTATAAATTTAGCGGCGTGGATGTGAACACCTTAAGAAACATGGCTGACGACGTTCGGGAGAAAGTAGGCTCTGTCATTGTGGTCTTTGCTACAGTCAATGAGGATAAATTAAATTTTGTCACGGCAGTTTCCAAAGATCTGACGGAAAAAGGCTATCAAGCGGGTAAGATAATAAAAGAAGTTGCAGCTGTTACCGGTGGCGGTGGTGGCGGTCGTCCGGACATGGCAACCGCCGGCGGCAAAGATATCAGCAAAGTGGACGCGGCGTTAGCTCATGTCGAAGCATTGATTTAACACATAAGAGGAGGAGTCATGACTGATAAGCATCAAACTCAAGTTTTTGAAAAAGAAGCCTTGGAAAGTGAAATCTTTCAAAATATTTTAAAGACGGTATACGATGCATTGGAGGAAAAGGGGTATAATCCCGTAGATCAGATCATCGGCTATATCCTGTCAGGGGATCCCACGTATATCACAAGCTTTAAAAATGCTCGTGCCATCATTCAGGAAGTGGAACGGGACGAGCTGTTGGGGGAACTTCTGCGCAATTATTTAAAATAAGAGGCTTAGGCCTCTACATAAAGTCCCGACGGGACGATATGTGCTTTTGAGGTTGTGGTTATGAATAGGATTTTAGGACTGGATGTGGGAGACAAGTGGATTGGCGTTGCCGTCAGTGACGGATTGAACTTAACGGCCCAACCCCTTACAACCATTGAAAGGACTTCCAACAAAAAAGCATATGAGGACATTGAACACCTGATTCATGAATACGACATCCATAACATTGTGGTGGGACTGCCGAAAAACATGAACAACACTCTGGGTCCTCAGGCAGAAAAAGTGATGGTTTTCGCTGAGAAGTTAAAAAATAAATTTCGCGTCGAGATTACCTATATCGACGAGCGAATGACCACGATATCTGCTGAAAGAGTGTTAATCGAAGGCGATGTGCGACGTGAAGATCGCAAAAAATACGTAGATAAGATAGCAGCTACTTATATTTTGCAAACTCACTTAGATCAAAGGAGGGACATATGAGGCAACTCTTTATGGACGAATTCAATACTGTCGTTGCCTATGATGTCTCAGCACGGTTCAGCATAGACGGAGAGCACTTTGTCGCCCTTGTGGAAGCACAAGATCCCAAAGCTTTTCCGACCATATTAAAACTCGATCAGGATGACTATGGTCAGCGGACTCTCAGTTTTTTGGAATCCGACGAGCTCCACCGTGCCTATCTGGCCTATCTGAAACATCGCGATGAATTCCTCAATTGAGGTGATATTATTATTGAGAAACAAGACCTTATACGACTTTTAAAAGATGGCGGCTACAAGCTTACCAAACAGCGGGAATTGGTATATCGCGCCTTTGCCAAGCACCAAGGGGAGCATTTGACCACGGAAGAAGCCTTCCGGATTGTTCATAAAATGGATCGCTCCGTGGGTATTGCCACCATCTATCGTACCACGCAGCTCTTTGAACAGCTGGGGATATTAAACACCATAACATTTGATGACGGCATTGTGCGCTATGAACTTAAAGATGCTGAGGCCCATCGCCATCATCACTTAATCTGCATCCAGTGCGGCCATGTCACGGAATTTAAATTGGATTTACTGGAAAATTTAGAACGAGAAATAGAAGAAGAGGAAGATTTTAAAATCACCGACCACAGCCTTAAATTCTATGGATATTGTAAAGACTGCTATCACGACATAGAACAAGGAGACTAGATGAAAAATAATCAAAGAGTGAGAATTATCCCTTTAGGCGGGATGCTGGAAATCGGAAAGAACCTCACTCTCATAGAATACAAGGATGATATCATCATTGTAGACTGCGGTATGACTTTTCCCGATCACGAACTTTTGGGGATCGACTCAGTCATTCCGGATATCACGTATTTAATTCAGAACAAAGATCGCATTCGTGCCATGGTGCTGACCCACGGTCACGAGGACCACATCGGGGCCATCCCTTATGTGTTGAAACGTATTAAAATGCCGATTTACGGCACGCCGCTGACCATTGGGCTTTTGAAGAACAAACTCAAAGAACACAATGTCGGCAAGGTGGATTTACACGACGTGCAAGCCGGCGACAATGTGAAGCTGGGCAAGATGGAAGTGGAATGGATTCATGTCAACCACTCTATTCCGGGCGCCTGTTGCCTTGCTGTAAAGACGCCTCTGGGGTATATTTTCCACTCCGGGGACTTCAAGGTGGACTACACGCCAATCAGCGGTGAAGTCATTGACTTAAATCGCATTGCGGAAATTGGCAATGCCGGAGTGCTGTGTATGATCAGCGAATCCACCAATATTATCCGCGAAGGCTTCACCATGAGTGAAAGCAAAGTGGGCGAAACCTTCAACCGCATCTTTGCCCAAGCCGGAGAGCAGCGTATTATCATTGCAACCTTTGCCTCCAACGTACACCGTGTACAGCAAATTATTAATGCGGCGGAAAAATACAATCGAAAAGTCGTTCTTTCAGGGCGCTCCATGCTTAACGTCACCGAGACGGCAATGAAGCTGGGCTACATGAAGGTAAAAAAAGACACCATCATCGATGTCAAGGACATGAATAAGTATGATGACGGTGATCTGGTCCTTATCACCACAGGATCTCAGGGCGAACCGATGAGTGCCCTCACTCGTATTGCATACAACGAGCATCGCAAGATTCAGTTGACGCCGAATGATTTAGTCATTCTCTCGGCCCATCCAATTCCCGGCAATGAAAAGGCGGTTTCCAGCGTCATCAATAAACTTCTGGAGTCTGGGGCAAAAGTTATTTATGAGTCCTTGGGAGAAATTCACGTATCCGGACACGCCTGTGAAGAAGAACACAAGCTCCTTCATGCACTGGTTCGTCCAAAGTACTTTGTGCCGAATCACGGTGAATATCGCCATTTGCTCCATCATGCGGAAATTGCGGAGAGCATGGGGACACCTCGTGAAAATATCTATATTATGGAAAACGGCAATGTCCTTGAAATTTCTCAAAGTGGTGCCAAGCTTGTAGCGGATGTGCCATCCGGAGACATCTTTGTCGACGGTTTGGGGATCGGTGATGTGGGCAATATTGTCTTGAGAGATCGCAAGCATCTGTCTGAAGACGGGCTGATTGCCGTCGTCCTCACTCTTTCCAAGAAGGAAGGCAGGGTTATTTCTGGACCGGATATCATTTCCCGCGGCTTTGTCTATGTACGGGAGTCCGGAGACTTGATGGACGATGCCAGAGATGTGGTCAAGAAGACATTGAGCCGTATGGAAAATCAAAAGCTGGGCGATTGGGTGACCTTAAAGTCGGCCATTCGTGACGACTTAAAGCGCTTCTTGTTTGATCAGACTAAGCGCAATCCGATGATTCTTCCAATTATTATGGAAATATAAAGAGACAGGGGAATCGAAAGATTCCCTTTTTTGTGAGGAACTATGCGAGACGATCGACAGATAAATTACGACCATGTCGTCGCGTACTTGGAGTCCTTTGACGACCCTGCGCGGTTGGCCGACTTAAAAGATTATGCGGCCGCACAAGCTGTGCCTATTGTGGAGTACGAGACGGAACGGATGATTCACTTTCTCCTGGCGACACTCAAAGCCGAATCCCTTTTGGAAATCGGCACCGCCATCGGGTATTCCGCTATAAGCTTTGCAAGGGAAGCTTCATTAAAGCGTCTGCTCACGCTGGAACTGCGAGACGACTATACACACATTGCAAGACAAAATATTGCGAGCTACGGCCTCGAGGCGGTCATTGAAGTCCGACAGGGGGACGCGCTTGACACACTACAAGACATCGACGAAACCTTTGATGTGATTTTTATGGATGCGGCGAAAGGACAGTATCAAAAGTACTATGACCTTGCCATGCCCCTGTTAAAGCCTGAGGGCGTGCTGATCTGCGACAATGTACTCTTTAGAGGACAGGTGACAAATGACGCGTTGATGCTCAAGCGCACTAAGACTATGGTGCAGCGTCTGCGGCGCTTTTTGGATGCCGTCCTTCACGACGACACGGTGGTTGCCACGCTCATTCCCATCGGTGACGGCGTGTTATTAGTTAGGAGACAACATGAAAAAAATTGAACTTTTGGCCCCGGCAGGGGATTTGGATAAACTGTACACCGCCATTGACTACGGCGCCGATGCGGTCTACCTTGGCGGTGAGAGTTTCGGCCTTCGCAAGGCCTCGAAGAACTTCACCATTGAGAATATTAAAAAGGGCGTGGCCTATGCTCATGCCCGGGGCAAAAAAGTCCACGTCACACTGAATATCATCCCTCATGAGAAAGATATTGAAGGGATTGAAGACTATGCCAAAGCCTTAGAAGCGGCTGGTGTGGACGCCTTTATTATCTCCGATCCGGGGATGTTCAGCCGTGTTAAAAAGGTGACCGACGTCGACATTCACATTTCCACACAAGGTTCGGTGACTAATGCCGCTACGGTGAATTTTTGGAAAGAGCTCGGCGCAACACGATGCGTAATGGCCCGGGAAGTATCGCTGGCTGACATTCAACGCATTGTGGAACAGGTGGAAGGCATTGAAATTGAAACCTTCGCCCACGGCGCCATGTGTATGTCCTATTCCGGACGGTGTCTGCTTTCCAACTACATGACCGGAAGAGATGCCAACATGGGGGACTGTGCTCAGGCTTGCCGATATAAGTACTATCTGGTGGAAGAAAAACGTCCCGGAGAGTACTTTCCTATTGAAGAACATGATGAAGGCTCATTTATTTTAAACTCTAAAGATCTTTGTATGATTGAGCATTTGGACGAGATGATTGAAGCGGGGATCAGCTCGCTTAAAATCGAGGGCCGGGTCAAGAGTGATTACTACCTCGCAACGGTTATCGGGGCTTATCGTCGAGCTATCGACATGTACTACGCCGATCCGGCACATTACCGCTACGATCCGAGTCTGCTTGAAGAGATCAAAAAAGTGAGTCACAGAGACTTCACCACAGGCTTCTTTTACGGTCAGGCCACAGAAGATGCACAGGTCTATACGGACAACTCCTATATTCGAGGCTATGATTTTATCGGCGTGGTGCTGGATTATGATGAGAAGCTCAAGCGAGCCACCATTGAACAGCGCAATCGAATTTTTGAAGGGGAGACGGTAGAAATCTTCGGACCCGGCGTACCCTTTTTCAACCAAGTCGTTCGAGAGATGCAGGATGACAAAGGAGAGCCTATTGAGGTGGCCAATAAAGCCAAGCAAGTTTTCACTATGGCCGTGGACCAACCGGTACGGCCGGGATTTTATCTGAGGAAAGAACGCCATGACTGATCGCATTATTATAGGTATTGCCGGCGGATCCGGCTCCGGAAAGAGTACTGTAACCGCAGAGCTTGTAAAGAGTATCGACACGCAGAAAGTCACCGTCATTCAAGAGGACAGTTATTACAAAGACCAAAGCGACGTGCCTTTTGAAGAGCGAATTAAAACAAACTATGACCATCCTTTTGCCTTTGATCACGATTTGCTCAAGGCGCACTTAAAGGCTTTAAAATCAGGACAGGCCGTGGAGAAACCTCTCTACAACTATGAGATTCACAATCGACGTGCCGAGACGGAGCACGTTGAGCCTTCAGATGTCATTATCCTGGAGGGTATCCTCATTCTTTACGACGAAGAAATTCGTGACTTGTTGGATATTAAAGTCTTTGTAGACACGGATTCCGACGTGCGTATTATCCGTCGTATTCTCAGAGACTTAAAAGAGCGGGGACGCTCATTAGATTCAGTCATCGTCCAGTATATGGAGACAGTACGTCCGGCGCATCTGCAGTTTATCGAACCGTCCAAACGCTATGCCGACCTTATTATTCCTGAAGGCGGATATAATCAAGTGGCTATTGATTTGTTGGGTCTAAAAATCCAGAACTTTGTCGCTGAATAGTTGACAAAGTTTGTCATAACATGTAAAATAGCTTCATTGTTAAGTAGAAGTCCGCTTCTCACCTTGCGAGGATCTTGTAAGGTTACTTGAGAATTATAATTCTTTAGTGCGGGCTTTTGTGTGCCCGCATTTTTTTGTGGGCTTAAACCGGAGGTGCTATTATTAAGGAACTTCAAATCAATGAAGCAATCAGAGACAAAGAGGTACGGCTTATTGACGACCAGGGCAACCAAATCGGCGTCGTAGCTCTCAATCATGCATTGGATTTAGCTTTTGAGAAGAAACTTGACCTGGTCAAGATTGCACCGCAAGCTAAACCCCCTGTTTGTCGGATCATGGATTATGGCAAGTATCGCTATGAACTGATCAAAAAAGAAAAAGATTCTAAGAAGAAACAACGGGTCATCAATATCAAGGAAGTTCGTCTTTCACCAAGTATTGAAATCCACGACTTGGAAACCAAGGCGAAACACGCCAAGAAATTCTTACAAAATGGCGACCGTGTCAAAGTCTCTGTCCGTTTTAGAGGACGGGAAATGGGACATACCAATATCGGCCGCGAAGTGTTGGATACATTCACCGAGATGATTTCAGAGTTCGGAACCGTTGATAAACGTCCTAAAATGGAAGGACGCAGCATGGTTATGTTTCTAGCGCCTCTCAAAGACGCCGAAGAAAATTAAGGAGGAACGACTATGGGAAAAATGAAAACGCATAGAGCATCAGCAAAGCGCTTTAAGAGAACAGGTTCAGGTAAAATTAAGAGATTTACTGCTTTCAAAGGCCATTTAACCGGTAAGAAGAGCGCAAAGCGTATTCGTAATTTAAGACAATCACAAATGGTATCTAAAGGCGATCAACGTCGTATCGATCGTATGATTCCGTAAGGAGGGCAACAATGGCTAGAATTAAAAGAGCAGTTAATGCAAAGAAAAAACACAAGAAAGTTTTAAAACAAGCAAAAGGTTATTTCGGAGCTAAGTCCAAACTTTTCAGAACGGCTAACCAAGCTGTTATGAAGTCTTTAAGCTACGCTTACTTCGGAAGAAAGCAAAGAAAAAGAGATTTCAGAAAGCTTTGGATCGCGCGTATCAATGCTGCGGCACGTATGAACGGCATGAGCTACTCCAAGTTCATCTCAGGCTTGAAAAAATCCGGCATCGAAGTGAACAGAAAAATGCTTTCAGAAATGGCAATCAACGATCCAAAGGGATTTGCAGAATTAGTTTCTGTAGCTAAAGGAAACTAAATAGATTGTGAAAGGGTTTAAAGATCAACTGAAAAACGGCCTGAATCAGTTTTTTGTCAATCCACCCATGGTGGTTGGCGTGAGCTTTTTGTTGGTGATCTTTATTGGAGCGGCCCTTTTGAATTTACCCATCAGCAGTGCAGAGGGCAAATCGTTAGGCTTTGTCAATGCACTCTTCACCTCCACTTCCGCCACGTGTGTTACGGGCTTGATTGTGGTGAATACCGCAGAGTACTTCAGTGCTTTCGGCAAGACAGTGATTCTCACCTTGATTCAAATAGGCGGCGTGGGCACCATGGTCATGTTTTCACTTATTGCCATGTTGTTTAACGTGAAAATGGGATTAAAAGAGCGACTTCTCATCAAAGAACAGCTCAATCAAGATACTTTGACAGGTCTTGTGAAACTCACCAAGAATGTCTTGGTGACCACACTGGTGATAGAAGGCATCGGCGCTGTCGTGCTGGCACTTCGGTTTGTGCCCGAGTTCGGAATGATGCGGGGGCTCGCATACAGCGTCTTTCATTCCATCTCGGCATTTTGCAACGCCGGATTCGACATCTTGGGTTCGTCCCTTGAACCCTATCCGGAAGACCTTATTTTAAACGGCACCATCATTATTCTGGTCATCTTAGGCGGATTAGGATTTGGGGTCTATAGCGACATCTATAAAAAACGCTCTTTAAAAAAACTGTCCCTACATTCAAAAATGGTGTTGTGGATGTCGGCCCTGCTTTTAGCGGCGGGCACGGTGCTCATCTACATTATGGAGTACGCCAACACCTTAAAAGGCCTCAGTGCACCGGGCAAGCTTCTTGCGGCACTGTTTCAGTCCACCATTACACGTACAGCAGGGTTCAACAGTATTCCCATCGGCGAGGTTCACTTCGCTTCAGCCGTCGTTATGATTGTGCTCATGTTTATCGGAGGGTCGCCGGCATCGACGGCAGGCGGTCTTAAGACTACCACCTTCGGCGTGATTTTGGCCACGATGATTTCCGTCATCAAAGGGGAACGTGATGTTGTTTTCTTTCGTCGGGCTATTCCCAGAGATGTGGTACTTAAGGCTGTGGCTATCACCATGATTTACATGGTTGCGGTCATGGTTGCGGTGCTGTTGATCACCATCATCGAAGTGGATCGCTTTTCTCTTTTAGATGTGCTCTTTGAGACAGTCTCAGGCTTCGGCACTGTAGGGATGAGCCGAGGGATTACCTCAGCGCTCAGTGATCCGTCGAAGCTTATTATTGCAATCAGTATGTATTTGGGGCGTATCGGTCCCACGACATTGGCTGTAGCCTTCATGCGTCGCCGCAAAACGGCTGCCATTCGCTATGCCAGTGGCGATATTATGGTAGGATAAATGAAATCATTTGTAGTTTTTGGATTGGGTCGCTTCGGTTCAACTGTGGCGACGAAGCTGTCTGAACTGCACTACGACGTTCTTGCCGTGGATAACAATTATGAACGGGTACAAAGTGTAGCGGATCAGGTGACGACGGCACTTCAAGTGGACATGATGGATGAGAACGCCATCAACGCTCTGGGTCTGAGTAACTTTGACGGCGCAGTCATTGCCATCGGTGAGAACTTTGAAGCGGCTGTCATGAGTACTATTGTGGCCAAGGAAGCCGGCATTCCCCTTATTATCGGCAAGGCCAAAACTTTGCGGCAAGGGTCCATTCTAAAGCGTCTGGGTTTGGACGAAGTAGTCTATCCCGAACGGGATATGGGACTTCGTGTGGCCTATAACTTAACATCCAACAATCTCTTGGACTACATTCAGATATCTCAAGAGATTTCCATTGCTGAAATTAAAGTGTTGCCTCAGTGGGAAAATCAAACAATTGAATTTCTCGAGCTGCGCAAAAAGTTCCAGGTCAATATTCTTGCTATTGAACGGGATGGCGACGTGGAAGTTAACCCCCGTCCGGACCGCATTCTTGAAGCTGATGATGTTTTAATCATTGTGGGTAAGGATAAGGATGTAAAGTCGATTGAAGAAGTTTGAGGAGGTTGCTTATGATTTCAATGGAAAAGATAGATTATGTGATGAATGTGACCGGCGCGGAGTATGCCGTTGTCAGAAATGCTTTACTGGACAACGATGGTGATGTCGAAGCGGCAATTGATACCATTCGATCTTCCGTCACACCGTTCACTGAAAGCAAGAATACAACGGGACAGGGACGCAGTTTTGGGGATTTTGATTTTGGCGGTCTGAATTTTGATGACATCACCTTTGATGAGATCAAATCTGCACTGCACGATATTTGGAAATCCACCAATGCCACGAAAGTGGTCGTCACTAAAGCCGGAAACGTCGTGTTCAATTTGCCTTTGACAGCAGCGTCTGTGGGGATTATCCTGGCACCTGTTGCAACCTTAATCGGTATGGGCGTCGGTTTGGTGGCGGACTATGACTTTAAAGTTATCACAGCGGACAAAGAAGAAATCGACATTAAAGATTATATATTGAAAAAGAAAAAGAAATAATGGAGGAGGAACTATGCAAAAATCCATTCAACCCGAATATAAAGAAGCAACAGTAACCTGTGCATGTGGCAACACATTCAAAACCGGTTCTGTTAAAGAAGATCTCAAAGTTGAAATTTGCTCAGCTTGCCATCCGTTCTTCACCGGTAAACAAAAGACCAATGACCGTGGCGGACGTATTGACAAGTTTAACAGAAAGTATAATAGAGACAAGTAAGAAAGTGGTTAGCATAAGCTAACCATTTTTACTATGGAGTGACTATGGCGAAGGAAAAATTTAAGACAACCATCGGCGGCCAAGCTCTGATCGAAGGTGTGATGATGCGGGGGCCCTCGAAGATTGCTTATGCTGTGAGAAAACCTGACGGCAATATTGAAGTACAAATTCATTCGGACGACGATCTTTCGGGCAAGTATCCTGTCCTGACGTGGCCCATTATCCGCGGCGCGTACAAACTCATTGACTCCATGTTAAAAGGCGTCGATGCCCTGATGTACTCCGCGTCCTTTTACGATGACGAAGAAGACACTGCGGGAGCCGGAGTGACAGTGGCCATTTCCATGCTTCTTGCCATCCTTATGTTTATGGTTCTGCCTTCTGTCGTGGCCGGTTTTTTTAAAAGCCGTTTAAATCATGTAGGGTTGAACTTGTTGGAGGGCGGACTGCGTCTTATCATCTTTTTCATCTATCTCATGGCCATTTCCAAAATGGAAGACATTAAGCGTGTGTTTCAATACCACGGGAGTGAGCATAAATCCATTGCCTGTTATGAAGCCCGTGAGGAACTCACCGTGGCGAATGTCAAGAAGTATCCCATTGAGCACCCGCGTTGCGGAACCAGTTTTCTCTTTATGGTGATGATCATAAGCATCCTGGTGCTTTCTCTTTTCGGATGGCCCAACTTTATTATCCGGGTGCTGTCTCGCATCGTAGCCATGCCGTTGATTGCAGGACTGGCTTATGAAGTGAATCGATGGATGGGTAAATCCGACAGTTGGATTGCCAGGGTCGTGCGCAAACCTGGTTTGTTGATTCAACGTTTTGCCACAGTTCGGGAACCTTCCGACGATATGATTGAAGTGGCCATTGCAAGTCTTAATGCCGTGCTGCCGGAGGCAGGAGAGAGCGACACATGGAAGTAAGTAAACTGCTGCTGAAGCTCAAACCTTTCTACGAGGAGCTGGAGTATACCACGGCACAAAGTGAACTGGAACGTATGCTCATGACGTGTTTTGGTTATAGTCGCACGGATATTTTGTTAAATCGGGTGGAGTTGACTGAGGCGCAGGTACAAACTGTCATGGCTATGGTGCGTCGGCGTCTGAACCGCGAGCCGCTTCAATATATCTTAGGCGTTCAAAACTTCTACGGCAGAGATTTTCTTGTCGGGCCGGAAGTGCTTATTCCCCGATTTGACACTGAAAAAAGCGTGGAGGTCATCCTTCGCAATCTTAAGAGTACAGCTCGGTTTTTGGAGTTGGGATGCGGCAGCGGCGCCGTGGCAGTGACAGTTCAGCTGGAAACCGGGGCCAACGTTGCGGCGGCGGACATATCTGAGGCGGCGCTGGAGATGACCAAGCGTAACGCTACACGGTTAGGGGCAGACGTGACGGTCATTCGAAGCGATTTATTTTGTGGCGTGACAGGCACTTTTGATGTGATTTATTCCAATCCGCCGTATATTCCCACAAAGGACATGGCCGCCTTACAGGACGAAGTGAAGCACGAGCCGGCGCTGGCTTTAGACGGCGGTGCTGACGGCTTGGATTTTTATCGGCGTATTGCCGCTGATGCAGCGCCCTATCTTGTTTCTGACGGCGTGCTCATCTTTGAAATCGGGTCGGGGCAGGCTGAGGCGGTATCCGATATTTTGGCGGCTCAGGGGTATACGACGAGCGTGTTTTTAGATATGGAAGATCGCCCTCGGGTGATTTTGGGGAAAAGAGGTGAAACTCATGTATGAAAATTTAAGTGTGTTTGAAGATAAGTATCAGGCTCTTACCGATGCCCTCTGTGATGTGGAAGTCATTAACGACTCGAAAAAGTATCAGGAGACGGCTATCGAACACGCCGAGATTGAGCCTATTGTCATGAAATATAGAGAGTATAAAGAGCTGACTGCACGGATTGAAGAAAACAAAAGTCTGCTCAAAGATGCCGACGATGAGTTGAAAGAGCTGATTAAAGAAGATTTGAAAGAGGCGGAGAACCGTCTCGACGGCGTGGATAACGAACTCAAAGTTCTGCTGATTCCCAAAGACCCTAACGATAACAAAAACGTCATTGTGGAAATTCGTGCCGGCGCAGGCGGTGACGAGGCGGCGCTGTTTGCAGGGGTGCTTTTCCGGCAGTATGTACGCTATGCGGAGCGTCATGGTTGGCGTGTGGACATTATGAACACCAACGAAATCGGTATCGGCGGCTACAAGGAAGTTATCTTTATGATTCTGGGAAAAGGCGCCTACTCACGACTGAAATATGAGTCGGGGGTGCACCGTGTCCAACGTGTGCCGGAGACGGAATCCGGAGGCCGCATTCATACCTCCACAGCCACTGTGGCAGTATTGCCTGAAGCCGAAGATGTAGAAGTTGAAATTGACTTAAACGACTGCAAGTTTGATGTGTTCCGCTCGTCAGGCAACGGCGGACAAAGCGTCAACACGACGGACTCCGCCGTCCGGCTGACGCATATTCCCACAGGCATTGTCATCAGTTGCCAGGATGAAAAATCTCAGCTTAAAAATAAGGAAAAGGCACTCAAGGTCTTAAAGTCTAAACTTTACGACCTGAAGCTCCAGGAACAGCAGGGTGAGCTTTCGGAAGCACGCAGTTCCCAAATTGGATCCGGAGACCGCTCAGAGCGGATTCGTACGTACAATTATCCTCAGGGGCGAGTCACTGATCACAGAATCGGTCTGACACTCCATAAAATTGATACCATTGTCGACGGTGAGCTGGATGAGATTATCGACGCGCTGATCGAAAGTGATCAGGCGACAAATCTGCAGAACGCCCACTAATTTGAATTTTCAGCCGAAACGTGATATACTAAGCGAGCTGTGTAAAAAACTCTTGATAAAAGGGGTTTCTCAGTAAAATTTCCTTGAAATCAAGGCATTTTTAAGATATAATAACGTGTATGAAATTTTGAGGTGGTTATGAGGCTTACGATTAAAGAATTTCTGGCTGCTCCCGATCAAAATTTACACTTTGAAGGGCAGTTGGAGGCAAACACGACACAATATGACACCCGGGGACTGGAAATAGTCTATCCTGTGCACTACGATGGCGTGCTGACCAAGCTCGGCAACTCACTGAAGCTGGACTTGGATGTCCGTTACTCTTTAGCGACGCACTGTGACCTCTGCCTGAAACCGATGACCACTGACGTCCAAGGGCATATGGAAGCCTATGCGCTGGACTCGCGTTTCGATGACGCCTTTGAAGACAGTGACTTGGATACCTTTGAGATAGAGGATGAGACCATTGATGTGGACGATCAAGTCATGGCGCTGGTGATAACCTCCCAGCCTTTGAAGACGGTGTGCAGTGACACGTGTCAGGGATTGTGTCCACAATGTGGTGCGGACTTAAATTTAGGTCCCTGTGGATGTGATCACGAAGCGGTTATCGATTTACGATTTGAAAAGCTCAAAAATTTATTTAACGATGAGGAGGTGTAATAATGGCAGTACCTAAACGCAAAACATCCAAACAAAGAAAGAACAAGAGAAGAGCATCTTCTTATAGATTAAATAAGACTACGGTTATCGAGTGTCCAAACTGTCACGAAGCTATGCAACCACATAGAGTGTGCCCTAGCTGTGGATACTACAACGGAAAAGAAGTTGTCGCCGTTGACTGAAACTGACGAACAAAGCTTCCCTGAGGGGAAGTTTTTTTAATGTTTGAACTGTGATAAAATAAGACAATAGAACTGAAGGAGGTACTTATGTCAGGACATTCAAAGTGGCATAACATCAAACAGAAAAAAGGCAAAGAAGACGCTAAGCGTGGACGGATGTTCACGAAGATTGCGAAATATATTATGGTAGCTGTCAAAGAAGGCGGCGCCGATCCGGAGTACAATCCCAGCTTAAAAGTGGCCATCGATAAGGCCAAAGCTGAAAACATGCCCAATGATAACATCGAACGGGCCATTAAAAAGGGAGCAGGTGCCGACAGCGGTGCCAACTATGAAGAAGTGGTCTATGAAGGTTACGGTCCGAGCGGCATTGCCGTGATGGTGGAGTGTTTAACCGATAACCGCAACCGCACCGCGCCGGATGTGCGTCATGCCTTTGACAAGTTCGGCGGCAATATGGGCACGCCGGGTTCCGTATCGTTTATGTTTGACAAAAAAGGTCTGATGGTCATCGAAGCGGAAGGCGTGGACGGGGACGAGCTCATGCTCACCGCACTGGATGCCGGGGCGGAAGACGTCTCAGACGAAGGCGAAGTCTTTGAAATTACTACGGCGCCGGAAGATTACCACGCCGTTCGTCAGGCTTTAGATGCGCAAGGCTATACTTTCGTTCAGTCCGACATCACCAACATCCCTCAAAACTACACCACCCTCACTGACGCCGATGACATTAAGAATATGCAAAAGCTCATTGATATGTTGGAAGATAACGACGACGTTCAAGAAGTCTACCACAATTGGAATCAGCCTGAGGACGACGAATAGGGGGCACTATGAAAGTTCTTGCGCTAATGGGAGCCATGCGGCGTCATCACAACACCGAAGACGCCTTGGATATTTTTCTTGAGACCCATTGCCGAGGCGATGAGGTGGAAAAAGTCATCTTAAAGGACTTGAATATTGTGGATTGTCTGTCCTGTAACGGCTGTCAAAAAGCACCACGGTGCGTGGTACAGGACGATATGACAGCGTTATATCCCAAGTTTGAGGCAGCGGATCTGGTCATCTTTGCCGCGCCGATCTATTTCAATTCTATAGCCGGCGTAGCCAAGCTGTTTGTGGATCGTCTGCAAGTCTACTGGTCTCGGAAGTTTATCCTCAAGCTTGAACCCATTGCGCCAAGAATTGGAGTGGCCATCATCTGCGGCGGCGCCGAGAAGGAAGTCAATCAATTTGTTGGCACGGAAGCGGTGTTAAATCACTATTTTAAAGTGTCGAGTTTCAAGACCAACTACACCTTTGAAGTGGCAAACACCGACGACGAAGCCGTTCGAGACAGCGATAAGTATAAAGAGATGATACAGACCCGGTGCAAACCCGGCACGTATCGTGTGACAGGAGATGGAATCTATGACTATAAACCGATATATTGACCACACCCTTCTAAAACCCGAAGCCACCAAGGCTCAGGTACAACAGCTCATCGATGAAGCCAAGGCATACCATTTTGCCTCCGTGTGTATCAATCCCACCTGGGTGGCCATGGCTCATGAAGCACTCAAAGATACGGACGTGAACGTCTGCACCGTCATCGGTTTCGACCTGGGAGCTACCACATCCGCAGCCAAGGCCTTTGAAGCGAAAGAAGCTGTGGCGAACGGCGCTGATGAAGTGGACATGGTTCTCAACGTCGGACGGTTCTTAAGCGGCGAGGAGGATGCTGTGAGAGACGACATCAAAGCCGTGGTGGATGCCAGCGGCGATGCGATAGTCAAAGTCATCTTAGAGACCTGTCTGCTCACCTCGGAACAAATCCGACGGGCGTGCGAGTTGGCAGAAGAGGCCGGTGCCGATTTCGTCAAAACTTCCACAGGATTTAACCGGGGCGGCGCAACCGTCGAAGATGTAAAACTGATGAAAGCGTCGGTGACGCATCTGAAAGTCAAAGCTTCAGGGGGCATTCGAGATCTGAAAACCGCCCTTGCTATGATTGAGGCCGGTGCCGATCGACTCGGCTGTAGCGCCGGAGTTGCCATCGTCAAAGAAGGACAAGCAGAATGAGCCGTGTCGCATTTAGTCTCTTCGGCGTGGATGTGATGTGGTATGGCATCCTCATTGCGCTGGGGGCAGGCCTCGCCATCTACTTCGGCAATCGACTGGGTGATGTGGAAGGCTTTGAAAAAGACACCGTCTTCAACTATGCCACCGTGGCGCTCCTCGTGGGCGTGGTCGGGGCCCGGACCTACTATGTGCTATTCGAGTGGGAGTACTATGCCGCCCATCCGACGGAGATCCTCGCCATTCGAAACGGCGGCCTTGCCATCTACGGCGGCATCATTGCCGGGGCGCTGTATCTTTTGTTCTTCGCAAAACACAAGGGCATCTCACCGCTGCGCCTCGCCGACACCATCGTTCCCGGCCTCGCTCTGGCACAGGGGATAGGGCGATGGGGCAACTTTATCAATCAGGAAGCTTACGGCACACCCACCGACGTGCCATGGGCCATTACCGTGGACGGCGTGAGTGTCCACCCGACCTTCCTCTATGAATCTGTGGTGGACATCGGCATCTTTCTCTTCCTGTACTTTGTCATGTATAAAAAGAAGAAGTTTGACGGTCACATTGCGGCCCTCTACGGCGTGCTCTACGGCATAGGGCGCTTCATCGTCGAGGGAATGCGGACGGACTCGCTGTACTTTCTCGGCTTTCGTGTCTCACAGCTGGTCAGTCTCACACTGGTCGCCGTGTGCGGCATCTATCTCGTCATCAAGTTCACTCAGACGCCGAAGACCACAACGAAGCCGACGAAGCATAAGAAGAACGCATCATAACGAACACATCAGTAAAGATAAGCCCTTCGGGGCTTTTTTTGTGCTCATCTTTGACGGGAGATGAGTCCTCATCCCAGGGTGAAGCCAAAGGCCAGGGGATTTGGTATAATGAAACAATCCTATGAGAGGGCGTCGGAGGGGACGTCTCGATGGCACTGCCCGTTCGTTGTCGGCGAAAACGTCCTTCGATGGCACTGCGCCCATTCGTTGTCGGCGGGACATAAGACACGACGGCGTCACGGCGAGAAGCGTTTAAAAAATCTTAAAACTTTTGTTATAAATTAGAGGAAGTTTTGTAATATCTAAGTTGTATGATAATCATGGAGGTAGAGATGACGTATAAAATTTTAGTTGCTGAAGACGACAAAGCCATACGGGATTCCATCGGGATCTATTTGAAAAATGCCAATTACGACGTGATCTACGCCAAGGACGGCGTGGAGGCGGTGGAGGCATTTCAAAGGGAAGGGGCGGATCTGGTCATTATGGATCTTATGATGCCTCGACTCAGCGGGGAAGAAGCTATCTTACAGCTCCGAGCCCAGAGCTACGTGCCCATCATTATCCTCTCGGCCAAAGGGGAGGAGTATGACAAGGTGATCGGTCTGAACATCGGCGCGGACGACTACATCACCAAACCCTTCAACCCCCTGGAGCTCATGGCGCGAGTCAGCTCCAACATTCGTCGTTTTTATGAGTACCGTGACGGTCAGCACAAAAACAAAGTCATCGCACACGGCGACATCCAACTGGATTTGTTTGCCAAGACCGTAGAGGTACGCGGCGACATCGTCCATCTCACATCCATTGAATTCATGATTTTAAAACTCTTGATGGAAAATCCCAATCGTGTCTTTTCAGTGGATGAGATCTATGAAAATGTGTGGAATGAGCCGGCTATTGATGTCAAGACCGTGACCGTGCATATCCGACGCATTCGTGAAAAAATTGAGCTGAACCCGAAACACCCCATCTACCTGCAAGTGGTGTGGGGCTTGGGCTATAAGTTCGCAACAAAGTAGGTGATTGAATGAATAATGTAAAAAAAGCACTCTATACAACCCAAGGTATTTTAACCGGTTTCAGTATCATTGCCATCCTGGCTGTCTTTGTCGCCTTAGGTGCGGCAAAGGTCAACTTCTTGAATCATGAACAGTATGACAGTCCGCGAGGGGACTATCGCATATTGACACAAAACTCCCTTCTCTCGGATATGGATGACGATTACGCATCGGTGCCGAACTATTTCAAGTACTACATTCGCTCATATAAGGTGACCAATGCGCCGTTTACCGAAGCGTACAAGGCGGAGTATCCCGGAGAAGTCTATCTTAGAATGAACCGCAAGGGTATGCGGTTCCAAAGCTTCAACACAGAAGAGGAAGCCTTGAATGCCGCAAAGGACATGGAGATTGTCAATCCGGAAGTCTCCACCCAAATTACGGAAGACCCGATTTACGGCACCTTTTATCTCAGCTCCGATGTGATGCACAACAACGTCGATCCCCAAGTCAAAGCCGCCGACTTTAAAGACGACAGCCACATTGTCGTCAGCGGACTCTATGAGAACGGGGACATTCACTTGTCCATGATTTCCATGCCGGACAAACCGGGGATGGAGAGAGAAAAGGATAAATTTGTTCGCTCCATCTATGAAGCTTTTAGAGTGATTACCCCGTCCTCCGGCGTGGAACGGATGAACTTCACCTATGCCCTGGACACCCAAGACGCGAGCTATTATCAAGCGCTAAGTGAAAGTCGGGTCAATGCTGTCACTCTGCCGAATGCCGTGGTGGGTCTCGTCTTCGGCTTAGTGCTCCTTCTCATCTATGCTCTTGCCACCAACTATAAAGCGGGCAAGGAAGCGGGCTTCTATCGCACCGTCTCCAGCATTCCCGCAGAAGTGGTCCTGGTCTGCATGGGACTGTGGTTCGGTTTCGCCGCGATAACCTGGGACTATTTCTCATGGAACTATTACAACAGCGAGATTATGCTGCCGATAGAAGCAGCCATTGCCCTGATCATGTTTATCGCCGTATTCTCAGCCGGCTGTGCCATCGCCTACGTGGTGCACTTCGTCAAAGGCCTTTACACCGAAGGATTCCGCGCACCGATTGTCAGCAGCAGTATCATCGTGAGATTTGTTCGCTGGCTGAAACGCCGCACCCGACACGTCACCGGAGAAATCATCGACTCTTCCGATGCTCTGATGGGTAAGCTCAGTGCCGATGCCTTTAAGAAACTCGTCCTCATCTTCGGCGTACTTCTTGTCCTCGGATTCTTGGCCAGCATGCTCTTCGTCTATCCCGGCGTCAATCTGGTGGTATTTTTCCTCTGGGCGGGACTCCTGTTCTTCTTCTTCAACCGTGTGAGCCGCTACGCCAAAGATTTGGATACCATCGAGCGCTATGCGAAAATCATCAGCACTGGCAACTACAATGTGAAGATTGACGAATCCGAAGTCGCCTTTGTCGGCCTGGCAAAAAATATCAATGCCATCACCGACAACATGGATCAGGCAGTGAGCAAAGCCGTGCAAAGCGAGCGTATGAAAACCGAGCTCATCGCCAACGTCTCCCACGATTTGAAGACTCCGCTCACCTCCATTATCAACTACTCGGAACTGATCAGCACCGAGACCGATCCTGAGAAAATCAAAAGCTACGGCAGTGTCGTCCATGAGAAATCCCTCAGACTCAAAGTGCTCATCGAGGACCTGTTTGAAGTCTCCAAGCTCTCCAGCAACAATGTGGAAGTGGACTTACAGGAACTGAACTTTAAACAGCTGGTTGAACAAGTCATCGGCGAATGGGAAGACAAACTGGAAGAGAAGAACCTGACCGTGGTCTTCGATGCGGCTGAAGGAAATTACACCCTGTCCCTCGACGGGAACAAAACCTCGCGCATTCTCGACAACGTTCTTTCCAATGTTTATAAGTACACCTTGGAAAACACCCGTGTCTACGTTAGCTTGACACATAAGGAACGTGTGGATTTGGAAGTCAAAAACATCTCCAAGTATCCGCTGAACATCTCCGAAGATGAATTGATGGAACGCTTTATCCGCGGCGACAAGTCCCGCAGCACCGAGGGAAGCGGACTGGGCCTCAGCATTGCAAGGAGTCTGGTCGAGGCACAGGGCGGAAGCTTTGCCATTGATATCGACGGCGACTTATTTAAAACACACCTGAGCTTCTAAGTATACAGACATCGAACCCTTAACGTGACACCGCTTTAAGGGTTCTTTTACGTGCAGGGACGGTACAAGGCGTTACCGCCGGCGTGGCAGGTTGGAGGCGGCAAGACTTGGCGCCACGTAAGTGACTAACGATTCTCCTGGTGCAAGAGCGGACGATTCCTATGCGAGGAGCTTTTGACAGCAGACAGGAAATGGGTATAACGTAGGAGAGGTGAGACCATGCTATTTATCGGTTACCATCGGTGCAGTACCTGTAAAGGGATTGAAGCGCTGATGCAGGACAAAGGACTGGACTATACGTTCAGAGACATTAAAGACGACAACCCTACCCCGGAGGAGCTCGAGGCGTGGCATAAGACGTCGGGACTTCCCCTCAAGCGTTTCTTCAACACATCGGGGATGAGCTATCGGGAGCGGGGGCTGAAAGACCGCCTGCAAGACATGAGCGACGATGAGAAATATCAGCTTCTAGGAAGTGACGGAATGCTGGTGAAGCGTCCGATTCTCATCACGGAGGAGAAGGTCTACGTAGGCGCAGATGTGAAAAAGTATATCAACAGTCTTTAGAGAGGCCGGCATTGCCGGCTTTTTGTGTGGGAGAAACGTCGTCGGCTCACAACTTCTTTTATGGACAGACACGGTGGACAAAAGGCGAGAGGACGTGAACGCAGCAGCGACCGATTGGCATCGCACATGACGGGCAAGGGGCGTTGACCCATGCACTGTAAAAAAACTATAAAAAATTTACGATGATTCAAAAAAAGAACTATGAAAAAACGAAAAAATCCATTATAATTCTCCAGTAAGACAGTATAGAAAGGGTGGACGAAGATGGCTGTTATCGGTACAATCTTCAGACGGACAGACGGACAGACGGACAGACGGACAGACGGACAGACGGACAGACGGACAGACGGACAGACGGACAGACGGACAGACGGACAGACGGACAGACGGACAGACGGACAGACGGACAGACGGACAGACGGACAGACGGACAGACGGTAATCTTTTTGTGCGCCCACACATAAGCGGCGAAGTAGACCTTACGAGGTTTATTTTGCTACTTTTTTTATTTAAGGAGGGACTATGAAAAAGAAGATCGTAATGATGGTGGCGCTGTGGCTGTGTCTACTCGTCACCGTCACCACCCACGTGTGGGCGGCAGAGCTTGAAACCTATGAACTTTCGACAGACGGCAGTGTGCGTATGGAGTATAATCCGGACACACGTACCATGAGAGTCTATGGAAACGGCAAGATGGACCCTGGAGCACGAGGCACTGTGCTTCAAGGAAAGTGGTATTCAACACAAGACAATTTTGGCACGTTGGAGTCGGATGTACTCGTCATCGAATCGGGAGTTCAATTTCCTGACAACAGCTCCAGCTTATTTGCCAGCTTTCCGGGACAGATTGAGATAGCTGACGACATTGATACGTCCAATGTCACGAACATGGAGGCTATGTTCCAGAATACGAAATCAGCCGCCCTCAATGTCGGCAACTGGGACACCTCTCACGTCACCAATATGCGTCATCTCTTTGACGGATCGCTCGCGACCAGTCTCGATGTCAGCCGTTGGAATGTGTCCAATGTTACAACGATGGAAGGTATGTTTTATGGTATGCACGCTGCGGATTTGGATTTGAGCCGTTGGGACACGTCCAATGTCACGGAAATGAGCTATATGTTCTATAACTCACCGTCTGTGAATGTCAATGTGAGCAACTGGAACACCGCCAAGGTCACGGAAATGGAATATATGTTTGCGATAGATGACAGTGTTATGGATCCCCTTACCACAACCTTTGTCACCAATCCGGACGTGAGCAACTGGGATGTGTCCAATGTTACAACGATGGAAGGTATGTTTTATAATGCCCAGGCGGCCAATCCCGATGTGAGCAAGTGGAATACTTCCAATCTTCAATATACGTACGCTATGTTTGCCCTTACCAAAGCGGCCGATCCCGACATTACCAACTGGGATTTGTCCTCTGTCGTCATGATGAGCGAGATGTTCTACGGTGCTGAAAAAGTGAAGTTCCTCGACTTCCGTCAAGGGGGTCTCAGTGCTGTGACAGATTTAGGGGGCATGGACAACACCAAAAGTTTGGAAGAAGCATGGCTCAGCAAAATGACCGCAGGCAGTACCGACCTCGCATTAAAAACGCCGTTTACCATTGACTATTACGACGCTGACGGTACCATCTATAAAACTGAAACCATTGACAACCAAGTCTTTACCATCAGCGGCGAGGACGCCGAAAAGGCGGCACAGATCCATCTGTATGTGCCAAACCTGACACCGGATGAACCGACTGAACCCGATGACCCGACGCCGATTGATCCGGATGACCCGACACCAATCGACCCAACCGAACCGGATGTGCCGGAAGTACCTGAGAAGGCAACCTCATCCGGCTCTTGGTTCGTTGCCCCTCTGGCAACCCCAGCTAAAGACAACGACACAGCCACCGAGCGTCACACCGCCTACCTCACCGGCTATCCTGACGGCACCGTGATGGCAGAAGGCGACGTTACCCGCGGGGAAGCCGCCGCCATGGTCCTTCGTCTCGCAGGCAAGAGCCTCACCCACGACGATGCCGTCTACCACGACGTGGACGCTAACGCATGGTACAGCGACTACGTCCTCACCGCCAAAGCCCTGAGCATGCTCGATGATAAAGACGGGAAGCTCCGTCCTAACGACGCCATCACCCGCGGGGAATTTGCCGCCATGCTCGCCGTCTTAGATAAAGACAGCACCGAACCAGCGACCTTCTCCGACATCGACGGTCACAAGTACGAAGCGGCCATTGAAAAAATCGCAGGGAACAAGCGCATCATCGGCTACGACGACGGGACCTTCCGTCCTGACGCGACACTCACCCGAGGCGAAGCCGTCACGATCTTAAACCGCATGTTTGACCGTGTGGCCGACGGCGTTGCCGTCGAAGACCACAGCGAGCTCAAAGCCTTCGCCGACCTCAACGTCACCGACTGGTACTACTACGAGATCGTCGAAGCGGCAAACACCCACGAGCTGGAACGCCGAGGCGGCATCGACGCCTTCGGTCGCCAATTGGAAAACTGGACCGACGTGATCGACACAGCCAGATAAATTAAAACCGCCTATGTCATCATAGGCGGTCTTTTTATGCAGTGGGACGTGCAACCTTGCCGGATGGATGGGAGGCATCGTCGGTTCACGGCAACATGTTCGGATAGGAATGCGAAGAAAAGACGAGAGCTTGGCTCACTGGCGTCCACTCTTTCGTCGCCGACTATCTAAGACAAGGGACGTGGACCTAATCCGATAAAACTAAAAAAACTGAGGTATCGTGAAAAAGTACTAGGCAACGCGGTAAAAAAGCATTATAATTTGGGAGTAAACTATAGAAAGGGTGGACAGAGATGACTGCTATCGGTACAATCTACAGACGGACAGACGGACAGACGGACAGACGGACAGACGGACAGACGGACAGACGGACAGACGGACAGACGGACAGACGGACAGACGGACAGACGGACAGACGGTAATCTTTTTGTGCGCCCACATAGAAGCGGCAAAGTAGACCTTATTTAAGAGGTCTATTTTTGCCGCTTTTTTATTTAAGGAGGGACTATGAAAAAGAAAATTGTCACGGCACTGGCGCTGTGGCTGTGTCTAGTCGTCACCGTCACCACCCACGTGTGGGCGGCGGAGATTATAACACAAGAGGTACCATCAGACGGCACCGTCTATTCGGACTATAATCCTGATACCCGCACCTTGAGACTCTATGGACAGGGTAAGCTGGATCAAATTACAGGTTCGGATTGGCCAGGATGGGGGGAAGTACCAGAGGATTTTGGGCATTTGCCTACGGATTTAATTATCATTGAATCCGGTATACAGTTTCCGGACGACTGTACTTATTTCTTTGCCGCATATGAGGGACAGTTGGACATCGCCAAGGACATCGACACGTCCAATGTGACGAATATGACGTCGATGTTTGAGTTGTCGGATATAGTGAATTTGGATATCAGCAACTGGGATACCTCTAATGTCACAAGTATGTATGGCATGTTTGCGTATTCCAAATCGACGAATCCGGATGTGAGCCGTTGGGATACGTCTAAGGTTACTACTATGCTGGGTATGTTTTATGACACGCATGCCGCCAATCCGGATGTGAGCCATTGGGATGTGTCTAACGTTACAGAGATGGGAGTCATGTTTATGGAAGCAGACTCCGCCAATCCGGATGTCAGCAACTGGGACACTTCTAGTGTTGTAGAGACGATACAAATGTTTAAGAATACGAGAGTGGCCAATCCGGATGTGAGTAATTGGGATGTATCCAAGGTCTATACTATGGATGAGATGTTTGAAAATGCACTAGCAGCCAACCCGGATGTCAGTAAGTGGGATACCTCGAATGTTGAAAGCATGGCGCATATGTTTGGGGGTAGAGATAACCTCTATTTCTATGGGGGAGGTACAGTTGGTGAACCGGTCGATACTCATAACTGGACCGGTCATATTGCCAATCCCGATGTGAGTAAGTGGGATGTCTCGAAAGTTAAGGATATGACGGGTATGTTTTTACAAGCACCGGCAGCCAATCCCGATATCAGCCATTGGAACTTAGCCAGCATTGAAAGAATGGATGATATGTTTTACGGCGCAAAAAAGGTAAAAAAACTGGACTTCCGCAATGGAGGCATTCAGGCTGTGACAGCCTTAGGGGAGCTTAGCAACACCAAAAGCTTGGAAGAAGTCTGGCTCAGCAAGATGACCGCCGGCAGTACTGACGTGGCGCTCAAAGGCCCATTTACCATCGACTATTACGACGCCGACGGGACCATCTATAAAACGGAAGAAAGTAACGACCAACGCTTTACCATCAGTGAGGACGACGCCGCCACCGCATCTCAAATCCATCTCTATCTGACTAATCCGATACCAGATGAACCGGACGTCCCTGAGGAACCAACCTCATCGGGGTCATGGCTTGTGGCACCCCTTCCTGAACCGGCAAAAGACAAGGACACTGAAGTTCACACCGCCTACCTCACCGGCTATCCTGACGGCACCGTGATGGCAGAAGGCGACGTTACCCGCGGGGAAGCCGCCGCCATGGTCCTTCGTCTGGCAGGCAAGAGCCTCACCCACGACGATGCCGTCTACCACGACGTGGACGCTAACGCATGGTACAGCGACTACGTCCTCACTGCCAAAGCCCTGAGCATGCTTGATGATAAAGACGGGAAGCTCCGTCCGAACGACGCCATCACCCGCGGGGAATTTGCCGCCATGCTCGCCGTCTTAGATAAAGACAGCACCGACAAAGCGACCTTCTCCGACATCGACGGTCACAAGTACGAAGCGGCCATTGAAAAAATTGCGGGGAACAAGCGCATCATCGGCTACGACGACGGGACCTTCCGTCCTGACGCGACACTCACCCGTGGCGAAGCCGTCACGATCTTAAACCGCATGTTTGACCGTGTGGCCGACGGCGTTGCCGTCGAAGACCACAGCGAGCTCAAAGCCTTCACCGACCTCAACGTCACCGACTGGTACTACTATGAGATCGTCGAAGCGGCGAACACCCACCGACTGGAACGCCGAGGCGGCATCGACGCCTTCGGTCGCCAATTGGAAAACTGGACCGACGTGATTGACACAGCCAAGTAAATCAAAACCGCCTATGGAGTATAGGCGGTCTTTTTATGTCCTCGGCAAGGGCAATAAAAAAACTCGGGCGAACCCGAGTCTTATTTTGCAGAGTTTAATTTTTTAGCAAGTTTTGACATCTTACGTGATGCATTGTTCTTGTGAAGCACGTTTTTGGAAACGGCTTTTTTAAGCTTCTTGTCGATTTGACGTAAGAGGACACTTGCGTCATCAGTTTTATCAGTATCAATTAAGTTTTCAAACTTTTTAATCATATTCTTAAGTTCGCTTTTTTGAGATTTGTTACGGAGCGTGTTACGCTTGGTCACATCAATTCTCTTTATCGCTGATTTAATATTTGCCATGAAATTCACCTCCACACTTCTTTTTACGCTTTTGATATTATACCATCTCAGACGCGGCTTTACAAGGCATTTCTACTCACAGGGTAAAAAAGTCGAGCTCGACGGTGTTGGCGAGGTCTTTGCCCAGGTCGGTGAGGACGTAACGGCCGTGCTCCTCGGCTATGGTGCGACGTTTCAGGTGCTTTGCGAGGGGTGTGGCGTACACGGCGTCAAAGTTTCTTCCAAAGCGGCGGGCGAAAGCTTCGGGGTCGATTCCCTCCGACGTGCGCAGGGCAAGTATGAGCCACTCGTTGATTCGATCGATGGTGGAGAGGTGTTCCATCTCGTAGGTGAGTTCGCCCTTGATGTAGGCTTCACGGGAGGCGGTGTTTTTATAGCGCAAGCTGTCGATATTTCCGGCGGCGGTGGGACCGAAGCCGAGATAGTTTTCCAGGGTCCAGTAGCGGCGGTTGTGACGGCACTCAAACCCCGGCTTTGCGAAGTTGGAGAGCTCGTAGGAGCGTCTGTTCATGTGGCACAGGCCGTTGGAAGCTCTGTGGTAGAGGGCGCGGTCCGCCTCATCGTCTAAAAAGGGAAGACGGTCTCTCATGGCGTAGAGGGGGGTGCCTTCTTCTACGATGAGGCTGTAATAAGAGACGTGGGGAATATCGTACCTGTCTACAAAGTCCAGCGTGGCGTCGATGTCCGACGGAGTTTGTCCCGGAAGACCCAGCATAAAGTCCACGGAGACGTTGAGACCCCGACTTGTGACGAGCTCGGCGGCGGCGTGGGCGTCGAAGGCGGTGTGGGCACGACCCAGGAGGCGGAGAAGCTTCGGGTTTAAGCTTTGAATGCCGAGGGAGATGCGGTTGACGCCGGCCTCTGTCACGGTGTCGACAAAGGCTGAGGTGAGGGAGTTGGGATTGGCCTCGGTGGTGATTTCAGCGCCGGTGAGAGGGGTGATGCTCTCGATGTGGCATAGTACGTCTCTGAGGTAGCTAGGGGGCACGGCACTCGGTGTGCCGCCGCCGATAAAGACGGAGACGATGTCCTTGGTCGCTAAAAAGTCGGCATAGTCATCAATTTCACCGCGGAGGGCGCGGAAGTATCCGGCGACGGCGGCGCTGTCTCCCGGGGCGCTGTAGAAGTCGCAGTAGCTACATTTGGACGTGCAGAAAGGGATGTGAATGTAGAGGGAGAGGTCTTGTTTTCGGGTAGAAAGAAAGTCCCGTGGTCGGGACGTTACAGGTTTGTTCATTAGTTTTCTCGTTATTTTTCTTCGTCGTATTTGAGTACGGCCAGGAAGGCTTCTTGCGGGACTTCCACTTCCCCCACCATGCGCATACGCTTTTTCCCCTCTTTTTGTTTTTCCAAGAGTTTGCGTTTTCGGGTGATGTCCCCGCCGTAACACTTGGAGAGGACGTCTTTTCGCAGGGCGCGGATGGTTTCTCTGGCGATGATTTTGCCTGCCACAGCCGCTTGAATCGGTACGGCGAACTGATGGCGAGGGATGACGTCGGTGAGCTTTTCGCAGATCCGCCGTCCCTTGGCATAGGCGGTGGACTCGTGGACGATGATGGAGAATGCGTCGACGACGTTGCTGTTGATGAGAATGTCGAGTTTGACCAAGTCACTTTCCCGGTAGCCGATGAGTTCGTAGTCGTAGGAGGCGTAGCCTCGGGTTTTGGATTTGAGGGCGTCGAAAAAGTCGTAGATGACTTCGTTCAGAGGCAGGTCGTATTTGATGAGGGCTCGGGTCTCTTCCAGATAGGTCATGTCGATAAAGGTGCCTCGACGGTTTTGGCAGAGGTCCATAATGGCGCCGACATAGTCGGTGGGTGTCATGATTTCGGCACGGACGATGGGCTCTTCTATCTTTGCAATTTCCGACGGGTTCGGCAGGTTGGACGGATTTTGAATTTCCAGAACCTGACCGGCGTTGGTGGTCACTCGATAGATGACGGACGGGGAGGTGGTAACGATGTTCAGATCGAACTCCCGCTCCAGACGCTCCTGAATGATTTCCATGTGCAGAAGACCTAAAAAGCCGCAGCGAAAACCGAATCCCAGTGCGACGGAGGTCTCCGCTTCGAAATCCAGTGCCGCGTCGTTGACCTGAAGTTTTTCCAGAGCGTCTCGCACTTCGGTATACTCTTCGCCCTCGCCGGGATAGATGCCGCAGTAGACCATGGGCATGGCTTTTTTATAGCCGGCGAAAGGACTCTCGGTGCGGATTTTGGCGCCGGTGATCGTATCGCCGACGGTGGCGTCCCGGACGTTTTTGATGCTGGCGGTGATGTAGCCGACGTCGCCGGCTCGAAGTTTATCCAGGGGCATATGGGCCGAGGTGACCACGCCGACTTCCACGACTTCAAAGGTCTTTTGGGTGTTGACCATGTGGATTTCATCGCCGGGCTTCACCTGACCGTCCTCGATGCGCACGTAGCAGATGACGCCCTTATAGGCGTCGTAATAGGAGTCGAAGATGAGGGCCTTTAGGGGCTTGGATTCGTCCCCTCGAGGCGGCGGAATGACTTCGACGATTTTTTCAAAGACGGCGTCGATGCCGATGCCTTTTTTGGCGGAGATCAACGGCGCCCCTTCGGTGTCCAGTCCGATGATGTCTTCAATTTCCTGCTTCACTTCGTCCACACGGGCGGAGGGCAGATCGATTTTGTTGAGGACGGGGAGGAGTTCCAAGTCCTGATCCAGGGCGAGGTAGACGTTGGCGAGGGTCTGAGCTTCCACCCCCTGAGACGCATCCACCACGACGATGGCGCCCTCACAGGCGGCGAGGGAGCGGGACACTTCGTAGTTGAAGTCCACGTGGCCCGGGGTGTCGATGAGATTGAAGGTGTATTCATTGCCGTCCTCGGCTTTGTAGATCAGACGGACGGCTTTGAGCTTGATGGTGATGCCCCGTTCTTTCTCCAGTTCCATGGAGTCCAACACCTGGGACTGCATCTCACGCTGTGTGAGCATGCCGGTCATCTCAATCATGCGATCGGCAAGGGTGGACTTGCCGTGGTCGATATGTGCAATAATAGAAAAGTTTCGAATAAAATCTTGTCGCGACATGACATCTCCTTAGTTCGGTCAGTTCATAATTCCGGCTCGGGACAGCGGCCAGAAGCGCAGTTTGACGACGCCGTTGACGTGAGCTTTTTCCACGGGCCCGAAGTACCGTGAGTCCATGCTCTTGCCGGGGAGTCGGTTGTCCCCCATGACGAAAAATTCATTCTCGCCGAGGGTCCACTCCGAGGCGTTGTAAATTTCAGTGTAATCCGATGAGGTGTAGTCCTCGTCCAAAGGCTCGTCGTTTAAAAAGACCACGCCGTCGTGGATGCTCACGGTGTCCCCGGGGACGCCGACGACACGCTTGATGTAGTCTTTACCCTCTTCATCCGGCGCGTCGATGATGACGATGTCGCCGCGGTCGGGATCGGAGAATCGAAGGGGCAGGATGAGGGCGATGAGACGGTCGTCCTGATGGAGGGTCGGTTCCATGGATTCGCCGACCACCATGTTGGAACTGAATATAAATGTCTTAATAAGCAGCGCGAGGACGATGGCCACGGCAAAGGTGCCGAGATAACTGAGCACCGTGTTCTCGCGTTTGTCTTTATTTGGATTGGTTGAGTTCATAAGAGCCTCCTTAAGCTTATATCATCGTCCATTTTATCATATTTAAAATTCAATTGAAATCTATGACCCGGCCATTCCGTGACGGCGGAGGGGAAATGTGAAAAAAGTCAAAAAATAATCTTGACATTCTTTGACTAATGGCGTATTATTAGTTCATAAGCTTTAGCACTCACTTAGAAGTAGTGCTAACAAAGGGTGGTGCTATGGATTCGAGAAAGGAAAAAATTTTAAATGCCATTATTCGTTCCTACATTGAATCGGCCATGCCTGTGGGGTCACGCACGCTGCAAAAAGGCTATGATTTCGGCGTGAGTTCCGCCACCATTCGCAACGAGATGGCGGACCTGGAGGACTTGGGGTATCTGAACAAGCCCCACACGTCAGCGGGCAGAATCCCCTCTTCCAAAGCTTATCGGTTTTATGTGGATGAACTGAACCGTCATTTCAGCGAGCTGGGTCCGTCGGCTTTTGGCGACGAGGAGGAAAGTCCTCTCAAGGGCACGCTGAAGGAACTCTATCACGAAGCGGTGGAGCGCCTGGCCGAGGCGTCGGGTTACATTGCCTATGTGATTACGGAGCAGCGTCGGGCACGGGGTATCAAACTGATACAGATTATTCCCATGGACCGCCGCAGTGTGTTGCTTCTTGTGGTGGGAAATCGAGGGGCTGTGGAAAAACACTTTCTGCCCACGGCGATTCCCATGGACGATGACACGGCACGGGGTTTGAGTGCGGCGCTGAACAGTTATTTCAGCGGTGTGGACCTTGCGGATCTGGACAGCTTCGATGTCTATCTTCGCGGCGAGGCTGGCCGGCACAAGGATCTTGTCGAGCTTGTGACACAGCGGATCAGCGCGTTTGATCGGAAGGAAAAGAAAGTTGATTTCTACTACTCCGGTCTTAAAAATGTCTTTAATTTCAAAGATGCCCTCACACAAAAGGAGGCTTTTGAAATTATGGCGCTCGTTGAAGGCCAGGACTTCAAAAAACATTTGAGCGATTTTAACGACAACCTTTGCGTGGTGATTTCCGATGAGGACAAGGGGGGACTTTTAAAGGACAATGCCATTATTCTGGCGAGATTCGGCGATGAGCACGATGTGATTTGCGGGAAACTGGGTATACTTGGTCCGCAGCATCTGGACTACGAGGCCCAGATCAAAAACGTCGTGGCCATGAGCCGACTGCTCAACAGGTCAATAGATAAACTTTTGAGGTGATAAGGTGCAAAAAGACAAACATGACCGCCAAGACGAGGCGGAGACGACAGACATGACTGAGGACACTGAGGTGCATACAGGCGATGACACGTCCGTGACCGAGGACGTGGCCGATGCACAGACAGATACCACTGAGGCGGCGGACCCTGAAGGTGACGCCGGGGTCTCTCGTGAAGACGAGCTGAAAGATCAGCTCATGCGATTGCAGGCGGACTTTACCAACTATCGGCGCCGTGCGGAAAATGAAAAGCGGGAGTATGCGTCCCTCGGGAGCGAAAAGGTGCTTCTGGAGCTTCTGAACATTGTGGACAATTTCGAACGTGCCCTTGCAGGTGCAAGCGGTGATGAGAAATTCCGCGAAGGGGTGGAGCTGATTTATGCGCAGCTTCTCGAACTTTTGAAACGCTATAACGTGGAAGCCATCGACGGTGTGGATGTGCCTTTTGATCACAACATCCATCACGCCGTGTTGGTCGAAGCCAGAGAGGGTGTGAAAGAGGACACGGTTCTCGACATTCTTCAAAAAGGCTATAAAATCAATGACAAAATTCTACGACCTGCCATGGTCAAGGTATCACAATAAAGGATAACACTTAAGGGAGGAACTATTTATGGGAAAAATTATCGGAATTGACTTAGGGACAACCAACTCTGCGGTAGCAGTTATGGAAGGTAATGAAGCGACGATCATTCCTAACATTGAAGGGAACCGCACCACGCCATCTGTGGTTGCTTTTACCAAAGACGGGGAACGTCTGGTAGGGGAAACTGCAAAGCGTCAAGCGATCACCAACCCTGATCGCACCATTCAATCCATCAAACGTCACATGGGTTCGGATCACACGGTCACCATTGACGGCAAAAAGTACACGCCGCAAGACATCTCCGCAATGATTCTTCAAAAACTCAAAGCCGATGCGGAATCTTACCTCGGCGAAAAGATTACCGAAGCGGTTATCACCGTACCGGCATACTTCACTGACGCCCAACGTCAAGCGACGAAGGACGCAGGAAAAATTGCAGGCCTTGAAGTAAAACGTATTGTCAACGAACCGACTGCCGCGGCTCTGGCTTATGGTGAAGACAAAGACGCAGAATCCACAACGGTCATGGTCTATGACCTTGGCGGCGGGACTTTCGACGTGTCCATTTTGGAACTCTCCGACGGGGTCTTTGAAGTTCACTCCACACGAGGCAACAACAAGCTCGGCGGCGACGACTTTGACCAAAAGATTATCGACTTCATCGCCGAATCGTTCAAAAAGGAACACGGTGTGGATTTGAAACAGGACAAGATGAGCTTACAACGTTTAAAAGAAGCGGCTGAAAAAGCTAAGAAAGAGCTTTCTTCCACCATGTCCACCAACATCAACCTGCCGTTTATCACCGCCACCGCTGAAGGTCCGCTTCACCTTAACATGGATCTGACTCGTGCGAAGTTCGACGAGCTGACCAAGGATCTGGTCAAAGCTACTGAACAGCCGGTTAAAGACGCCATCTCCGATGCAGGTATGAGCCCTTCAGATATTGATAAGATTCTTCTCGTCGGCGGTTCGACACGTATTCCTGCCGTACAGGCTTTTATTAAGAACTTAGTCGGCAAAGAACCGCAAAAGGATATCAATCCTGATGAATGTGTGGCCCTCGGGGCAGCTATTCAAGGCGGTGTTCTCTCCGGCGATGTGAAAGACTTGCTGCTCTTAGATGTTACGCCGCTGTCTCTTGGGATTGAAACCATGGGTGGCGTCACCACACGTCTTATCGAGCGCAACACGACAATTCCGACCAAGAAGAGCCAAACTTTCACCACAGCGACGGACAACCAAACTTCCGTTGACGTCCACGTGCTTCAAGGGGAACGTCAAATGGCAAGCGACAATATCACCTTGGGTCGTTTCCAACTGGACGGTATCGCACCGGCACGCCGCGGCATTCCACAAATCGAAGTTACTTTCGACATCGATGCCAACGGTATTGTGAACGTCTCCGCAAAAGATCTCGGCACGGGAAAAGAACAGCACATCACCATCACCTCATCTTCCAACCTGACTGACGACGAAATCGAAAAGAAGGTTAAAGAGGCTGAAATGTATGCCAAGGAAGATGAAAACAAGAAAAATTTAATTGAAGCTCGCAATCAAGCCGATACCATGATTTATCAATCCGAAGGGACATTGAATGAACTTGGCGACAAGATCAAACCGGAAGATAAAGAGAACATCGAAAAGGCTATTGCAGAGCTCAAAGATGTCAAAGACAGTGACAACATTGACGACATCAAGAGCAAAACTGAAGCCTTAACGCAAGCATTCTATGCGGTCTCAGAACAAATTTATCAACAAGCCGGCGCAGAAGGTCAAGGGGAAGCTCCTAAAGACGATGTGGTCGATGCGGACTATGAAGTCGTCGACGACGATGAAAGCAAATAAATGTAGAGAAGATAAGGCTAAATCCCAGTGATTTAGCTTTATTTTTTTGTCTTTTCACGGTAGAATAAAACTTTAGAAATGTGGTGGAAAATTGAGAAATTTATATGACGTTTTAGAAGTGAGTTCGTCGGCGACTCAAGCTGAAATAAAAAAATCTTATAAAAAGCTGGCAAAAAAATACCATCCCGACTTGAACCAAGGGGATGAGAATGCGGAGAAACAGTTTAAAGAAGTGAGCTTCGCCTATGAAGTCCTCTCCGATGAGACCAAGCGCAAAACCTACGATATGTATGGGGAAGAAGGGCTCAAGGGTGCGGCGGCAGGCGGCTCGTACGGCGCCGACTTCTCCGATCTTTTCGGAGATATTTTCGATATTTTCGGCGGCGGCGGATTCAGCGGCGGCTTTACCCGCAACTACAACGGTCCGGTGAAGGGGGATGACATTCGCTACGATTTGACCTTGGACTTTAAAGAGGCGGTTTTCGGCACGGAAAAGGAAATTTCCCTGCGTGTTCGAGAGACCTGTCACGTCTGCGGCGGCAGTGGTGCCGAACCCGGGACCACGAAAGAGACCTGTGACAAGTGTCACGGTACGGGACAAATGCACGTGGAAAAAAATTCACCTTTCGGCCGCTTTGTCCGCGTGGTGACCTGTGACAAATGCCACGGCACCGGCGAGATTATCAAGTCGCCGTGCAAGCACTGTCACGGCGCCGGCACGGAAGTGAATACCAAGAAGATCAAGGTGAATATTCCCGCCGGGGTGGACAACGGCACCATTGTCTCAGTGCGAGAAGGCGGCCACGCCGGAGAAAAGGGCGGCCCCAACGGCGATCTTTTCGTCTATATCTCGGTACGGGAAGATGAGGTTTTCAAACGGTCCGGCTATGATCTCCATGTGACGCTTCCAATTACCTACATGGACGCGGTTCTCGGGGCGGATATCAAAGTGCCGACGTTGAAGGAACTGGTGGATTACAAACTGCCGGCCGGGACGGAGGGCGGAAAGACTTTTCGCCTTAAAGGCAAGGGCGTACCTTTTGTAAAGCGGGATGCTGTGGGCGATCTCTACTTTACCACGGAGATCATTATTCCGAAGAAAGTGACCGACGAACAGCGCGCCTTGCTGGAAGAGTTGCGCAGTAACAGCGGCGATACCGTAAGTCAAAACAAATCTCTCTTTGATAAAATCAAAGACTTTTTCGATTGAGGTGACCCATGGTCTATATTGAACTCTTTTTAAAAACGACAGACGCTCATCGTGACGATGTTGTGACGACGTTGTATGACCACGACTGCTACATCTTTGAAGAGACCGGCTCGGAGATCATCGACGAGCTGGATCGCCAAAAGGATGCCTGGGACTTTGTGGATGAGTCGGTGCTTGCCGTTGAACCGGGATCTCGCACCTACAGGGTCTACTTTGAAGGTCATGACCGAGAGCGCGCACTGGCACTGCAGAGCGCCCTTGAAGAATTCGGCACCTGTGAGCTGACCACGACGGACGATGAGGATTGGGCGAACAACTGGAAGAAGTACTATGAGCCGGTGGAAGTGGGGGAAGATGTGGTTATTGTGCCGTCATGGCTCAGCTATGACGGGACGCACACCACCCGCGTCATTATTGAACCGGGAATGGCTTTCGGCACCGGCACTCACGAGACGACGTTTATGTGTCTGGAAGCTTTGGAGCGGTATGTGACAAAGGGAGACGAGGTTTTTGACATCGGATGCGGCTCGGGCATTCTCGGCGTCGCGGCGTTAAAGCTGGGAGCTGAGCACGTGGTGGCGGTGGATATTGATGCCGCCTGTGTCGTTCAGACTCATGAAAACGCCGAGCTCAATGAGGTGGCGGACCGGATGGCGATCCATCAAGGGGATCTTTTTGAGGTCATTGACGGGGAAGCGGATCTCATTGTGTCCAACATTATCGCCGAAGTGATCGCCGGCATGGTGGGGGACTTGAAACACCATCTAAAAGTTGGCGGCATCTTTATTACCTCCGGCATTATTGTCGAGAAACTGGATCTGGTCACTGAAGCGTTACAGGCGGAAGGCTTTGAGTTGTTGGATACCAAACGTCTCGGCGGCTGGGCCATGGTTGAGGCGCGTCGTGTATAGGTTCTTCGGCGACGTCGTGGACGGGGTGACGTCGATCCTCTCGGAGAAGGACTCTCATCACTTTAAGGTGCTGCGCATTCGCCCCATGGAAGTGGTGGACTGTGTTCGCTCGGACGGGGTCGTGGAAGCGGTCTTTCTTAAAGAGGACGACGGCAGAATCTATCTTAAAACGGTAGGTCAAAAAACGGCTTCTCACGAAGCGCCGGGAGAAGTTGTCCTCATTCAGGCGCTGATCAAAAACGATAAGATGGAACAGGTCATCAACAGCTGTGTCCAAGTGGGTGTGCACAGCATTTTGCCCCTTATCGCCGCGAATAACGTGGTGAAGCTTGAGGGAAAGGTGGACAAGAAGCTCAAACGCTGGCAGACGCTCGCGGAAGTTGCGGCGAAGCAGTCCAAGCGGGACACGATACCCGAGGTACTGGAGCCTGTTACGGTGGCGGACCTGAAAGCCTTTGACGGCGAGTTGGTGGTTTGCTATGAAAATGCGGCCGGCACGACGGCTTATGACCTTGAACTCGCCTCCCAACGCGTGGGCCTGGTCATCGGACCGGAGGGCGGTTTTACCGAGGGTGAAGTGGATCAGTTACAGGCCATGGGCGCTCACATCATCACCTTGGGGCCGCGCATTCTTCGGGCTGAGACGGCGGCACTTTGCGGCGCATTCCAGCTCATCAGTCTCTTAGAAAGGAAACTATGAAGACATTCTCCATAACCACCTTAGGGTGTAAAGTCAATCAATATGAATCGGAAGCGATGCGGGAGAACTTTGAGGATCACGGCTACATGGAAGTGGGGGACACCGATGCCGCCGACGTGTGCATCATCAACACCTGCACGGTGACCAACCTCTCGGATCGCAAGTCCCGTCAGATTATTCGACGGGCGAAACGGGACAATCCCGAGGCCGTCATTGCCGTGGTAGGCTGCTATGCCCAAACCTCGCCGGAGGAAGTGGCGGCGATGGAGGGTGTGGACATCGTTCTGGGGACAACGGAGCGAAGTGATATTGTTCGCCTGGTGGAACAGGTGTTGGAACACGGTGAGCAGATCAATTGTGTGCGGGACATCACCGAGGACGGCGAGTTTCAAAGTATTGCCATTTCCAAAGAACAGGATATGACCCGTGCTTACATGAAGGTGCAGGACGGATGCAACCGGTTTTGCACCTACTGTATTATCCCTTATGCTCGGGGACGGATTCGTTCCCGTACAGTGGACAATGCGGTGGCGGAAGCCAGGCGCCTTGCCGAAGCCGGCTATAAGGAAGTGGTGCTCACCGGGATCCACATCGGCTCTTACAACGACGATGGCAAGGATTTGGTGAGCCTTATCGAAGGTGTGGCGACGGTGGAGGGAATTGAGCGGATACGTCTTAGCTCCGTAGAACCGATGACCGTCACGGAGGACTTTCTTCGCCGCACTAAGGCCACGGGGAAATTTTGTGATCATTTCCACCTCTCCCTTCAAAGCGGCAACGACAAAGTCTTAAAAGAGATGAATCGTCACTATACCACAGCAGAGTATGCCCATGTCGTGGCGATGATTCGCCAGGTCTATCCCCACGCCGGCATCACCACGGATGTCATTGTAGGGTTTCCCGGTGAGACGGACGAGGAGTTTGACAGCACCTGCGACTTCGTCCGACAAATCGGCTTTTCCCGCATTCACGTCTTTAAGTATTCCATGCGCAATGGCACACCGGCGGCCAGGCGCACCGATCAAATCCATGGCCACATCAAGCAACAGCGTTCCAATCGGCTCATTGCCATCGGCGATGCGTTGGCGCGGGATTTTGCCTATGGACAGGGGGCGCTTGAGGCCCTCTTTGAAGAAGAGGTGGACGGGAAGTGGGTCGGCTATACGTCGAACTATCTAAAAGTTGCCGTCGCCGCCGACACGGACTTAAAAAACAAGGTAAAATCTGTTAAAATAGTAGGCGGAGACGACGAACCGTTTATTGCACAATTCGTATAAGGAGGGCTTATGTGTCTGTTTTGCGATATTATAAAAGGTGAGATACCGTCAAGTAAAGTCTACGAGGATGACTTCATCTATTGCTTTAAGGATATCGATCCTCAGGCACCGGTTCATTTTCTGGTGGTGCCTAAGGCGCATATCGGTTCCATTGACGAGTTAAAACCGGAACACAAGGAGCTCATCGGGCACATCTTTTTGACCATTCAAAAGCTTGCTGCCGAGATGGGTTTGGAAAACGGGTACCGTGTTGTGGCCAACACGAAAGAAGACGGCGGACAGAGCGTGGATCACTTGCATTTTCATGTTCTGGGCGGACGTTCGCTGACGTGGCCGCCGGGTTGATGGCCCTCATAGGGGTTCAGCAGGTTCTTTATCCCCGGACAAAAGTAAAATTTTATTGAAAAATCATCGTATATTATGTATAATAGTTAGGAATTAGCGAAAGCTACCTTTCTATGAGGGGAGGGGAAACCATGTCAGAAATCAGAGTCGGCGAAAACGAAACGTTAGACAACGCTCTTAAACGCTTTAAGAGACAATGTGCAACCAGCGGCGTTCTTAAGGAATACCGTAAGAGAGAACACTACGAAAAACCAAGCGTAAAGAGAAAGAAAAAGTCTGAAGAAGCGCGTAGAAAGAAGCGCTCCAGACACTGAGGTATAGTATGTCCTACAAAGAAACTTTGATGGCCGACTTAAAGCAGGCCATGAAAGATAAAGATAAGTTAGCAAAAGATACTATCACACTCATTCGAGCCAGTATAAAACAAAGAGAAGTCGATGAGCGCAAAGAGCTTAATGACGATGATATCCTCGATGTCATCAACAAAGAAGTGAAAGAACGTCGTTCATCCATCGAAGAGTTTGAACGTGGCAATCGACAGGATTTGGTTGACAAGACCAATGCTGAGATTGACATTCTGCTCAAATACTTACCAGAGCAACTTTCAGAAGACGACATTGCATCGATGATCAAAGATGTCATGGACAAAGAAGGTATTACATCCGCTAATGAAATGGGTAAACTAATGAAGAATGTTATGCCTATGGTTAAAGGAAAAGCTGACGGTAAGCTCGTTAGTAAAATTGCTGGACAAATGTTAAAAGCCTAGGGATAATCTCTAGGTATTTTTTTATTTTAAAGGGTGATTGATATGAAGAAGTTCGCATTGAGTTTGCTTTTGGTGCTCATCATGAGCACCGTGGTGCAGGCGAAGACGGTGGTTGTACCTGTTGAAGGAGACATCAACGGCGCTTTGGCCAATTTTGTGGACGAGGTGCTCTCAGGCCTTGGAGACGATGACACGGCAGTGCTTAAAGTGGACACCTACGGCGGTCAAATTGTCGCTGCGGAAGCCATCAAGGACAGTATCTTTGCAACACCGGCCCGCACCGTCGCCGTCGTGGACAATAAGGCCGAGTCTGCCGGCGTACTTATCACCATGGCGGCGGAAAAAGTCTACATGGTGCGAGGGAGCACCATGGGATCGGCAGAGCCTGTCCCCAACAGTGAAAAAATTCTCTCCTATTGGCGCAGCGTGTTAGAGGATACGGCGTCGCAGCGAGGCCGGGATCCCCAAGCGGTGGCGGCCATGGCGGATGCGGATATCAATATTCCCGGTGTCGTGGAAAAGGGCAAGCTGCTTAACGTGAATGGGGACAAGGCAAAAACTTTGGGACTTGCCGACGGTTATGTGGACAATTTTGACGCCGCTCTTGACAGTGAACATCTCCGGGCTGATGAGACGGCTCGTATGGACACGACGGATCGGTTTGTTAATTTCATCTCACAACAGACTGTGGCAAGTACGCTCCTTACTCTCGGCATACTGGCCTTTGTCGTGGAAATGTTTATGCCGGGTTTCGGAATCGGTGGCATTTTGAGTATTATTTTCTTTGCCCTGTATTTCACCGGCACGCTTATCACCGGCAATTCCAGTTGGCACGCCATTGCCATCTTTGCCCTGGGACTTATCCTCGTGGTGATTGAAGTCATGATGCCTGGGTTCGGCCTTGCCGGGGTCAGCGGCATTGTCGCCATTTTTACCGGACTCTTTTTAAGTATGCCGAGTGTGGAAGCGGCGGTGACCAGTCTGAGTATTGCTCTCGTACTGACTATACTCCTTGTGATTTTTATGGTGAAACGGGGTATGAAGTCTGTGCTGTTCAGTCGGCTGCAGCTCTCCCACGCCTCCACCAGAGAGGGTGGGTATCTGAGTGTGGACACGCCGTTGATTGCCATTGGTGACTGTGCCGTGACGAAAACGGTCATGCGTCCGACGGGGTATATTATTTTTAACGGTATGCAATATGAAGCTATTTCTGTAGACGGCTACATTGAAAAGAATGAAGCGGTTGAGGTGTATAAAGTGGAAGGCTCAAAAGTCTTCGTAAGGAGGTCCCATGTTTGACAGCGGTGTATTGTTAGGTGGCGGATTCATTATCCTGTGTATCGTTCTATTGATTTTGTTTTTTTCCTTTGTGCCGGTCGGTCTTTGGATTACGGCCTTTTTCTCAGGGGTTAAAGTCCGTATTTCCGATCTGATCGGGATGCGTTTACGCCGGGTTAAACCGGGTCGGATTGTCAATCCGATGATTAAGGCTACCAAAGCGGGTCTTGAACTTCGCACCGGTGAGCTGGAAGGTCATTATTTGGCCGGCGGTAATGTGAACACCCTGGTCGATGCGCTCATCGCTGCCGAGCGTGCAAATATCGACCTCACTTTTGAGCGGGGCGCCGCCATTGACCTTGCAGGCCGAAATGTTTTAGAAGCGGTTCAAGTTTCAGTTAATCCGAAAGTTATTGAAACTCCGAATATTTCCGCTGTAGCTCAAGACGGGATTGAAGTGATCGTCAAGGCGAAAGTGACGGTTCGCGCCAACATCGATCGTCTTGTCGGCGGTGCCGGGGAAGAGACGATCATCGCCCGTGTCGGGGAAGGTATTGTTACCACGGTAGGCTCTTCGGTCACCTATAAGGCCGTTCTTGAAAATCCGGATTCCATCTCCAAAGTGGTATTGGAAAAAGGGTTGGACTCCGGGACAGCCTTTGAAATTCTTTCCATTGATATTGCTGATGTGGATGTTGCCCGCAACATCGGCGCACGACTTCAAACCGATCAGGCTGAAGCCGACAAGCGGATTGCGGAAGCTAAAGCCTCGGAGCGTCGTGCGATGGCACTGGCTCGTGAACAGGAAATGAAGGCGGAAGTGGAAGCTATGAGAGCCAAAGTGGTGGAAGCTCAGGCGGATGTGCCTCTTGCCATGGCGGAAGCACTGCGTAACGGCAACCTGGGCGTATTGGATTACTACAAGATGGAAAACATCAACTCGGATACGGATATGCGCAAAGCTATTTCCAAAGTGTCGGATCCGGAGGGCGAGGACAAGAAGTAAGACGAAAAGGTAGAGGATGGATCGTATGAGTGATTATTCGAATATCATTATTGCCGTGGTGATGTGGGTTGCCATTTTATTTGTCAATGTGTCCCTGGACAAGAAAAAGAAAGCCAAGCAACAAGAGTATCAAAAGCTGGTGGACGAGATGGCGACGGAATCCAAACGGCATCGCCAGGCCATGGCCGAGGAAGAGAGGCGCATCCGTCTGGAACGGGATAAACTCAAGGAGGAAAAGGCCTACCTCCAAGCTATGGACAAAGAACGCTGGGGAAGTACCGGCGGCGCCGCACCTCTTGTGACAGAGGTGAAACGGTCGTCCATGAGTCAATCCGAGTACGCTGCACCGCATAAATTCGATGCACCGATGCCTACTGTGAAGACTGTGCCGACCCGTACCGCCGATGCCTTGAGACAAAAGAAGGAAGCTGTTCAGACAGCGGTAGCTTCAAAGACAACTGGGACGGGGAAGAGTTTTATGGAGGAGCTGCTCTATGAACTGAAAGCCGATCCGGAGACAAAAAAGGTCGGTGACGCTCTGGAAAAATGGGGCGGACATTTTTTCAAATCTCTGAGACCGCACCTCTCACCGAAAGATCAAGCCAAGCTTGATGAGAAACTTCGTCCGTCGAAGTCTGACGACGCCAAGCTCTTTGCCGAGTCCGAGGTAGCTACGGAAGACGTGAAGCTTTTCCCGGACGAACGGGAACGGTATGGCCATGTGAAGGAAGCGGCGCTTTTAAAGATCAAACGGGATCAGGCTGAACGAGAGGCATATGAACTCAAACGCGCTGCAGAACAAGGGGAAGAGGCCGCAGTATCACTTGTCACGGCTGCTGTAGGCACATCCGCCGTGACGGGACGAGGCGTGTTAAAAGGTCTGGATCCTCAGGGGATTCAATATGCCGTGGTGCTCAAAGAAATTTTAGACAAACCGTTAGCTATGAGGGAGAGATAATCTCCCTTTTTTATTGGCATTTTAGAAAAGCGGCTAATATGCTATAATAAAAGGTCACAGGAGGTATTCGATTGACGGAATTTACAGTTGATATTTCAAATTTAAACCCTGAAGAGCGCAGTGCTCTCGGGGGTAAGTTGGACGAGTACTACATTGCTATGGAGAAGGCTTTGAACGTGTCGGTGAAGCCGGAGGAACACTTTATTCGAGTCCGCGGTGAGAAGGCGGAGTTTGGTAAAATCCTTTTGGAGAATATGATTGAAATTATCCGGCGGCAAAAGAGCTTGGAGAAGAGCGATTTTGACTACGCCCTCTCTATGATTAAAGATGGCAACACGGAGTCCGTGGCGGGTTTGCTTTCAGAGACGGTGGTCTATACGGCCATGGGTAAACCCATTCGCCCGAAGACTATCGGACAGCGGGAATATCTGGACGCTATTAAGAATAATGATGTGTGTTTCGGCGTGGGGCCTGCCGGTACGGGGAAGACCTATCTGGCTATGGCCTGTGCAGTAAGGGCGTTTAAAAATCAGGAAGTAAACCGCATTATTCTCACACGCCCGGCTGTGGAAGCGGGAGAGAGCTTGGGATTTTTGCCCGGGGATTTGCAAATGAAAGTGGATCCCTACTTGCGTCCACTCTACGATGCCCTTTTCGAAATGCTCGGCGTGGAGAACTACAACAAGTATGTGGAAAAGAACATGATTGAGGTGGCACCTTTAGCCTATATGCGTGGACGCACACTGGACAGTGCCTTTGTCATTTTAGATGAAGCGCAAAACACGACCAATGAACAGATGAAGATGTTTCTCACACGGCTGGGCTACGGGTCCAAGGCGATCATCACCGGCGACATCACACAAACAGACCTTCCGAGCACCAAAAAGTCCGGTTTGAAAACCGTGCTTCGCATTTTAAAGAACGTAAACGGCGTGGGGATCAAGTACCTGAGCAATAAAGATATTGTGCGTCATCCGCTCGTACAGCGAATCTTAGCGGCGTATGATCGCTATGAAAAGAGGTCCTGATGGAACTGTATATTGATAACAGACAGGACGACGTCCCTATTACCGAAGAGCTGGAGCAGTTGGTTGCCCACGCCATTGAGACCGCTGTGGCTTACGAGGGCATTGAGGGCGATGTGGCAGTGAGTGTGTCCTTCGTAGGGGACGACGAAATTCGTGAACTGAACAGGGACTATCGCGGGGTCGACCGCACTACGGATGTATTGTCCTTTCCGCTGGAGCAGGAGTTTGATTTACCGATGGTCAATCTTGGCGATGTGGTGATCAACACACGCCGTGTCCTGGAACAGGCGGCGGAGCTGGGCCATTCCAACGCTCGGGAAGTCACCTATCTCACGGTGCATTCGGTTCTGCACCTTTTAGGCTATGATCATATGAATGAAGACGATAAAAGCGTCATGCGCAGGGAAGAGAAGGCTATTATGGAGCAACTGTTATGAAAAAAGGCGGATTTATTGCATCGTTTAACTATGCCGTTCAGGGGATTGTTTCAGCGCTAAAAACCGAGCGAAATTTAAAATTCCACTACCTTGCCGCGGTGGGAACTATTTTCTTTTCTCTTTTTATGGATTTTACACGCACGGAATTCATTGTCCTCGTCATGGCCATTATTTTCGTCGTGGTCTGTGAAATGTTTAACACAGCCATCGAACGCTGTGTGGACATGATCGTCCAGGACTACGATCCTATTGCCAAGTATGTGAAAGATGTGTCGGCAGGTGCGGTGATGCTTTCTGCGATAACGGCGGTCATTGTGGGGTATCTGCTCTTTTATCGCAAAGTGGCCGACTGGACGGAAAGCGGCATTGTACGTATTGTCAATTCCGACGTGCACCTGGCCTTTGTAGCTGTGCTTCTTGTGCTTATTCTCACTGTGGGCGGCAAGTATCTCAGAGCACAGATTAACGGGGGCACGTATTTTCAAGGCGGCGCCATCTCAGGACATTCGGCGCTCGCTTTTGCCGCCGCGACGATTATCGCCCTCATTACGGTGAATGCCTTGGTCACCTTTGCGGCGTTTCTCATTGCTCTTTTAGTTGCAGAGAGCCGCGTGGAAGGTAAAATTCACACCATTTGGGAAGTTATTTCAGGAGCCGTACTGGGGATCAGTGTCGCTCTTATCGTATTTAAGGTTGTGGGATAATGGAAGATAGAGAACTTATACAACGGGCACTGCGTGCTAAGGAAGAAAGCACCTATACACCCTACTCCGGTTACAAAGTGGGTGCGGCTGTGGAGATGGACGACGGAAGTGTGTACACCGGAGGCAATATCGAAATCGTCTCCTATTCGCCGACCTGCTGTGCAGAGCGCACCGCTATTTTCAAGGCGGTCTCAGAAGGTCACCGCAAGATTAAAACTGTTGTTGCAACCTCACTGCCGTGTGGTGTCTGTCGACAAGTCATTGCGGAATTCGGAGCTGACGCGCGCATTATCGTGGCGAAATCCGAAGATGACTATCAGGTGTACACGTTAGATGAGCTGTTGCCGCACCACTTTGCAACAGAGGAATTGGGGGACAAATATGTTTAAATCAGGCTTCATTACCATTATCGGCAGACCGAATGTGGGCAAGTCCACCTTGCTGAATACTGTGGTAGGACAAAAAATTGCGGGCGTTTCCGACAAGGCTCAAACGACGCGAAATAAAATCACCTTTATCTATACCGAGTCGGACTTTCAAGCTGTCTTTTTGGACACACCGGGCATTCAGGATCCGAAGAATAAGCTGGGCGATTACATGCTAAAGACCTCCAAAGATACGTTAAGTGAAGTGGATGTCATCACGTATATGGTGGACACTTCCAAGAGTCCGGGGCGCGTGGATAAAAATATTTTAAAGATGCTTACGGCATTAAACCATAAGACACCGGTTATTTTGCTTATCAATAAAATTGATACTATTGTGAAAGAAGAGCTTCTGGCTCTGATTGAAAACTATAGCGCCATGGATTTGTTTGATGAAATCATTCCCATCTCGGCGTTGGAGAACGACGGTGTGGCCCACTATCTGGATACCTTAAAGACCTACTTGCCTGAAGGACCTCAGTATTATCCCGAGGATTTGGTGACGGATCAGCCGGAGAAATTCGTGGTCTCGGAGCTCATTCGTGAAAAGGCACTGCGCTTTCTCTCGGAAGAGGTGCCTCACGGAGTGGCCGTTGCCATTGAATCCATGAAATGGCGGGAGGACAAGGCTATTTGTGATGTGGAAGCCACCATTTATGTGGAGCGGGATTCTCACAAAGCCATTGTCATCGGTAAAGGCGGAAAGATGCTCAAAAAAATAGGCACTGCCGCTCGCCGAGAGATTGAGCTACTCTTAGATATTCAAGTGAATTTGAGACTTTGGGTAAAAGTGGAAAAAAATTGGCGGGAAAAAGATCTGAAGCTCAAGAACTTTGGCTATGAATAATGTGATGACTGAAGCCATCGTGCTTTCAGAGACCAAGTTTCAGGATACAAGTAAGATTCTAAAACTCTATACTAAAGAAGCGGGTCTGGTCAGTGTGATGGCAAAGGGTGCCATGCGGCCGAGGTCCCGACTGATGAGCGTGTCTCAAAACCACGTGGTCTTGACGGCCAAGCTCACCGAGGGTCGCAATTTTTACTATATGGACCCGGTGAATATTGTCACGATGAACTACGGTTTGCGCAGTGATTACCGGAAGATGGTGCTTGCCGGGTTCCTGTCCGAACTGATCTTAAAGTCACAGTTGGAACGCCATCCCAGCGAACAGCTTTTTTTGATGTTAAAAAAAGCCTTGGGTCTGATGGCCGAAGGCGGGAATCCGGAAGTTCTCGCTTTGAGTTTCAGCATCAAATACATTACATTACTGGGGTATATGCCGCCGCTGCATGCCAATGCACCGCCTTTTCAAGCGGATCTTAGGGCGGCGGATATTGTCATGCTTAAAAATTTGTTATATACTTCTTTAGATATGGATCACGATATTGATCCCAACCGAGCGCTTGCACTGCTTTTGAGCGTCGTCACGTATATGAAATATCAACTCGACATCCCAACATTCAATTCTTTAACACTGTTATAGTAGGAGGAATCATGTACTTTCAGGAATTGATCCAAACGTTGCAAAACTATTGGCAAAAACAAGGCTGTATCCTTATGCAGCCCTATGATGTAGAAAAAGGGGCAGGGACTATGAACCCGCAGACCTTCCTTCGAGCTCTCGGGCCTGAAGAATGGCGGGTGTGTTATGTGGAGCCGTCCCGTCGTCCGGCGGACGGACGCTATGGAGAGAACCCCAATCGTCTCTTTCAGCACCATCAATTTCAAGTTATTTTAAAGCCGTCACCCTTTGATGTTCAGGATCTCTATCTCAACTCGTTAAAAGAGCTGGGGATCGATCCGCTAAAACACGACATCCGTTTTATTGAAGACAACTGGGAATCTCCGACACTTGGAGCCTGGGGACTCGGATGGGAAGTGTGGCTGGACGGCATGGAAGTCACTCAGTTCACCTACTTCCAACAAGTGGGCGGCATCAACTGCGAGTTGGAGTCGGCAGAGCTGACCTATGGTCTGGAACGCATTGCCATGTACCTGCAAGATGTCGATAATGTCTATGACATTCAGTGGAATGAGCATGTGAAATACGGCGATGTCTTTAAAAAAGCCGAGTTTGAGCAATCTAAGTACGCCTTTGAACTTGCGGATATCGACTTACTTAAAAATCTCTTTAACGTGTATGAAAAAGAATGTGAACGCATTGTGGCAGAACAACTGGCTCTGCCGGCCTATGACTACTGTCTCAAGTGTTCTCACACTTTTAATCTTTTAGACGCTCGCGGCGCGCTGTCCGTTTCCGAACGCACCGGTTATATCCATCGCGTGCGCAACCTGGCAAGACAAGTTGCCGGCATCTATTTGGAGCAACGTGAAGCGATGAACTACCCGTTGAAAAAGGGAGGTAACTCAGTTGAATAAGTATTTATTAGAAATCGGTGTGGAAGAACTTCCATCACGCTTTTGCGCCATGGCCATGAATCAGTTGGAGCAAAAGGCGACGAAGCTCTTAAAAGATTATGAGTTGGATTATGGTGAACTGAAAGTTTACGCCACCCCTCGCCGTCTGAGTCTCATCATTGAAGACATTGCCACCGCTCAAGCGGATGTGGACACGGAAGTCAAAGGGCCGGCACTTAAAATTTCTTTTGATGAGAATCATGCGCCGACCAAACCTCTTCAAGGTTTTATGAAGTCTCAAAATGTGACGGAGTCGGATATCTTTACCAAAGAGCTGAAGGGGACGGAGTATGTCTATGCGCGCATTCACAAGAAAGGTGCGACTCTGGATACCGTGATCGCGGAGAATATGGCAGAGCTTATCAAGTCTATCAACTTCCCTAAGAATATGCGCTGGGGCGGCAAAGCCATCAAGTTTGCCCGTCCGATCCGTTGGGTTGTCTCGATGCTCAATGATAAAGTCTTGCCATTTGACTTCGAAGGCATCAGTGTAGGCAACGTCACCTATGGCCATCGCTTCTTGGGCGGTCGTGTCGACATTGATCACGTGGACAACTATGAAGCACTTCTTGAGAAGAATTATGTCATCCTGGATCAGGATAAGCGTCGAGACAGCATCAAGTTTGATTCGTTAAAACTGGCCAAATCTGTGAATGGCGATATTCATGATGACGACGCCCTTTTGGAAGAGCTCACTTATATTGTAGAGTATCCAACGCCGCTTTTAGGCGAAATTAAAGAAAAGTATTTGAATCTGCCTAAAGAAGTCATCACCACGCCAATGCGGGATCACCTTCGCTATATTCCCGTCTACGATGTGAACGACGAGCTTCTGCCATACTTTATCACCGTGCGCAACGGCGGCAAAGATCATGCCGATGTCGTTATTGCCGGGAACTTGAAGGTGCTTGAAGCACGATTGGAAGATGCGGTATTTTTCTATGACGACGATATTTCCAAACCTTTGGAAAACTATACTGAGGCTCTTTCCGGGCTCATGTTCCACGAGAAATTGGGGACCATGGCGGATAAAACGGCACGCCTTGAAAAGCTGTCGATCAAAATTGCTGAAGAACTTCAGCTCGGCGATACCACACGGGAACATTTGGAACGTGCCGCGAACCTGGCCAAGGCAGACCTGACCACGAAGCTCGTGCAAGAGTTCACTGAGTTGCAAGGTGTGATGGGTGCCATTTATGCAGAAAAATCCGGCGAGCCGTCCATTGTCGCGCAAGCCATTGATGAACAGTACAAACCGCGCTTTTCGGGCGATGCCTTGCCGTCCTCTACGGTGGGTTCCGTCCTTGCCATTGCGGATAAACTGGACAGTATTACCGGTATGTTTGCCGTCGGACTCATTCCAACAGGCTCTCAGGATCCGTTTGCCTTACGGCGTCAAGCCATTGGGATTATCAATATCATCATGGAAAAGAAGTGGGCGCTGTCAATGGCGGAACTGATTGATACGGCTCTGTTCATCTATACAGATTCCTTGGGTCTTGTCTTTGACTACGACGCTGTCAAAACGGCTATCATTGACTTTTTCAAAGGTCGGATGAAGACTATGATGAACGACGAAGGTATCCGTTATGATATCATCGATGCCGTGATGGACACAGAGGGTTCCATCTATGATATCATCACGAAAGGTCGGGTTTTCACCGACTACTTTACTGATGAGCGCAAGACTTTTGTGGATTCTTTCACTCGGATTAAAAATATCACCACAAAAAATATGGCCGCAGCGACCTTTGATGATGCACTCTTAAAAGAACCGGAAGAAAAGGCACTCTATGAAGCTGTCACCGAGGTACTACCTGAGGTGGACGACGCTACGGAGGGTAAAAACTTCGCCGACGCACTGGACAAGCTCTCTCGGTTGGAAGGACCGATCACTGACTTCTTCGATCACGTTTTGGTATTGGATAAAGACGAAGTTCTCAAGAATAATCGCTTGGCGCTGTTGGAAAGTCTGGATCGCACCGTAAGCAAACTTCTGGATATCGGCAAGTTAGTCATAAGTTGAGGCGCGCCTTGGAGTTTACTGCAAGACAAAATGAAATAATCACCATGGTTCGAGCTTGTGAGCCCATAACCGGTGATGACATTGCACAAAAATTGGGACTATCCCGCTCCACCATTCGCAATGACTTGTCTTTGCTGGTCATGACTGAAGTCCTGGGAGCGCGTCCCAAAGTAGGCTATTATTATCGAAAGGCAAAGTCTGTGATGAGTCTTCAGACACTGGAGAACTTATCTGTTCGGGATATGATGAGTGTGCCCGTGGTCATGGATGAAGAGACCAGTATCTACGATGTCATTGTAGGGATCTTCATCGAAAATGTAAGCTCAGTGTTTATCAGTAAAGATGGATTTTTAAGCGGGGTAGTGTCTCGTAAGGATCTTCTGCGCGTGGCCATCGGTAAATTGGATTTGCAGACGACGCCCATCGGTATGTGTATGACACGCATGCCGAACCTGGTCACCATTGGCGGGGATGATTCTGTCCTCTTAGCTGCCCAGAAAATTAATGCACATAAAATTGACGCCCTGCCGGTTGTGGAAGTTACACCGGACGGGCTTAAAGTCATCGGCCGATTCACAAAGACTAACATCACACGGATCTTTGCGGACTTGGCTTCGGGAGAATTTTAGGAGGAAGTATGGATACACTATACGTCTATGTCATTTCCGATTCCATCGGTGAAACGGGAGAGCTTATCGCCAAGGCTAGCGTCAAACAGTTTGACACCGATGACTTTGAGATTAAGCGCTACCCCTACCACAATAGTATCGATCAAATTGAGCCTATTTTAGATGAGGCGGCAAAAGTTAAATCGCTGATTGTCTACACCAACGTGGTGGAAGAAACCAGAGCCTTTATTGAACAACGTGCTAAGGCTTTGAACCTTCACGTCGTGGATGTCATGGGTGCGCCGATGAAAGCGATTGAAGCGATATTGGGTTATGCACCACTTCGTGAACCGGGGCTGATTCGCCGGCTGGATGAAAATTATTTTAAGAAAGTGGAAGCGGTGGAGTTTGCCGTAAAATACGATGACGGCAAGGACCCTCGCGGTGCAAAAAAGGCGGATATCTGTCTGGTTGGCATTTCACGCACATCGAAAACTCCGTTGTCTATGTATCTGGCTAATAAGAATTTCAAAGTGGCGAATATTCCGCTCGTACCGGAAGTGCCGGTGCCTAAAGAGGTGTATGACAAGGATGTGCGTCGGGTTATCGGTCTTACCTGCGATCCTGCCAAACTTATCTCGATTCGCACCGAGCGCCTGAAGTCTCTCGGTCTTTCATCCGGCGCCAAATATGCCAATTTGGAACGAGTGCAGGAAGAACTTGACTACTCCAAAAAGGTAATGACGGAGTTGGGGTGTAAGGTCTTTGATGTGACCAACAGTGCCGTAGAAGAGACGGCGGAGCTGATTGTCGAGTATATGCGCGACACGTTTGAAGAACGGGACTAGTCTGTCGCGACGGATAAGAAAGGGGGAGGAAAGCCATGAATGCAAGAGAACGCCGAGAAGCTTTGGAACACACCATGTACTATACCACTGCCACCTTTGCTGACAGTTCCAAAGGGCGTCAGGTGGCGGAGACGCCATGTTCTATGCGCACCTGTTTTCAGCGGGACCGAGACCGTATTTTGCACTCCAAAGCTTTTCGCCGACTCAAACACAAAACTCAAGTATTCATTTCCCCCGGTGGCGATCACTTTCGCACGAGGCTGACACACACCCTGGAAGTCGCCCAGATTGCACGGACCATCGGGCGAAGTTTGGAACTGAATGAGGATCTGATCGAAGCCATGGCGCTTGGTCACGATTTAGGGCACACACCTTTCGGGCACAGCGGTGAGACGATATTAAATGAACTGCATCCCCAAGGCTTTCGTCACAATGCCCAGTCCCTCCGGGTGGTGGACTATTTGGAAGTGCGAAGTCGGGGGCGTCAAGGTCTGAATCTTACCGCAGAAGTTCGTGACGGTATTTTAAACCATTCCGGCGATGATACCGCCGCCACCTTGGAAGGTCAGATTATCAAGTATGCCGATCGCATTGCCTACATCAATCATGATATTGACGACGCCATTCGGGCAGGCATTGTTCTCGAGACATCGCTGCCGGAGCCGCTAACTGATGTCTTGGGACACTCCAGTTCCAAGCGTATCGATACCATGATAAGCGCCATTTACCGGGCGTCGTATCACAGGGATGAACTGGTTATGGAAAGGGATATCTATGAGGCGACCATGGCACTTCGTCAATTTATGTTTCAAAACGTGTATTACGACCCGACGGTGAAAGCTGAGAATCCGAAAATTTTCCATATTATCAAAGCCCTCTATCACTATTATCTCGATGACCTCAATAGGATTCCGGCTGAACATCACAAATTGTATTGTGCCATGGCACATACTGACGAGGACATTGTCACCGACTACATCGCCGGCATGACCGACGTCTATGTGGTGGAGGTGTATAAAAATCTCTTTATTCCAAGAGGGTGGGCAAATGAGCTTTATCATTGACGACAGCGTTCTGGACGAGATTCGTGAGCGCACAGATATTGTTCAGGTCATAGGTGATTATGTACAGTTGAAGAAGAGCGGCTCAAATTATATGGGTCTGTGTCCTTTTCACAACGAAAAAACCCCTTCGTTTTCGGTGTCACCGAATAAGGGGATTTTTAAATGTTTCGGGTGCGGTGAAGGCGGGGACGTGATCTCTTTCATTATGAAAAGGGAGCACCTGGAGTTTCGTGATGCGGTGAAGTTTTTGGCGGACAAGTACGGTATTGAGCTTCAAACGTATCACAGTCATGATGATAGTCTCAAACAGGACCGGGAGAGAGCATATAAGGCCTATCGTCAGGCAGCGATATTCTATATGCAAAACCTCACTCACAGTCGCGTGCCTTTGGACTATCTCATTCGCCGCGGCATCGATAAGAAGACTATTTTGCAATTTGGATTGGGTTATGCGTTAGACAGTTGGGACAGCTTGTACAATCACTTAAAAGGGGAGTACACCGACGACGAACTTCTTCGCTACAATTTGGTATCCAAATCCAAGCGCGGGACATGTATTGATCGCTTTCGCAATCGCGTGATGTTTCCCATTATCGATACTCGAGGACGCGTCATTGCCTTTGGCGGGCGTACACTCGGTCAGGACCACGCCAAGTATCTGAACTCATCCGATACGCCGATATTCAACAAAGGTGAACACCTTTATAATCTGCACCATCTGAAAGACGATGCCGGGGATAAGGCGGTGTTGGTTGAAGGGTATATGGATGTTATTTCTCTTAGTAAAAGTGGTATAAATTACTGTGTAGCAAGTCTCGGCACCTCGTTAACCGAGGCGCAGGCAAAGCTTTTGAAACGCTATAATAAATCTGTTTACATTTGCTATGATAGTGACAGCGCCGGTATTCGAGCCACACAGCGAGCCATTGACATTCTCATTGCCCAGGGCATTCGGCCGAAGGTGATTGAACTGCCTGAGGGTTTGGATCCGGACGACTTTGTCAAAGCCTATGGAAAGCTCAGTTTTGAGTTGGAAATGACTAAGGCAAAGACGTATATGGACTATAAAATTGAAACGATTAAAGCCAAGTTCAATCTGGATGCGGCAGACGGATTGGCCGGGTTTACCACGGAAGTGAGCGCGCTTATTTCTCGATTGAAAAATCCTATCGAGCGAGATGTCTACGCGACGAAAGTTGCGCAAACTTACGGTATTTCCAAAGCTTCAATAGAGTCCTATATGGTGCTGAGGGCCAAATCACAACTTGCTTCAACGAAAAGAAAAGCGGACAAAGAATTTGGACGGCGGGAGACCACGATGGTGGAAAAAGCCACACAATCAGCCACGTCATCGTCGTCACGAAGTCAGGTTGAACGGTTGCTACTTGCGTATGCTATGACACGGCGCAGTCGGTTTTTGTATGTCTTGGAAGTTTTTCCGACGTATGAACTCACAACACTTACAGTGCGTGACGCCTTTGAGACATTGCGTGACAAAGTGGATGCCTTTGACGGGGATGTTTTTTCCGAGGCATTTAAAGAGGCTTACCTGGAACCCCTTGCTCTTGATGTTGAAGACAGTGCATTGGATTTTGATCGGGCAGATGTCATCATAGACGAATTACTTATTAAATTGAAACAATATAAACTGGAAGAAAAACGGGATACGCTGCTACAACAAATTACATCCCTGGACGGACAAGAGGGGACTGAAGGTCACTTGAGCACGTTGCTTCAGGAACTGCAAGCTGTCAATCGTGAGCTATCTTCCCAGGCAGGAGGCTATTATGCAACAACCGAATGAACAACGTTCAAAAGAGAACATTGTAAAAAATTTGAGCCGAATTGGAAAAGCCAAGGGCAACTTAACCTATGATGAAATTGTTTCTGCACTGGAAGAAATTTCTCTGGAAAGTGACGAGATTGATGCCATCTACGCCGGGTTTGAAAACCAAGGTATCGACCTTTTGGATGACGATAAAATTGAAAAGGAAATTGCCCGGGAGTCCGACGAGGATGACGACGAGGGCAAAAAAGAAGATCTCTCCGTACCGAAAGGGGTCAGCGTGGACGATCCTGTGCGGATGTATCTTAAAGAAATCGGCAAGATTCCACTGCTCACCGCTGAAGAAGAAGTCGCTATAGCAAAGCGTATGGAAAATGGCGAGAATCTGGCGAAGAAGGAACTGGCGGAAGCCAACCTTCGCCTTGTGGTATCTATAGCGAAGCGCTATGTAGGCCGCGGTATGAGCTTTTTGGATTTAATCCAGGAGGGCAATCTCGGTCTTATGAAAGCCGTGGAAAAATTCGATTATACCAAAGGTTTTAAGTTTTCAACTTATGCCACATGGTGGATTCGTCAGGCCATTACTCGCGCCATTGCTGATCAGGCACGGACGATTCGTATTCCGGTCCATATGGTGGAAACCATCAATAAGCTGGTTCGGGTACAACGCCAATTGGTTCAAGAACTGGGACGTGATCCGGAACCGGAAGAAATTGCAGCTGAGATGGGCATCGATGTGGATAAGGTGCGCGAAATTCAAAAAATTGCCCAAGAGCCGGTATCCCTTGAGACGCCAATCGGGGAAGAAGAAGATTCCCATTTAGGAGACTTTATCCCCGATGAAGAAATTCTTTCGCCCTCAGATGCCGCCACGTTTACGCTGTTAAAAGAGCAGCTGGAAGATGTGTTGGAGACGCTGACCGACAGGGAAAAGAAAGTGCTCACGTTACGTTTTGGTTTGGACGATGGCAGAGCTCGTACGTTGGAAGAAGTGGGCAAGGAATTTGATGTCACCCGGGAGCGAATTCGTCAAATTGAAGCCAAGGCACTTCGTAAATTGCGTCATCCGAGCCGCAGCAAGAAATTAAAGGACTTTTTAGAATGAAACTGACACGACGATTGGACGCCATCACCGGCTGGATTGATCGGGAACGCGTCGCAGATATAGGCACTGACCACGGTTTAGTGCCTTTTTTTCTATGGGAGAAGGGATGCCCTAAAGTTATCGCCACCGACATCAGCGCACCGTCACTAAACAAAAGCCGTGAGCTCTGCCGCAATACCGACGTGGAGTTTCGATTGGGCAATGGTCTGCAGGTGCTCGTTGTGGACGAGGTGGATGCTGTGATTGTCGCAGGGATGGGCGGCATACTGATGGTTGAACTTTTGGAAGCGGCCAAAGAGGTGGTCAAAGCTTTGGATTTTCTCATTTTGCAGCCTATGCAGGCCTCGGAGCAGCTGCGAGCATATCTGTACAGCGCCTACCGGATTCTGGATGAAAAGATTGTCTATGAAGACGGACGCTACTTTGAGATGATGAAAGTAACCTACACCGGTGAACCCACAACAGTAGATGCCATTGACTATCTTTTGCCGAAGGTGGCACTGCTTCGCGGCGACGGCGACGCCTTGGCATTTTTGGATCACCTCATTGAAAAAAAACGCGGTATCGTCACGCAAATTGGCGATACAGATTCAGGTCGTGAACGCAAAGCGACACTGCAACACGAGATAGAAAGGTTGGAAGCATGGACACGGCAAAATTTATAGACTACATAGAAACCCTCGCGCCGCTGGATGGGCAGGAAGCTTGGGACAACTCCGGATGGCAAGTGATGACCAAGCGTGATATCAAGCGTGTGTTTCTCACCTTAGACCTCACGGATACCACTTTGGCTGAAGCGAAAGCATTTGGCGCAGATCTCATTCTTACCCATCACCCCTTTTTCTTCAGTGGTGTGACATCCATCGGCTATGACTATAAATCAAAGCTCATTCGAGAACTTCTGGCATCCGGCATCGGCCTCTACGCCTCGCACACAGCTTTGGATGTGGCGGCAGGCGGCGTCAATGACGTCCTTGCTTCCTATTTGGAACTCACGGATCTGGAACCTCTGATGATGACGGATAAGGACAAACCGTTAGGAGTAGTAGGGACAACGGATTGGTCACTGCTCAAGCTCTATCATACCTTGACGACACTGTCCGAAGATACGGTACAACTTTATGGCAAACTTCGGGACATTCACCGTGTCGCGCTGCTTGGCGGCGCAGGCGGCGGCGATATTAAGGCGGCCTTCGATGCCGGTGCCGATGTGTATATCACCTCCGATGTGAAACATCATGACGCTCAGGTGGCGTATGAGTTGGGGTTTATCCTCATCGCTCTGTCCCATAATGATTCAGAAAAATTAATTCTCACGGAACTGGCCCGTCGCTTTGAAGACGACTTAGGTCTTAACACCAAGATCAATGCTGAGAACGCCTTTGTCTTAAGACTGCCGAAGCGGCCGTAGCAGCATTGTCATACCATCTATATTGTGATAAAATACGCTTAGAGTAAATTATCCAATCGCATCGCAAGATGAGGAAAGTCTGCGCTCCACAGAGCAGGATGCCAGCTAACGGCTGGTGGGGGCGACCCTAAGGCAAGTGCAACAGAGAGATACCGCCCGCAAGGGTAAGGGTGGAAAGGCGAGGTAAGAGCTCACCAGATCTTAGGTAACTAAGATGCTATGTAAACCCCATTCGGAGCAAAACCAAAATAGGACAACACAGATGTGGCTCGCATCTGCCGGTAGGTAGGTTGCTTGAACTATTTGGCGACAAATAGTCTAGATAGATGATTGGACACGACAGAACGCGGCTTATCGATTTACTCTTACATAACACTCCAAGAATTACAAAAGTGTTAAGAACTTCTTAACTTTTTGTAATTTTTTATTGCCCTTCTGTAACCACTTTGTTATAATTTAAAAAGATAAACGTATAAGGAGTGTTTTGATTTGTTTAATATAAGTAAGAAGGTGCCTGTAGGCGTGCTGGCTCTTGGGCTGGTTTCCTTTCTGGGACTTAAAGACACCGGCATTTTTATAAGCGACCATGTACAAACAACTTATAGTGGCAATCAAGTTTACTTTGAAAAAGGTGAACAAGCTAACATCATTGAAGTATCTGAAAGAGGTTATGTGGTTGCCAAAGGCAAAGCTCGCGTAACCATTCCATCATATAAAATCGCTGTTACTGAAAAAAACGTATCTACATACAAAGTTGTTGCACCTACACCGATCAAGAACGATCAAGGCGACATCCTTCGCAATCTGATCATTGGGGAAAATGTGACTCTTGTGTCCAATGCTGCGGATACACTGGTTGTGACGACACAAGACGGCCTCACAGGGAAAGTGGCAGCCTCTGCTTTGGAGCTTGTCGGCACATCTGTCGAAAAAATTGCACTTGACGCAGCGACAGAGACCGCAAAGCTTAGCGCCGATGAAGCGGAAATTGCAGCTGTGGCTGTAGCGCCGCAAACCTATACCGCAGTACTGACTGCTGTCGCTGCACCGTCCGCGCCGGCAACCGGCACGGCTAAAGTGGCCATAGATTCCGCCCTCAGCAAATTGGGTTCACCTTACGTATGGGGATCTACAGGTGCGGAAGGTTATGACTGCTCCGGATTGGTCTACGCCGTTTACGTCAATGAACTGGGCGTCAAATTGCCTAGAACCTCAAGCGATATGTCTCAGACCGGCACACAAGTGTCCCGAGAAAACTTACAGCCGGGGGATCTTGTATTCTTTAACACCGGTGGTAGTGGCGTATCTCATGTGGGGATCTATGAAGGCAACGGCAATTTTATTCATGCTTCCAGCGGAAGTGGTAAAGTTATCGTATCCAACTTAAGTGAAGATTACTATAACGCGCGCTATACCAATGCCACTCGGGTATTATAATGAATCATCAGGACCTTCGGGTCCTTTTTTAGTACATATATTTTTATTTTAACATTGGTCAGTTCATTAGTTAGGGTTTTAGCTAAGGACACATATGAAAGGGTAAAGATCACTTACAGATGACAAGGATAGCGCAATGAGGAGGAGAGATATGAATAAGATCAAGCTTATTGTCGTGTGTGCGCTGCTCTTTATAAGTCAAAGAGCTTATGCTGTGACCACACCGAAAGTTACTGTGCAGATTCCAACTTTTGATGTCACGATCAATGATGTCGCCATGGAAAAGGAAAACAGTGAGTATCCTGTCTTAGTATATAGAGATATCACGTACTTTCCCATGACCTATAAGAATGCAAGATTTTTAGGTTTGGATACATTGTGGGATAAGGACACCGCAACGTTACACATCGTGCGCAGTACCCCGCAAGGGACATACTATGCATATCCTGGGAAGCGCAACCCGATGTATGACACCGCGAACGCGGTTAATTTCAATATTATGTTAAACGGAAAGAAAGTATATCCCGGATCGCAGTACTATCCGTTGTTAGTCTATAGAGATGTGACGTATTTTCCGTTGACATGGCAGTTTTGTCGTGATGAATTCAAATGGACCTATAGCTTTGATGACGTAACAGGACTTCAGATAAGCTCTGAAGGCAAGACTGATGAAAAGGGAATTGGCCCGCCTCGTGGGGATTACATGGCTACAGAAATCGACGGCATACAGTATGTAGTAGAACGACACCGGGGAACGGCACATATTATTCTCTCTAAAGTTGAGGGCGACAAAGTTATTGAGCTCAAAGAAATTGATAAAATAGCCAATCATGTAATTTTGGATAATCATCAAATATACTTTACCGTGGACGATAGAGCTTATAAAACGGTGAATCGTTTCGATATCATGACTATGACGGAAGATGTGTTGATTAAGGTCGATACGAACAGCTCGGATAACATCTCAATGACGGCACTCAATGGTCATATCTATTACAAAACGTCATTAGATTATGGTGCACTGTGCAATGAGAACGGTAAAAAACTCAATGAAGCGGGTGCTCTGACGGGATTACGGCGCACGGATGATTATGTCTTCGCAACATTTGATAAAGGAGATAATTTGTTGGTGTTTGATAAAAATCAACAGATTATTGCCAGGGGAAAAGGCAATATCAATGTCAACACCGTGACGATTTCAGAAGGTGTTGTGACCTATATCGATGAAACGACGGGGGCGATCAAAGAAGTAAGATTTTAATGCCATATCATAATTCGCCGGAGTCATCCGGCGGATTTTTATGTTGGCGATGACTCAAGGGAGACGAACAAAGGTGTTATGCAAAGCTTTCATTCAAGCTCGCAGTGAGATTAAACAGATGCGGTTGATAGGAGAGGTGCCTGTCAGAAGGCTGACACGACAATTAAAGCGTGTATTCGAGGCGTTAGGTTTGGGTTAGCGTTTAAGTATCAGACTGTACTGTCGCATAAGGAATGCGGGCGGGCCGTTGCGGCAACAAGAGCATACGTTGTGAGGAATGGGCACCGCGATATCGAAATCATGATCTCATCAAGCCATAGAAAGGTTGAGCGCAAAGCTTGGAGACAACGGGAATATTTCAGAGTGAGACTAGCGGAGCAATGTGCCTCCAGGTGTTAGGGGACAGATTTTATTGGCGATTAGTCTTGCAAAAGGATGTGGTCTTTGGTAAAATGTTTCTTACTGAAGCGGCTTTTGTCGATTCAGTTTTTAGGGGTATAGTTCAGTTGGTAGAACATTGGTCTCCAAAACCAAGTGCCGTGGGTTCGAGTCCTGCTACCCCTGCCAATATATTGTTGAACCCGTTTGAAGACGTTGAATTTGCGTGTCACTCAAACGGGTTCTTTTTTATTTGCGAATATCATTCAACTTATTTATCTCTATGCGAACGAGTCATCTGAATGACTCGCCATATTTTTTTAGGTATATTTTTATACATCCGACCAATGGTCTAAGAGCGATAAAATAAGACGATAATCATCGTATCGTGTTCACACGCTTGCATCAAAAAAGCACCTACCGACCATGGTCAGTCTGTGCTTAATAATAGTTGTTTTATTAAAGCTTTATTTTGATCGATCTGTCCCTTCTTTTAGGGATGGTAAAATCTTGTAGCTGCGCAAATCTTACCTCCTAGGTTATGGATGAAGATTATTATACGAACAACCTTGTAGCATTCAGAGTCGCTTAATCTTCTTTATAATGTAAACGATAATGCAAATCTTTAAAACGGTTAACAGAATCCCTGAAATAAAAGGCAGGATAAAGAGAAATTTTTGTAATATCATACTTACCTCCTTAGGTCATGCACACGGAAGAATACCGTCACTATCATGATCATCATCTACATTGCAACGACGAAGCCGGCGGCCCCGCTCTGCGATAGGTAGAGTGCCATAAGACAGAACGACGGGTGACATGGCGGTTTTTAATGGATACCTTTTCTAAGCGGTATAGTCGGACAGACACATTATCTTTATGATAATAAGCTACCACAAAGAAACAAACGTTTCAGTCTTTTCAGGATAGTGAATTGGAATTTGATGGCATTCAGCTTGTTGTCACAACTATGATGGTGTGGCAGAGGCGATATCGATGTCATTGCGTGTCGGGTCATTCATCGCAGCTGTCCGGATGGACTAGGAACAACTATCCATCCGCGTAGCCGGAGAGTTCTATGTATAGAAAAACAAAGAGCGTACGCTCTTTGTTTTTATCCGAAAAAATATGCACCGAGTTTCGAATCATTTTTTAATGATTTTCATGATGATATAAATCATTAAAGCGGTGGTTAGAAGCATTGTAATAAAAGGTAGAATGGTAATTATAAAATTTCGCAGTTCCATATATTCTCCTTAACTTATTAATATGAAATAATGCCGCCACTACCATGGTCGTTTCCGGCAGTTACACCGACGGAGCCGGGATAGCTGCCAGCGGCATTATGAGCGGCAAAGGTAAAAGCCATTTCGGCTTTGGCGGAAGCATTGATTGTTGCGATGCCCTGTACAGTAATAGGATACGAAAGACTTATCGTACCGCCTTCGGATGAGAAATCGGGAGCATACACACTGGTAATACGGCTCATCTCACTGCGGTATGTGGAATACTCAAACCTAAAGCCGACCCCAAAAATACCGTAGCTTTTTCTGACTTGAGCTCCAGTGACAGTGCTGTGCTGCGATGAGCTGCTCACCGTAGTACCTCTATCAGATATCCAAGCATTCCAAGACTGGTTCGCTGCCAGTCTCATAAGACTTTCGTGGTCAGTCACTTCAGTAATAATAATGAACCATCTTCAAAGGTTTCAACCGTCTTTAACATTTCTCCATCGGTGGTTGTTTCAAGGGATACAGGTGACACACCTATTTTTCGGAGTCCAATCTTTCGCCTGATAAAATTTTAGATTTAAGATTAGCTTCAACTGCTTTTTCTAAAGCAACATGTTGAACTTCACTCTCAAAAGTAGATAGTCTGTTTTGAATATCCGCTTTTGAAAAGGATGTGAGATCGTTTGCGTACGACAATTGAAACGGCAAAAGTACTACGGACAGAAAGCAGATTACACATAGTTTCTTTTTTAAAATAACGCACCCTCCTTATCCTTAATTGAAGATACGAGTGGATAGGTCCAAATTTTTCTTGATAATAGATTATCACAAAGAAGCAAACGTTTCAAGTTTTTTGCAACAATGATTGGGGATTTAATTAAATAGAAGTTACCGTTGCGCTATGACGGCGTGTGGGGGGGCGTTGATGACAATGCGTGGCGCGGTATAAGGACAGCTGTCTTAACGGTATATAAAAATCAAGGAGGACTCTGTCGCCGCGGCGTTGGACGTGTAGTGATACTACTTATGAATTCAGGCGATAGCTTATAAGGCTATCGTCCTTTTGTTGCTGACAAAACTGAGAGATAAGCAGGTACTGAGCCTATTAGGGCGAGGCTCCTTAATTATAGGCAAATAAAAAAACCCTTGCAGGGATCCTACAAGGGTTTTATGGAGGCGACAACCGGATTTGAACCGGTGATAAAGGTGTTGCAGACCTGTGCCTTACCACTTGGCTATGTCGCCATAACATAGAGTATTTTCACACACTTTGTCAGCTTTGTCAAGTTCAATTTACAGATGAATCGTGTGGGATGGGGTGACGACGTGGCTTAAAAATTGATAAATATTGGCTAAACTGCTATAATTTACACAGTTATAAGGAACGGGAGGACGTTATGAAAGAACAATTAATGACAATCCAGTCCGAGGCTCTTGAAGCTATTCAAGGGGTAGGTACACTGGATGAATTGAATACACTTCGTGTGAAATATTTAGGAAAGAAAGGTGCCATCACCGGTGTGATGAAAGAAATGCGCAGTCTGTCCCAAGACGAGCGACCTTTGATCGGTGAGCTTGCCAATAAAGTTCGGGAAGCGGTGGAGACTGCTATTTCGGACAAAACTGCCGAGCTCAAAGAGGCTGTGTTAAAAGCGCGCTTGGCTTCCGAGACTATTGACATCACTTTAAATAAGCCGCAGCCCCTTCTAGGGCATGAGCATCCCCTTATTAAGACCATTGAGACTTTGGAAGACCTCTTTATTGATATGGGGTTCACGGTGGTGGACGGTCCTGAAGTGGAGACTGTAGCGAACAATTTTGATTTACTCAATGCGCCGGCAGACCATCCGTCTCGAGATCTCACCGATACGTTTTATATTGATGAAGGTACTGTGCTTCGCACCCAGACCTCACCGGTACAAATTCGGGCTATGAAAGAGATGGGTGCACCTCTTCGCATTGTCAGCTCCGGTCGTGTATTTCGCTCAGATGAAGTGGATGCTACGCACTCGCCGATGTTTCATCAGCTGGAGGGATTGATTATTGACGAGACCATATCCATGGCGAATCTCTTTGAGACACTGAATATTTTCGTCAAAGCGCTTTTCGGTGACGATATTGAAACCCGATTCCGTCCTCACAATTTTCCGTTCACTGAACCGTCGGCGGAGGTGGATGTCACCTGTACCGTCTGTGGCGGGGTGGGATGTCCTGCCTGTCACAACACCGGTTGGTCGATGGAGCTCTTAGGATGCGGCATGGTACACCCTAATGTGTTGAAAAACTGCGGCATTGATCCGGAAAAGTACTCCGGCTTTGCTTTCGGCATGGGGATTGACCGCATTGCCATGATCAAGTATGGCTTAGATGATATCCGTCTGCTCTTTGAAAACGACCAACGTTTCTTGAAACAATTCTAGGAGGACTCCATGTTATTACCGGTACAGTGGTTAGAAAACTACGTTAAAATAGATAAACCTGTTAAGGATATTGCCGATGAGCTCAGCTTGACCGGCTCTCACGTTGAATCCATCACGGAGCCTGCAGACGGCTTAAGCGGCGTGGTGGTAGGATGTATTACAAAAATAGATACGCATCCGGATGCGGACAAGCTTGTGATCTGTCAAGTGGATTTAGGTGATGAGACGGTTCAAATTGTCACCGGAGCAAAAAATGTCTTTGAAGGCGCGGTGGTGCCTGTAGCGACCCATGGTGCGCATCTGGCCGGCGGCGTGGTCATTAAAAGGGGTAAACTTCGCGGCGTAGAATCCAACGGCATGCTTTGCTCCCTGGAGGAACTGGGTTTTGAGACCTCAGTCATTCCGAAAGAAGCTCGTGACGGCATTTACATCTTCCAAGAAGGCGTACGTGTCGGTGAGGACGCTCTTAAGGCTTTGGGTATGGACGCCGCCGTCATTGAATTTGAAATTACGCCTAACCGCCCGGACTGCCTGAGTATTATCGGTATGGCTCGGGAAACCGGTGCAACCTTCGACACGGATATTGTCGTGCCTGAACCGACTATGAAAGATGAAGTCGGTGCTATCGAAGATTACTTTAAAGGCATTACCATTGAGACGGACAACTGCCCGCGATTTTTCGGCAAAGTGCTCACGGATGTGACCATTGAACCGTCACCGCAGTGGATGCAAAATTATCTGATGTCCGCAGGGGTGCGTCCGATTAACAATATTGTGGATCTTACCAACTTTGTCATGTTGGAATATGGACAACCGCTCCACGCTTACGACCTGGATGACTTAACCACCGGAGAGATTGTGGTGCGCCAAGGCAGAGCCGGGGAAACCTTAAAAACTTTGGACGGGGAAGTGCGTGAACTCGAAGTCGGAGATGTTGTCATTACCGACGGCAAGCGGCCTATTGGCCTTGCCGGAGTTATGGGCGGCTTTGATTCGGAGGTTAAGCCGACCACCAAAACGGTGCTGTTAGAAGGTGCCAACTTTAAAAAAGATGCGGTTCGCAAGACGTCAAAACGCCTGGATCTCAGATCTGAAGCGTCAGCTCGCTTTGAAAAGGGTGTAAGTCCGCAGACGGCAAAGACGGCTGTGCTTCGTGTGGCACAACTGGCTGAATCCATCGGAGCGGCAAAAGTCGTCGCCGGGTCATTTGATGAAGGCGGCTATGCACCTGAGGACAAGGTGGTGACACTTCGTACAGAGCGTGCCAACAAGCTCATCGGCCGCACCTTTACTACCGAAGAATTGGCTCATATTTTAAACCGATTGGACATCCCTACCGATGTGGAAGGCACGGTCATCTCTGCACATATTCCACCGTTCCGTCTGGATTTGGATATCGAAGAAGATCTCATTGAAGAAGTGGCTCGGATTTACGGCTATCACAATATCACCCCAAGACCGTTGGAAGGCAATGTCACCGTGGGCGGCAGGTCTCAGGAACGCAACCTCGAGTTTCGCGCTAAATCGGTGCTTCTCGCAAGGGGTCTGAATGAGTTTATGACCTATTCTTTTGTCAGCCCGAAAAACTTTGACAAGTTGGCTTTGCCGGCGGAGCATCATCTGAGAGCGTCTGTTAAAATCATCAACCCTCTGGGCGAAGAGTACAGCATTATGCGTACTACGTTGGTTTCCAATATGCTCAGTGTCCTCGCCGCCAATATTCATAACGGCAATGAAAAAGTGGGCGGCTTCGAGTTCGGAAATACTTTTATTCCTAACGGAAAGACGCTTCCTGAGGAATACACCAAGCTTGCCATCGGCTATTATGACCTGGGGGATTTCTATTTCTTAAAAGACACTATCGGTACCCTGTTGTGGCAGTTGGGTCTGGATCACTTTGAGGTAAAACGGGCAGAGGTCAGCTATCTTCACCCCGGCAAGAGCGCTGAAATCTTTGTTGAGGGTATGTCGCTCGGGGTTTTCGGGGAAGTGCATCCGCAAGTTTTGGAAAACTATGACATTAAAAAGGCTGTCTATGTGGCGGAACTGGATTTTTACAAGCTGGTGAGTAGGGCAAAGACCAACTACACGTTTAAACCTATCGCCAAATTTCCGAGTGTGAAACGGGATCTTGCTTTTGTCATTGATGAACGTGTGAGTGCAGGTGACTTGGAGCAGGTAGCTCGGGATAACGCCGGCGCCCTTTTGGAAACTTTTGAAATTTTTGATATCTACCGCAGTGAGGCAATTGGCAAAGGCAAGAAAAGTGTGGCTTTCTCTATGGTATTCCGCTCACCTGAAAAGACTTTGGTAGATGATGAGATCAATCCGGTGGTCGAAGCTATTACACAAGCTATGAAGGCGACATTTGATGCGCAGCTGCGCGCATAAGGAGGAACTATGGAAAAGGTAAAAGTCCAAATTGACGGCATGAGTTTTGTCGTTGTCGGCGGTGAAACGTCTAAAGTGCGAGGCTTTGCCAAGGACTTGGACACTCGTATTCGCACCGTCCAAGGCGCCAACTATCGCTTGAACCAAGTGCAATCCATTGTTTTAGCCGCATTGAACATCCTTGAGGAGAAGGACATTCTGGAGAGTCGAGTGAACGACGTGGACGCAGGTTCCAGCGAAGAGAAAGCGCTTCAGGTCATGGCGGAGAATGAAACACTTCGTGCTGGCCTCAAGGAGGCGGAAGAGAAGATTGCAGCGATTCGTAGTCATTATGACAAGCAAAAGCACAGTTTGGACGAGGCGAAACAGGAAGCTGCTGAGCTTCGTGACACGCTGAAAAAGCAGACGGACAAGCAAGGTGACATGACGGCCGAGTTGGACAAATTAAAGCAGGAAAAGGAAGCTTTGGAGCGTCAAATCTTTGAATCTCAAAAGCGAATTATTGATCTCAGTCGAGAATTAGAAAGTTTACATGATAAAGCACGTTGAACTCTTAGCTCCGGCAGGCAGTATGGCGAGCCTTAAGGCCGCCGTGCAAGCCGGGGCTAGTGCCGTTTATTTGGGGACTGATAAATTCAGTGCGAGAAAACATGCGGCAAACTTCACTTTGGACAATTTAAAAACAGCTTTAGATTATGCGCATCGACACGGGGTAAACGTCTATGTCACCTTAAATATACTCCTTCATGATGACGAAGTCCCTGAGGCTCTTGAGGTCGTTCGAGAACTGGAAGCCTTAGGCGTGGACGGTCTCATCGTTCAGGATCTGGGGTTTGCTGTTAAGGCGCGAGAGTTGGGCACTGTGATGGAAATTCACGCGTCAACACAAATGGGCATCGACAATCTCTACGGTGCAAAAGCCGTGGAAAGTTTGGGATTTGAGCGGGTAGTGCTTGCGCGAGAAACACAGCTTGAAGACATTCGTGCTATTCGTGACAAGACGGAGCTAGACATTGAAGGCTTTATTCACGGGGCACTTTGTGTGTCCATGAGCGGGATGTGTCTTATGAGTTCCATGATTGGCGGCAGGTCAGGAAACCGCGGGGATTGCGCTCAGGCCTGTCGAAAACGGTATAAACTGCTTTCTGGAGGGCGTGCTTTCGGTCCGGCCTATCTGCTTTCGCCGCAGGATTTGGCGAGTTTTGAGACATTGGATGCATGGATTGATGCCGGTGTCAGCTCGCTTAAAATTGAAGGGCGCATGAAAAGTCCTCACTATGTGTATCAGGTGGTACAGACGTATAAAAAACAGCTGATGGGGACTCGTACCGATAAAGACATCAAAAATACCGAGCAAATTTTCAGTCGAGGATTCACTAAAGGATTGGCTTTTCATGATTTCGGATCGACGTATACCGCCTCCCACAGTCCGAAACATCGCGGCAGACGTGTGGGAACGGTCGTGAGCGTGAGCGGCATGAAAGCTGTGGTGGATTTGGAGGACAGCCTTGAGCCGGGGGATGGTCTGTACTTTGCAGCGCACAATGTGGGTAAGCAGAATCAGTGTGCTTATCAACCGGGACGATGGACGATGGATGTGCCCCAAGGCGTAGTCAAAGGGGAAGCGGTCTATCGCACGACGTCAAAGGCGCTGGAGAAAGCTTTGGATCAGGCGTTGGATGAACCTATTCATCCGATTGACCTCGCGATGGCTGTCGTGCTTCAAGACGGTGAGGCTGCACGCTTGAGCCTTACCGCTGAGGGAAACCGGGTGTCGGTGATGTTGGATGAGCCTTTGGAGAGGGCGAAGCAGCGCAGTCTTACCGAAGATCAGGTCAGAGAACAATTGGGCAAACTGGGAGATACGGTCTACCGATTGGCAGATCTCCATGTCACTTTGGATGAGGGTCTTTTTATGCCGCTCTCCAGGCTGAATGAACTTCGCCGCCGAGGGGTGACGGCATTAGATGAAGCCAGACTGAACCGGTCTCGAAGGTTGCTGTCCGCGGCGGATCTCTCTAAAGTTCGTGTCAAGACGGTATCAACGCCGCACGTGACTGTAGAAGTGGATAGTGTGACGGATCTGAACAAGCTTCCTAAAGACAGTAGGGTGCTGCCGCTACTTAAAGTCACGGCACTGAATGAGGCGTTCAGTCATGGGCTTAAGGCTTTTGATCACTTTGCCCTTCGCATGGATAAAATGGCAACGTCGGCTGAGGTGGAAGACGCGGTGACGAAGGTGACAGCACTCAAGCCGACGCAGGTGTATCTCAATAATATTTCCGGTCTTGAACTGTTTCGGGACATGGCGATAGAGAAAGTAGCCGACATCGGCATGAATGTGATGAACAGCTATACTGTCTCTGAACTGTTGCGGCGAGGATTTACGAAAGTGGTGCCGTCGCCGGAGCTGAACCGGGATGAAGTATTGCAGATGGCCCGAGACTACGCCGGCGTGTTGGAAGTTCAGGCCCACGGTTTGGTGGAGGTCATGACCATGAGGCATTGTCCTGCAGCGGTGATTAAGGGGTGCGGGTATAAGGCGGACTGTGAGGCGTGCGCTTTCAGCAGGGACACGTTTTTGGAAGATGTTCGGGGTGTCAAGTTTTTAATTGAACGGCGTCATCACATTACGGAGCTCTATAACGCCTATCCGCTGGCGTTGTTTGACAAAATTACACCGTGGCTGGATGCAGGTATACGAGGCTATAAGCTTCACTGCAACGATGATATCAGAGAGACTGTGGCGGCATATCTCGCCCTTCTCGACGGAAAACAACCGGCAAGTGAGATGCTCAAAGCACACCTTTCTGAGCGCTATGGCGATATCACCGGGGGCCACTACAATCGGGGGGTACAATGACCCAACAGACAAAATCACAACAGTTATTGGAACTGAATAAAATTATCGAGCGACTTCAGACCTTTGCGTCGTCGGCATTTACGGCGACCTATATGGATACGGTGGAGATTGCCACTGATCAAAGAGAAGTGGCACGTCGACTTCAGGAGACGGATGATGCTGTGGCTTACATTATGAAAAAGTCGGAGCCGCCGCTCTTCGGGATTCATGATTTGGGTATTCAGATGAAGCGCCTGGAAATCGGAGGATATCTCTCTGCTGGCGAGCTTTTAAAAGTGGGAGATTTTCTTCGCGGCGCACGATATTTGAGAAACTATCTTACACCGGATCTGGAAGGTCTGGAAGCTACCCATCTGAAAGATTATAAAGATGAGCTTGCCGTCAATCGCGCACTGGAAGAGACCATTGAAAATGCCATTGTCTCCGAGGATGAAATCTCGGACAATGCCTCGAGAACCCTTCGGGATCTGCGTCGGGCTATGGCGAAGAAAAAAGATGATATTCGGATGAAACTCAGCGCCTTCACGTCATCCGGGAGCGACTATCTTCAGGACGCCATTGTGACCATTCGGGACGGCAGGTACGTCGTGCCGGTCAAAAATGAGCACAAGAACAAGGTGAAAGGTATTGTCCATGACATGAGTTCCAGCGGTCAGACGGTTTACATTGAACCCATGAGCGTGGTCACCATCAACAATGAACTGAGGGAGCTTGAGGTTAAAGAACGTGAGGAAATCGAGCGGATTCTGCAAGAGATTTCTGCTGATGTGGAGCGTATGCGTCACGATATCCTTTTTAATCAGGAGCTTTTACGCGAGCTGGACTTTATCTTTGCGAAAGGAAAGCTCTCTTTGGATATGGACGGTCGTGCACCGAAGGTCAACAGCAAGGGTTATCTGAAGTTTATCGGTGCCAGACATCCTCTTCTGGATCCGAAAAAAGTGGTGCCTATTGATGTGGAGCTGGGCGGCGACTTTACATCACTGATTATCACCGGGCCTAATACCGGCGGGAAGACAGTCAGTATTAAAACCGTGGGTCTGCTTACGTTAATGGCTCAGTACGGACTTCACATCCCTGTGGACGCCGGCTCGGAAGTGGCGGTGTTTGACCGTATCTTTGCAGATATCGGCGATGAGCAGTCCATCGAGCAGTCTCTCTCCACATTTTCATCTCACATGATTAATATTGTGGATATTTTGAAGCATATTACACCGAAATCTCTTGTGATTTTTGATGAGCTGGGTGCCGGGACGGATCCGACAGAAGGCGCGGCACTCGCCCGAAGTATCATGGACTTTATCCTTCAAAGAAAAATTCGTGCCATTGCGACGACGCACTATACGCAGTTGAAACTTTACGCCTTGACCACATCCGGCGTACAAAATGCCTCTATGGAATTCGATGTGAACACCTTGAGTCCGACGTACCATCTGCTCATCGGTGTGGCAGGGAAATCCAATGCTTTCGCCATTTCAGAAAAGCTGGGTCTGCCGGAAATTATTATTGAACGGGCCAAAACGCTCTTGAGTGGCGAATCCATTGAGTTTGAAGATGTCATGGCTTCGATTGAGTCGGATCGGATTGAGATTCGACATCTTAAGGAAGCTCTCATGGACGAACAAAAGGACCTTCGAGCTCAAAATGCCGCCTTGAAGCAACAGGTAGAAAAGATGGAGCGTCAGCGGGACAGCGTGATGGAACAGGCCCGAGAGCAGGCACAGCGTCTGGTTCGAGATACCAAGGAAAATATGGCGTTGGTGATGGACGAGCTCTCCGAGCTTAGAGAATCACTCACTTCCGCACAAGCCCGAAAGCTTCAGGAAGCTCAAGATCTGTTCCGCGACACGGCTGACAAGTCGTGGAAAACAAAGGGCTTTAAGCTGGAGGAAGCAGATACTAAAATCGACAACCTGAAAGTGGGGGAAACGGTTCGCGCGGTGTCCTTAAACACTGAAGGGACAGTCTTGGAACTGCCGGACAATAAGAACCAAGTGTTGGTGCAAATGGGCGTGATGAAGATGAAGCTGCCGCTCGACACCTTGGAACGTATCGGCCCCACGGCATTCCGATCCAAGACCGGTACACGCAAGATTAAAGAGACCAAGACCAAGAATTTTAAAACGGAAATTGACTTGCGAGGCAATAATTTTGAGGATGCCAAGGAGCGGATTGATAAATATATGGATGATGCACTTCTTGCGGGCATGACGGAAGTGCGTATCATCACCGGGAAAGGTACCGGCGTGTTACGACAAAAAGTCCGCGAGTATCTTCGTGTCCATCCTCATGTCAAGCACTATGAAGACGCACCGCAAAACCAAGGTGGCTTTGGCGCTACCGTAGTACAATTCAAATAAAGGAGACTTATGTTAAATTTTAAAGAAGAAATTGCGCGCATTTTAGCTGAAAAAATTGACAGTTTAAGCGCTGAAGCCATTTTGCCTCTCATTGAAACACCGCCGAGTGAGACTATGGGGGACTTTGCCTTTCCAGTGTTTTCCCTTGCTAAAATCTATCGGAAAAATCCGGCTGTGATTGCCCAGGATATTGCTAAGACCATCGACGATCCGCTGTTTGAAAAGGTGGATACCGCCAGTGCCTATATTAACTTTTTCCTAAATAAAGACGTCTTAGCTAAAGAGATTCTTGGAGAACTCTACGAGAAAGGTGAGCACTTCGGTCGGGTGGATATCGGACATGGCAAAAATGTGGTTTTGGACTATTCCAGTCCCAACATTGCCAAGCCGTTTCATATCGGTCACATTCGTACGACCCTCATTGGCGATGCCATTAAGCGGATCTATCAGTTTTTAGGTTACAACACCATTGCCTACAATCACCTTGGAGATTACGGGACGCAGTTTGGCAAGCTCATTGTCGCCATTGACAAGTGGGGGGACAAAGAGGCCATCCAATCCAATCCGATCCGGGAACTGTTGAAACTCTATGTGAAGATCAATGAGGAAGCGGATAAAGACGAAAATCTGTTGGCGGAGTGCCGCTATTGGTTTAAGGAATTGGAAGAAGGCAATCCACGTGCTGTGGAGCTGTGGAAGTGGATTCGCGATGTCTCTCTCGAAGAATTTGAACGGGTCTACAAAATGCTTGGCATTGAGTTTGACACCTACAAAGGCGAGTCATTCTATTCCGATAAGATGCCGACAGAAGTGGCAAAGATGGAAGCTAAAGGCATTTTACAGGATTCTCAAGGTGCCAAGATAGTAAACTTGGACAAGTATGACTTACAGCCGGCACTTATCATTAAATCCGATGGCACCACCATTTATCTTACTCGAGATGTGGCGACAGCAGTGTATCGGGAAACACAACATCAGCCGGACAAACTCATCTACGTGGTCGGTTCGCAACAAATTCTTCATTTCAAACAGCTCAAAGCTGTCCTGGAAGAAATGGGTTACGATTGGGCGGATAAAATTGTTCACGTTGCCTTCGGCATGGTGTCGTTAAAAGACGGTACACTCTCAACGCGAAAGGGAAATGTGGTTTATCTCGAAGACCTGCTGAACAAAGCGGTGGATAAAGTGCGGGGCATCCTGGATGAAAGAGAAGTGGAGCGAGGCGCGGCGATTGAAAACAAGGAAGAGCTCGCAAAGCAAGTCGGTATTGGCGCCATTAAATTCCAAGAGCTTTTCAACAGCCGAATCAAAGACTACACCTTTGATTGGGATACCACCCTTTCATTTGAAGGGGAAACCGGGCCGTATGTTCAGTACACTCATGCACGGATCAACTCGCTGCTTCGTCGCGGCGACTTTACACCGGTTAAGCTGGACACGTCGCGACTCGTTGAGTCGGAAGAAGTCGCTCTTTTAAAAGCGCTCTATAACTTCACCGATGTGGTCGTTGACGCTCATGACAAATACGAGCCGTTCTATGTGACGCGCTACATCACTGAACTGGCCAAGAGTTTTAACTCCTATTACAACAAGACTCAAATTCTGGTCGAAGACGAGGAACTCAAGGCGCAACGGCTTATGCTGGTCTATGGTGTGAAAGTGGTCATCAAAGCAGGTCTTGCCCTTATTGGTATGGCTGCACCTGATAAAATGTAACGGTCGTTCGACGTGTATGGGTTATAGCACTCAGGTCACCGACAGGACAAGTCATAGAAATGAGGCAACAATGAAAGCACCGGCACTATTTGTAGGCCATGGTTCGCCCATGAATGCTATTTTAGACAACTCAATCAGTAAGGCGTGGCGTGACCTGGGTCGGACATTGCCTCGTCCGAAGGCCATCCTTCTCTGTTCCGCACATTGGATGACGGATACAACTGCTGTGCGCACGGCGAAGGACAATCGTCAAATCTATGATATGTACGGCTTTCCTGAAGCGCTGTATCATCTGAAGTATGCGCCGCCAAACGACGTGGCTACGGCTCAGGCCGCTTTAAACTACCTTGACGGCGTGGCTATTGAGAACAACGACTGGGGTCTGGATCATGGTGCCTGGTCAGTACTCTGTCATATGTATCCCAATGCTGATGTGCCGGTGGTGTGTCTTTCTACCGATATCACCGCCACACCGGAAGCGCTCTTTGAGATCGGACGAAAACTCAGACCGCTTCGAGAGGACAACGTCATGATTCTGGGAAGCGGGAATATCGTTCACAATCTTAGGGCCATGGATCCGTCGTTACAAGGCGGCTTTTCTTGGGCAAAGGCCTTTAATCAGGCTGTCAAATCTCACATTGCGGGCCGTGACATCCAAGGTCTATTCAACTACAGTACCCTTTCGGGATCTGGCGGTGCGGTACCGACTGTGGAGCATTTCTATCCCCTTTTTATCACCTTAGGGGCGGCCTATGAGGTGGAAGCGCCTGTTTTTTTCAACGACTGTTTCGAGATGGGTAGCTTATCCATGACCTCCCTTCTTTTTCAATAAGTTGTGAGGCATTAGATAAATAGGGTATAATTAAGCCAGTATATCTCAAGGAGGACAACTATGGACGGAGCCGGAGGCTCGATACTTTTACAACTGTTACTCATTGCATTCTTAACCTATGTCAATGCTTTTTTTGCATCGGCAGAAATGGCTATGGTCTCGGCCAATCGCAATCGCATTCAACATCTCGCCGAGGAAGGCAACAAAAATGCCCGTACGCTTTTGCGTCTGTTGGAGAACCAAACGCGATTTCTCTCCACAATTCAGGTGGGCATTACCTTTGCTAACTTTTTCTCTTCGGCATCGGCAGCGACCACTATCTCCGCCGTCTTTGCCAAGCAACTGGGCGGACTGGGCATTCCTTACGCATCGACGATAGCTATGATTCTCATCACCTTAGTCTTGTCTTACATCACCCTCGTGTGCGGCGAACTGGTACCGAAACGTATTGCACTGACCAATGCCGATGATGTGGCGTTAAAGAGTGCGCCGGTTATCGGCGTGGTGTCCAAAATTGCCCTGCCTTTTGTCAAACTTCTCAGCTTTTCCACGACCATGCTGTTAAAACTCATCGGCAAATACTCGGAAGATGTAGAAGAAAAGATTTCAGAAGAAGAGCTCAAGGGTTATATTAAAGTTTCCACCGAGCAAGGCGTGATCAACTCGGCAGGGGAAGCGATGATCGTCAACATTATGGAATTTGACGATACCATGGCCTATGAAATCATGACGCCGCGGACTTCCATTTATATGGTGGATTATGATGAGTTCAGCACCGAGACCATTGTTGAGATTTTAAAAATGGGCTATTCCCGTGTGCCGGTATTTAAAGACAACAGAGATAACGTCATCGGAACTCTGTATATTAAAGACCTCTTCTACGACTACTCCAAAAACAATTACACCGAGATCAACATTGATAATGTCATTAAAGAACCTTACTTTGTCCCTGAGACTAAAAAAGTGGACAGCCTCTTAAAAGAACTTCAAATGAGCAAGAATTATGTTGCCATCTTGATTGATGAATACGGCGGCTTTTCCGGTATGGTCACTATGGAAGATTTGGTCGAAGAGATTGTCGGGGAGATCGAAGACGAATATGACCATGAAGAACCCAGCATGGAAAAAGTCGGTGAAGCTACCTATCGTGTCGACGGTTTTATGGAAATCGATGAAGTCAATGACGCTTTGGATCTGAAACTCTATTCCGAAAATCACGAGACCATTTCAGGACTGATGGTGGAACTGCTGGGGTATATCCCTGCAGAGACTGACGAAGGATTTAAAGTCACTTACGAAGACAGTGTGGAATTGACCGGCCTTCATGTGAAAGACAATCGTATCTCGTCCCTGGAACTGAAGCTCCTTCATCCGAAGCAAGATAAGGAATCATAATTGCAATGTGGCAGACAGAGACACTCACCGGAGTGTCTTTTTTGTTGTCTGCTGTTGTACAGCATTGAGCATGAGAGAGAAGCGGCAAGCCATAACATTTGATATAATGACATCACTACGGCGAAAGCCAGGACGTACAGCTCAACGAGAAAGCTGACACAGTTTAGAGAATGTAGATAATGGAGGTTAAGTAGTGCGCGTTTATGAGAATAAAGAGATCTTGAAAGCTGAAATACATAGAACATTTGAGGCATATATATCGGAATTTGATACGATTCCGGAAGCATTAAAAGACAAAAGGGTTGATGATGTGGACAGAACGCCGGCTGAGAACCTGGCGTATCAAGTGGGGTGGACAAGCTTAATTTTGAAGTGGGAAGACGATGAAAAAAAGGGACGTCCGGTCCAGACTCCGACAGATAACTTTAAATGGAATCAGCTCGGCGCGTTATATCAGTATTTCAATGAGACCTATGGGACGTTATCTCTCCACGAGCTCAAAGGGAAGTTACATGACAATATTCATGCCATCTATGACATGATTGATTCGTTAAGTGAGGACGAATTATTTAAACCCCATATGCGGCAATGGGCGGATGATGCGACCAAGACAGCGGTCTGGGAAGTGTATAAATTTATACATATAAATACCGTTGCGCCCTTCGGCACGTTTCGAACTAAAATCAGAAAATGGAAAAAACGTGCACTGTAGTGCAGGCTTGGCAACCCTCAGTAATCCGTGTGCATTGATGTGCCATGAACAGGATGAGAAGGGATGCTTTGCAGCTTCAGGCATTGACTTTAGCAGGAGATCTTTGTGAAGGGAAGATGCCTTTTAAGAGACGGACGATGGTCTATGGGCAGTTTAACGGACCGGACTTGTTATGAGGGCCAAAACTATGTAAAGCTCGGTGTCCTAAGTGATGTCGGGCTTATGTTATAATGAGGCCATGATGGGTTTAATTTTTTTATTGATCATAATGTATTGGTATACGCAGCTTGCCGTGGTGCGGGTGCGTCATGTCTATGTCAGTGATTCGCGCCTTAAGGAGTCGGTGACGTTGGTTCAAATCTCCGACTTCCATAATAACGTCCTGGCGCTTCGGCGACCGTTGCTCAAAAAGCTCAAGGCGATGGCACCGGATGCCGTCGTCTTTACCGGTGATTGCATCAATCGTCACACGACAGACCCCGGTGCATTTGAAGCATTAGCGCTAGCATTTGAGGGCGTGCCGAGGTTTTATGTGAGCGGCAATCACGAAGTGGAAAACCGTGTCGTGGATATGGCGCGCTTATGCCGAAAGTGTCACATAATCGATCTTGCCGGTAAGACGGCATCGGTGAAAGGTGTGACGTTGTACGGTGAGAGCTTTGCAGGACGTCAGTTCCAAGATATCGGAGGCGGATATGCGGTGCTTCTTGTGCACAATCCCTATCAGTTTATTAAAGCGCCCAGGGATTACGACGTGGTGCTGTCAGGGCACACTCACGGCGGTCAGGTTCGGTTGCCGTGGCTAGGACAGATTATCGACCATGGCCCCACGCTCTTTCCCAAATATTCCAAAGGTTGGTATCAGGTGGGCAAGTCGAAGCTGTATATTGACTCAGGCGCAGGACAACACTTGTATTTCAGACTATGGAATCCTGTCCAGGTGACGGTGGTACATTTGACAGGCGAGGTATGAGCTTTGGGTGTGCCGCGATGTGCCCGTGACCTGAATTCTGTTGAGTTTATGACACATTCAAAAGTGTTTAGAACGGATGTGGCGTCAACACCACGAGCCAGATCAAAAAGCGGTCTGTCTCGTTATCCATAACACAATGTTTTAGTGTGTATGTTTAAATGATTAAGGTGGTTGTTGGCTAAAATCTATCACTTAAATGGTGCAAATTTAATCAAGATCTGATAGAATTACATTGTATGTAGAAACTACTGTAATTAGGAGGTATTTTATGAATCACATGACTAGCGACAATCTTAGATCAGCATTTGGCGGCGAATCCCAAGCTCACATGAGATATAGAATCTGGGGTAATCTTGCAAAAAAAGAAGGCAAAGAAAATATTGCACGTCTTTTCTTAGCAACTTCTGATGCAGAACAAGTTCACGCAACGCTTCACTTCAACGCACTTCGCGATGTAGCCGGTGATTTCCCTGTAACATCTATGGCAGGTTTCGGTATCGGTTCTTTAAAAGAAAACTTGGAAGGCGCAAAGGGCGGCGAAGTTTTTGAATATACTCAAATGTATCCGGCTTACATAGCTGTTGCAGAAATGCAAGGTGAGGACGAAGCTGTTAAAGCTATGCGTTATGCTATCGAAGCTGAAAAGGTACACGCAGAACGCTATCAAGCAGCTATCGATGCTGTTGAGGCAGGTAAAGACTTGGAAGTTGAAACGGTTAAACTTTGCCCTGTCTGCGGTTATATTGCTTTTGAAGATGTGGAAACTTGCCCACTTTGCGGTTGCAAATCCGGTCTTTTCGTAGAATATTAAGTTAGAAAATAGCCTTCGGGCTATTTTTTTACATTGATGACTGAATGATGACAAAGTCTAAAAGGTTGCCATGTTCGAGAGTTTTCGCGTCATAGAGTGTTGACTTTATCATATCAAATTGCTACTATAAAATTGTTGGACAGTCTATACAAGGAGGCAACTATGTACAATTCTAAAATTAAAAGTGAGCAGGCTGACGGCTTATTTGACGCAGTGTTATCCCTGGAAACTCGGGAAGAATGCTACAGATTTTTCGAAGATATCTGTACTGTTAAAGAAATTCAAGCCATTGCACAACGTCTGCACGTTGTAAAACTGCTTATTAAAAACAAAACGTATCACGAAATTGAAAAGGAGACCGGCGCAAGCACCGCGACTATTTCGCGGATCAATCGCAGCTTACACTATGGATCCGACGGCTACAAATTGGTTCTCGATCGCCTCAATTTCCTCGATGATGCGGACAAAGAAGATTGAATTTGCGGCTTTGGCCGCTAAGAAAGCCCTTACTGAAAAGTAAGGGCTTTTTGTGTCATTGTTTGACAATAATGGTTTTAAAGTTGGTGTAAGTGACCAGTCCCGGCATTTTTGCCGGATGGCGTTTGACATACTTGACGAACGTGTAATCTACAGGCACGTTGTTGGAGCGATTTTGGCCGGAGTGGGCCGCGGCCAGGGCGGCGGCAGCTTTGAGGTTGTCGTCGGTGTATTGGGCCGCCTTTAGGATGACGTGAGACCCGGGTGCATTTTGCACGTGGAACCAAAGATCATCTTTATGGGCAAATTTATGAGTGAGGAAGTCGTTTTGATGATTGTTCTTTCCCACGTAGCATATGCCATCGGACACGGGGACTTCCAAATACTTGGAAGCTTTGGACTTTTTCTTAGCACTTTGTTTTTTCAGGTAGCCCATGTCCATCAGTTCGTCTTTAATGGCATCCACGTCTTCTGCGGTTCCGGCCAAGGACAGGTTTGATACCACGCTGTGTAAATAGGCAATGCTGTTTTTCGTATGGTCCAGTTCTTCGGTGAGTTTGTTATAAGCATTTTTTAACTTGCCATAGCGCTTATAGTATTTGTTGGCGTTGCCTTGGGGGGAGAGGAGGGGATCTAATTTGATGGTGATGGGCTGCATCGCGTCAAAGAAGTTTTCCACCGTGACTTCGTCGGCACCTTCCTCAATGCGGTAGAGGTTGGAGGCAATGAGATCGGCATAGATTTTATACTTTTCTCTGGCTTGAGCCTGTTCAAACTCTTTGAGTTGCTTGGACAGTTTATTTTCTTCCCGCTTCAATAAACTGCTCAGCTTCTTGTGGAGCTCGGAGGACTTGTCCTTGACCACCTGATGGGTGATCTTTCGGGCGTAGTAGGTGTCGGCAAGGATACTTAAGTTGTCAAAACCTGTTTTTGAAGCGTCGTTATAATGGGTGAGCTCAAGGGGGGCATAGTCGATGAGTGTGCCGTTCTCCTCGATCAGAAGCGGCGTGTAGTGATGAGCTTTCACAGGTGCGAGGACGTCGTAAAAGGCCGTCCTGAGGGCAGTCAGTTCATCGGCACTCAAGCTGTTCAGGGGTCGGTCTTCATCCAACGATGCCCGGCAGCACATTTCCCGAATGACGATAGGTCCCAGTCCCATAAAGCTTGTGATAAAGGATTGACGAAGGGACTTTGAAGTGATCTCCAGCGCTTCAAAGGCGTTGTCGTCCAAGGGGTTGGTACCCCTTACGATGTCGTCGTTGGTGTAAGTGAGACCGGGGAGGACTTCACGTACTGACGACATGGTGCGATTGACTCGGCGGATGGCATCCAGAATGACATGAGTTTTGCCATCGATGAGAATGATGTTGGAATGTTTACCCATAAGTTCCACCACCAGAGTGCGGGCGACTTCAAATTGAAGTTCGTCCCGACTCATGACGTGGATAAAGAGAATCCGATCCATGGCCACTTGCTCCACACCGGTGACTTTAAAGCCTTCCAGGTGTTTTCGAAGGAGCATACAAAAGGTGGGCGGTGTGGTCGGATTGTTAAAGTCTACGTCGGTAAAGTGAATTCTGGGCGTGGCGGAACTCACATCGAGAAGGAGTTTCTTTTTTTCGCCGTCGATGCGAAAGACGAGAATGATTTTATCCTTTGAGACTTGGTAAATTTTTTCTATTTTTTTATTGATTAAGCTTTGAAGGTCGTGGGTGATCCCTCGAAGCATGATTCCATCGTAAGCCATATGTCACCTCTAACGTATTATAACACACCCCGGTCGGGCAATAAAAATCCCCGGTGAGCCCGGGGGACGCTATCTTTATCTGTTGACAATGCTCTCAAGAAGCATGAGACTGGTGAGGCTTCCGATGCCGCCGGGGACAGGGGAGTAAGCTTCCAGGAGATCTAGAGTTTGAGACTTTAAGTCGCCGGTGAGTTTACCTGAGGCACTGCGTGCAATGCCGATGTCAATGGCAACCGCCCCATCTTTAAAGTAGGAACCGTCGAAGTATTCACTCTGTCCTGTGGCGGTAAAGACAAAGTCCGCCTTTTGAGTGTAGGCTTTTAAATCGACTGTTTTGTCATGGCATATCGTGACCGTTGCACCTTCTGCCAGAAGGAGCATGGCCAATGGCTTGCCCACCACATTGGAGTGGTTGACAATGACGCAGTTTTTACCTTGTAAGGTGTAGCCGTAGTAATGGAGAAGCTCCATTGATGCTTTCGGCGCCAGAGGAACAAAACCTGAGGTGTCACCCATATAGAGTTTAGCACTGTTTAAAGGGTTCATGCAGTCCACATCTTTGTTGGGATCGATCGCGAGGTTAAGGGCCTGTTCGTTGATGGATGGCGGAAGGGGACGAAAGATGAGAATGCCGTGGATGGTCGCATCGTAGTTCAGACGCTCCACGGTCTCCAAAGCCTCATTAGGGCTCGCGTCAATGACTTCCACGGACATACCGATTTTATCGGCGGTGGTTTGGATGCCTTTTAGGTAGGCGGCATTGCCGGGATTATCTTCGAAGCGGACGACGGCAAGGCGGCGGGGACGCCGAGTGAGTGATGCGCTCAGATGTTGTATCTTTTCGTCGTAAAGTGGTTGTGCCTTTAATAATTTCATGACTTCTCCTTGATGCTGTTCTTAGATTAAGTATACCATTGAATGGCAACGGCTTGAATGAGAACTTTAAAAAGGCGGAAGAAAGACTACCCTAAAGGCTAGGCACAGGCGGTTGAATGAGGTATACTTAGATCGTGGAACCCAACCCTTAGTCGGAGCCTTGCTGCTCCGGCTTTTTCATATACGCCGTCTTTTCTTTTAAGAAGGTAAAGCTTAGGGAGCTTTTAAACATTATTTCACAAATATTTCACGAATAAAATATAAACTCAAAGTAAGGAAGAAAGAAGGAGGTAAGTATGCAAACCAATAACAATCGCTATAAAAAGAAACAGTCCACACCGATCATTCTCATTTTAGTTGTGGCCATTTTAGGTAGTGTACTGGGTTCAGCTATTACGTATGCAGTTTTAAATGAACAAAGGGGTGCAGACATTGAGGCCGCCACATCTCAGCCCGTCACCATTCAGGCTTCCACAGAGACGACGGTGGCGGAAGCTGTGGCTCAAAAGGCCATTCCGTCGACAGTTGGCATCACGACGGAAGGCACCGTGGATTCCGTCTTCGGTCAAGTTCAAGCCGGCGGGACCGGCTCAGGGGTCATTATTGATGCAGGCGGTTACATTTTAACCAATGCCCACGTGGTCAAATTAAACGGAAAATCTGCTGACAATGTGAGCGTCCTGTTAAACGACGGACAAACCGTCAAAGCGAAGCCGATTTGGGTGGATTCGTCCATTGATATTGCAATTATAAAAGTGGATACGGACAAAAAGTTGGTGGCGGCCGAGCTGGGTGATTCGGATAAGTTAAACATTGGTGAGCCGGCTATCGCAATCGGCAATCCCTTTGATCTGGCCTTTCAACGTACGGTCACGCAAGGGATTGTCTCCGGACTCAATCGCTACATGGGTCAGGTCAACGGCGGCGGCTATATGAGCGGACTCATTCAAACGGATGCGTCCATCAATCCGGGCAACTCCGGCGGCCCGCTCCTCAATCAAGAAGGCAAGGTCATCGGGATTAATACGGTGAAGGTCAATACGGCAGAAGGGTTGGGTTTTGCCATTCCAATCAATTCGCTGAAACCGATTATTAAAGAAGTCATTGAAACTGGCAACTACCGCGTGGTATCGTTGGGCGTCCAGTCCATTGATATGGCTCAGGCCAAAGCGATGTACAACATTCGCACCAATGTGGAGGGCGGCATTTTAGTGCTTGGAGTCATTGATGACACACCGGCAGCTGCAGCCGGTCTCAAACGCGGCGATGTCATTCTCTCCATGGACGGGGAGAAGCTGCAAAGCGCCAATAACTTGAAAGCAGTTCTCTATAAGTATCAAGTGGGGTCTGCTGCCGAGCTGGAAATTTTACGTGATGGGAAGGTGCAAAAGGTGCAGGTGACGTTCTCCGAGTATTCCGTCTCTGACGATGCGGAAGCCAACAAGGACAACCGCTTTATGCTACCGGATATAGAACAGTAAAAAATCAGGAACTGCTGTAAAAGGCAGTTCTTTTTTGATAAAATTTGAGATAATCAGAGCAGGACTAGACCGCAAGGAAGCATTGATGAGAGAAGACAAAAGGGAGTTGTTATGAACGATAAATTATATGTCACAGGGCATAAAAATCCGGATACGGATTCTATTTGTGCAGCGTTAGCTTATGCTGAGCTCAAACGCAGAAAGACAGGTCGAGAGGTGGAAGCCATTCGTCTTGGGGAAGTCAATCGGGAAACACAATTTGTGCTGGATTATTTCAAAGTGGATCCGCCGCGGCTCAAGGACAGTATCAAGGCTCAAGTTAGGGATCTGGACATGGACAAAGCCTACTGTGTATCAGAAAATGTGTCATTGTATAAGGCGTTAGCTCTCACTCAGGAGAATGGGGTGAACTCTCTGGCCGTGGTGGATCGGGAAGAGAATCTTATCGGCATTGTGAGTCTTTCCAACATCACGAGAGCCTATATGGATGTGTGGGACGATGCCATATTGGGCCGCAGCGGCACGACCTTTGAAAATATTTTGGAAGTGTTGGCAGGTTCCTTTGTCTATGGACCCCAGACACTGCACATGCCAACGGGACATCTTGTGATCTATGCCATGCATACCACCTCGGTGGAAGACAAGATTTCAAAGGGCGATATCGTCATCATCGGCGACCGCACTGATGCGCAGTTGGATGCCATTAAGCGTGGCGTAGGACTGATCATTATCACCGGCGGTTTCGGGGTAACCCAAGAGGTATTGGATCGTGCCAAAGAAGCCGATATTCCTATTATTTCCACCAACTACAATTCCTTTATGGCAGCGCGTCTTCTACCGCAAGCGGTGCCGGTCAGCCATGTGATGACTGATGACAACCTCATTACCTTCAATTTGAACGACACGGTGGACGATGTGAAAAAGATTATGGCGATGAGCCGTTTTCGTGCGTATCCCGTGCTGGATGCAAGGGGAAAGGTTGTGGGCAGCATTGGTCGATACCACTTGATTTCCGGGCATCGCAAGGAAATTATCTTAGTGGATCATAATGAAAAGAATCAGTCTATTGACGATTTGGATACAGCAGTGATCCGGGAGATCATCGACCATCATCGCGTGGCCAATATTGCCACGGATGAGCCGGTCTATTTCAGAAACGAACCGGTGGGATCCACCTCTACTATTGTGGCGGAGATGTATTACGAAGCGGGGATTATGCCGGGAAAGGCCATGGCCGGTCTCCTGAGTGCCGCGATTATTTCTGACACGCTGCTCTTCCGTTCACCGACAGCAACCGATACCGACCGATTGATGTTACAACGATTAAGTAAAATTACAGGACTTGACCCTGAGACATTTGCCATGGCGATGTTTAAAGAGGGGACTAAGCTCGACAATAAATCTGTGGATGATTTGGTGAGCGGTGATGTGAAAAAATTTGTCGTGGAAGGCAAGCAGCTGCGAGTCTGTCAAATTTTTTCCATGGATTTGGACAATCTGACGGCCATTGAAACGGAACTGAAGGACAAGATGGAAGAAGTCCGTAGTCGAAATAACGAAGCAACCTTTGTCATGATGCTTACAGATATTTTTAAAGAAGCGTCGGAGCTCATCGTGGTGGGCGATTATATCGAGGCCATCAGGGATGGATTCGGTATCAGCGGCGAGGGAGACACCTTCACCGTACCAGGTTTGCTGTCTCGCAAAAAACAGCTCATCCCGGTCATCACATCAGCTGTCACCAAAGCGGAGGACCGTTGAGTATCGAGCCTCGCATCGACGTGGTGCGAAAGGCAGGACAAAAGCACACCTATATCCGGCTGTATCCGCCGAACAGGGTGCGTATTTCCACCGACACCACCACCTCGGACGCCGACTTAAATAACTTTGTACAGGCACATCGCCGCTACATCGCAACCAAGCTTCAGGAGTTTCAACAGTATACGTATGAGCCGGTGCACACCTATGCAGCCGGTGACGTGTTTTACCTCTGGGGACAGCCCTATACGTTGGCGGTGAGGTGCGGCGCAAACAAGGTTACACTTCGAGGGGACCAAATCTTGGTGCAGGTACCGTCAATACAGCCGGTAAAAGTTGAAAGAGCACTCCACACTTTTTGTATCGAGGCAATCAAAGAGGCGGCCGGCCCCCATCTGGTTCGCTATGAAAAAGCGCTCGGCGTGCGAGCGGGCGAGGTGCGTTTTCGTCGAATGACAAGTCGTTGGGGGAGCTGCAACACCGTGACGGGTGCGCTTACCTTAAACACCGAACTTGTGAAGCGCTTACCGGTGGCGTTGGAATATGTGGTGCTTCACGAGCTAGCGCATCTTGTGGTGCGTGGACACAACAGCGATTTTTATCAGCTCATAAAAAAATACATGCCCCACTATAAAGATGCGGAGCATGTATTGAAATACTTTCCCATAGACCGTGCGTAGCGGTCTATTTTGTGATGAATTTTTCTAAAATTTGAATGGTATTTAACGCTGCGCCTTTACGGGTGTTGTCGGCAACGCAGATAAAGTTCAGTCCGTTGGCTACGGAGTGATCACGGCGAATCCGTCCTACAAAGACTTCATCTTTACCGGCAGTATTCAGCGGCATCGGATAGACATTATGGGCCACGTCGTCTTCCACAATCACACCTTGAGCGCCTTGAAAAGCTTCCAAGACCTGGTCCATGGTAAAAGGCTCTTTGGTTTCCACCACGATGCTGACCATGTGGGATTCAAACACAGGCACCCGCACTGCCGTGGCTGTGATGGCAATCTCCTGATCATTGAAAATCTTTCGCGTTTCATTGACCATTTTCATCTCTTCTTTGGTGTAGCCGTCGTCGAGAAAATCGTCAATGTGGGGAAGTAAGTTGTGGGCGATGGGATGAGGATAGAAGGTATTGGCGATGTTGTAATCGCCGCGCACCAGGTCTTCCACGCCGTTGATGCCGCTTCCCGCTACGGCCTGATACGTCGTATAGATGATGCGCTTGATGCCGAAGGCGTCGTAAATCGGTTTTAAGGCGACAACAGATTGAATGGTGGAGCAGTTCGGACTTGCAATCAGATTACCCTCTACGGCATCAAGATTGATTTCCGGAACAACCAGGGGCACGTCGTCGTCCATACGAAAGGCGGATGAATTGTCCACAATAATGGCGCCGAGCTCAGCTAAATAGGGTAAAAATTCTTTAGCGAGGGGACTGTCCAACGCACTGAGGGCATGGGTGATACCGCACTGTTTCAAATTGTCCTTGGTGAGCTCGAGAATGTTATACCATGCGTCTTTGAAGTAAAGCTTTTTGCCTGCCGAGTTTTTAGACGCAAAGAAAAAAATGTGGTCAAAAGGTACATTGCGTTCCCGTAAAATTTTTCTCATCTTTTGGCCGACAAGGCCTGTGGCACCGAGTACAGCTAGGTTAATCATAATATCCTCCCAAGGTTTTTATGTATTTTAGCACCAGTGCATGCTAAAATCAATATATAGGGTAAAGCTATAAAACATATTTAATTAAAATTATAGTATAAGCGATAGAATTTTAAAACCCTTCTTTGAGGAAAGGGTATCATTTATTTTTAGAGAGGAGACATGATGAAAAAAATTGCCCTGTTGGGATATGGCACGGTAGGACGCAGTGTCTATACATTGTTAAAGGCGATGGACGATGTGGAGGTCACAGCGATTCTTCGATCACGGGCCTATGACGACACGGTAGACGGTAAGGCGCTCTTCACTACAGATTTTGATGCGATTTTAAACTCCGATGCAGATATTGTCGTGGAACTCACCGGGGATTTAAATGCCGGATACCGCTATATGAAAGCTAGTCTTGAGCGAGGCAAAGCTGTCGTGACTGCATCGAAAAGTGTGGTGAGTGAGCACCTTTACGAGTTGAAGACCTTGGCAGAAGACCAAGGTGTGGGGTTTTATTACGGTGCGTCGGTGTGTGGGGCGATTCCCATTATCGACAATCTTATACTTCAAAAACGCATGGGGCCGGTGCGACACTTAAGAGGGATTATGAACGGCACGTCCAATTATATGCTCACCGCTATGACAGAAGGCGGTGACTATCAAAGTGCCTTGAAAGATGCTCAGGAGCAAGGTTATGCCGAGGCGGATCCTACGGCGGATGTGGAAGGTCTGGATATCTTACGAAAACTCACCATTCTTACGTCACTTGCAATAGGTGCCGTGATGACCAATGACGCCACATCCTATTATGGGATGAGCACGGTGCTGCCTATGGATATAGCCTTTGGCTTGGAACGTAGGATGAAACTGAAACTCTTGGCTCGATGTGATGTGGATCAAGATGGCGTTCGCACTGTTGTAGAACCGACCTTTATCGGCAGTGATGATGTATTCTATGGCGTGGACGGTGCGCTCAACGGCGTGGAACTGGACGGTGCCTACTGTCACCACCTGACTTTTCTTGGAGAAGGAGCCGGAGGCGATGCCACGGCCAGCGCTGTGGTAAGCGATATACTTCATGTACTATCAGGGGCGCGTCAATGCTATGAGCTGGCGGACGAAGCACCGACTGTACTGTCTCCGCTGCCTCAGACCTACTACGTTCGAGTGTCTGAGGAGGCTGATCTCGGGCTCGAAGGTTGTGAAGTACACCAAAAAGATGGGTACAAGCAATATATAGTTCAAAATACCGACCTTAAAGCGCTGTTAGCGGCGTGTCAAGGCGAAACCACTTTTATAGCGAGGTTAGGATGACAATTAACGAAGAAGCATTGGCCCACATTCGAAAAAAGCACCGCTACGTTCGCATCACATCCAATGTCGTCGCCGGCATGGGATCGTGTTGCGGGGCGGCAAAACCCTATATTGACGCGGCGGTGGAATTTGGAGGCGACGTGCCGGAAACCACCTACGAGCGCTATGACGTGGATGGTGTGCCGGTCTATTTGGAAAAGAAACTGAAGAATATTTATGGGGATGATTTTGAAATTGAATTGGAAAAGACGCTTCTCACCAAGCGTTTGGTCATCAAGGATTTCTTAAAAAAGGTTTGGGGGCATTAGTAATGAAGTTATTTATAACCAGTCGTATACCGCAATCGATTTTAGACAACATTAAGACATTGAATTTAGACATGGACTATGAAGACTCCAATATTCCGCTGTCTGCATCTGAATTAGCAAGACGGATGGTCGATGCGGACATACTCCTCTGTCCTCTGTCCGATAAGATTACGAAAGAGATGATGAGCCAAGCACCAAATTTGAAACTCATCGCCAACTACGGCGCAGGATTCGATAACATCGACATTGAAGGGGCAAAGGAGTTGGGTATTGCCGTGACGAATGCACCGGCGCCATCCTCTGCCGTCTCTACTGCAGAATTGACCTTTCTTCTCATTTTAGCGAGCGTTCGTCGTCTGATTGAAGGTGAAAAAGATCTTCGAGATGGCGGTTTTATGGGATGGCGCCCAACCTATTTTCTGGGGGAAGAGTTACGAGGCAAGACTTTAGGTATTATCGGCATGGGTAATATCGGAAAGAATTTAGCCAAACGGGCTATCGCTTTTGATATGGAAGTGATCTATTACTCCAGACACCGCAAAGAGGATGTGGAGGCTCTCGGTGCAGTCTATAAAGAGCAAGATGAGGTCATTGCAGAAGCGGACATCCTCACTCTGCATACTGCTTTTGCACCGGAACTTAGGCACATGATCGGATCGAAAGAATTGGCATTGATGAAGGATACGGCACACCTGATCAACGCCGCTCGTGGTCCGTTGGTAGATGAAGCGGCTCTTATCGATGCATTAGAGCGTGGGAAGATTCGAAGTGCCGCACTGGATGTGTATGAATTTGAACCCAAAGTATCTGAGGCATTGTTGAAACTGGACAATGTCACCTTGGCACCCCACTTGGGGAATGCGACGCTGGAAGCCAGAATGGAAATGGGCGAAGCTGTTGTAAACAATATTCGAGATTTTCTCGAAGGCAAAAAACCACGAAATGAGGTCACAAAATGAAGCTTGGAATTGGATCCGATCATGCCGGATTTGACATGAAGACAATGATAACAGAGTATTTGAAAGCACAAGGGCATACCGTGGTCGACTACGGCACGGACGGTAAGGACTCGGTCGACTATCCTGACTACGGTAAGGCAGTGGGCCGTGCTGTTGTAGACGGCGACGTGGACAAGGGCATTCTTATCTGCGGCACCGGAGTAGGCATCAGCATATCTGCCAATAAAGTGAAAGGCGTTAGAGCCTGTGTGTGCTCAGAGCCTTATTCGGCGCAGATGTCCGTACGTCATAACAACGCCAACATCATTGCCTTTGGGGCGCGTGTTGTCGGTGAAGATATGGCAAAGATGATCGTGGATACCTTCTTAGGGGAAACCTTTGAAGGAGGACGGCACGAACGTCGTGTTGGTAAAATTGAAGAAGAGTGATACAGTGGTCGGGTAACCGGCCACTTTTTATAGGTCGCTCAGGTCGCGATTAAAACCGTGGCTGTTGAGAAACTTTTAAAATTGACCACGTTTGTCCCAAGAAAATTTTAATGTAGCTACTCAGTGTTACAGCGTCAAGATCTTAGCTCGTGAACAAGAGTGCATTCAAGTTTCCAAGAAATGTAAAATCGAAAATGTTTTCCCATATGAATACACTGTGGAATTTACCCCAAATTTACGCCTTTTCACAAATAATCCGCTTGATTAATACAATAAAGTGGGTATAATAAAATCAAGATAAAACCTGAAAGAATAAAAATGAGAATTGGAGGCACGATGATGTTAAACTTTTATGAAGACATGTTTAAAATGCAAGAAAATACACTTAACGGATTCAAGAGTATGTTCGGAACAGACACCACCAATCCCGTGGCTCAAATTTTCAACAATAGCATGAAGTTCTGGGATCAGAGCTTTGGCCAAAACTTCACGACCATGGGGACACAAAACTTTTTCTCAATGTTCAAAAATTATTTCGACAATGTAGAAGCCATGCAAAGCAACTTCAATCCTCTGGCTGTTTATGAACGGATGGGTGGCGCCAACGTCTATGCTCAAGCTTATGATAACTATCGGGTGCTGATGAAAAAGGGTGTTGAGACTGTGAAGGACGTTGGAGATAAAGTGTTAGAATCTCAACGACAAATGAAAGACGCCATGAAAGGATCTTGGAAAAAGCTGGGGTTCGAAACCACCCTTGGCGACACACTTTTTGATCTCTATGAGGCGACATCAAAATCTTTGATGACAGGCATGGGAAACTTTGCCAATGTCGATTACAGTGCCTTCGGCAAACTCAATCAGCTGAGCCCTAGGGACTATGGCCACGTTATGAATGACTACCTGAAGAAGTACGAAGATGTCGTCGACAGTCTCTTGGCACTTCCAGGCACAAACTATTATAAAAAACAACTTAACCTTTATAAGGCGATCTTGGACAATCAAAAGGCGTATAACAATGCACTGGCTGAATATTACACAGTACTCGGTGGTATTTTTAAAGAAGCTTATGACAAAGCGGAAGGAGAATTTAAGAAAAATGTAGAGGAAGGTCTTGCTAAAGATACTTTCCAAGACTACTTCGCTTTTGTCGATGCCAAAACTCGCGAGCTGATCACAGACAAGACTCGTGAAGCAGCCTTTGAAGCAACGCTGGACAAGACCATGGCAGCTTATCATACAATGAAAGACAAAACTCAGGAAGCTTATGCCAAATACCTCAACCTCTTTGCAGGCCCTGAAGCCGATGGAACTGGCAATGAAGTTGAAGTCCTCAAGGCAAAATTAGATGCTTTGACTAAAGAAGTAGAAGCTTTGAAAGGGCAGGGTAAATAAGGCTAGCTGGATTGATAGATAGCTTTAAGTGGGTTTATTATTTAGATATTTCAAAAATCATCTTCTAGCCTTTTATAGAGGAATAAAGTAAGAATACACAATTTTTATAATGAAAAAATCCCTTCTTTTGAAATGCGCTCAAAATAGAAGGGATTTTTTCGTGATTATATTATTCAACTTAGTTCTAATTCTTTATTTTGAGATAGTCGAATGCAAGACATTTTTGCGGCGCTTAGTTTCTATTATTAGTAATTAGTACTGTCATTAATTGAAATTATAGTTAGCATTAAATTAATTGAGACAAATGAAATCTCAATAAAATTATTTAATATCCTAGTTATAGAATTTTACTTTTATTAAAATATTTTTACTGACTGTATTATGGGCAACTATCTTATTGATAAAAGTGTTGCTCTTTATTATAGGAATAGCATAGGGTGTGTGAATGTATGGATGGATGTGCCAACCTTTCTTTCTACAGAAGTTACTAAAGAAAATAACGATTTTATACTTTAATAATATAAAAAAGTATAGTATTTAAATTCTTTCGTCAAAAAGCAACTCTAGTTAAACTTGACAATTGTTTAAAAATTGTATTGACAAATAATTTATTATATTTTATGATGAGCAAAGAACAATAGGTAAGCGCTTACAGAGCGGTTTTTTATTTCGCTTCGATTGTAAGCGCTTACAAAAACAGGAGGTGGTTCATGAACATTTATGATATAGCGTCCAAGGCAGGCGTCTCGATAGCTACAGTTTCAAGGGTTTTAAATAATAATAAAAACGTTAGCGAAAAAACTCGTAATAAAATTTTAGATATCATGAAAGATGAGGAATACACACCTAACGGGGTAGCCAGAAGTTTAGCTACCAATAGATCAAAAACAATTGGAATTTTAGTACCAGATATAAGAAATAATTTTCATTTTGAGTCGGCCTATGCTATTGAAAAACTATTATATAAGTCAGGATATGTTTCAATTTTATGTAATACAGGAGAATCTTTAAAAGATAAGATCAATTATATCAATGTATTAAGAAGTAAAAAAGTTGATGGAATAATCACCATAGGTGCGGTTTATGGGGAAGAAGAACTTTTAGATATTTTAAAAAAGATACACACCAATATTCCTGTTGTCCTTTTAAATAATTACGATAAGGGACTTTTAAGTGTATATTGCGATGAAGCATCAGGCATAATTGAAGCGGTTAATTATTTATTTAATAAAGGCTATAAAAAACCTATTTTTGTTTCAGATAAAAAAGCATTTAAAACGAGAGCATACAAAGAAAAGATAAGAGGTTTTTCGTTAGGTGTGAAGAATAGGTGTAAATTCATTGAAATGCAAGTTGAAAATGATGATGATTTTGATGAATTGATTGATTATATAACACAGAATCATGTAGATGCAATACAATTTGAAAAAGATACAATAGCAATTAAATTTTTATCCAAAGTTTTAGGTAAGGAAATCAATATACCTCAAGATTTAGGAATTATAGGTTTTGATAATATAGATTTAACAAACCATACAAGGTTAAAGATATCTTCTGTAGATCATAAAATCAATACTCATGCCGATATTGCTGTAAGTGTTCTTTTAAAAGCTTTAGAAGGAAATGTTGAAGATGTGAATATAGTAATCAAGCCTGAATTTATTGCAAAAGAAACTACAAGATGAATTGGAGGGGATGAAATGAAAATAAATGAAAAAATAAAAAAAGATAAAGATTTACAGGAGAGTATTTTACAATTTGGAGAAGGAAATTTTTTAAGAGCTTTCGTTGATTGGATGGTAGATTTATCCAATGACAAGTATGACAAACCAGGATCTATAGTAATTGTACAACCGATTGAGCATGGATTAGTAGATTTGATCAATTCACAAGATGGATTGTATACATTATCTATGAGAGGAAGTACAGCAAAAGGTAAGAAAATAGAAAATAGAATAATTAAATCAGTATCAAGAGGTATTAATCCATATACAAATTTTGGTGATTATGTGGAATTTGTTACGAGCGAAAATTTAAATTATGTGATCTCCAATACTACAGAAGCAGGGATTGTATATCAATACGAAGATTTTAAGGAAGATGAAATTCAAGATAGTTTTCCTGCAAAAGTAGCTCAGCTTTTATACTTCAGATTTAAACATTTTAATGGCGAAAAAGAGAAGGGATTAATTTTTTTACCAGTAGAATTGATTGATGATAATGGATATTTTCTAAAGAAATATGTTTTAAAACATATAGAAAATTGGAATTTAGGCGTTGAATTTAAGACCTGGGTTGAAGAGTCAAACCTTTTTACATCAACATTAGTAGATAGAATTGTGACAGGACGTCCTTCATCGGAAGAGGCAAAAATATTTTCAGCAGAAAATGGTTATGAAGATAAATTGCTTGTTTTTTCAGAATTGTTTAATCTTTGGGTGATAGAGGGAGATAAGGCATTAGCTGGACCCTTAACATTTGATAATTTACCTTGCAATGTAATATGGACAGATGATGTTAAGCCTTATAAGAAAAGAAAAGTAAGAATATTAAATGGAGGACATACATCAACTGTGCCTGCTGCTGTAATTGCCGGTTATGCTATTGTTAGAGACTTTATGCAAGATGAGATATTTTTAAAGTTTTTCGATAATTTAATCGACACAGAGGTTATACCTACTATTGACCTTCCAAGACAAGATTTAGTCAACTTCAAAAAAGAAGTCACTTTAAGATTTAATAATCCTTATGTGGAACACAAGTTATTAGATATCACTCTGAACTCAGTATCAAAATTTAATGCCAGATGTTTACCTTCAATAATTGATTATTACTATAGATACAAAACAGTACCTAAACATTTTGCTTTTTCTTTAGCAGCTTTATTGAGATTTTATAATATTGATGAAATAGATGGAAAGTATATAGGTAAAGATCAAAATGGTCGAGCATATGAGGTAAAAGATGACCAAAATATCTTAAGATATTTTGCTGGAATTTACAAAAAAAATGATTTTGTAGAAGAGATCTTAAAAAGTAGTATTTGGGATTATGATTTATCAAAATTAGGGGATTTTAATAGAATAGTTCAAAACTATTATGATGATATCCTTAATGGAGATATACGAAAAGTGATGGATAGCCTATGAAACAATATTTAAAAATTAATTCTAAGGATAATGTTGTTGTTGCTGTATCCGATCTTAAGAAAGATACTTTTATAAAGGAATTTGGTTTTGCATTAAAATGCGATATAAAAAGAGGCCATAAATTTGCTATAAAGCCAATCGAAAAGGGTCAAGACATAATCAAATATGGTATGTCGATAGGTCATGCTACATCAAACATTAATGAAGGAGAATGGGTACATATCCAAAATTTGGCAACTAATCTTTCTGACATTATTGAATATGAATATAAAAAAGTAAATATTAAGACTGATTTGAAGTTGGTAGATAATGAATTGAAATTTAAAGGCTATTTACGAGAAGACGGAAAGGCTGGGGTGCGTAATGAGATATGGATTGTGCCAGCAGTAGGGTGTATAAATCAGGTGTGTAATAATGTAAAAAAAATGGCTGAGAATCAATATCCGAATGTTACGTTTAAAGTTTTGAACCATGCACACGGATGTTCTCAATTAGGGGATGATTTATCTACTACTCAATCTATCTTGGCGGGATTGATTAAAAATCCAAATGCAGGGGGAGTATTAGTCATCAGTTTAGGTTGTGAGAATAATCAAATAGAGGAATTTAAAAAATATTTATATCCTATAAATGAAGATAGGATCAAGTTTGTAACAACACAGGATGTTAATGATGAGTATGAAGTATGTATGGAAAAGATTGATGATTTAGTACAATACATTTCTTGCTTTTCATTAACAGAATTACCTATTTCAAAACTAACAGTAGCCTTTAAATGCGGAGGCAGTGATGGTCTCTCTGGATTAACCGCCAATCCTTTATGTGGCTTTACTTCAGATAAGTTGATAGCTAATGGAGCAACCACTATATTAACAGAAGTTCCTGAAATGTTTGGAGCTGAAAATATGTTAATAAATCGCGCAAAAAATGAAGTAGTGTTTAAAGATTTAGTTACTATGATAAATAATTTTAAGCAATATTTTAAAAGCTATGGACAAAGCATTTACGAAAATCCATCTCCAGGGAACAAAGACGGAGGGATCTCAACGTTAGAGGATAAATCTTTGGGCTGTATTCAAAAAGGAGGGCTATCTGAGATTGTAGATGTTCTTGAAATGGGCGAATCAGTTGAGGAGAGTGGATTAAATCTGCTTAACGGGCCTGGAAATGATCAAGTATCATGTACCAATTTGGCAGCAAGTGGAGCTACTATCATCGTCTTTACAACAGGACGGGGCAACCCCTTCGGTTCAGTTGTCCCTACAATAAAAGTGTCAAGTAATTCAGAATTGTATCAAAAAAAGAAAAATTGGATCGACTTCAATGCAGGAAGAATAATTGATGAGCAAATTACTTTCAATTATCTAAGAGATGAATTTATTAATTTTATTATTCAAGTTGCTTCTGGAAAGCAGGTTAATAATGAAATATATGGATTTGAAGAAATAGCCTTATTTAAGGATGGAGTTATTTTATAAGGGGGATTCCTTGGAATTTTTAACAGAGAATTTTATGCTACAAAATGAATATGCCCAAATATTATTTCATAAATATGCAAAAAATGAACCGATTTTTGATGTTCATTGTCACTTGGAGGCTAAAGATATTTATGAAAATAAAAATTTTACATCAATTACACAAGTATGGCTAGGTGGCGATCATTATAAATGGCGTGTCATGAGAGCAAGCGGTGTAGATGAAGAAAAAATAACGGGGAGTGCTTCTGATTATGAAAAATTTGAGGCTTGGGCTAAAGTAGTTCCAATGTTAATTGGCAATCCACTATATCATTGGACACATTTGGAATTAAAAAACTATTTTGGTATAAATAAAGTTTTGAATGAAAAAAATGCCAAACAAATATATGATCAATGTAATTTATTATTACAACAAGATGACTTTAGCCCAAGACACTTGATCTCGAAGAGTAATGTCTTAGGCTTATGCACAACCAATGATCCGTTAGACGATTTACGGTATCATCAGCTTTTAAAGTCTGAAAACGATTTTAAAACAGTCGTTATTCCAGCATTTAGACCGGATAAAGCATTAAATATAGAGTTAGATGGATTTCAGGAATATATTAAAGCGCTTTCAAAGACAGCCGAAATAGATATAAAAAGTATTGATGATCTTGAAAAAGCATTATTAAAAAGACTGGATTTCTTTGTTGTCAATGGGTGTAAAGCAAGTGACCATGGGATTAAATATGTGCCTTATGGAGATAAGAATAAAGCAGAATTATCTATTATATTAAATAAAGCACTTCATAATGAAAAGGTAACAGTTGAGGAAGAAGATGCTTATAAATCACACTTATTGGTTTTCTTAGCCAGAGAATATGCAAAAAGAGATATAGTTATGGAAATTCACACTGGTGCGATTAGGGATAATTCTAAATTTCTCTTTGACAGACTAGGACAAGATATCGGTAATGATGCGGTTAATGATGCTGCAATAGCTGAAAACATATCTAGGTTGTTAAATAGAATTGAAATTGAAGGGGATTTGCCTAAAATCCTTTTATTTACATTAAACCCTAAAGATTACTATCCATTATCAACCATTGGTGGTTGTTTCAATAAAGGTAATCGGGAAGGAACAATGAATATTCAGATAGGAACAAGTTGGTGGTTCTTAGATCATAAAAATGGAATGATGGAACAAATGGAAATGCTTGCTCAAACTTCTGTATTTGCTAAATTTATAGGTATGCTGACAGATTCCAGAAGTTTTTTATCATATCCCAGACATGAGTATTTCCGTAGAATTATGTGTAATTTTATCGGTGAAATAGTAGCAAATAAAGAATATCCTTGGGAGGAAGAATATTTGGGTGAAATGGTTAAAAATATTTCATTTAATAACGCCAAGCAGTTTTTAAAGATTGATTTCAATCATTAATAAAGAAAAGAAAAAGGAGTCGAATTATGAATAGTTCAGTGTACAAATTAGGGAATTTACGTGTTATTGATTTGACAAAAGTTCTTGATCCAGAAACAGAAACACGAAGATTAGCTCTTGAAAGATTTAATACCGGTGGGCCCATTCCAGATTGGCATACACATATGGATATTACTTCACATCTGGGAACTCATGTGGAATGTCCTTACCATCATTTTGAAAATGGCACAGATGTAGCATCCCTGCCGCTTACTGCATTTATGGGAAGAGCCATATATATTGATTTCGAAGATAAACTGGAAGGTTACACACACATTAGCGCAGCGGATTTAGATAAAGCTACCAAAGGCCTAATTAAGGAAGGTGATATTGTAATATTAGATTCGGCATACAAAATTGAACCATTTACTAAAAAAACTAACACACCAGAAGATAAAAGGCTTTTAATTGGTGAAGAAAGTGCAAAGTGGTTTAAAGACAAAAAAGTAAAATGTGTAGGCTTTGGAGAAGGTGTTTCAATAGAAAATTGTAATGATGATGTTAAACCATTTCATGACCTTTTAATGGAAGACGATATTGTATTTTTAGAAGTTCTTCAGAATTTGGAAAAATTACATTCCAAAGTATTTTTCATGAGTTATACTCCAATGCCTATTAAGGGATTAGACTCATGTTCGATTAGAGCTTATGCAATTGAAGGACTTCAAGAATTTTCTGAATAAGGAAGGTGAAGGAAATGAAAATAGCCGTATTAGGTGCGGGTGCAATGGGTTCAATATATGCGGGGCATCTATCGCAAAACAATGAAGTATATGTTATTGATGTAAATCAAGAGATTGTTGATCGAATTAACAGTCAAGGTATGCTTATTGAAGAAAATGGAGAAGTTAATAGCTATTATCCCAAAGCTCATGTTACTACCGAAAATTTACCCGAAGTAGATTTATTATTAGTATTTGTAAAATCAATATATTCAGAAACAGCGTTGGAGAACAATAAACACTTAATAGGTAATAACACTATCATCATGACACTGCAAAATGGTGCAGGACATGAAAAACTTCTAAGTAAATTTGTACCAGAAGATCGAATTATTATAGGGACAACAGAAGATAATGGGGCTGTTTTAGCGTCAGGGAATATTAGAAGAGGTGGAGATGGTAAGACTAATATAGGAACTGTTTTAAAGAGTGCGACAATAAATTTGAATGAAATTAAAGAAGTTTTTGATAAAGCGGGATTCCAAGTAAATATTAATTCAAATATTCAGCAGTTAATTTGGAATAAATTAATTATAAATGCATCCCTATCAGTAGTGACTGGCGTTTTACAATGTTCAATAGGGGATATTGCGAGAAATGAGTATGCTTGGGAAATGACAGTAGCTCTTTTTGAAGAAGTTATAAAAACGGGCGAAGCACAGGGGTTAAAATTTGATTGGGATATTGAGCTTGAAAAAGTGAGAAAAGTCTCAATAGATAACCCTAATGGCTATACATCGATTTACCAAGATATAAAAAATTTAAGAAGAACAGAGGTTGATACTATTAGCGGCGCGGTAGTCAATGCAGCTCACAAATTAGGAGTAGAAGTTCCTATATCTGAATTTGTAGTCAATATGGTGCATGCGTTAGAAAAAAACAATAACAAATTTATTGTCTAAATATATGTCAATGAGAAAACATGATGGCAACTATCAAACTTTTCTAACTTAATTATAAAGGAGTATTATGATATTTCTAACAATAGAGCAAAATTATCAGCAAATGGGTCTCTCGCCAGTCTTGGTCAAAGTAATAGATTTTTTAAAAGAAAATTCATTGGCATTAAAAAGTAAGGAAATAGGGGTCTATGAATTAGAAGGAAAAGATATTTTTTACCAAGTCATCGAAACTGAAACTGAGGAAATACAACGTAGAAATGCTGAAAGTCATAAAGAGTATTTGGACGTACAATTTGTAGTAATAGGCGAAGAATTTATCGGGATAACTCCTTGGAAAAATTCATATAAAGTTCAAAATGTTGATGTGAATAGAGATTTATGGCTTTATGAATCAGTGGAAAATGAAGGTTATATTCATGCTGTAGAAGGGTGTGTTAGTATATTTTATCCTGAAGATATACATAAACCACAGATAGCAGTGAATGGACCCGCTTTCGAGAAGAAAGTAGTAGTTAAAGTTAAATACAGCTTGATAATGCAATAAAGAGAGGGGAAAAATGAAAAAAATAGTATCTTTAATTTTTATTATACTAATCATGGCACTAAACACGAGCTGTTCTAAAAATAGAGATGAATTCGGGGAAACATATCAAACTATTAGAGTATCCTTCAATCAAAATACCGAGCATCCTCAATATTTGGCCATGAAAAAATTTGGAGAAGAATTTGAAAAAAGAACAAATGGAAGATATAAAATAAAAATTTATCCCAATGGTGTACTAGGATCACAAAATAATACGGTAGAGTTCATAAGAACAGGAGCTCTGCAAATGGCTATTGTGCCTTCATCTTCGGCAGAAGTATATGAAACAGACTTTGCAATAGTAGGAGCTCCTTATTTATATGAAGGTATTGATCATATGTCTAGGGCTGTACAAGCAGGGGTCTATGATGATTTATTCAAAATGACACATCCATATAATTTTGAAGTAGAAACAATATATACCGCAGGGGAGAGAAATGTTTATGCTAAAAAACCAATTGAGACAGTTGAAGATTTAGAAGGTCAAATAATAAGAGTGAATGATAGTCCTACATATATTGAAATGACTAAATTAATGGGTGGTAATGGGGCGGTCATGAGCCAATCTGAAGTATATACAGCACTGCAACAAGGTGTAGTCGATGCGGCGGAAAATTCAGAGTTAGTTTATCGTGATTTTAAAAATTATGAAGTGGCACCGTATTATGCTTATACAAAACATATAGTGCATCCGGATGTAGTTATAGCTAGTTTAGAATTTTTAAATTCCCTAAATGAAGATGATAGAAAAATCTATGATGAACTTATAAAAGAATCATCAAAATATGAATTTGAACTTTTCTCACAAAAAATTGAAGAAGCGAAAAAAGAAATACAAGGCAGTGGGGTTACATTTAGTTATCCAGATGTAGAAGCTTTAAGACAAAAAGTTTTGCCTTTAACAGAGAAGATTGCAAATCAATCTGATACAACTAAAAAAGTATATGAATCAATAAATGAGTTGAGAGAGAGGTAAAGGAGACAAAATGAATAAAATAAAACAAGTTATGGACAAATTACTTGAAATAATATGTGTAGTTGTCTTTTCTTCAATGGTCATCTCAACAACCTACCAAGTTGTTGTTAGATATGTTTTCAATAGTCCGAGTGCGTATAGTGAAACAATCACCAAATATTTATTTGTATGGTTAATTTTATATTCTGCGGCATATGTATTTGGGAAGAGGGAGCATATATCTATAGGTGTATTAAAAAACAAATTGAAAGGGAAAAATCAACAAGTTGTCGAGATCTTAATCGAATTTATTATAATAATTTTTGCTGTTGTTGTTATGGTGTACGGGGGATTCAACGTTGCAAGCATGAATATGTTGCAATATGATTCGATTTTAGGCATACCAACCGGTTTCGCATATTCCTGTATACCCATCTCAGGCATTTTAATAATTTTTTACAGTGTATATAATTTGTCAACATTGTTAAAAAAGAATTAAGTTTAAGGAGGAAATATGTCATTAATAATTAATATAGCATTAATAATGCTTGTACTTATCGTAGTGCTTCTTATATTGGGAGTTCCAATATCCGTTTCAATTGGTTTATCATCAGCTGTTGCGATGTTATTGATGTTGCCTGCAAATGTAGCTTTTACTACATCTGCTCAAAGAGTATTTGCAGGTTCCAATTCATTTTCATTAGTGGCTATTCCATTTTTCGTTTTGGCGGGCAATATAATGAATAATGGTGGTATTGCCACAAGACTTGTCAATGTATCTCAAGCATTAGCGGGTAAACAACCGGGTTCGCTTGCTATTACCAACATTATTGCAAATATGTTTTTTGGAGCTATTTCAGGTTCAGCAGCAGCGGCGGCGGCAGCTATAGGTGCAGTAATGGGACCTATAGAAAGAAAAGAGGGTTATGATTCAAATTATTCTGTGGCGGCAAATGTAGCTTCCGCTCCGACTGGAACTTTGATTCCGCCATCCAATACAATGATTGTATTTTCTACAGTAGCTGGTTCAGTTTCCATTGCAGCACTATTTTTAGCAGGTTATGTCCCTGGCATTCTATGGGGGTGCGGTTGTATATTTTATGCCAGATATGTAGCAAAAAAGAGGGGTTATGTGCCAGATGTAGTTTTATCTAATACCGAAAAGTTAAAAGTAGTGTGGCAAGCATTACCATCTTTGCTATTAATAGTTATAATTGTAGGGGGGATTTTAGCCGGTATTTTTACCCCAACAGAAGCTTCTGCAATTTCTGTTGTATATTCATTATTATTATCTCTATTTTACAAATCAATAAAAATGAAGGATTTGCCTAAAATTATTTTAGAATCTGCGATAACAACAGGAATTATTACATTTATGATAGGTGTTTCTTCTATAATGAGTTGGTCAATGGCATTTACGGAAATTCCAGATCTTATTGCACAAACTGTATTAGGATTGACTTCAAATAAATATGTTATTTTGTTAATTATGAATGTGATTCTTTTAGTAGTAGGAACTTTTATGGACGCAACACCTGCTATTTTAATTTTTACGCCAATATTTTTACCTATAGTTACTCAGTTAGGAGTTCATCCTGTTCATTTTGGGATAATACTTTGTATGAATCTTGCAGTAGGTATTATTACTCCTCCTGTAGGAACAGTTCTGTTTACAGGCTGTAGAGTGGGAGGCGTCACTATAGAATCTGTTATAAAAGATTTGGTACCGTACTTTGTGATAATTACAATTTCATTATTGCTAGTAACATTCATACCAGCAATCTCATTATTTTTACCAACAATGGCAGGATTAATTTAAACTGCTTAAGTATTAATTTGACGAAGGTTAAATTGTTTTACTAAACTATATCCGGACGAATTTCGGATATAGTTTTTATTTTGAATTTAGTCAGTTGAGTAAGCTTTTGAGAGGATTTATATGTACTCGTTATAAGGGAAGGTGATACTGGTAATAATCCCAATTGATCATAGGATTATTATAGAGTTATTGGGAATCAAAATAATAGTATTAAACAAAGAAAGATGGGTATTTAGAGATGATTGTCGGTACTATATGGTTTTGCCTGCATAGGTAATTGATACAATAGTTAAGATTTAACTAATAGGGCAGTAATGCCCTATTTTTTACTGGGAACTTATGTCTCTTGGGTACTAATAAGTTAGGTGATATGATGAATGATCAAATTTTAAAAGAATTGGATGAGACTTTATTGGCGATTGATGAAGCCAAAGCAGCGTATAGCAGTGCTAAAAACTTTGGCATTTTAGATATGTTTGGCGGCGGCATGATTTTAAGTATGATCAAGCATAGTAAGATGGATCAGGGTAAGGCCGCTATGGATAAAGTCGAAAAAGAGTTGGAAGATTTGAAGCAAGCTTTTAGTCACCAGGATCTAAATTTGTATTTGGATATATCGGATAGTTTTTTTGATGTGTATTTCGATAATATTTTTTCTGATTGGAAAACACAGCAAGCTATTGCGAAGAATCAAGAAGCGCTGGAGGATTTGGAGTCCAAACTTAGAGCACTTCGTACACAACTGACCACAGAGGAGGTTCTATGAATCGACAACGCATGATAGAAAAAATAAACACGGCTCTGGATTCTGTAGAGGAAGCTCGCGGAGCTTTTAAGTCTGCACGGCGCTGGGGTATTTATGATACCGTCTTTGGGGGCGCTATCTCCAGTTTTATAAAACGGTCCAGGAGTCGAAAAGGGGAGCGGTTTATGACTGATCTTCAATATAAGTTAAGGGCTGTAGCTGATGAGTTGGAAGGTGTAGACCTGGAAGGCCTGAACATAAAAGGAGGGAGTTTTTTAGGTGGCATTGTGGATATTTTTTACGACAATGCCTTGGTGGATCTTTTTGTGCTAGGCAATACTCAAAGTAATTTAAAACAGTTGGATCGTATTGAAAAGGCTCTTTTGGATTTAAAACATCGTATTTAATAGATCATGTACTGAGACGTCCGAGTGGCGTCTTTTTTAGACTGTATTCGACAGTGGCATGAGACGCTTTTATGATGGTTTGAATTAGTGTATAATGAGGCTGGGGTGAGATGTGAATTTAGAAAATCTTGGGCTCTTTTACAAGGAAGAGCCGTTAAGTGGTTATACAACATTTAAAATTGGAGGGCCTGCGGAGTATTTATTGATCCCTCAGAATGAGACAGCACTGATTGAGGCATTGGATCAGGCAAAGGCGTATGGTGTGGCGGTGACCATACTTGGCAACGGCAGTAACGTCCTTGTGGATGACACCGGTGTGAAGGGTCTTGTGATTGTGCTGAAAAATACTTTAAATGTGTTGACTGTCCGGGGTGAGACGTTATATGCCGGAGCAGGGGCAACGATGCAGGAGGCGGCACTCGCCGCATATCGGGCCGGGCTTAGCGGCTTGGAGTTTGCCCATGGCATTCCCGGCACAGTCGGCGGCGGCGTGATTATGAACGCAGGGGCTTATGGCGGAGAACTCACCGATGTCGTGGCTTCCGTCCGCCTTTTGGATAAAACAAACCAACCTTTGGTAGTGGACCATGACGCAATGGCTTTTCGTTATCGCGGCAGCCGTGCTATGGATGAGGGACTGATTGTTACCGGATGTACGTTTAAATTACATCCCGCAGATAAAGCGGGCATTCGAAGCACGATGGATGAGCTCATGGATCGGCGTAGGGCGAAGCAACCTTTGGAGCTGCCCAGTTCCGGCTCCACCTTTAAACGTCCGCCGGGGCATTTTGCCGGTAAACTCATCACCGATTGCGGTCTAAAAGGGCTTCGATATGGCGGTGCTATGATTTCTGATAAGCATGCCGGCTTTGTTGTCAATGTGGACTCTGCCACGGCGGAAGATGTGAAGCAGCTCATCGCCACCGTTCAAAAGGTGATTAAAGAAGAGTACAATGTTTCGATTGAACGAGAAGTGAAATACATTGGAGGACGGTAGTGGAAATTATTGTCATTACCGGTATGAGCGGTTCGGGCAAATCAGCAGCTCTCAACGTCTTGGAAGATCTGGGTTACTTTGCCATGGACAACTTGCCGCCGGCATTGATTCCTAAATTTGTGGAGTTGTTTAAAAAAGCGGAGACTATGGATAAGGTCTGTGTCGTCGTCGATGTGCGAAGTGGAAAATATTTTGCCGACTTTACGAAAGAGTTGAAGGCTTTAAAATCTGACGGCGTGGATGCAAAGATTCTCTTCCTCGATGCCCAGGAGAGTATCCTGGTAAATCGTTATAAAGAGAAGCGCCGGCCACATCCTCTGGACAAATCTGTCACGGCAGGCATTCGTAAAGAAAAGGAAATCTTAAACGATGTGAAGCTTGCAGCAGATTTTGTGTTGGATACATCGCGTATGAGTTTACATGGTCTCCGTACACGCATTCTGGAGCTTTTGAATTTAAAGATTGATGAAGCTCTTAAGATCTATGTCAGCTCGTTTGGATTTAAAAATGGTATTCTCGTTGATAGCGATCTGATTTTTGATGTCAGGTTTTTGCCGAATCCCTACTACATTAGCGAGCTTAAATATCTCAACGGTACGAATGCCGCCACGAGGGACTTTGTTTTAGGGCATAGCGTCACTGGTATCTTTTTAGAGAAAACGTTAGATCTGTTAAAATTTTTAATTCCCCATTATATTCGTGAAGGCAAGACCACACTGACGCTTGGTGTGGGTTGCACCGGAGGATTTCATCGTTCCGTGGTCATCGCCACAGAGCTGGGCAAAAAATTAAACCAACTGGGCTACACTGTGGAAGTGTCTCATCGCGACATTAGCTAGGAGTAAACATGAGAAATTATAGAAAAAGAGAACACATAGAAAATTATCTGCGTTCCAGTTTTAGAGGCGATCCCCTATTTGATGATGTATTCCTATATCACAATGCGCTGCCCGGTGTGAATTTTGAAGCTGTGGACACGACTGTGGACTTTTTAGGTCGAACCATTGCCTTTCCTTTGATGATTAATGCTATGACCGGAGGTACGGACTTTTCTACGGATATCAATACCAACCTGGCAGAGCTTGCTAAGGCCTTTAATATTCCTATGGCGGTGGGATCCATGACGATTGCCATGGAAGATGACGATGCGAAAAAATCGTTTAAAACCGTGCGTGACACCATTGGCGATGGCATTCTTATCGGTAACTTAAGTGGTTACACCGGAGTTGATACGGCGAAATACTGTGTCGATCTGATTGGCGCTGACGCCCTTCAAATTCATTTGAATCCTGCGCAGGAGCTGGCGATGAATGAAGGCGAACGTGATTTTTCTTCAGTGTTAAAAAATCTTGAAGCTGTCATCGGTGCAGTGGACGTCCCTGTCATTGTAAAAGAGGTGGGTTTCGGACTCTCTCCAGATACCATCACGCGTCTCTATGATATCGGTGTGCGCAATGTCGATATTGCCGGATTCGGCGGTTCCAATTTCTTTGAAGTGGAGAATCTTCGTACGCCGGATACCGATGTCTCGGATTTATACAGCTGGGGTATTCCTACAGCGATGTCCCTTATCGAAGCGGTGAAAGTGCGCCAAGATGGTCTGTATATTATTGCATCCGGTGGCGTGCGTAATGCTCTGGATGTGGTGAAGTGTTTGGTCCTAGGTGGCGATTTGGTCGGGATAAGCGGCGAGGTATTGTCCTATCTTATTCATGGCGGCTATGACTATACGCTAAGTTATCTTAGAGAACTCATGACCAAAGCGCGTATGGTCATGGCGTTAAGCGGTGCGTCCAATGTGGCCGCCCTTAAGGGCTTGCCTTATCGGGTCAAAGGGGATTTGAAAGATTTATTGGATAAGATTTACTGAGTATAATCGAATAAGATGAGAGCATTGGAGGGCGACGGGCCCTCTTTTTTATGAAAAAACGGCACAAGAGCTGTGCCGCAATCATATAATTTTTTTCATCTGCTCCAACAAGACGTCATAGTTGAGACCCGGCTCAGATGTGAGCTTATCCGTTGCAATGCCAAGGGCAAGTGCCAGGTGGTTGGCAACGGGATCAGCGGAAGGGGTAAAGTTGTCTTTAAAGACAATGGCATCTCGGACCAGAGCTTCTCCGGTTTCCGGCTTTTTAAAGTATCGCACAGTTTGAGTCATACCGGCGAAAAGGCCTGCAATGATGAGAAGCATGCCCACAACAGGCATCTTTGGTATAAGGATGAAGCCGCCAAGCATCACACCAAGAGCCCCTAATAGACTTAAAAGCAGTACGGTGCTGTTTTTTTGTGTTTTCAAACGGTGGTCGTAAAGACTTTGATCCAATGCGTTAAAGAAGGCTTCAAAGGCTTTGTGATGTTCATCAGGCGCAGCTTTTTTGGCGTCGGATAAAGTTTTGAACGTCACGGTCGTGTTGTTCTGAAATAAGATCTCCAGAAGCTTTGATTCAAAGGTCGCGAGGGAATCGCAGCTGTGCTGTCGTACGATGTCCGTCTCTGAAACCACCACGTGACCCCTAAGGGATAGATCCAGTAAGGTTGCCAGCACCATTTCTTTGTAATAGCGATTTGAGTAGGCTAAGGCGGAAATCGCCGCCGGTTTGTATTCTGTGAGCATAGATACCTCCGCTTTCAGTATACACATCCTTTTGTGAGTTTTAAAGGATTTAGGGTACAATAAAAAGAGTTAGTGTAAGAATTTAAGAAAGAAAGGGATCGCAATGTACGATTTAGTTATTATTGGCGCCGGTGCTGCCGGCTTAAGTGCAGGTCTTTATGCTGCACGTGCAAATTTAAATACACTGGTTATTGACAAGGGTCTGGAGGGCGGCCAAATTGTCAATACTGAAAAGGTTGAGAACTATCCCGGCATTTTGGAAATTGGCGGTATGGAATTCGGACAAACCTTAAAGAAGCAAGCGGAGAGTTTTGGATGCAAAGTTGTGATGGATGACATTCAGGAGGTGGATCTTACTTCCAATCCGAAAGTGCTCAAAGGACGTATTGATACCTATGAAGCCAAGACTGTGATTTTGGCCAATGGCGCAAGTCATCGTACTGTCGGCGCTGAAGGCGAAGAGGTATTTAGCGGACGGGGGATTTCCTATTGTGCAACGTGTGATGCAGCTTTTTATCAAGATAAGGAAGTGTATGTTGTCGGCGGTGGCGATGCGGCTGTGGAAGAAGCGCTGTTCATCACACGCTTTGCAAGCAAAGTACACCTTATTCACCGCCGTAATCAGCTTAGAGCTTCGGAGGATCTTCAAGCTCAGGCTAAAGCCAATCCAAAAATTGACTATATGTGGGACACTGAGGTCGTGAAGTTTTCCGGCGATAAAATGTTGAGCAGCTTTGATGTTCGAAACATTAAAACCGGCGAAACAAAAACCATATCTTCCGATGATACGTTCGGGGTCTTCGTCTTTGTCGGATATGTGCCGCAAACCGCCCTGGTTGAGGGACAAGTGACATTGGAAGACGGATATATTGTGACCAATGACCACATGGCAACCAATATTGCGGGTGTATTTGCCGCAGGCGACATTCGCGCGAAGAAAGTGCGCCAGTTAGTGACTGCAGCAGCAGACGGTGTCGTCGCGGCTGTGTCTGCCGACCAGTATATTGCCGAACAGGAAGGTACGCTTTACGAAGGCTTGGTTCAAGCGTAAATTGTTGTATCGATAATGGTTTCAGGATAAAGGTCACGAACAATTGCTACAGTGAAAAAGGGATTGATGACGTACGCTACGATGTGCCCGGTGTGGAGCCTTGCCTTTGGCCGCATCGCCTCTGAAAGCTGGCGGATATTTGGGTTTCATCAATCAATAAAAAAGCTCTTCCTTAAAATAGGGAAGAGCTTTTGTTGTTTAACCGCGTTTTTTACCGGTGACGTTGGAGAGGAGGACTTTGTAGATGTTGGTATGATCCAATAGACCATCTGCAATAGTCTCAAAGTGTGCCATATAATCAGGGTAGTACTTGGTGTAAAGTTTTTCGATGGCGAAGAGTCGCTCGCTATCCTCGTGAACGAGTTCCAGACGACCATCGGCAATTGCTGATTCATAGGTATTGCTAAAGACGTGCTCCTTTAAGAAGGCGGGGTCGTCGTTGTGAGCCTGTACCGCTTTGGGAGTAGGATGAGCCACGTCGGCGTTCACGACGAAGACTAACTTAATCATTGCTTCGCGCTCAAAAATATCCACTTTAGTACCTTCGTCACGAGAGGCGAAGTAAAGGTACGCACCGTCACGGACATGAGAGAACGGCACCGAGTGAATGTTGAAGTCAAAGACGCTCATGACGGCAAAATCGGCACGGTCAATGACTGAGTAAGTTTGTTCCAGGTTGAGATCCAGAGTTTTCATAATCACCTCAAAAAAAGGCAAACCCGAAGGCTTGCCGTAAAATTAGTTTTCTTCAGTTTCCGCTTCTTGTTCAGATACGGTTGGAACGTCAGCCGCGTCCATGTTTTCACCTTCAAGATCACTTTCAACTTCTTCTTGTGGCTCTTGAAGTACGGCAACAGGTTCTTCAAGGTCGATGAAGAATTCGAGTTTATCATTGGAAGCAATATCCAGGTCTTTGACAAGGACTTGGTCGTTGATTTCCATATTTTCCACGTTGTAAATGGCTTCGGATGGAAGATCTGCAGGCAGACATTCCACTTCAACTTCGTTGATCATTTGAATGAGTACAGATGGTTGGACGCGGATTTCATCACGGCCTTCTAATACGACAGGAACTTGAACACGGATCTTAGCGTTCATATCGATGAGGTATAAGTCGAAGTGAAGAATTTGGTTTTTGAATGGGTGCATTTGCAAGTCTTTGATCAGGACTTGTTGCACATCGCCGTCGATATCAACTTTGAAGATACTGGATGTACCATAGGTTTCGTAAGCTTTGAGCAAATCTTTTTCTACAACGCTTACGGATACGGCTTCATTGCCTTTGGAGTAGATTACACCGGGCACGATTTGTTGTGCTCTTAGTTTGTCTACTTGGTTTTTACCTGCTTCAGATCTCTTTTTTAACTGTAATGTCATAAGTGCCTCCTTAGTCTATTATGCCGGATCCCAGACAGATGTCTTTATCATAAAAGACCATTATCTGCCCCGGCGTCACTCCCTTTAGGGGATGATTAAACGTAACTTTAAGCTTCTCGCCCACCTGTTCCACGGTAGCCTCTTCGTCCTTGGCGCGGTAGCGAATTTTTACTGCGCACTGCAGCGGGAAGGTGGGGGTGGCGGTGATCCAGAAGGGATCACTAACCCAGGTTTCTTTGATGTAGAGGGCCGGATGATCAATGCCTTGAGCGACAATAAGCCGGTTGTGCTTCAAATCTTTCCACTGCACAAAAAAAGGCTCGCCATTGCCCATACCGCCAAGACCGATACCTTTGCGTTGACCGATGGTATAGTGCATCAGCCCGGAATGCCGTCCCAGTTTCTCACCCTCGTAAGAATAGATGTCGCCGGGTTTTGTGAAGAGAAATTGATCTAAAAACGCATTGAAGTTTCGCTCGCCGATAAAACAGATGCCGGTGGAATCCTTTTTACGAGCCGTGGCAAGATGATTGGCTTCGGCGATAGCTCGCACGTCGCGCTTGTCCAATGCACCGACGGGGAACAGCGTCTTGGCAAGAGCCTCCTCTGTGACACGGGAGAGGAAATAGGATTGATCTTTGTTGGGATCGGCGCCTTTCAGTAAGTACGTCCGACCATCTATCGTTTTGGTACGAGCGTAGTGACCCATGGCAATATAATCGCAGTTCATCTTCATGGCAAAATCCAAAAAGGCTTTGAACTTGATTTCAGTATTGCACATGACGTCCGGGTTGGGTGTGCGGCCACGCTGATATTCTTCCAGAAAGTAACTGAACACCCGATCTTTGTATTCTTTTTCAAAGTTGACGGTATAGTATTTGACGCCAAGCTGGTCGCACACGCGCACGACATCCAAATAGTCATCAGCTTGGGTGCAGAACTCATCGCCTTCATCGTCCCAGTTTTTCATAAAAACACAGGTCACATCATAGCCTTGTTCCAAAAGTAGGACCAGGGAGACGGATGAATCGACGCCGCCACTCATACCGAGAAGGACGGTTGCTTTCTTTGTCATATAGGCCTCCAATCTAACCTTGTATTATTATACATGAGCAACCCTTAAAAATCCAGAAAAAATGGAAAATTGCACCGTCGGACTCATCTTTAAACTTTTAAAGACCGAGAGTTTTTGATAGACTATAACAAGGTGATTTTATGAAAACAAAATTGAAATGCCTTCTGATTATGACAGTTATCAGCGTGATGCTTGTCGGCTGCGGCACAGGCAAGAAGGAACTTCAACGCTTTGACATTCAGTTCTTCGAAGCTTTTGATACGATTACAAATTTTCAAGTTTTCGGCTATGATGAAGCGGAAGCGAACGCACAAATTGAACAGCTCAGAAATGAATATTTCCGGCTCCATGAGATCTTTGATCGCTATCACAGTTATGGCGATTTAAAAAATCTCTACTATCTCAACCACCATCCGGGCGAAGCTGTCCCGGTGGCTCCGGAACTCTATGATCTCATTGATACAACACTGCAGCGAAACCGCGAGATCAGTGCTAAGGTCAACATCGCCATGGGACCTGCCATTGACCTTTGGACCGCCTATCGAGACGTCCATCTTGCCGGCGGCGAAGCGGCTGCTGTGGCAAAATTCGGCAAGCCGCTGCCATCTCGTGATGAATTGGAAGCGCTGCGGCCGCTGATGGATCAGACACACATTGTCCTTGATCCTGAGGCCAAAACCGTCACCATTGAGCCAGGGATGATTTTGGATCTCGGGGCTGTTGCGAAAGGCTATGCCGCGGAGTTGGTTGGAGAGATGGCACGGGAGTTGGGCGTTAAGTCCATGCTTATTTCTGCCGGAGGCAATGTGAAACTGGTAGGCGAGCATCCGACGAAACCTGCCTATAAAGTGGCCATTCAAAATCCTCTGGACGGCAATGATCAGTCCAACTATTTACGTGTGATTGAAGCCAATGATGTCGCTATTGTCACCAGCGGGGACTATCAACGCTTCTTCGATTATAACGGCCGCCGATACCACCACATTCTCGATCCTGAGACCTTGGAGCCTAAGACGCTGTATAAATCGTTCAGTATTGTCACTAAAGATTCCGGTGAGGCGGACTTTTTATCTACGGCACTCTTTTTAAGTACAATGGATGAGGCTCGTGCCATTGCAGAGGCCAGGGGTCTGGGCATTATATATTACACCGAGGGCGGCGAACTCGGCGAGATGGGATTGGAGCACTATGAGAAATAATGTACGCGGTCTTTTCATTCATTTGCTTATTACGGCGCTGATTTTCGGATTGTCCTTTATTATTAATCTGAGTCCTGCGGTGGTGAAGCTGCTCTATGGCAATCGGATTTTTTGTGTGGTGGCGGCATTGTTGCCCTTACTTCTCTACTATCTTTTTGGCGGTTGGCTCTCAAAATTTCAGAATCCGAAATTGGATTTCTTTGCCGGCAATATTATTGTGCTCTTAGGTGTGGTATTAGGCCTATTCTCCCTTATCGGATTTACCCGTCCGGAAAATGCTGATGTGGCGGGGACACTGTTTCGACTGCCGATGGATATGTTTTTATTTGCCCAGATCTATTCGCTGAAAGTGCTGGGCTTGCAAGCCGGACATATTGCACTGTTGGGGACGAGTTTTGTGCCGGGGATTATATTCGGCATTCGCATTAAACAGGATCGGGGACGTATCAGCCGTCATCGCAGACGGCGACCGCGCGAGATGAGAGGCCGCCGATGAAACAGCTGAAAAAGGCAGTTCTTGTCGTGGTGATCTACATTGTCTACCTCGGTGTGGGAAGCCTTTTAGATTCAGAGGCTACCTCTACGACGATGACTTCCGCCGTCGTCGAATGGGTCTCAGATGGCGATACCCTTCGCCTCACAGACGGGTCAAAGGTGCGAATTATCGGCATGAACGCACCGGAGATTAACAGTCACGAAGCTTTCAGCGAGGAAGCGAAAGACTTTGCGATTGAGACGTTAAAAGACCAAAACGTGTATCTGGAGGCGGACAAGGAGACTGAGGATCAATACGATCGCAAGCTCTATTATGTGTGGCTTGCACCCCAAAAGGAAGGCGAAGTACCGAATATGGCGGATAATTTCACCTACCTGATGTTGGAACGCGGCCTTGCAAGAGTCTATACCTTTGCCCCCAACGATAAGTACTACGATGCGTTTATCTCGGCACAAGACGAGGCCATTCGGGCTAAGCGCGGTATGTGGGCCGTGTCCCATGAGGGGACTACACGAGGTAATGACTTATAGTACGACTACAACTTATTACATTGATAATAACAGGAGGAACTTGTGGCTTATAAATATTCAACCGAGTTGTTGTATGAAGCGGCTGTCGATCAACTTCACAATTTAGGTGTGACCTTAGATGATATTGCAGAGATTGTTCATCTGCTTCAAGTAGACTATATCCCGGATCTGACTATGGGAGAGTGTCGCGAGAACATCGTTGCCGTGTTGCAAAAAAGAGAAGTGCTCCATGCCGTCCTAACCGGCCTTGCCATTGATGACTTGGCGGAAAAAGGCATGCTCCCTGAACCGATTCAAAGTATTATTGCCAGTGATGAATCACTCTATGGTATTGATGAAGTGCTGCCTCTTGGGATTGTCAATCTCTATGGCACCATTGGTCTGACCAACTTTGGCTATTTGGACAAAAAGAAAGTTGGCATTATAGATCATTTAGATAAGTTAAAACGCTCCAACGTCAACCATGAACACGTGGAGACTTTTGCTGACGATATTGTCGCTGCCATTGCCGCTGCCGCAGCAGCACGTATTGCACACACGAGATTATAGGAGGAGACATGAAAGTTACAATTTGTATGGGGTCCCGCTGTACCTTACTTGGCGCCAATGCCATTTATGATGCCGTGGAGTTGTTACAAGATGATATCTGCGGACCGGAGTCCGACTACTGTTCAGCAGACAATTTGGAAATTGAACTCAGCCAGTGCTTAAATACTGAGTACTGCAACTCTGAGGATCAAGCTCACCGTGCACCGGTTGTGGTCATCGACGATGAAATTATCTTTAGAGCCACACCGCAAGAGGTCAGTGCTAAGATTATTGAAAAATTAAGAAGTTGAGGAGCCTATGAAAGAAACCTATAAAAGCATAGTGGATATCCGACGTAAAGTGTTTACCGAAATCGCCCGGATTGCCTATGAAGATTTGGACATCTCGGAATTGGAAGACTCCTCCTATCGTATTGTGCCCGGAGAAGTCGCCAAGTATCGCGAGGATATTTTCAGAGAACGGGCCGTGGCTGATGAACGCCTTCGTCTCGCCATGGGGATGGACGTGCGCAGTATCTCGGTGTACAGAAAACTCACTGATGGGTTTGATAAAGTCGATATGGATACCAACGCCTATGAACAGCCGCTGATCAACGTGATTAAATTCGCCTGTGAGGCCTGTCCGACGAAAGCTCACGTCGTGACGGACAACTGTCGAAAATGCATGGCTCACCCTTGCACTAACGTCTGTCCGGTCAATGCGGTTTCCGTAGGGCGGGATCGGGCGCATATTGATAAAGAGAAATGTATCAACTGCGGACGCTGCAAAGAGGCCTGTCCATACCATGCCATTGTCATGTATGATCGTCCATGTGCTGCAGCGTGCGGCGTCGATGCTATCGGATCTGACGAGTATAACCGTGCTGAGATCAACCATGACGAATGTGTGGCTTGTGGTCGCTGTATTGCATCCTGTCCTTTTGGCGCTATTGCGGACAAGACGCAAATTTACCAATTGATTAAAGCTATTAAATCTAAAAAGCAAGTGTACGCCATTATTGCACCGTCATTTGTCGGTCAGTTCGGGGCAAAGTCCTCACCGGCACAAATTGTCGAAGGGATTAAACGACTTGGCTTTAAAGATGTGGTGGAAGTCTCTCTGGGCGCAGATGTCACCACAATGAATGAAGCTAAAGAATACCTGCACAGAGTACCGAATGACATTGACTATATGGGCACGTCCTGCTGTTTCAGTTGGTCCTTGATGGTGAAGAACAGATTCCCGGAACTCTATGATCAAATTTCCGACTCCGGCTCACCGATGCGCTATACTGCCGAATACATACATGAGCGAGACCCTGAAGGGGTGGTGTGTTTTATTGGCCCGTGCACATCGAAGAAGCTGGAAGCTTTAGATACTCGTGTGAAGTCCTATGTGGATTTTGTCATCACCTTTGAAGAACTCATGGGTATGTTTGTTGCAAAAGGTATTGAGCCGTCTGAAATTGCTATTGACAGTTCAGTGGACGATGCTTCGGCGCTGGGCCGCGGGTATCCGATTGCCGGCGGTGTCGCTGATGCGGTGAAAAAAGTGGCTGAGGAATTGGAGCCGGGACGTGACATTAAAATTGTCGGAGCCAACACCCTTTCCGAGTGCATCAAGATGGTGAAAATTGCCAAAGCGGGCAAGTATAACGGCTATCTATTGGAGGGTATGGCTTGTCCGGGCGGTTGTATTGCCGGTGTCGGTACCATGGCATCGGTCAACCGTGTCAAGAAAGACGTGCAAAAGTTTATGAATGACGCGCCGGTACATTCACCGCTCAATAATGATAAGCTGAGCACGACGGAATTTAAATAAGCAGCTCAGTTTTCTGGGAAAGTGCACGTTTATGGCGTGGTTGTTCAGCAGCGCTGCGGAAATCAAAGATTGCCTCTATCACGGCGGCCGACATAGTTGTGTTATTTTTGAGTGGGCGGTCCAGTGATTTGAAGCCTGCTATACGGTCTGGACGATGATACAGCGTACGAAGTAGAGAGATGGTCACGACTGAACGTCGGGCGACAGATGTCAGATCATCTGTCACAGCGGAGCTTCGCAGATAGGCAAGCACTGCTAAAAGACTGTATTTTTATCCTTAAAAAAATTATGAAAAGGCGACAAAACTCCGCAATAAGCTCTTGATTTTATGGGCAGGATGGGTTAAAATATTCAAAGTGTTTTAAAAGCCCCGGAAAAATTTTAAAACAGGAGGAAGTCCATGAAGTCATATATGGCAAAGGCAAGTGACATTGAAAGAAAATGGTATGTTATCGATGCAAAAGATAAGGTACTTGGTCGCTTGGCAACAGAAGTAGCAACCGTTCTAAGAGGAAAGCATAAACCAACTTACACCCCACATGTGGATACTGGGGACTATGTCATTGTTATCAACGCAGATAAAATCAAACTAACCGGAAATAAATGGCAACAAAAAATTCACGCATACCACACTGGTTATCCAGGAGGACGTCGTGAAGTAGCCTACACTGAAATCAGAGACAAACACCCTGAACGCATTGTAGAATACGCTGTAAAAGGTATGCTCCCTAAGTCCAGACTTGGTCGCAAAATGTTCACTAAACTGAAGGTTTACGCCGGTGAAACTCATCCTCACGAAGCGCAAAAACCTGAAACTTTGGAACTTAACTAGGAGGCAAGAATGGATAGAACTCAATACAGAGGAACAGGAAGAAGAAAGACATCCGTAGCTCAAGTTCGTCTTCTACCTGGCAACGGTAATTTCACAATTAACGGAAGAGACATAGAAGATTTCTTCGATTACGAAACACTACGTATCGTAGCTAAGGCGCCCCTTGAACTCACCGAAACCACTAACGGTTACGATGTTATCGTTCGTGTTAAAGGCGGCGGGTACACCGGACAAGCAGGTGCGATTCGTCAAGGTATTGCACGTGCACTTATCGAAGCTGATCCGGAACATCGTCCAATTCTTAAGAAAGCCGGTTTCTTAACTCGTGACCCTCGTATGAAGGAACGTAAGAAGTACGGTTTGAAGAAAGCAAGACGTGCACCACAATTCTCAAAACGTTAAACACGTTTATCCCTATATCTTTGGATATGGGGATTTTTTATTTACACTAGTGTATCAGTCAGGGAGAAACTAAAGAAGTTGCCACAGGGCAGGCCTTTTATTTTGACCATTTTCTTATGTATCACGATGTTATAAACGAATTATTAAATTTTAAGGTAACAATTAGACAGATAAAATTCTTTAACGATGTTGGATGAAATAGGCAATAGTTATGACGTATCAAGCCTAATAAGATTTAGACGTAGGAAACTTTAACGTCGCATTAATCGTCTGATATCGAATATTACTTCAATTCCAAAAATACGATGGAAGAACGAGATGTAATAATAAAGAGGTTTCATCAATAGTAAACATAATCGCTATCAAAATATCTTTCGTCCTATCCAGAATAGAGGACAATAACGTTTGTAAAACTTAATGTCATGGAAAAGTCATTGAAGTTCCTAGTACTCTCCTTTTTCCCAATTATGTCAATCATGATAATGATGGGCAATTCATGGTGCCCTATGTATGTGTAATGCTTAGCTATCTCATTGCCTTTGAGAAGTTAAACATTAAAAATTTAGTGATGTATGCAATTAGCGATAATATGTACGGCAACAAGTGCAGTTATTTATATCGGACCTGCTATAAAATATGCAAGCCGTGGATTTGACCCATGCGAGGTTATTCAAGTACGGATTTCACAGATTATACCGTTTATGCTGAAAATTCAAACATAGTAGAGCTCGATCATGTTGCTTCATTTACTATAAATAGGAGTATAATGCTTTATTTTATAGGGATACTTATTATGCGACATACGGGCTGAGGTTTAGAGCAGAAAATATAAAATGTTAATGGAGCACAGTATTGAAATCGAGGTATCTTTTATATAGAATTAAATTAGTGCAGTGAATAATTATGCAGAATAATCATCTCTGCATCAATACATATCAAAGAAAGAAGGAAGGAAGTATCATGAATGGGGAAAATAGTAATGTAAATAATATCTATAGACTGGATGGTAGAGTTCCGGTTGTAAAAGCTATTCCATTTGGATTGCAACATGTTTTAGCAATGTTTGTAGCAAACCTTACACCGATTACAATCATTGCGGCGGCAGGAGGACTTTCCCAATCAGAAATTGCAATTTTGCTTCAAAATGCTATGCTTGTAGCTGGTATTGCAACATTAATTCAGCTATATCCGCTGTGGAAGGTTGGTTCTAAACTTCCTATTGTTATGGGAGTAAGTTTTACCTTTGTAACTGTACTTAGTACTGTTGCAGCTAATTATGGTTATCCGACAGTTATGGGTGCTGTATTAGTAGGGGGTATTTTTGAAGGCACCATTGGTTTATTTGCAAAATATTGGAGAAAAATTATATCTCCCGTTGTTGCTGCATCGGTGGTAACTGCAATTGGATTTTCATTGTTTACAGTCGGTGCAAGATCGTTTGGTGGTGGTTATACGGAAGATTTTGGTTCGGCTCAGAACCTTATCCTTGGGACTATTACATTAGTTGTTTGTCTTGTATGGAATGCATATGCTAAAGGATATTTAAAACAGTTGTCTGTACTTGCAGGTTTAATTGTTGGTTACATTGTTGCTATTGCTATGGGCAAAGTGGATCTATCTGCTATTATGGCAGGAGGGTTTGTTGCTCTTCCTAAATTATTACCGTATGCGCCGGAATTTAATATGGGGGCAATTTTCTCAGTGTGTATTATTTTCCTTGTATCAGCGGCAGAGACAATCGGAGATACAACCGCCATGGTTGCAACGGGATTAAATCGTGATATTGAAGATAAAGAAATTTCGGGGTCTCTGGCATGTGATGGCTACGCATCGACGATTTCTTCAATATTCGGGTGCCCACCGGTCACATCTTTTTCACAAAATGTTGGCCTTGTGGCCATGACAAAAGTCGTTAACCGGTTCACCATTATGACAGGCGCAATGTGCATGATTTTGGCAGGACTTCTTCCGCCAGTAGGGAACTTTTTTGCATCCCTGCCTGAGTCGGTTCTCGGAGGATGTACCATTATGATGTTTGGTACCATCCTTACTTCTGGGGTTCAGATGCTGGCAAAAGCGGGTTTTACACAGAGAAATATTACCATTGCTTCATTGTCGTTGTCAGTAGGCGTCGGATTTACTACAGCGAGTGAAATCGATCTTTGGCATATTTTCCCTGAAGTTATTCAATCTGTATTTTCTGTCAATGTAGTAGCGGTAGTATTTGTAGTGGCTATTGTATTAAATTTAATCCTTCCTAAAAACATGGAAGTTGATATTATTGAGGAATAGTATTTTAGCACCTGTCAAATAGGATAGGTGCTTTTTAACGTTTGTGCAGTCTTTAAACAAGAGAGGATCTTTAGAGATAGAATCATCTGCGGTAACGTTCTCTACTTCATCGATGCTATCTGAAGGATATCGTAGCTATTACCTCGGCTTTCATAGCCTGACATGGTAACTTTTATGCTTGTGTTGGAGAATAAAACGACATGCTAAGGCGTAGCGTGGCTTTTATGAGATGATGTGTAAAATGACGACAGATATGCTCGCTGAGGGTTTTAACGCTAAAGAAGATGTAACATCCCGTCGGTAGATCTTTCAATGGATGTCAAAAACGTCCCATATAATTTTGAATGGAGGCTTTGCCGATGATTTGCGTATTTGGCGAAAAATAGAACCAAGGCATGGGACAGTCCTATCCGTTTGTCTTTATTAGGATGAGCAGATTTGTTTAGCGGTCCGGGGCAACATAAAAGAGCTCCCTTTTCAAAGGGGAGCTCTTTTTTCGTATTGTTTATTCGTTATCATTGTTGTTGCTATTCGACTTCTTGTCATTGTCTTTCTTTTTTGCGTTATCTTTTTTGTTGTTATTAGTATTCTTGTCTTCGTCGGACTTTTTCTTTGTGGATTCGCCGTCGGACCAACCCATCTTGTTGGTAAAGTGCGGCGTCGTCCCTTTTTCAAAGTATTCGCTGCGGCCGATGGCGCGGATGTAGCGCTTCTCCACGTCTTCCGGCTGTTCGAATTCTTTACGCTCCAGGTCTTCATGGATTGGACGCATAATGTTTTTCCATAAGGTCGCTGCGGCGGAGGACATAAATGGGAGGCGTTCGTTACGGTCGTTACCAATCCAGACACTGCACAGGTAGTACGGCGTATACCCCACAAACCATGCGTCACGTTGTCTGTTGGTGGTACCGGTTTTGCCGGCTATAGGCATTCCCGGGAAGTTGGCGTTTGTCCCTGTACCGCGGCGGACTACATCTTGAAGCATATCTGTCATAATAAAGGCCTGAGCCGGCGTCATGTGCTGAGGTCCTACCGGTTTCTTTTGGTAGAGGATCTTGCCGGTCGAGGTTGCGATTTGGTTGACAAAGGTCGGCTTTTGGTAGATACCTTCGTTAGCAAGGGGGGTGTAGGCTCCGGCCATTTCCAGAGGGCTGATGCCCACAGTCATACCGCCTAAGGCGAGAGCTGATGAATTGGCATCGTTCACTTCCGGATTGTCCTCCAGACTGTAAGCTGTTGTGACACCGAGAGCCTTGAGGTTGTCAATCATCATTTGGTTGGCCTTATCCGTATCCACGGCGGTGGAATAGGTGGTGCGGGTGTGGGCGTCCAAATCGGATCCGATGTCCCGCCCGACGAGAATGGCGCCAACGTTGGAAGAACGGCGGATCAAGTCGCGAATAGTTTGCCAACCGTAGTAACCGGACACATTTTGCGGACGCCAACTGCTGGTGCCGAGGACGCGAGACGGAATCGGCTCATCCAAATAGACGTCGGCGGCTGTAGAACCGTTCATTAAGGCGGTCATGTAGACGGAGATAGGTTTGATGGACGAACCTGGCTGACGAGGTTTGACAGCACGATTAAACAGAGCGCCGCCGGCAATACCGCGGCCTCCGACAAGTGCTTTGACTTCGCCGTTGTGCGGATTCATCACGACAGAGGCGACTTGAGGCTGAGGAATACCGGCATCATCGGTACGGCTGCCGGGGAAGTAGCGGGCGTTGCTGGTGACTTCTTCCAAGTGTTTTTGCATATCGATTTGCATGGAGGAGATAATTTTAAAGCCGCCGTTATAGAGCTTGGCTTGGGCGTCTTCTTTGGAATATCCCAAACTTTGAAGAATCTCTACCGTTTCATTTTTCACTTCGTCGATAAAGTAGTTGCTCACACCTTTTTCACTTCGGCGTCCGATTTTGATGACGATGTCTTCATTGACAGCGTCGTCACGTTCGGCGGCGGTGATGTAGCCCTGCTCTGCCATGAGTCGTAAAATCAGTTCCTGACGCTTTTTAGAGTTGGGGTTGAACTCCGCTTTCATCGGAATCAAAATATTGCCTTTGATCTGAGACAGGTCAAATTGATCAATGCGGCCCAGCTCAAAAAGCTTTTCGGCATAAGCCACAGTCTCTTCTGAATTTTCACCGTTCTCGCTCAGAGGCTGGAGTACAAAAGGTACGGTTTCCAAGTCATCGTCAGCCGTGATGTAGGCGTTGTTGTAAGGGGAATACGCTCCGGGACGGTTGGTGACACCGGCAATTAAAGCTGATTCCGCCAATGTGAGATCCGACACGTCCTTGTCAAAGAATGTTTTGGCTGCAGCCTGTACGCCGACAGTTCCCTTGGAAAAACCGGCGGAATTGAGATAGGCCTCTAAGATCTGATCTTTCGATAGTTTATTTTCCAAGTTGAATGCATAGAATACGTCGGTAATTTTACGGTTGAAATCTTTGGCTGACGAAGTGTACAGATTCTTTGCAAGCTGCATGGTCAGCGTGGATGCACCTTGCTCCAGAGAGCGGTTTTTGATGTCGTAGATAATGGCTCCGGCAACACGCTGAAGGTCGAGTCCGTTATGGTCGTAGAAACGTTCGTCTTCTACGGCGATGACCGCTTTTTGCAGGTGCTTCGGAATTTTATCCAACGTCACGTACTCGGAGAATTCGTTTAAGACCAGCGACTCTACAAGTTGACCGTCGTCAGAATAGATTTTTGAGGTTTCATTAATTAAACTGCGATAATTGTTCGGGTCAATGACAGGTGCTTGCTTTAACACGGACAGCACATAGCTACCCATCAGAGAGAGTATCACAATAAGTGCTATAGCCACGATGATTAAAAGTATTTTGATTACATCGGCAAAGCTTATACCTTTACTTTGTTTCATTATAGCCTCCTTACTTGAGAATATTATAACAGATCCAAGAGCAATAATATATAATGATAACATAAAAGGAAGGGGAGGCGCTTATGGCAGATCAAAGTGAATTGTTTCAAGGGATGACGGCGGACGACGTCGCCTCGTTTTTAAAAAATGCAGGGGCAAAGCAGCTTCACTTGACCAAAGGTGATTACGTTTTTATGCAAAATGATGTACCTGAGTGCACCTTCATTTTGGAGGGAGGCAGCATTGTGGTGGAGCACAACGACGCTGCCGGTAAGCGTGCTATTGTCAATGTCTTTCGAAATCCTGGCACGGTGTTTGGCGAGGTGTATATGTATACACCTGAAGCATCCTATGACTACTCCGCCTATGCCAATGAGGATTCAACGGTACTTGCCATTCCTAAGGCGGCTTTTTCCATGGAGGGTGTAGTGTTATCGCCTGTGGCGGTGAATATGCTCCGCATTCTTGCGGCAAAGGCACTCTTTCTCAATAAAAAGCTTCTTCTCATGGCGTCCCTGTCCATTCGGGAGAAGCTGATCAAGTTTCTTCTTATCTTATAGTAATGGAGATACACTGACTCTTGAACTCACACGGGAAGACTTGGCAAGTTTTATCGGCGTCCCGCGTCCGTCCGTGTCTCGTGAACTTGCCAACATGCAACGCGAAGGACTTATTACTCTGGATAGGCAACATATTGGCTTTAATCGCATCGATTTAGAGCGCAGCATAGAATAAACAACTTTGGTAACATACGTTACAGATCAACAAAAGGGGTGTTGGTACACTGAGTACATGATATGAGTAATGACTTAACCATGTATAGGAGGATGATATGGAGACTATGTTTTGTTATCAATGTCAAGAAACTGCAGGCAATAAGGGATGTACCCAAGTAGGCGTCTGTGGTAAAAATGCCACTGTGGCCAACTTGCAGGATATGCTTATTTGGGTTACCAAGGGGTTGGCTCAGGTGTTGGTTACTTTGAGGGCTCAAGGGCGACGCTCGGATCAGACAGTGAATCGACAAGTGACGTATAATTTATTTACCACCATTACCAATGCTAACTTTGATAACGCGGCTTTTCAAAAAAACATTGTCAAGACGTTAGAGCTTAAGGCGGAACTTTTGAAAGATATAAAGGATATGTCGGAGCTTTCAGAGGCAGCGCTATACGATGAAAGAGAATTAACGCTTATCTATGATAAAGCCGTTACGGTAGGTGTATTTGACACAGAAGATGAGGATATCAGATCCCTTCGAGAGCTCACTATCTACGGGCTAAAAGGTCTTGGCGCCTATATGCAACATGCCAATGCTCTTTTGAAAGAGGATGAGGACATACATCGATTTATTCAGGAAACTTTGGTTAAAACTTTGGAGGTGCATACGCCGGATGAATGGGTGGACTTGGTTTTGGAGACCGGATCGTACGGTGTGAGAGCCATGGCTCTTTTAGACGAAGCCAACACGTCAGCTTATGGACATCCGCAGATCACTCAGGTGACTATAGGGACTCGACATAATCCAGCCATCCTCATTTCAGGTCATGACTTACGGGATATGGAAATGCTTTTAAAGCAAACGGAAGGCACCGGGGTTGATGTCTATACTCATTCAGAAATGTTGCCGGCGAATTATTACCCGGCTTTTAAAAAGTACCCCCACTTTGTCGGTAATTACGGCAATGCATGGTGGCGCCAACGCGAAGAAATTGAAAGTTTTAACGGGCCGGTTCTTTTTACCACAAATTGCATCGTACCGCCTAAGGCAAGTTATATCGACAGAATTTACACCACTGGTGCGGCAGGCTATCCTGGCTGTAAGCACCTTGGAGGAGAGATTGGTGAAGAAAAAGATTTTTCTGAGATCATTGCCCATGCGAAACGTCTCGCCGCCCCGACGGCCATTGAATCTGGTCACATTGTTGGCGGGTTTGCTCATGGACAGGTCTTTGAACTTGCCGATTCCATCGTGGAAGCGGTAAAGTCCGGCGCCATTCGCAAGTTTGTGGTCATGGCCGGATGTGACGGCAGACAGCAAGGCCGAAACTATTACACGATGTTTGCCGAAGCTCTACCCAAGGACACCGTCATTCTCACAGCAGGGTGTGCCAAGTATCGCTATAACAAATTGGATCTCGGCGACATCAACGGCATCCCTCGTGTGTTGGATGCGGGGCAGTGTAACGATGCATATTCTTTAGCGCTTATCGCACTTAAACTGAAGGACATTTTAGAGCTGAACGATATCAACGATCTTCCTATCATCTACAATATCGCATGGTATGAACAAAAAGCGGTCATCGTTCTCTTGGCGCTTTTGTCTCTGGGGATAAAGCATATTCACCTGGGACCGACGCTGCCTGCTTTTCTTTCACCGAATGTGGTGAAAGTTTTGGAAGATAACTTCGACCTTGCGTCGATTGAGACTGTGGAGGCGGACATGGCCGCGTTCTTTCCTGAAATAACAAAAACTCGAGCTGCGTCTATGATAGACATCAATTCGAGTTTTACGAATAGGTGAGCTTATGGCAAGACATCCTGAATGTATCAGTATACTTCGAGATATGAGAGTGGGCTACATTGCCTGTTCGGCTTTCCGAGAGGAGATGTTGGCAAAGGCTGTCATAGTTTACGGACTTGATATTCATGACGTTTTTCGGCGTTTGGAGGCGATGGAATGAGTGCTTTTTTAGGTTATATTCATCATCTGATGTGGGATAGAATTCAGTTCACTGAGCATCTCGTTCAGTGGTTGCTCCAAGACGGTACCCCATTGGATTTCGATCAGGTCGGGGTTATTGAAAAGGGAAACGTGTCAGAGCTCATCGATCCTGATAACATTCACACTTGGTTATCGGATCGGGTGCATCTTGCAGAACGACGACTCGAAAAGGCGGCGGCATATGTTGCAGCATCCAGCAGCCGAGAAGATCTCATTGCACGAGCGTATGATTTTGGAAAGCAGGAAGATTTTCACGGTACAAAAATAGAGGCCTATCAGCAGATAACTTCTAAATTTTTGGATGGCATGCCTTGTGACGGGGCATGCGTCTTTACAGGTAGCGATGATGAAGTCGATTTTGTCGTCAAGCGGGACGTCCATGAAGCATTTTGGAATGATGTGAGTATGTATTGGGATGTGCGCAACGCTTACATTCAAGGTTTGATTGAGCCTGCGGGTTACGTACTGATCCAACAGGACAATCACTATAGTATTGGAGATCAACATGAAATCAATTGAAGTTTTAATGACTGAACACGAAGCCATCACTGCTTTTGTCGATCGCATAGAAGTCGAATGTCTTCGTATTCTGGAGGTGCACACTGTCAATACAGCTTTTTTCAGAGCCGCCATTAGCTATATTCGAGAATACGCCGACGGCATACATCATAAAAAGGAAGAGGACATTCTCTTTCGCTATATGGAAGACACGTTGGGCACGGCGGCTCAAAAGTTGGTGCGCTCAGGTATGCTGGTGGAGCACCAGCTGGCGCGAAGCTATTGTCTCGGGATGGAGGAATATCTCAACGCCTATGAGGCAACACCGAATCGACACACCATGCTTCAGCTTTTGACTCACGCCATGAGTTACGTCAACTTACTTCGACAACACATCGAAAAAGAAAATGGTGTCGTCTATCCCTTTGCCGAAGCTCATTTAGAAGAAGTTATTCAGCAAAGAGTGGAAGACGAATCTGCAGCTTTATGTGAAAGTGAGTCGGCCTATCTGGCGAGAAAAAAAGAATTGGAAGCCGTCCTCTACGGTAAATAATGGCACCATCCTTGCAGCTAAGTCTAACTTGGCTGTTTTTTATTGTGTGAATGTCGAGTGCTAATTCAGGTTTATAAACAGTGACGAGATGTCATGTCGGGCGATTCAAATAGCAGTGTTGTTCAGCCCTTAAAGGTGAGAATATTTTTACAATAAAATTTCCAGATATTTTTAAATGATAAATATAAAAATAATGTTATTTTATTATTGTAAAAGGATATAATAAGCCTATAAAACACGATACTCTTTTAATGGAGGAAAGATATTGAACAACTTAACTCAAGACAGTTTTAATTTTCGAAAGTTAAAGCCTGAAGATGCACCGCAGCTTATTGCCTTGGTGGAAGATGTGTATTCACGCATTGATCAAAAACATATCTTTGTACGAGACGACTTGGAGTATATTGAAAAGACCCTTAAAGATGGCGGACGGGGACTCGGCGTTTACCTGGATGATGAATTGGTAGGGTTTCGTTATGTGACGATCACGCCGCGGGAGGACAGTCTGGTCGCCTATACCGATATTAAGACCGATGCAAAGCATGTGGTGAATCTGGATACCGTGCTTTTGCATGAAAAGGCAAGAGGTTTCGGCTTTCAAAATAAGTTGCGTACCATGATGTTGGAGGAGCTGATGGCGGACGGTTATCATGTGTATGCCAGCACAATTTCACCGGATAACGAGATTTCTTTTGCCAACAGCATTAACGCAGGTACACACTTGGTTGCGCTTAAACATGTCTATCCCAGTGAGCAGTTTCCTGAGGGCGTGCTTCGGTTTATCTTTTTCAGAGACTTTCAAAGGGATTTTGAGTTTACCGACGAGACGGCAGAGGCTGCGCCGGGTGAGCACGACACCATTCATGAACTTCTGGACAAAGGGTATGTCGGTGTGAGCTATAGTGATGGGAAAATTAAATTTCAAAAGAGGAGATGTTAGTTTGCTATGCTAGAGATGAAGGAATCTTTGTTGGAAGAGCGTTCGGAAATGCTCAAAGTGTTGGCTCACCCCATTCGGTTAAACCTTGTGCGATACCTCATGCACAACGGGGCACAAAATGTATCCCAACTTCAAAAGGTGCTTGACATTCCTCAACCTTCGGTGTCGTCGCACCTTGGCAAATTGAAACGCGCACATATCTTGGAAAGTCGTCGTAAAGGTACTGAAATTTTTTATGATGTGGACAGTACTTTTGTCATTGATTTAGTGGAAGTCATTTTCCACGCGTAAGAAAATACGCTGAATCAGTTCGGTATATCGCCCTTTCGGGTATACCTTAACAAGACGATCACGAACATAATCACTTACAATCAAGGAGGATTTGATGAACAAAAAATTAGCAGGGAGTATATTAGCTCTCACCTTAGCCTTAGGTAGCCATAGTGTTTTTGCCGATACGGACTCTGTTGTGACGCTCCAGGATCTGAATCTATTGGACAAGACCAATACACCGGCACAATTGGATGCAGAACTTCAACGGGACGAAGGCTTGACGATGATCTTGAAAGCTTTAGGTTACAGTCAGGAAGCTTCTCAAGGGGATGAGTATGTCAAACTCAATCCGTTTAAAGATGTGGACACTTGGTTTGCAGGCTATGGCGGTCTTGCAACCATTACCCGGATCAGTAACGGCACGGCCAGTGACGCCTTCAATCCTGACGGCGCCATGTTGAAACGGGACTTTGTCACTTTTATCCTGAGAGCTTTGGATTATCCTCAAATGGACGCCTATAACAACGCTGAAACCATTGCGAAAGACATCAAGCTCTTAGATGCTGCTGAAACTCTAGACGGTACGCTCACCAAACGGGACGGCGCTAAGTATATTGAACGTGCACTGAGCATTGAACTGAACAACGGTACCGGATGGACCCTTGGCGACTACCTTGTTTCCACGGGTGCTTTTACCAAAGCTGACGCGGCTAAGCAATCTGTGAAACTGGGACCGGTCGATGAAGAAGATATTCACATTCTTTACATGAACGACTTCCACGGCGGCATTTCTGAAGAAACAACCGGCAGTATGCGCGACATGGGTATGGAAAAAATGGTAGGTTACGTTAATGCCTTCCGGGAAAAGAACAAGAACACCATTGTCTTAAACGGCGGGGACTCCTATCAAGGTACCAGTGATTCCAATTTGACCAAGGGTATCCCGGTATCTGCCATGATCAAAGCCATGGACACCAAGGCTTCTGCTGTGGGTAACCATGACTTCGACTGGGGCATCGGTGAAGTGGACAAATGGGAAAAGGACGGCAACATGGAATTTTTGGCCGCCAACATTGTCGACAAGACCACCGGCGAACCGGTAAGTTGGGCAAAACCTTATGATGTCTACACTGTTGCAGGCCAACGCATCGGCGTCATCGGGCTGGCACATCCTAACACCACAACGCTCACGAAAAGAGAAAATGTAAAAGACCTTGAATTTACGGACTCGGCTGAAGCGGCTCAAAAATATGCCGATATGCTTCGATCTGAAGACTTTGAAGGCGGCCCTGTTGATGCGGTAGTGCTTCTTACACACTTGGATTCGGCACAGGATAAAGATGGTACTATTACCGGCACGGCAGCTGATGTTGCGAAAAAAATCAAAGGTGTGGATCTCATCCTCTCTTCTCACTCACATCAATCTGTCAGTGGTGAAGTGAACGGCATCGATATACTCCAAGCTTACTACACCGGCCGTGCAGTCGGCGTTGTCACACTGGATATTGAAGACGGTAAATTGGAATCTGTGCACACCGATCTCTATTATGGTGAAGATATCAAAGATAAGCTGACGAAAGATCCTGCGATGACTAAAGTCTATACTGAATTGCAAGACGAGCTCCAACCGATCAAAGGCGAACAACTTGGCGAAGCTGCCGGTGAGTTTACTCACGATCGCGACGCCAAAGGTTCCGTATCTCTTTTAGGTCGTTGGACGACGGATGTCATGCGCAAAGCAACGAACGCTCAAATCGCCATTACCAACGGCGGCGGACTTCGACGCACCTTAGATGCTGGCACCATCACTATGGGTGATTTGTATGAGATTATGCCGTTTGACAACTATCTGGTTGCCATGGATTTGTCCGGGGCGGATGTACGAAAAGCCATCGACCACGGTATTCTGATGCCGGAAACGACAGATGGGGCTTTCATCGGTGTGAATGTGGAATATGACAGCACCAAACCGTTTGAACAGCGCATTACCAAAATTACACTTGAAGACGGTACGGAAATCAAGGATAATGACATGTATCGTGTGGTTATCAACGACTTTATGTACACAGGCGGTGACGGATACGATTTTTCCAACGCTCAAAATGTCGATGAAACCTATATCCCTATTCGGGACATGATGGTAGATGCGATTAAAGAGGCAAAGACCATTACGCCGCAACCAATTGACTATATCAAAGCTGTAAAATAAAACCAAATGCGGGTTGTGGCCCGCATTTTTTAAGGAGGAAGCATGAACTATCTGGTACTGATGAAACAAGTGCCTAAATTTTCCAAAGTGCGTCTTGATCCTGAGACGCACAATCTCATTCGAGAAGGCCTGCAAGTTATTGTCAATCCAAGTGATTTAAACGCATTGGAGCTGGCAATTCAAGTAAAGAAAGACAACGGCGGTAAGATTACGGTCCTTACCATGGGGCCTGATGTGGCGGCAGAAATGGTTCAGGAAGCCATTGCTCGCGGTGCTGACGACGGTTATGTCCTCTCAAGCCTTGCCTTTAGAGGTTCCGACACCTTGGCAACCTCATACGCGTTGTCTAAAGCCATTGAATCCATTGGCACTTTCGACATGGTTTTTTGCGGCACCAATACTTTGGATGGCGACACGGCTCAAGTGGGGCCGGAAGTAGCTGAGCATTTGGGTCTCAACCAATGTACCTACGTGAAGAGTCTCAGTGTAAAAGATGGTCAGATCACTGCTTTGCGCGCTTTGGAAGGCCGAATTGAAAAGCAGAAGCTGCCCACACCGGCACTGTTAACTGTTATGCGCAATGACGACGAAGTCGGCAAGATTTCCAAAGATAAGGTGAACAGTGTGCCTGCCTCAAAAGTGACCATTATCTCAGACAAGGATATTGATGCCGCAGCGGATCGTCTCGGAGCTGCCGGCTCACCAACCATTGTCAATGAAGTCTTTGATACGGAGCGTCGTGCCACAGGTACACATCTGGAAGGCAGTGTGGACAAACAAGTGGAAGAGCTCGTCGCTATTTTACAACGTGAACACATTCTTGGGAGGGACGCATGAAAAATATTTTAGCTGTAATGGAAGTTACTGATAAAGTCACGCCGCTTTCCCTTCAAATTTTATCCCGAGCTCGGGAGATTGCCGATGAACTGGACGGCAGACTGGATGCCTGCCTCATTGGCAGTGACGTCGCAAAATTTGCAGATGAGCTCATCGCTCACGGCGCCGACAGAGTGCTCGTGGCGGAAAATCCTCGTCTCAAAGATTATCTCACCCTCAGCTATACCAAAGTCTTTGAAGCTGTGGTAGAGGCGTCGGATCCTTTTGGCATTATGATGCCTGCTACTCACAATCTGCGCGATATGGGCGGGCGTTATGCTGCACGTAAGAAAATCGGTCTGGTTGCCGAATGTGTGGCAGTGGAGCTCAATGATACCAAAGATGATATCAAGTGGATTCGCCCGACTTTCGATGGACAACTCTTCTCTGATGTACGCTCTCAATCCATTCCAAAGATGGGAACCGTGGCGGAAGATGTCTATGAGATCAATGAAGCGGACGCCAATCGCAAAGGCGAGGTGGTCAAGGTCGATGTGACACTGACCGACGCAGAATGCTTAACTGAAATTCTGGGTTCAGTAAAAGCCAATACCGCCAACTCCACACTGGAAGATGCCCGTGTGATCGTGGCAGGTGGGCTGGGTCTTAAAGAACCGAAGCATTGGCACCTCATCACTGAGCTTGCCGACGCTCTCGGTGCTCAAACCACAGGCACTAAGCCGATTTCTGATCAACTTTGGATTCCACAGGATCGCTATGTCGGGATGAGCGGTCGAAAGGTTCATCCTAAAGTCTATATTGCCATTGGGATTTCAGGCTCCGCGCAGCACATCCAAGGCATGAAAAATTCTGACATCATCATTGCTATCAATAACGATCCGACGGCCAATATCTTTGATATTGCTCACTACGGTATCGTGGGCGACCTCTTTGAGGTGGTACCGAAACTGACTGAAGCGATTAAAAACTTATAACGACTAAAAAATGGATTTGAAAAAATCCATTTTTTTTATGGTGCGGCTAAACGTTACAAATTATAAGAAAAAGTTAAGAATACGCCCGAAACGGTCTCTATTCATTAACTGTGATATAATGAAAAAAACTGAAACTCAATTTTAAATGTCAATTCAAAAGTGAGGTAACTATGAAATTAAAACAATGGATGGCAGTGACGACCTGTGCCCTCAGTCTCATGCCAAGCTTTGTCAGTGCTGTGGGCCAACTTCCTGAGACTGCATCGAAACGGGCTGTTGAAATCACCATCAACGGCGCCCTAAAAACAATTCCTGAGGTGATGGGAGACGGCTATATTGACGCCGAGACCAATAGAGTTATGGTGCCGGTGCGTTATATTTCTGAAGAGTTGGGTTGTATTGTGAACTTTATGCCGGCAACAGACAGCCAAAAGGCAGGTTTTCTGGTAGGGTTTAAAGGCACGATTATTCGCATGACCATCGGTGAAGACCACGCCACTATTTCTAAAGATAACCATGAAGAAGTCGTGCCGCTGGATGCTCCGGCAGTCCTCTATGACAGCCGAAGCTACGTGCCGCTGCGCTTTATTTCCGAGGCTATGGGCCTTGACGTGGCATGGAACGGTGACGGCGATGCAGGTAAGGTGAGCATCACCGGCCAAATGGAACTGAAAAAGGAAGGACAACAAGAAGCTCAGCCACAGACAACATCTGTGGCACCAATCCCTGCCGGGGACGTTTATACATCGAATGAACAAGCTGCGCGTGACGAAGTCAATCGGCTGATTGACCTTTATAAATAGGACGGCAGTGATGAAAGTTCTCATTGCGTCGGATGTGTATGCACCTCAGATTAATGGTGTTGTGACCTCGATTCTGAACTTGAAGGGAGAACTTGAAAAGCAGGGCGTAGAAGTGAGGATTCTCACTTTATCGGGGACACGTCATTCTTATTACGAGGACGGGGTGTATTATGTCTCCAGTTTTCCGATCAAAATTTATCCGGACATTCGAGCTTCTCTGTCCATGGCAGACCCCATTATCTTAAAGGTTGTCGCGTGGAAGCCGGATATCATTCACACGCAAAACGAATTTTCAACATTCAATTTTGCGAAAGTTGTCGCTATGGCAGCCAAGTGCCCCATCGTGCACACCTACCACACGCTGTATGAGCACTATCTTCGCTACATCACCCGCCACGAGCGAGCGGGGCGAAAATTTTTGCGTACATTTTTAAGACAGAGCCTGCGCTCCTGCGCTCGAGTGATCGCCCCTACGGAAAAGACCAAGCGTGCTCTTTGCGGTGCCGGGATTGACGCGGAGGTGACAGTCTTGCCTACGGGGATTGATCTGAGCAAGTTCGAGACTCGGTATGGGGTGGATGAACTGGCGGCTTTAAAAAGGGAACTTGGTATTTGCGAAGATGATTTTATTTTTCTCTTTGTGGGGCGTGTTGCCGAGGAGAAAAACTTGGATGAGACCATTTCCGACTTTTTGCGGTTCAATGATGAGCATCCTCACACGACCTATCTTATTGTAGGGGGCGGGCCATACTTAAAGACTTTGAAAAGTCGGTTCCATCATCCGAAAATTCACTTTACCGGGATGATTGCCCCCGATGATGTGGGCAAGTATTATCAGTTGGGGGACGTCTTTTTTTGCGCGTCGGAGAGTGAAACACAAGGTTTAACCTTTATTGAAGCTTTGGCCAACGGTCTGCCGCTGTTGTGTCGTCGGGATGATTGTCTGGACGGTCTTTTGGTGCCGGGAGAGACTGGATTTTTTTTCAAGGATTACACCACCTTTGTTCACGGTGCACAGCGCCTGATGCAAGAAGATCGACATGATCTCTTCAGTGAACAGGCCAGAAAAAAAGCTGAAGCTTATTCGAAAGAGACTTTTGGGCGCACTGTGCTCGCCCTATATAAAGACGTGCTGAGTCACTACACGTATGTACCGCTTCCAGTGCGGCCGATTCGAACCGTGAAGCGTGTGGTGCATGAGTATGCGTTGGAACCTTTGGACACATCGTTACAACGCCTTCCGAGAAAGACAAGATATTACAGTCAAAGGCTCAAGAAAAAAGTACTGTGGAAGCGAGGTAAGAAATGAAATCATGGCTCTTGTTATTAGCGCTGTTTGTCACCACGCCGGTTTTCGCACAGAGTGCGGAGCCGGTGGCGGTGTTGTCCATTGATGTTCCCGGAGATAAAGCTTTTATCGATGCACAAACTTCCTTGTCCATGGTGCCGGTGCGCTACATCTGCGAAAGTCTTGGTGCAAAAGTGCTTTATTTAGAAGGTACGGCAGACCGTCTTCCGGGTTTTACCATCACTACGGCGGAGGTGGACCTCAGAATGTTTGAGACCTCGTCTCGAGCGTATGTCAATCATGCAGGTTCTCTTGAGAGTGTGCAGATGGGGGCACCTGTGGTGAATATTGAAGGTACCAACTATGTACCGCTGCGTTACTTAGCGGAAACGCTGGGTTATGACGTGGCGTGGCAACCCACAGACCATGGCGGTACCGTCACACTTAGTCATTAAAAAGAAAAGACCTCAACCGGTAGTCGGTTGGGGTCTTTTTATATGATATGAGTTGGTAAGATTAGATTAAACGGATTTGGTGGTAAATCTTTTTGCCCTTTTTAATCATCAGGGTGTTATCGTTAAGGAAGTTCTCCACGGTGATAACAGCTTGGGGGTCAGTGACCTTGGCATCGTTAATGGCAATACCGTTTTGAGTGACCAGACGGCGCGCTTCGGAATTGGAGGCGGCAAGACCTGTGTCGTGAAGCAAGTTTAAAAGACCGATGCCGGCTTCAAAGTCGGTGCGTTGGTATTCGCTAAACGGTACGTTGCTAAGATCCGCACCGCCTGCGAAGAGGGCTTTTGCTGCGGCACGTGCGCCGTCGGCTTCATCGCTGCCGTGAATGTCTTTTACCACTTCATAGGCGAGAAGGTCTTTCAGTTCGTTGAGTTTGGCACCTTCATAGCTTTCGTAGCTTGTAATCTCTTCAAGAGGCAGCATAGTCAAAAGCTTTAAGAATTTAATGACATCCCTGTCGTCGCAGTTTCTGAGGTATTGATACATCTCATAAGGGGATGTCTTGTCTTTGTCAAGCCAAATGGCGCCGCTCATAGTCTTACCCATCTTTACGCCGTTAGCCGTGGTGAGAAGTTTGAAGGTCATAGAGTAGACTTTGTCTTGCTCCAGCTTGCGAACCAGTTCATAGCCGCCGATCATGTTGGACCACTGATCGGATCCGCCCAGCTGCAACTTGCAGTTGTGGATGCGATACAGGTGCAGAAAATCGTAGCTTTGCATGAGCATATAGCCGAATTCAAAGAAACTCAGGCCACGTTCCATGCGATTTTTATAGGCGTCGAAGGTGAGCATACGGTTGACACTGAAGTGCACGCCCACTTCTCGCATAAAGTTTAGAAAGTTGAGATCCAACAGCCAGTCGGCGTTGTTTTCAAAAATGGCTGCCTTGGCGGAATGGTCGCCGTCAAAGTCCAAGAGGGTGGCGAGTTGGCGTTTAAAACAGTCGGCGTTGTGGTCGACCACGTCGCGAGTCAGAAGTTGACGCATGTCGCTGCGCCCGGAAGGATCGCCGATCATCGTGGTGCCGCCGCCGAGCAGTGCGATCGGTTGATGACCGTGTTGCTGCATATGCTGCATCACACGGATTTGTAAAAAGTGACCTAAGGTCAGGGAATCAGCTGTGGCGTCAAAGCCGATATAAAAGGGCACACTTTCTGTGCCAAGCAGCTCTCGAAGCTCCTCGGGGTAGGTTGCCTGGTCAATAAATCCGCGGGCTTCTAACACGTCATATACATTGTTCATAGTAACCTCCTAAAATTTGCAATAAAAAACCACGATGCAAAAGGACGCATTCGTGGTACCACCTTTTTTCGCTCGTAGCCTCAATTCTGTTTAAGCACAGATGCCTAGGACTCCGGTAATGTAATTCGGCCGAAGCTTACTGTTTACGTTCCGTCCTGTATACTTATTATGATCAATACTATCGTGATTTCAATGTTTTGTCAAACTTTATTTTTTTAATCAACTTATGACGGAACTTATGGTACTATGTAGTTGGAGGCATAATGAAGATATTACTATATAAAGAAGACTACGAGTTAGTGAAAGACTCCGGCGTGGGCAAGGCTATTGTCCATCAGGAGCGAGCCCTTCAAGCCGCAGGTGTGCATTACACGACGGATGTTCATGACACTTTTGACTTGGTACATATCAATACGGTGTTGCCTAAGACCAAGGCCTTCGTAAGACGCATTAAATCTCAAGTGCCTGTTGTCATTCATGCGCACTCCACGATGGAAGACTTTAAGGATTCATTTATGTTTTCCAATCAGGTTGCACCGTTGTTTAAACACTGGCTTATCCATCACTATAATCAAGCCGATCGTCTTATTACGCCCACCAACTACGCCAAGTCTATTTTGGAAAGCTATAAGCTGAGGCCTAAAATCACGGTGGTCTCCAACGGTATCGACCTAAATTTTTGGAAGACGCAGGAAGGGGATCGGGAAAAATTTGATGCGATATATCATACCGCAGGGAAAAAAGTAGTGATTTCGGTAGGACTCTACATAAAACGCAAAGGTATTTTAGATTTTGTCAACATGGCGAAAGCCTTTCCTGATGTTGAGTTTATCTGGTTTGGCTATACCAACCCCAATCTGCTGCCGCCGGATATAAAACAGGCAGTACAAACTCAGCTTGCAAACCTTCAATTTCCCGGCTATGTCTCCAGCGAGGATTTGCGACTGGCCTACAGCAGTTGTGATCTCTACGTCTTTCCCACTTATGAAGAGACGGAGGGCATTGTGCTTCTCGAAGCGTTGGCAACCGATGCTCGGGTGCTGCTTCGGGATATTCCCATCTACCGGGAACTGCAGGACGGAGTTCATGTGTATAAGGCAAAGGACGCTCAGGCTTTTCATGACAAACTGGCCGCTTTTTTAGCAGGCAAACTCCCTCCGACCGAGTATGCAGGTCATGAACTGGTGGCGGATAAGAGTATTGAAGCGGTAGGCGCACAACTAAAAACCATTTATCAAGAGGTTTTAGATGATTGGCATTGATCTGGTATACATCCCTCGGATTACACGGCTGATGACACGCTATGGCGAGCGATTCTTGAAAAGATGGTTTACGGGCGGGGAGATTGATTACATTGTATCGAAAGCTTACAGCCCAAAGACCGTCGCAGGAATTTTCGCCTCCAAAGAAGCTGTAGCAAAAGCTCGGGGGACCGGCATTGGAGAGGTGGGTTTTCGGGATATTGAAGTCTTTCACAACCCTCTACACGCACGAAGCTGCGGCGAAATCTATCAGCTGTCCATTTCCCATGACGGCGATTATGCTGTAGCAGTAGCATTACATATCAAAGAGGAAACCTATGAACATCGTTAAACGTGGCGACATATTTTATGCCGATCTCTCACCGGTCATCGGATCGGAGCAGGGCGGTGTGCGTCCCGTGGTGGTGTTGCAAAACGATATAGGCAACAAATATTCACCTACGACTATTATTGCAGCGATCACCTCACAACTTAACAAGGCCAAATTGCCTACCCATGTCAACGTGGACGCTAAAGGGGTGCCTCTGCCTAAAAATTCCGTCATTCTTTTAGAGCAGATTCGCACCATTGATAAGAAACGCCTGCGGGAGAAGATTGGCAAATTCAACGACAAAGTCATGGATGACATCGACAAAGCGATTAAAGTGAGCTTACATATTGTAGATTAACTGCACAATAATTTCAAAAACCTTAGCAGGTCGTGAGATTTATTTTCTCTGTGATCAGCTAAGGTTTTTGTCAAATATAGCTCTATCAAGTATAATAGTACTGAATTTAACAAGAGGAGATACTATGAACAAGTCTATGAAAACCACAGTCCTTGTGGCCTTTATGGCACTGGGACTGCTGTGTACCTTTTATTTTGTCCTGGGTCGCTACAGAGCGGAAGTTCAGTATAAAGGCTATGATGTGGTGGCTGATTACAACCAGTTTTTGACGCTGGCGTATGAAGATGGCACCGATCCTTTGGACTATTTTAAAGCACTGAAAGAGGCAGGCGTCACCAAGATTGCCATGGTGGAAACAACGATTGACACCATGCGTGCGTTGCCCGGTTCTGATCTTCATACAGAGCTTGTGGGCAGAGATCTTCGCATCACCGGTTCGAAAGCGGAACTGGACTTTATTGAAGAAGGTCTTCAAACACTTAAAGACGCACGGACTATGGATCGGCAAAGTCAGGGCGTTTTGGTTGTAGAGGGACGTCCGCAAGACGTGGTGACTCATCGGGTCGGCGCTTTTGATTTGGATCAAAATCGAGTGGGAGACTTCGGCACACGCTCCTCCGTACTGGAGTATATCGGACTGGGATTTGATGCAGCGCAAATTCAAGCGGTGCAGGATGCAGGCCTGGATGTGGTGCTGCGTCCGTCTTTCTATGCCCGGATGCAGGATCCTGTCACGACGATGACGCGTTTTATGGATGCGGTCAAGACCTATAATCCGAACCAAAGCTGGGTTATCTTTGCGGGCAATGATTTTTACAGCAACCGTTCCGGAGACGATGCGCAGATGATTGAAAAAACATTCAGCGACTTTCTGGCGGATAACCATATGGCCATGGGACTTATTGAAGCCTCCAATCAGCGAGGTCATATGGAACTTCGCGGATCTGCCGGTTTTATGCGACAAGACGCTGTGCGTAAAATTCGTGCCTTTACCACATGGGACTATCTGCAAAACAAATTTGATTACGGCATTCCTATGCATCACAACGGAGAAGAGCTCACTAATGTCTACTATCGTGCTATCTCCGAGCGCAATATAGCTGTTGTCTTTTTGGCGCCGTACTCCAAAGACAATACCGTTATCACCAATACTGAAAGTTACGGCAGTGTTCTGCACACTTTGAGCGATCGCCTGGGAGATAAAGGTTATATCTCGGGGGATGTGGTTCCCATCGGGACATGGAGTCCAAACGGGATTGCCAAAGTGCCGGTGGCTCTTGGTGTGGTAGCGGCAGGCATTCTGCTTTTAAATCTTATTATCACACTACCTATGGTGGTCAATGGCCTCATCGCCCTTGCCGGCATCGGGCTCACTTTTATCTTTTTCGTTTTAGGTAAGATGACAAGTCTTGGAAATCTGGCGTTTAATCTGGCGGCTATCACTGTCTATGCCTCCCTTGCCGTGGCCTTTGTGCTCAAGTGCTACCGCTGGATTAAGAGTGGAGACCGGTCGCTTATCTATATCTATCTTCGAGGCATGCTCATCCTTCTTGGCGCTATTGCCATCACGATGATAGGGGCGCTTAGTGAAGTTGCTTTTTTAAGCGGAACTGACTATTTGATGGAGCTTTCGGAGTTTCGAGGAGTTAAGCTTTCTCAAATCTTGCCTATTGGCTTTGCCGCTGTGCTCTATATGTCGTATGTGGGTTTTGGACGCACCGATAAAAAACGTGGTCTGCGAACAGGGGAAATTCAAGGCGTTCTCAATCAGGATGTGAAGTTCTGGCATGCAGGGCTTGCCATGGTGATGCTGGTTATGGTGGGGATACTTCTACTTCGTGGGGGCAATACCAACACGGAAGTACCGGCCTTTGAACTGCTATCCCGAAACCTGATGGAAATGTATTTGCCTGTGCGGCCGCGCACCAAAGCTATTCTTATCGGCTTTCCTGCCGTGGTAGCTTTCATTTATATGGGTTACCGCCGACGGTTTGAACTCTTCAGTTTCCCAGCTATTCTTGCCGTTGCCATCGGTATGGCTGATATTGTGAATACTTTCTCTCACATTCGTACGCCGGTGCTCATGTCCTTTGGGCGCATTGGTGTGGAATATGTGGTGAGTGCTGTGGTGAGCCTTATCGTCATCGTGATTTTGGAACTCTTGCGAAAGGGGTACGACGCTTATTTTGCCTAATTTGCCTAAAAAAATACTGGTTTCCGGATACTACGGCTACAATAATATCGGTGATGAGGGCATCCTCAAAGGTTTGGTGGACGGTATCCGAAGTGTGAGCGATGCCGAAATTACCGTACTGTCGAAAAACCCGGACTGGACTGAGGAAAAGTATGGGGTCAAAGCGGTCAACCGCTCCAATTTAAAGGATATTTTCACGGCCATGCGACAGACCGACCTTGTTTTAAGCGGTGGCGGATCCCTGCTTCAAGATGTCAGCAGTAAAAAGTCCATCATCTATTATTTGGGCGTGTTGAAATTGGCTCAGTTCCTCGGTAAAAAAACATTTATTTATTCCCAGGGTATCGGGCCCATTAATACTACGGTGAACCGTGCCATGGCGAAGTCTATTTTAAAAAAAGTCAGTTATCTGAATGTTCGAGATCGTCATAGCGAAGCCTATTTACGAGACTTGGGTATTGATCGGCATGTGTTGGTGACGATCGATACGGTCTTCGGCATTGAAACCCCCGATCTTAACCGTGGGCGGGAAATTCTGGAAAGTGTGGGACTTACCAACGGCAAACAGACGGTAGGTCTTATCATTATGAATTGGAAGCATTCCAAAACTCGTACCATCAGAGAAGTGGTACGGGCTGTGCGGCAGATTCGAAAGCACAGTGATGTGAACATTGTACTCATTCCGTTTTTTTACCATGTCGACTTGGAGATTGAGCGGATGATTTTTGATGAGCTCGAAGGCATGGAGGATCTCTACATTGTGGAGGAGTATCTTCACGTGATGGAGTACCTCTCTCTTATCGGAAACCTGGATGTGTGTGTGAGTATGCGCCTTCACGGCCTTATTTTTTCAGTGCTCATGAAGGTCTATCCCATCGGTATCAGTTATGATCCGAAGATCGACGGTTTTATGAATGAATTGGGTCGCGTTCAAAAGCACTACGTACAAAACTTTACCGCCGAGTCGGTGGCAGAGGATGTGCTCGATGCATTGGCACATCTTGAGCCGTTACGAGCCGATGTGTGCCGACATCGAGAGCATTTTATGAATCTTGCGAAGCTACACAATAAGAAAGTTAAGGAAGTATTGGAGTCATCATGGAGAAAATAACAATTTTTGGTACGGAAGTTGCCAACGTCACTTTTGATGAAGCTTTTGCACAGGTGACAGGCTTCCTGGAAGAGGATCGTCTACACACCATTATCACCCCAAACACGGAGATCGTCATGGACGCCAAAGATAAGCCGGACATGCGTCGGATTATCAACAGTGCGGACTTGGTTGTCCCCGACGGCATTGGTCTTATCTACGGATCAAAGATGAAACGTCACCCTCTCAAAGAGCGCGTCACAGGGTTTGACCTGTCCATGAAACTGATTGAGCTCGCCAAAGACAAAGGCTATTCACTCTTTCTTTTAGGGACAAAACCGGAGATAGTCAAGCAGGCCTATGACAATTTGAAGCAAGATGCTGATCTTAATATTGTGGGTTATCACGACGGCTACTTTAAAGGCGCACATTTGGGCATGGCGGATCATGAGGAAGAAATGACCGTAGTTGCACAGATAAATTCGCTAAAACCTGATATAATATTTTTAGGAATGGGCTATCCCAAACAGGAATTGTGGATTGACCACAATAAAGACCGTCTTGACGCCAAGCTCATTATCGGCAATGGCGGCGTCATTGACATTTTAGCCGGTGTGGCCAATCGGGCACCGGAGCTCTTTATTAAACTGAACTTGGAGTGGCTCTATCGATTGATTCAAGAACCTAGTCGGATTAAGCGACAAGCTGCACTGCCTAAATTTATCGTATCCGTTATTACCCATAAGAACTCAGTTGTAGGAGGAACAGATGAACATTGAAACCAAAGCAATAAACACCATTCGACTGCTGTCGGTAGACCAAGTGCAAAAGGCCAATTCCGGCCATCCCGGTCTTCCGCTCGGAGCGGCGCCGATGGCGTATACCGTATTTAATAAAATGAAGGTTAATCCGAAAGATCCGGAGTGGTTCAATCGGGATCGTTTTATTCTCTCGGCCGGTCATGGATCTTCCATGCTCTATTCACTCCTGCATCTCTACGGCTACGGTCTTCAACTGGACGATTTGAAGAATTTCCGTCAACTGGGTTCTCTGACCCCGGGGCATCCTGAATACGGTCACACCAAAGGTGTCGATGCCACTACCGGGCCATTGGGACAGGGTATTTCCATGGCAGTGGGGATGGCTATGGCAGAGCGGCACTTGGCTGCACTCTATAACAATGAATTGGAACTGATCAATCACTATACCTACGTGATCTGTGGGGACGGTGACTTAATGGAAGGCATTTCCAATGAAGCGTCCTCCCTTGCAGGGACGATGAAACTGGGTAAACTTATCGTGCTCTATGATTCCAACAGTATCTCCATCGAAGGCTCCACCGACCTTGCCTTTACAGAAGATGTGAAAGCACGTTACGCCGCATTGGGTTGGGATGTTCAAGGAGTATCGGACGGCAACGATATTGACGCCATCAGTGAGGCTATCGATCGAGCTAAAGACACGGATAAACCGTCTCTAATTGCCGTCACGACTCAGATCGGTTACGGCTCACCGCGGGCAGGTACGGCTAAAGCTCACGGCGAACCTCTTGGCGAAGAGGGTGTACTTGCCACAAAGCAGGCCTTTGGAGCCGGCGAAGGCAGTTTTATCGTCGATGATGATGTGAAAGCCCACTTTGAAGCCATCGTAGCGCGCAAACAGGCTGCTTATGACGCAGACAAACACACGGAGGAACGCTACCGCACCAAGTATGCCGACAATTACGAGAAGCTTCAACGTGCCTTGTCCGGCGATTTTGAATTAGATTTATTTAAAGATGAAAACTACTATAAATTTGACAAAGACATGGCTTCCCGTGCCGCGTCCGGTCAAATCATGAACAGCATTGCCGACAACTTTGAGAGCTTTTTCGGCGGTTCAGCAGACTTGGCACCGTCCAACAAAACACATCTGGATAAGTATGCCAACTTCTCTGCAAGTACACCGGAAGGTGCCAACATCAACTTCGGTGTGCGGGAACATGCCATGGGTGCTATCGTTAACGGCATCATGCTTCATGGCGGCCTGCAAAGTTTCGGCGCGACATTTTTGGTCTTTGCCGATTACATGAAGCCGGCTATTCGTCTTGCGGCTATTCAGTCCCTGGGGTCTATCTTTGTATTTACTCATGACTCCATCGGCGTCGGCGAAGATGGTCCAACGCATCAACCTATTGAGCAGCTGGCCATGCTTCGTGCCATTCCAAACCACATTGTCTTCCGTCCGGCAGATGCCACGGAGACAGCTGTCGCATGGAATGTAGCTCTCACATCGAAAAACACGCCGGTATCGCTGATTCTATCCCGCCAAACGTTAAAAAACATTGACGGTTCGTCCCGGGATGCGCAAAAGGGTGCTTATATTGTCAAAGAACCGAAACAGGTGGAAAAAATTATTATTGCCACCGGTTCCGAAGTCAGTCTGGCCTTGGAAGCGGCGGACGATACCACTCGGGTAGTGTCCATGCCGTCCAGAGCGTTGTTTGAAGCTCAGGTGGAAGCCTATAGAGAAAGTATCTTGCCAAAAGCCGTTAAAAAACGTGTCGTTGTGGAAGCTGCCAGCTCCTTCGGATGGCATAAATATGCCGGCGATGAAGGTAAGCTTGTCACTCTGGACGAATTTGGAGCATCAGCTCCTGCAGGCGATGTGTACAAGTTCTTCAACATCACGACAGAAGCCATTAAGGTGGCACTTAACGAACTCAAATGACACGAGACCGTACCCTTGATCTGGTAAAGGCGGTTGCCATCTTTCTCGTTCTGGTAATTCACACGAAAGTTTACCTTATTGGGGACTATCGAGACGCCGGGTTAATTTACGGGGCATTATCCATGTGCGCCGTACCGCTATTTATGATGACAAGCGGCGCTTTACTTTATCGAAAACCCGTCACCATCTTTAAAGCGCTGAAAGGAACGCTGAAAATGGCGGTGGCACTAGGCGTACTTATCGTCCTCTATAAAGTGTGGGACGGCAGTCGACAGGGGATGACCGACTTTAACAGCATGATGGGTCTGGCAGAGAAGTTTCATCTGTACTATCTCTACCTTGCTATTGCCATCTACATCACTTCGCCGCTGTGTGCGAGATTGGCTTGCAGTTTGACCCGGCGGGAATACTTCTTCGGCATTGTCATTTTCATCGCAACCACCGGTGGGATTCCTTTTTGGAAAACTCTGGGATATGTGGAGAATCCGTTTATTCTGACTTATGCCTTGCCTATGAGTTACATGGCCATCGGCTATGCCTTTATCGGGCAGTATATTTATAAGTATCGGGACGACTTGCCGCGGTGGTTCAGTATCATCGGTTTTTTTGCAATCTATCACCTCATCAAGAACGTCTTGAGGAGCCCTACGGAGGACGTCATCTACCTCTACTATGATGTCGTCAATCCTTTTGCTATGATCTATTCCGTCAGTGTGTTTCACTTCTTGGTCAAATCCAAAACCACGACAGACCTCGGTCTGGTAGGACGGCATACGCTCTTTATCTTCGGCATCCATATCATCATATTAGAATACTTTTTATCGCTGGGATTGACCCCGGAAGCGTTTAAAGACTTTCAGGTACTGTATCCCATCATCATGAGTTTACTCATCATTGTCCTACTCATACTTCCGGCCTATGTGCTGGAGCAAATTAAACAGAAATTATAGGAGGCAACATGATATTAGTTGTAGATTTCGGCGGACAGTACAATCAGCTGATCGCTCGACGCATTCGCGACCTCAACGTCTACTGTGAAGTCGTGCCTTACAGCAAAGCCCTGGAAGCTGTAGAAGAAAAAAAACCAAGCGGTATTGTCTTTACAGGCGGTCCGGCGTCTGTCTATGAAGAAGGGGCTCCAACCATTGATAAAGCCATCTTTGAAGAGAATATTCCTGTCTTGGGATTGTGCTACGGTATGCAGCTTATGAGTTCCCTTCTCGGTGGGGACGTACAAGCCTCCTCTGAGCGTGAATTCGGCAAGACGATGTTGGATCATACAGAACATGCCATCTTTAATAACGTACCAACCACATCCAAAGTGTGGATGAGTCACGTGGATAAGGTGGTCAAAGTACCAGAAGGCTTTTCCACCATTGCGTCGACTAAGAACACTGAGCATGCCGCCATTGCTGACGACGCTCGAAAACTCTATGCTTTTCAATACCATCCGGAAGTCAACCATTCCGAGTACGGTATTCAAATGCTGAAAAATTTTGTCGTCGATGTTTGCGGCGAAGATCAATCATGGACCATGGCCAACTATAAGGAGACCTTGCTTCACGATATCAAAGATAAAGTCGGCGATGGCAAAGTGCTTCTTGCACTCTCCGGTGGCGTGGACAGTTCCGTGGCTGCGGCGCTACTCTCACAGGCTGTCGGTGAAAATCTCACCTGTATTTTGGTGGATCACGGTCTTATGCGTAAAAACGAAGCGCAAGAAGTGGAAGATGCATTCAAAGACAGTGGTATGCACTTCATCCGTGTCGATGCCGAAGCTCGATTTTTGGAACGCTTACAAGGCGTCACTGATCCGGAAGACAAACGCAAAGCCATCGGTGAAGAATTTATTCGAGTCTTTGAAGATGAAGGTAAAAAAATCGGATCTGTGGACTATCTGGCGCAAGGCACAATTTATCCGGATATCATTGAATCCGGCCTTGGAGATGCCGCTGTGATTAAATCCCACCACAATGTAGGGGGGCTGCCTGATGTAGTAGATTTCAAAGACATTGTAGAACCTCTCAGAATGCTTTTTAAAGACGAAGTTCGCGCCCTCGGTCGTGAGCTCGGACTCAAAGATTACCTGGTGAATCGTCAGCCATTCCCGGGACCGGGCCTTGGCATTCGTGTCATCGGCGAAGTCACAAAAGACAAGCTGGATATTCTCAGAGACGCTGATGCCATCTTTAGAGAAGAAATTGCCAACGCAGGGTTGGATCAGGACATCAACCAATACTTTGCCGTCCTCACCAACAACCGCACCGTGGGCGTTATGGGAGACTTCAGAACCTATGACTACACCTTGGCGCTGCGAGCCGTAAAAACCAGCGACTTTATGACCGCCGATTGGTCTCGCATTCCTTATGATGTGTTGGATACCGTCTCCACACGTATCGTCAATGAAGTGGACCACATTAACCGTATTGTGTACGATATTACATCGAAACCGCCTGCAACAATTGAATGGGAGTAATTTCTCGCCTGGTAAAGTTGATTTTATGTGGATTTTAAGCAAGAATACCTAGTGCGTGGCAATGTTTTGTCGGCACTATCTGACATTTGAATCATTCTAACGAATAGCGCTGTCTGATTTACATCGTGTAAGTCGGACAGCGCTATTTTTCTGTGTTTCTTATTTATCCTTTTCTCAGATGATGTAGTCATCGCGTAAGTGAAAGCTTCTGGAGCTATTCGATATGGTGTAAAGGTTTAGTTCGATCTCATTCCCATACATCCCGTAGGCGTCTGAGGTGGGTTTGATGTAGGTTGTGTAATCTGCGGAAGAAATGGCATGTGGATTGACATGCAGCATCTCGGCGATCTGCCGGATAAAATTGTAAAAGTTACCTGGGACCGAATATGGCGGCATTCACCGAGGCCTAGGAGAAATATAGAAGACTGGTGAAGACAGTGCAGATGGCCAAAGATGAGGGCGGAAAGAATGTGAAGTGTGTCGGAGTTTAAGTGAAAGGAAGTGTTTTTGTGAAACTGAAACGCCATGAGACAGCAGTACAGATACACCAAGGACGTATGGACAACGAAAAAAGGGAAAATCAAAGGGAACTGTCATGCAGGCCTTGAATAGTATCTGGAGCTGTCAAAAGCATGGGCATCGAACGCAGAGCCAAGGCGGTTGTTCAACAAGGCGGTGATATGCTTTGATCACCGAAGAAAGGAGAAAAATAGGGAATGACAACGCGAGAAACATACTGAGGCTATCTGAAAAGGAAAAACGGCTTGCATCCGAAGTGAATTATTTTAGGACGCAAGCCATGATTATGCGATTTGGAGACAGTATTCAATGCCCGCCATCAAACGTGTGTGCGTACATCTGATCTTTTTAAGAACACAATGCTACATATAATCGATCCCAAAATATAGAAGCAGCAGGATGCAAGAAGCACAGGAACGTTCACTGCCCCGGTGATCGAGCTGCTTCCCATCCCATAGATCAGCATCGAGTACGGAATGGCATAATAAGCGCCTTTGAGGGTCAACCAAAGGCCGGCAAAACTCCCTACAAAAGCGAGTGCGATGGGCACGGCGAAGGAGCGGAAGATCATAGATAACATGCTCTGCACGGCAGTGATGGCGGCGAGGCAGAAAGCGGCGCTGATCATCCGAAACCAGAATAGTCCGGGCACCGCTCCGGGAAGTCGCAGTATGATTTTTCCGGTGCAAAGATAGATGAGGGCAATCCACAAAATGCTGGTGGATGAGAAAATAACAGCCGTCAGATACTTATCTCTGACTAGTTTTGCGGGGGGAGCTACCGTCAGTATCAGGTTCCAGTTGCTGCCCTGATGCTCCATCCGCCACAGCAGACTGCAAAGAATTCCGACTAGGGGCGCGAGAAAAAATATACCCAAAAATAGAGACTGCTGCGTCCATAGGTCTGCCCAGGTGTTCTGCAAAACGTCCTGATTCTGCGTGAAATTGAACGTACCGATGACAGCTGAGATCAGTGGGATTAGAAGAAAAGGAATCCATATGGGATTGCGTTTCAGTTTTATCAGTTCCACCGGTAGTCCACTGTGAACGGACCGAGATGCTTTGTCCCTGCATGCGCTTATGTTTAGCTCTCTTTTCTCTGTTTTGGTAAAAATATACAGACCCAGCAGGAAGATGCTGACCAGGTATAATAACGCAGTCAGAATCTCAGACAGCGTGATCTGGTGCAGAAAAAGTGTCACGGTCCTCGAGGATCTCTGATAATCCATGCCGATGGGGCTCAGGGAAAGGAGGACGGACCATGGTGTCCATGCTGTCGTACTCACATAGGCGAGGAAGAAACCTGCCAGAGTACCGCCGAAGCCGATAGAAAGTGCTGCGAACTGGCTTGGAAAGAAAAGAGACAGAAGGCATTGCAGCTGATAGACAATCATGCCGCTGACCAGCTCTGCCAGAAATGTACTTCCTATTACAGAGAAGGGAATATTTCCATCATATCCCAGTTTGATGCCCATTAGAATCACCATGACCATCTGCAAGAGGCAGAACCAGCTCAGATGAATGAACCCATAGAGAAGCTTGCCGAGATAGATGGATGCTCTGTCTTCCAGCGTAGACAGGAGGTTCCACATGAGGCCTCTATGTTCCATGTCCACCGACTGACTGGCAAGCACAGCCATCAGGATAGACAGAATCAGTGTATTAATCAGTGGCATGGCATAGAATGTATGATACCATGCCTGTTGATCAGGAGGGTTTCCGTGAAACAGATAGAAATAATTTAACACTAGAGCTATCACAATAAGTAAAAAAGAGTGCTTGTGACGGGATTTCTTGAATTCAACGGCGATCAGCTTTGTAAATATGGCACTTAGATTCATAAGGACTCCTCTCTACCGGTCATTTCAAGGAATACATCTTCCAGATTATCTCCATGTGTTTCCAGATCAGCAAGAGCCCCCTGGTAGAGCATACGGTCATGATGGATGATACCAACTTGATCGGCCATCTGTTCAATCTCACTGAGGAGATGGCTGGAAATGATAACGGTTATGTGTCTTTCTTTAGGAAGGGAACAAATGAGCTGGCGCATTTCCTGAATCCCGGCGGGGTCGAGACCGTTGGTCGGTTCGTCCAGAATCAGAAGCTTTGGATTTCCCAAGATCGCCATGGCGATACCGAGCCGCTGTTTCATTCCGAGAGAATAGTTGCTGAGTTTTTTATCTCGCTGATCATAGAGGCGGACTGTTTTTAGCACAGGCACGATTTCTTCCTCGCTGACACCTTTAAGCTTTTGTATGATCTGCATATTCTCAAGACCGGTCAGGTGACCGTACCCGCCCGGATTTTCGATCAGGCTTCCGGTCTGGCGAAGAATGGATAGCCTGTTTGCGGAATCCATCGTTTTGCCAAAGATTTTGATTCTGCCCTCATCAGGGTGAATCAGACCGAGAATCATTTTGAGGGTTGTGCTTTTTCCTGCTCCGTTTGGCCCGAGAAAGCCGTAGACGCATTTTTCCGGCACAGCCATGGAAAGATCTTTCACGCGATAGGTGTTACCGCTTCGCTTACTCAGGTGGTTTGTTTCCAATATATAGTTCATCGAGCTTCTGTCCTCCGTTTCTTGGTATAGAATGTTTACGGTGACAGCATATCAGCTGAAGATTATGGGAACCTTGCGATAACCTTATGCTTACATTAAGATATCTCAAATGTCTTGGGGGAAATGGCAGGATACGATATAGTAGAAGCAGCTTTTCAATGAGGAAGCGGGAAGCGGAGCATACGTCGTAAACATACTTGGGACAAGCCCATTCTTATAAAAATGATTCAGGAGGACCGACATATGGATAGAAGTGAATGCAGACTATTAACCGTCGATGATGAGAAGGGGCTGACAGATATTGTAACTGAGCTGCTCAAAAGAGAAAATTATTTGCAGATTGATAGTGCTGCCAGCTGCCGCGAGGCTGAAGAAAAGCTTCAGAAACAGCATTATGATTTAGTTTTGTTGGATGTCATGCTGCCGGACGGGGATGGATTTGATTTCTATGAACGAATGAAAGAGAAAGGATGGCTCTTTGATGCACCGGTGATCTTTTTGTCGGCGCGGGATGAGGATACGGACCGTCTGAAGGGATTGGGACTTGGGGCGGATGATTACATCACCAAGCCATTTCTTCCGCAGGAATTATTGTTGAGAATTGGAGCGGTACTAAGAAGGACGTACCATTTTGAGGATAAGGCGAAGTCTATTCGTCTGGGCCAAACAGTTGTCTCAATGGATGCGGGAACTGTTACACGAAATGGAAAGGAGACTGCTCTTACTGCAAAGGAACTGGCGCTTTTTAAAATCCTTTTTCGAAATCGAGGGAAAATCATTACGACAGACGCGCTGTGCGACGAACTCTGGCCGGACGGCAGTTTTGGGCTGGAAAGTTCGCTGATTGTACATATGCGTCATTTGAGAGAAAAGGTAGAGGAAGAGCCGTCAAAGCCGAGATATCTTATCACGGTACGGGGGCTTGGCTATAAGTTGGAGAAGAAATCATGAAGCGAAAAATGGGAAAGTGGCTGCAACTGTTTGTAGGAATTGTGCTGATGACGATTCTGCTTCTCTTTACGGATCTGCTGATCTTCGGGATCGTGGTAATCAAAAATAATTCGGTCAATTACCAGGACATGCAAGAGATCGAGACACATTTGCTAGAGAAAAACGGAAACTATCAGTTGGATGAACAAGCGAGGGCAAGTCTTTTGAAGCACCAGCAGTTTGCTATGCTCCTTGGGAAGGATGGAAGCATTTTGTGGAGTGAAGCGCTCCCCGAACAACTCAGAAAAACATATACCGTACAGGACGTCGCCAAGTTTACCCGGTATTATCTTGAGGATTATCCGGTTCGCACCTATGTTGTCGAGCAAGGACTGCTCGTGATTGGAGGCACAAAAGACCGGATTTGGAAATACACGTTTGAATTTGATGTGACCCTGATGGAAAATCTTTTGAAGGTCTTGCCCTTGCTTTTCATGTCCAATATCATTGTGCTGGTGACGGTTCCGACTTGGCTGCAGAAACGGCGGGCGAAGAAAAAGGAAGAGGAGCGCACAGAGTGGATTGCAGGAGTGTCGCATGATATTCGCACTCCGCTTGCCATTGTTCTGGGTAACGCCCAAATCATAGCCGGTTTAACCCAAGAGACAGAGGTCAGGCACAGGGCGAAATCCATTGAAACACAGGGAATCCGTCTTCGCCGACTCGTAGATAATTTGAATCTTTCCAGTAAACTGGAATTTGGCGCAGGAAAATTTGAAAAACACACAGTGAGAATCAGCCGCTTTCTCAGAAAGATCCTCACAGAAATCATGAATCAAATGGAGGATGACCGGTATCAGTTTACACTCGACATCGACGATGCTCTTCAGGAACTGGAGCTGTGCTTCAGCGAAGATCTGGTGGAGAGAGCAGTCATGAATTTACTTCATAATGCGATATGTCATAATACGGATGGATGCAAGATTGAAATGAGGCTGTACCAGGATCGGAAAAATCACGTTTTTCTGGAGCTCGGTGATAATGGAAAGGGCGTATCAAAAGAATTTCTGAGCAGGCTGAACCGCAGTGGTTATCAGCGGAAGTCCGGCACCGGACAGCATGGCCGGGGACTAAAGATTGTCAAACAGGTGGCGGATTGGCACCGATGGAAAATATTCTTTTCAGAAGGAGAACAAGGCGGGCTAATTTGTACTATTCGACTGAGATAAGATTGTTATGTGCTGATTGGTTATATAGATGTAGTAGCTCATAGTAAAAGGGGGCTTTTCTCAGAACAAAAGGAGTGGAAAACTTGGCTTTGCTGAAGAAAGCAAGTGATAACCCTAAAAAAGTGTCATGCTGTTAGTGGGATATCCCACAACGTGAGGATGTGATTTTAGTGGAAGCAGTTAAGGATTACGATATACATAGCGACAGCAAGAAGCGTGTAACTCCCTGTGGTGTAAAATATCAGTATTACAACGTCAGAGCATATGAGCATGGCTGCATGATGCTGGAACCGCGTGGATTGATCACCCCGATAGGAAATATTATCTAAGCCATTTGACAGCATGTACCAAGCGATTCGCAATTTTAAACGAGGTCAGATATCGGATCCGGTAGACCTTTATGGTTTTGAGACATTGAGAAATGCAGTTCAACATTAGAGTGGGTATACTGGAAGTGGAAGCTATATGGTAGAGATTACAGAGAGAGTATCGCATCAGCAAGAAAGATGCCATACTATTATAAGGAGTTGGGCAAGGCATTAAAGCTTCTATCCGAGAATCCGAGACATCCTGGCTTACAGACACATGAGATTCAGGAATTAACGGATCGATACGGAGAACGTGTAGGGCAGTCATATCCGAAAAATAAGACAAGCGGTGCCATGGGAATGTATTGGATGTATAGCCCGGATCAGCAGTCTATCACCATTATTGGGCTGGAGTCCCATCCGGAGAATAAGAAAAACGGTGCATAGACTCGAATCGCTCTATCAGAGTTGCCGCCGCTTAAGTGATTGATCTGAGCTACCACCACAAGAAAGAAAAATTGCCGGCAACACTTTGGCAACAAGAAATCAGATAGCCAGTAGAAACAGTTTGATTCAGATAATACAGATACGACAGTTAATGAAACTTAGCATAGTTGTTTAGAAACAAAACTGATAGGATCAAGTTTGAGCAAAAGTAACAAATATGATTCTGTTACAAAAATATTGAAAACAGTGGGTTTTAGCGATTAAACGGTGCAAAACTCTTTTAAGGGATACTGTTTTCATACTAAAAAGTTGAAATAGTCAATTCAAAAAAGAGCTGTTGAATTTGGATAAATTGTTTAAAAGCCTTCCATCGTTTTGGAGGGAGTTTTTTGTGAAATAGTATTTGATAATGAGGTGCGCTTAATGACTATTTTAAAAATTATGCTAATAACGATTGGTATTGTATTTACTACATTTGGATATGAGATTTATTTTCAAAAGAAGTACAATCTAATCAATGGTTTTGAAGAAGATTATAAAAACGGAAGAAAAACAAAATCATATGCCAAAAAAGTGGGTCTAATAGAATTTGTATTGGGAATTGTAGTAGCCCTAATTGGAATTTGTGTAATCGTAATAAAGTAAACAAATCTTATTTTCTATAAATATTAATTACTAAAAAGTACATAACTTTAAGCTATGTACTTTTTCTGTGTTTATTTTATGTTTGGCGTAATCTTAGCAGATATACCTTTTGTATAACATTGCTTTCTTCAAAAGGAATATAATCTGTTTCAGGCTGTCAGGATAGTTAGCCTTCCAATCCTTCATGATTTTTATTCATGTCGTTATTCTCATATTTTTTATTTCTTGCATTGCAAAAAGACTGAATGACACACGAGTAATTTATAAAAATGACATTGATACATGAAGAAAGCTAGTGATGATTTGTCAAAGAGGCTGTGAGATATGCATTTGTTTGAATAGGAAGAAAGAATTTCTTAGACGTAGAAGTTAAATTCTTACATAATAATAAGTTTAATGTTATAATCCAATTATAATTAAGAATTTTAGATATGAATGTGAGTTATAAGGGGCTGTGGAAAATTTTAATATAAAGTTACTATCTTCCTAATATGTAGTACGTATGTACTACGATAAATTGATTGATGATAAGTGATGTTAATTATGGATAAATTAGTGAAAAGTTGCCAATATACATAAACAATTGCTATTAGATTTCTATTTGAAAAAGATAGAAGTAATGTAAACTTACTTTCGTAGTAAAAAAGAGTATCCTCATGTATGCAAATCCATTAATGAGATGAATCCTGTAGAAAAGATCATATTTTCCAACGAAATTCTATGATCTTTTTGAAGTGCCAGAAGATTTATTTAAGATAATTAAAAGTTTTCTGTAATGAAAAATGAATAAAATATAATAACTTTTAGACTGTAAAAATACTACTTCTATTTATTAATGGGCAAAATAGTTAGCTATAGCTAAATGGGTAGTAAAAGGGATAAAAGTCTTAACGATATTAAATTAGATATAATTTCCAGTAAAAAATAAGTTAAAAAATCTTTATGTTTGAACTTTTTTGAATATGTTGCACAGTAGAGAAAATAAAATTTGAACATAAGAGTTTTTCAAGGAGATGATATGTTGAGCAAAAATAAATGCGTTTCCGTTAAAAATGTAATTTTATGCTTTTTAATGTTAGCAATAATAGTCTATATTCTTGTTTGGCTGCTGGGATTATTTATAGGCTATATAGGAAGTTTTGTTAAAAGTCCCAATAATATGGATGCTGTTATTATAGCATTGATAACTGGTGGGTTATCAATGTTGGGAGATTTGATTCGTTTAATAGTATCGAAAGTAATAGAATATCGTCAAAATATAAAAAGGTATTTATATGAAAAAAAGGAAGAACCCTATTCGGAATGTATTGAGATTGTTTACAAATTACAGGATAGTGTTAGGGGAAATCAAGAATATAGTGAAAAAGAAATGTTAGATGATATATTTAGTTTTTCTAAAAAATTGACACTATGGGGTTCGACTAAGGCAATTAGAAAGCGGCTTATTTTTCGTGAAATAATTCAAGATCGAAACGATAATTTGACTGATGACCTTTTTATACTTGAAGAGATTATGTTTGAGATTAGAAAAGATATGGGACCAAAAAGAATGGATTAAAGCAGAGCGATATTCTGGCTTTCTTTGTAAATAACATTAGGAGTTATTTTTCTAAAAACAACAAGAAGTAATTATATGAATAATTGGAACTGAGACAGATAAAAATCTGAGAGCGCACTTAAATTTCTCGGATTTCCCGGTATGTAATAAATGAGAAGCCTTTATTTGGAGATGGCTTGAACAGCAGAAAAGGTGAGTAACAGCTGATATATTTGTTGTGAGACGTTTAAAAATATGATTTGAGGTTTTAGGTGCAAAAACTCTCAAATATAGTGTTTGGATAAAAGAATTAGGTCTTGTGACAACTATTTGTTAAATATCAAGCTGCAGATGAAAGTCTGGTGACAGTTAGAATGGGTGTAGATTTGAATGTATAAACTAAGCTTAGTGATATATTATGACATTTTGTCTTAGTGCGGAGCTGGTGAGGTCATCCACGATCGCGAATAGTATGGGGCACCAATACCCATCTGAGCAACCTATGAGTGGCGTACGCAACTATGTTATACTTAACGTGGTCATTTAAAATGCAAGACGCGACCGAAGTCGATGACTCAAGATGAGTTTGATTCGCAGTGGCAATACAGACATGACGCCCATGACTGAAGATGCATTAACGTAATATTTATGGCCCATTGTCAGGAATATGATTAAGGCTGCGATTGAGAATAAACAGAATCTGATTGTGGAAGGTTGTTATATACCTTTTGACTGGGATTAGGATTTTTATGACTCTGTTGGAGGTCAGGACTGTAGCGTCGGCGAAGGTCAATGGAGGTGACGCAATGAAAAGTTTAAAAGATAAAAAAATACTTATTATATATACAGGAGGCACTATCGGTATGGTGTCGGGGCCAAATGGCTACATCCCGGTTCCGAATACGGTGAGGGATATACTGAGTCAGCAATCCATTATGCACCATAAGGATATGCCATCATGGGATATTTTCGAGTTTGAAGTGTTGCTGGACTCGTCCAATGTGGGAGTCGCAGAATGGAATCAGATGGGGCGATGTATTTTTGACCACTACCGGGACTATGACGGGTTTGTGGTGCTCCATGGCACGGACACAATGGCTTATTCGGCTTCGGCGATGTCGTTTATGCTCCAAGGTTTGGATAAACCGGTGGTGTTCACAGGATCTCAAATTCCCCTTTGTGAGATTCGCAGTGACGGTCTTGAAAATATTTTTAATTCGATTTGCATTGCCGCTGAAGGGGTGGCTCGAGAGGTTTGTATCTGCTTTTCCGGGAAGCTCCTTCGCGGGAATCGTACGGTCAAACTCTCATCAGACCGGTTTATTGCCTTTGAATCACCCAATTATGCGCATCTTGCCGAGATAGGCATTAACATTCAGTACAATGAGGGCGCCCTTGAGAGGCCGGATCCCCCTGCAGACGGGTTGAAGCTTGTGGAGTTTAGAGAGCTTCCCATCGGCGTCATTAAAGTGTTTCCCGGGATACAGTTTTCGCTGTTTGAAGGAATTATGACGGAGCGCCTTCGGGCGATTGTGCTTGAAACCTTTGGTGCGGGTAATATCCCTGCAAGCGACAATGCACTGCTTCCGATTATAAAAAAAGCTTACGAACACGGCGTGATTATCACCGTATGTTCCCAGTGTTTACAGGGCACGGTAAGCCTCGGTACTTATGAGACCAGCAGAGGTCTTTCTGAGGTCGGTGCGGTTGGCGGCGCTGATATGACCACTGAGGCGGCGGTGGCCAAGCTTTACTATTTATTTAGTGCGCAATACAGCAAAGAAGCTATCAAGGCAATGATGTCTCAGAATATGTGTGGAGAGCTCACTGAGTAAGACCGGAGAGAGAAGTTGCCTGACTGCCGATGACACGGCGAACTTTGAGCTAAGATGTCGTCTCATGGCGGCGTGTCGACTTTAGCTGCAAAATTTTGGCCGTACCTTTAAGTTTAAAACTGAATTCATGATCAAAGGGCATAGACGTTGCGACGGTTGTGGCAAGGATTCTGTGGAGCCGAGGATAGAGTGCCGGGATTTTGCTTGTTATGCGGCCTTGACTTTACAACGATATCATGAATAATAAAAGAAAAAGGAGTGACACTATGACAGCACACAAAATAGCAATTCAAGATACTTACGGAGAAAGATTTCAACATTGTTGGGGATGTGGTCCTAAAAATGATGAGGGACTTCACCTGCATTCCTATCCGAGTGAGGACGGAGAGACTTGCGTTTGTCAATTCACCCCGGATAAAAAATACACCGGCGGAGTGCCTGCAAATCTCTACGGCGGCATGATTGCCATGCTCTTTGATTGCCACGGTACGGCGTCGGCGGCGTGGTTTGCCCATCACAACAAAGGTATGGAATTGACTGAGGACACGGTCATCGGTCGTTTTATTACGGCACGTCTTGAAATTGATTTTAAAAAACCGGTGCCGATGGAAGAGGTCATCACCGTGACGGCACGTCTCGAAGACCTCGGTGAACGCAAAGCCGTGATTCTCATGGAGATGGAAGCGGGCGGCGTGATTCGTGCCCAGGCAAAAATGATTGCGGTCGCTGTTAAAGATACGATGTGAGCGCCATAGTTATCGGCTTAAATTTTTGAGCTTCGGCTGACACGGGTAGAGAATTTGGAGCGAATGTTTGCGCTGCTACGAGACGTGGCTATGGTAAAGAGCCTCTGAGAGGGAAACCTGCTTGGGGGCCTTTTTTGTTATTCGCATGTCAGTGGTGACGTAGCCTGAGGGATGTAAGCATAAGGATATGAACGATGGATGAGCACCGCATCATACCTTCTGTGAAGGCATCGTGCGGGGCAAACCCATAGCCACACTGGATATCGCCATAGACTATCGCATGGTCAATCATGACAGGGACTATGTGTTGATTTACAAAAGTGATTTGTCCAAGATAGAGGTGGTGGAATGTAAAAGCAGTTATCTTGTTATCTTTCAGGATCTGGGCCTCGTCATGAGCTATGGCTAAGAAAGCCTCAAGGTAATGAAGGATATAGGATAAACGTGATATCTGAAGGGGCAGGTATTCAGATTACCTCTGAAAACTTGTGGTCGTATTCCTTGTCGTGCACTTTGGACGAAAGCGGCAGAGCGAGCTTGTGATAGTGTGACATTTTTTTAACCAATCAGGCATGAGGAGGCCCCATGGGATAATTGAATCATATAAAGGGCAAGGACACACTCTTTCTCATTCACGGCAAAGGTGGAGAGATCGATCTTCCTAAACCTTTTGAGTGAGATATTTTTCTTTTTGAGAGTTACGTTGCAGGACTCACTCACCTTGAAAAGGGTCAGAATGTTGAGCCGACGATTACCGTCGGGACAAAATTTGTTTTCTTTCACGATGTGTACAACGTTTATGGCGAGATGGCCATTGATATCGAACTTGAAGACGGTGCAAAGAGGGTTACATACCTCAGCGAGACAATAGTGTTTTATCGCTTGATGGATGCCTGCAAGGAACTCTTTGAGGAAGTATCGAAGATTGCAAAACTAGGTACGTGGACTAGAATTTATTTTAAAAATTTTTTACATGAATAGACAGGTGAAGGGATCGCAGTCGTGAGGTCAGTGTATAAAAAAGTATAGAAGCCGGTTTCTAAACCGGTTTTTTTGTCGTCATGTCACGGACGGCAGTGATAACAGTAGGAAGGCTCGTCGAGTCTGACGTGGGCGAGGTCGACGAATGACAGTAGCGCGCTCAAACTTTTATGTGCAGTGAAAGGTGCGGTAGAACTTTTCAATCTCTATGTCAAACGGCAGGGAATAACGTGGTATAATTACTTATTAAGCTGTCATATTTTGTAACCTTTTATTAGCGAAAGGTTTATCAAAGCTTAAAATCAAGGGTGACTTTCGGGCGTTGCATTGTGAGATAAAAGCATTTAAACTTATAGGTAATGAAAACTATTTTGGTTATAGGTGGCGGGGCTGCCGGTGTTATCGCATCAATTGAGCTTGCACGGCGGGGACATCACGTCATCCTTTTGGAAAAAAAAGAACGCATTTTAAAAAAAGTGCTGACCACCGGAAACGGGCGGTGCAACCTTACCAATATTAATCTGGATGTTTCAGGGTATAACGACGCTTTTGTGGCTGATGTGCTGGAGCAAGTCTCCTGGGACACTTTGGTTCACTACCTTCAAACTCTCGGTATCTATACCGTCATAGAAGGCGACCGAGTCTATCCTGTGACCTTGAAGGCGTCCACGGTTGTCAATCTACTGATCAAGGCATTAGACGATGTAGGCGTGGAGGTTCGGAGCGGCTCACCGGTTACCGGCATCAGCAAGCAAGGGAAAACTTTTTGTGTGCGCACGAACGAGACGGCATGGTATGGTGACGGCGTGGTCTATGCTTGCGGCGGCGCCAGTATGCCGAAGCTTGGAACTGACGGCAAGGCGTTTAAGCTCTTGACCGATTTGGGACACACCGTCACCCCTCTCACGCCGGGACTCACTCAGGTGACAGCTCAGGTGCCTAAGGGTATCAGCGGCGTGAAAGTTGTGACTGGTATCACGCTGTTCGATGGAGAGAAGGTCATCGCTGAGGACAGGGGTGAAGTACTCTTTACCGATTACGGTCTTAGCGGGCCGCCGGTGTTGAATGTGTCCAAGTGGGTGCCTCATCTTAGAAAGCCCCATGTGGTCTTTTCTCTACTGAATCATCTAGGCGGCGAAGGTGAGGATTTGCTTTATGCCGCACGGTATACCCATGAGGACTACACTGTCGGTCGATTTTTAGAAAGCTTTATTGACAAGAAGCTGATTTTTTATGTACTTCGGCGGTTGGGTCTCAGAGATGATGTGGTACTTGCTATGTTGGATGAAGCTACGTTTGCGGCGCTGGCGACGATACTGCTTCGTCATGATATTGTCCTGACCGGCGTGCGAGGTTTGGACTTCGCTCAGATCACCTGCGGCGGCGTCAATTTACATGAAGTGGATTCTACGACGCTGGAGTCCAAACTGGTACCCGGGCTGTATATCCTCGGGGAAGCATTAAATATTAACGGCATTTGCGGCGGCTACAATCTGCACTGGGCTATGAGTTCAGCATTGTGCATGAGCAAGGCGATAGGAGGCATATGAATTACTTACAACATCAGTTAAAGGCCCACGGTCCCATTGCTGTGGGGATTGTCGGCTGTGGGATTATGGGGCGTTCACTCTTGATCCAACTCAAAGGGTTGAAGGCATTCACCCCTATTGTCCACAGCTCCCGCCATGTGGCGAAGGTAGCGGCTGCGTTTGACACGGCAGGATTTGAAAAAGACAGCTATGTGATTACCGATGACTTTGATACGGCACAGGCTGCGTTTCGTGAAGGTAAATCTGTCATCACTTCGGATAACACTTTTGCGGCCATTTTGCCTGATGTGGTCGTGGACTGCACCGGAGATACCAACGCCGGTTGTGAAATCACGTTAAAGGCGCTGGAGTCCAATACTCATGTGGTGAGTCTCAATGTGGAGATGGATGCTACCGTGGGTCCCTATCTCTATCAGTTGGCAAAGGCGAAGCAGCTGATTTATAGCGGCTCTTCCGGCGACGAGCCCGGTGCTATTATTGAGCTTTACGAGTTTCTTAATGCCATGGGTTTTGAGGTTTTGGTTTTGGGCAAGGGCAAGAACAATCCGCTCAACCGCAATGCAACCAATGAAGAGCTGGCAGAAGAGGCTGTGGGGCGTGGTCTCAATCCGCGAATGCTGACCTCTTTTGTCGACGGAACCAATACTATGACGGAATTGAATGCCGTGTGCAATGCCACGGGCTTTGTACCTGACATTCGAGGTTGTCACGGCTTTTCCACGACACCGAAGACCATTGCCGAAGACATTGATTTGGCGTCTCGCGGTTCGAAGTTGATGAACTATAAGGTGGTGGACTTTTCTATGGGGGTGGCTCCGGGGGTCTTCGCCATTGCTCGGACGAACTCGGCGTCTTTAGATGAAGAGATGGAATATTTAAGTGTGGGGAAGGCACCGAACTTCGCCATTTATCGGCCGTATCACCTGACCAGTCTGGAGACTCCGCTGTCCATTATCCGAGCGGTGGTCCTCCACGACGCAAGCATTGCGCCGGAGTATGGCAGTGTGGCGGAGACCGTGACTATTGCCAAGCGCGATCTGAAGCCGGGGGAATTGCTTGGGGGCATCGGGAGTAACGAAGTCTACGGTGTGCTTGAGACCAAAGCGGTGCAGCTTGCAGAGAATCTCTTACCTATCGGTCTTATCACAGATAAAGCTACAGCTAAGGTGGCTATCAAAAAAGGTACAGCTATCACATGGGATCAAGTTAATTTAGATGAGTCTGCCGCTATTGTGAAAGTTCGACGACTTCAGGAAAAAGGACAGTCTTAACAGTTGACAAACTATAGGGAAAGACTTAAGATTGGGGTAGTGTTTTAATTTTCAGAAGTAGGAGAGATTTATGAGGATCACTCGAGAAACAGATTATGCGTTTAGAATATGCGGTTACTTGGCACAGCATGAGGGCGAAATTATCGGTGCGCCCAAAATTGCAGAAGACCGAGTGATTCCCGAGCGTTTTACCCTTAGAATTTTGAGAAAACTTAACCAAGCGGGTATCACGACGGCAAAACGCGGTGTCAATGGCGGGTATACTTTGAAAAAGCCGAAAGAGCACATCAATCTTTATGATATTGTCGTTGCCATTGACGGACCTATTGTGGTCAATCGCTGTCTGGATGCCCAGGATCCTTATTGTTCCTACATGGGTTCTGATCCTAAAGCGCACTTGCAGTGTCGCTTTCACTCCACGTTGGGACAAGTTCAAAATCAAATTATTGATGTGTTAAAGGGTCGAACCTTGGATATGATTGTCAATCCTTCATAACACAACCATACACAGCTATGATGAGACCGGTTTGAGACTGAAGTTTGTAGAGAGCATTTGGGTGGTGAAAAAATGCAGCGGCGTTTCAAATAGATCAGCTCGGAGCTTTAGGAATTTCCGCCTTAAGGAATAGAGAGATAGGACCTATAAGAAGGGTGGTACCGCGGCATTTGTCGTCCCTTCATAGGTCTTTTTTATTACAAATTTAGGAGGCACTATGAAACAATTTAAACCGCTTTCCAAAGAGCCGGTGGCTCAAAGGGAAGAAAAAATCTCAGCATATTGGGATGAGATTGACTTACTTAAACGTTCTGTGGAGACACGGGACGGCAAAGAAAATTTTATCTTCTATGAGGGGCCGCCGACGGCAAACGGGAAACCCGGCATTCACCACGTGATTTCTCGGACGCTGAAGGATTTGACCTGTCGTTACAAAACAATGTCCGGCTACAAGGTCACCCGCAAAGCCGGTTGGGACACCCACGGTCTGCCGGTGGAAATTGAAGTGGAAAAGAAGTTGGGGTTACACAATAAGCAGGATATTGAAAAGTACGGTGTGGCCGCTTTTAATGAAAAGTGCCGTGAAAGTGTATGGGAGTATGAATCGGAATGGCGTCGGATCACTCGACGCATGGCCTATCTGATTGATATGGATGACCCGTATGTAACCTTGGACAACAACTATATCGAGTCCGTCTGGGCACTCTATAACGAGTTTTTTAAACAGGGTCTGATCTATGAGGGCCACAAGATTTTGCCGTACTGCCCACGCTGTGGTACCGGTCTGGCCTCCCACGAAGTGGCACAGGGCTATGAAGAAATAAAAACAACAACCGTCACGGCAAAATTTAAGCTAAAAGGCAAAGACAACGAATACTTTTTAGCTTGGACCACGACACCGTGGACCCTACCGTCCAATGTGGCGTTGGCGGTGAATCCGAATGTGGACTATGTGAAAGTTAAAGTCCATGACGACATCTATTACTTAGCCAAAGATCTGGCCGACAAAGTTATCGACCATGAGTATGAGGTGTTGGAGACGTTCAAGGGTAAAGAGCTGGAATACATGGAATATGAACAGCTTTTAGACTTCATTCAACCGGATAAAAAAGCCTTCTACGTCGTCTGTGCCGATTATGTCACTACCGAAGACGGCACGGGGATCGTCCATACGGCGCCGGGTTTTGGGGAAGATGACTATCAAACCGGACGCCGCTATGATCTGCCGGTTTTAAAACCTGTCGATGAAGCCGGTCAGTTCACGGAAACGCCGTGGAAAGGTACTTTTGTTATCGATGCGGATCCGGAGATTATTCAGTACCTTATTGAACATGATCTGATTTTCTCCAAGCATAAATTTATGCATAACTATCCGCATTGCTGGCGGTGTCACACGCCGCTGATCTACTATGCACATCCGTCCTGGTACATTGAAGTGACGAAGCTCAAAGAGAAGCTGGTGGAAAATAATAAAGGCGTCAACTGGTTCCCTGACTTTGTCGGAGAAAAACGCTTTGGCAACTGGCTGGAAAACTTAAACGATTGGGCCATTTCCCGTCAACGTTATTGGGGTACGCCGCTCCCAATCTGGAGATGTGATGAGTGTGGACATACCACCTCAGTCGGTTCTCGTAAAGAACTTAAAGAACGGGCGATTGAAGACATCTCTGAAGATATCGAGCTCCACCGTCCGTATGTGGATGATGTTCACCTCAAATGCGACAAATGCGGCCATACCATGAGCCGTATTCCGGAAGTCGGAGATGTGTGGTTTGATTCGGGAGCCATGCCGTTTGCCCAATGGCACTACCCATTTGAACACCAAGATGACTTCGAATCCCTCTTCCCGGCCGACTTTATCTGTGAAGGGATCGACCAAACTCGAGGATGGTTTTATTCCCTTTTGGCTATTGCCACCCTGTTTAAAGGCAAGAGTCCTTATAAAAATGTCCTCGTTAACGATCTGATCCTCGACAAACACGGCAAGAAGATGTCCAAGTCCAAGGGCAACACCGTGGCACCGTTGGAACTTTTCGACAAGTACGGCGCCGACGTGGTGAGATGGTATCTGCTCTATGTATCACCACCATGGACACCGACCAAGTTTGACGAAGACGGCTTACGTGAAGTGGAGTCAAAATTCTTCCGCTCACTGAGAAATATCTATAACTTCTTCAGTCTTTATGCCAATACGGACAACTTGACACCAGATGATTTTGATGTGGCTTATGAAGCGCGGGACGACATCGACAAATGGCTTCTCTCTAAGTACAACCGTCTGTTAAGTGACGTGGAGGCGGATATGAATGCCTTTGATGTGACGAAAGTCGTGCGGACGATTCAAAACTTTGTCATTGAAGATCTTTCTAACTGGTATATTCGCCGCAATCGTCGCCGCTTCTGGAAAAGTGAAGTGGATAATGACAAACGTGCCGTCTTTGCGACCACCTATGAAGTGCTCCTCGGTCTGTCCAAACTCATTGCGCCGTTTGTACCGTTTATTGCGGAAGAGCTCTATGAAAACCTCACGGAGAATGAATCCGTTCATATTGAGTACTATCCTCGTGCCGATGTGTCTAAATTCCAGCCTGAGATTGAAGCACGCATGGATTTAGTGCGCGATCTGGTTGCGTTAGGGCGTGCCAGCCGTGAGAATGCGAAGATCAAAGTCCGTCAGCCGCTCTCCAAAGTCATCATCGACGGTAACTACAAAACCCTGACGTCCGGTCTCGATGAGCTGATTAAAGAAGAGCTTAATGTCAAAGCGGTGGACTATGAGGATGATCTATCGCAATTTATGAACTATGAACTCAAGCCGAACTTTAAAGTGGCGGGATCTATTTTAGGAAGTAAGATTAAGGACTTCTCCAAATACTTGCAGTCAGTTAACGCTAAAGACTTTGTACAAGCTCTGGAGGCAGGTCCTGTATCTGTTGAGCTTAATGGTGAACCGACAGATATTGTTAAGGATTATATTCTTATCAATATCAAGTCTAAACCGGGCTTTGATGTCACGATGGAAAACAATCGTTTTGTCATCTTAGATACTGAGCTCACTGACGAGTTGGTGAATGAAGGTTTTGTACGGGAATTCATCTCTAAGGTACAACAGATGCGTAAAGCCAATGATTTTGATATCCTTGATCACATTGCCGTCACCTATGATGTGGATGAGAATGTGGCGGCAGCCTTACAAGCTAGTGCTGATTATATCAAGTCCGAAGTCCTCGCTGACAGTCTTGAAGCTTCAGACGGTGGCGAAGCTGTGGATTTAAACGGTCACGAAGGTCGCATCAGGGTCACAAAATTATAAAGCCATAAAAAAGACGAGCCTTATAGCTCGTCTTTTTTGCTATCAGCGTCACAAAAAAAGAGCCGAAGCTCTTTGTGTTATTTTATCGCCTTTTTAATTTTGGGAGTAATCACACTGCAGATCACCATCTTAAATAGATCGCCGGGAATAAAAGGTATGACGCCGATGGCGAGCAGTGCATAAAAGCTCTCAGGTGCTTTGGACATACTTTGCAGTATGTAGTAAAGATAGGGTAGTCCCACGGCGTAAAAGATGAGCTCACCTACGACTGTGGCAAGGAAGAGGCGAATCGGTCGTGTTTCACCCTGAGTGAGTTTTGCAATGACGTAGGCGCCAACGGCAAAGCCGGGAATGAATCCGAATGATGGCGAAAAGACCGACTGAAGACCGCCGCGAAATCCCGCAAAGATGGGAAGGCCTATAAGACCGAGAAGCATATAGATCAATACACTAAGAAAAGCGTCAGCGGGGGCGAGAAGCAGCCCTGCCATAATGACAAAAAAGTTTTGAAATGTGATAGGTACCGCGCCAATGGGTACAGAGATAAAAGCGCCTACTGCGATGAGCGCAGTAAAGAGTGCAATGCGTGTGAGTCGTGAAGTTGTAAGTGTCATAAGTCCTCCTTTGAATAATGTTATTGTACAATAGGTTAACAATAGTGTCAATGATAATTAAATGTTAACTTAAAGTGCGTTTTTCAGGATGATAATAGCAGGATGGCACAATGATCGTAGGATAAGGTGTCCGCAGCGCGTCTCTTGAAAAATGTAAGTGGGATGGATATAATACACAAATGAGCAATACTGACTATAAAAGGAGTACTATGTTACTAGTAATTGATGTGGGAAACACGTCCATTGTCTTTGGTGTGTACCACGAAAAAGAACTGATTCAAAATTTCCGTATTGCATCGGACCAGAAGCGAACGTCTGATGAATACGGTTTAATCTTTTACAATCTCTTAAGCCATGCAGGGATTGAGGCCAATCAAATTGATGATGTCATTGTATCGTCTGTGGTACCGAATTTAATGCATACGCTGCCGTCGATGATCATCAAGTATTTCAATCGTCGTCCGATCATTGTCAACATGGATTTGAACTATGACTTGAATATCCTCTATGACAATCCGAGCGCTGTCGGTGCGGATCGGATTGTGAATGCCGTGGCGGCATTGGAAAAGTACGGCGGACCTTGTATCATTATTGATATCGGTACGGCAATGACATTTTGTGCTGTGGATGGCAAGCGCAATTATTTGGGCGGCGCTATTTTTCCGGGTATCGGCATTTCAGCGGAAGCGCTTTTCTCTCGTACTTCAAAGCTCCCCCGTATTGAGATCATCAAAAAAGATCGCGTGATTCAAACCGATACCGTCTCCTCCATTCAGTCCGGGCTTTACCACGGTTTCAACCTGATGATAGACGGCATCATCGAGAAGATGATGGAAGAAGAAGGCTGGCAGGCGGACACGACAAACATTATTTCCACCGGTGGCTTCTCTGCGCTGCTGACCCATGAGTCCAAGTTTGATATGATTATCGACAGGGACTTGACTTTAGAGGGTCTTAGAATCATTTATGAGATGAACTCTGATGTCATTCTCAAACGATAAACCCATTTTAGGACTGAGTCCGCTTGCCGGCTACACGGATGCGGCATTTCGTCTTTTGGCGTCACGGGAAGGTGCGGATGAAGTGACCACGGAAATGGTATCGGTGAAGGGATTGGTGTATAACGACAGAAAGACCGATACGATTCTGTATCGTTTTGCTGACGAGGCGCACACCGTGGTACAGCTTTTCGGAAGAGAGTGGCGGGAGTTTGAAGTGGCGGCGAAGAAGGTGTCGGACCGAGGGTTTGCGGCTATTGATATCAACATGGGATGTCCTGCTCCGAAGATTGTTAAAAATGGCGCAGGGAGCGCGCTGCTGTTAGAGCCGGATAGAGTCTACGATATTGTCAGAGCGACAGTGAGCGCTACGGATTTGCCGGTTCATGTCAAACTGCGTATGGGCATTGAAGGCGTGAGTTCGGTGAATGCCGCCTTGGCTGCAGAGCGGGGCGGAGCCAAGCGGCTCACGGTGCACGGCAGAACGCGTGAGGCTTATTACAGCGGCGAGGCGGACTGGTCCTACATTAAGAAGATTAAAGATATGGTTGCCATTCCCGTGTTGGGCAATGGCGATGTGAATAGCTTTGAGACATTTCGTCGGCGACTGGAGGAGACTCGTGTGGACGGTGTGACCATTGGCCGCGGCGCCATCGGCAATCCCTTTATCTTCAGAGAAATTCAGTGCGGTATTCGAGATGAGCTCTACACGCCCCCAAGTTTAGAGGAGCGTGTGGCTACAGCCATCTATCAACTTCGTCTTGGAAGTACAGTCAAAGGTGAACACAGGGCGGTTCTTGAAATGCGTAAACAGCTTATTGGCTATTTAAAAGGCGAACCCGGCAACAAAGAGGTGAGGGAGGTTATCAATCGACTGACGACAGTCCAAGAAGTTGAGGACGTCCTGAAATCCTATCTCATACAACGTTCCAATGCACAGTAGAGGTCACGACGGCGTGGCCTCTTCGCATGTGAAGCGTAGGCGACGGGGATGACGGGGATATGGAACAAAAGCATTGAAAAGGTTCAAGGCTTGTACTACACTAAGTAAATGAGGTACAGACATGATTGAAATCAAAAATGTAAGTTTTAAATACAATGAAGAAGATTCCGACGTGATTAAGGATTTGAACCTTACCATTGAGCAGGGAGATTTTGTAGCCGTGTTAGGACACAACGGCAGCGGCAAGAGTACCCTGGCCAAGCTCATCAACGGCTTACTCTTACCGACTCAGGGCGATGTGCTTGTAGATGGCATGAATACCAAGAACGATGAGGACATTTGGTCCATTCGTTCCCGTGCCGGCATGGTATTTCAGAATCCGGACAATCAAATTGTCGCTACCATGGTGGAGGAAGATGTAGCTTTCGGTCCTGAGAATTTGGGCATTGAACACGATGAGATGCTCAAACGCGTGGACTTTGCTTTGGATGCTGTGGATATGGACGCCTTTCGCAAGAATGCGCCTCACTTACTCTCCGGAGGACAGAAACAGCGTGTCGCCATTGCAGGCATTCTCGCCATGACGCCGGAATACATTATCCTGGATGAACCGACAGCCATGCTGGATCCTGTCGGGCGTAACGAAGTGATGGCGACGATACAAAAGCTCAATGCGACTCAAAATAAGACGATTATTCTTATTACCCATTACATGGACGAAGCAGCTCAGGCGAAGCGGCTGATTGTCATGGAAGCAGGTCAGGTGATTTTAGAAGGTGAGCCACGGGAAGTGTTCTCCAATGTGGAACAGGTGAAGGCCATCGGTCTGGATGTGCCGCAAGTGACAGAGCTTGCCTGGGCATTGAAAAAAGAGGGTGTGGATATCAATACGAAAATCCTCACGGTGAAAGAATTAGTAGGTGAGCTATGGCGTTTGTAGAAGTCAGAGATCTTGTGCATATTTATAATCCCGGCTCCACGTTTGAGAAGCGGGCGCTCAACGGTGTCAACTTCAGTATTGAATCCGGAGAGTTTGTCGGACTCATTGGACATACGGGCAGCGGCAAGTCCACGCTCATTCAGCATTTAAACGGTCTGTTAAAACCCACTGGCGGCAGTATTGTTATTGACGGCGAGGATATTGCCGGTAAAGATGTCAAGCTGGCCGATGTGCGTAAAAAAGTCGGACTGGTGTTCCAATATCCGGAGTATCAACTTTTTGAAGAGACTATTGAGAGGGACATCGCCTTCGGCCCGAAAAATCAGGGCCTGTCTGCGGATGAAGTCACTGAACGGGTGAAGGAGGCCATGAATGCCGTCGGTCTGGACTATGATGACATGAAAGATCGCAGTCCTTTTGAACTGTCCGGCGGACAAAAGCGGCGTGTGGCTATTGCAGGTGTGCTTGCGATGATGCCAAAGCTCCTCATTCTTGACGAGCCCACAGCAGGCCTTGACCCTCACGGACGGGATGAAATTCTTCAGGAGATCAAAGACATCTTTAAAAAGCGGGATATTACCATTATTGTAGTTTCCCACTCCATGGAAGACATCGCTGAAGTGGCGGATCGTATTATTGTCATGACGGGCGGTACGGTCATGATGGACGATGCGCCGCGAGAGATTTTTAAACGGGAAGATGAGTTGGTGGCAATCGGACTCGGGGTTCCTCAAGTGACATCTTTTATGCGAGCTTTTAACAAGGTTTGCGGTGGGGTGGATGACGACTGCATCACCATTGATGAAGCCAAGGCGGAATTGCTGAGCTATTTAGGGGGACGGCATGCTTAAAGATATCACCATAGGACAGTACTATCCCGTGGATTCACCCATCCACCGCTTGGACCCTCGCAGTAAGATCATTGCCATTATGATTTTTATTGTGAGCCTCTTTTTAATCGAAGGGTACACGCCGTATATTTTGGTCTTGGGTCTTCTGGTTGTGACCGTGAGCCTGTCCAAAATCCCGATGAAACTGGTGGTGAAAGGGATTAAGCCGCTGCGCTGGATTTTACTTATCACCTTTGTCATCAATCTGCTCTTTATCCCCGGCGGCAAGACTCTGGTGCAGTTTGGCGTGGTGAGAGTGACAGAAACGGGGCTTCAAACCGCAGTACTCATGGCCATACGATTGGTTTTTCTTGTCATGGGTACCAGTATGCTGACCTTGACGACATCACCTATTGAACTCACCGACGGCATTGAGTTATTGCTCAATCCCCTTAAGCGCATCGGTGTACCGGCACATGAAATTGCGATGATGATGACAATTGCCCTGCGATTTATTCCGACACTTGTCGAAGAAACGGATAAAATTATGAAGGCACAGATGGCTCGGGGGGCTGATTTTGAGAGCGGGAACCTCATGGCTCGTGCACGAAATCTCGTGCCGCTTTTGGTGCCGCTGTTTATCAACTCTTTTCGCCGCGCCGATGAGCTGGCCACAGCTATGGAAGCTCGCTGTTACCGCGGCGGCGGGGGACGGACGAAGTATCGACAACTTCATATTCAGTCCCGGGATTATATTGCTGTCGGAGTCATGGTGGCTTTAGCGGCAGTGCTTATTGGTATTAAATTTTTGCCTGACGGGATGATCCTATGAATGTGAAGTTGGTTGTCAGCTATGACGGTACGGCTTTTCACGGCTTTCAGTCTCAGCCGAATGTGGTGACTGTGGAAGAAACCTTACGTCGTGGGGTGACAGCCGCTCTTATGGATGAGCACATTAAATTATGTTACGCCGGACGCACCGACAACGACGTTCACGCTTTCGGACAAGTGGTGAACTTTCACACGGATTCCGTTGTGGCTTTAAGTAATATGGCCCGTCTTATTAATTTTCATTTGCCGGAGACTGTCTCCGTGCTGTCTGCAGAAGCGGTGCCTGAAGATTTTCATGCCAGATACAGTGCTGTGGGCAAACACTACACCTATTTGATTTACAACGGCTTTCAGCGTCATCCGCTCTATGAGAAGCGTGCCATGCATGTGAGCTATAATCTGGATCATGAGAGGATGGAGCGCGCACTCCAAAAAATTTGCGGGGAGCAGGATTATGTGAGTTTTATGGGGCGATATGCTGTGGTCAAGGACACGATACGGCGAGTGGATGCAATCACGGTTCGCCGAGTTGGCGATCTTATCATACTGGACTTTTATGGAAAGAGTTTTTTAAAGAATATGGTGCGCATTTTAGTGGGCAGTGCGGTTGAAGTCGGCCGAGGCCGTTGTGATGAAAATTTTCTCTATGATGCGATGGTGAAGCGAGACCGAAAAGCGGCCGGACCTACGGCGCCGGGATGGGGTTTGTACCTTACTGACATTGCATATGATTAACAGGAGCCTTCGGGCTTCTTTTTTTGTGGGTAGGTCGGATGAAATGGATTAAATTTCAAAAAAATTACTTATATAAAAAAAGTTAACGGTCTTCGATATGGATACGGGTATAAAAACAATAAGTTATTTATTAAAACAATAGGAGGTACTATGAAAAATCCAATGGATAAAAATGGGCTGGGAAAACCGCTTCCGAGTCGCAATGATCACATCAATGGGCCTAAGACCATGACAACGGCCTCCGGCGCACCGGTAGTCAATAATGAAGATACCATGACAGCCGGTGAGCGCGGTCCTCAAGTGCTGCAAGATTTTTATTTGCTTGAAAAACATGCTCACTTCAATCGGGAGGTTATACCTGAACGCCGTATGCACGCCAAAGGTTCCGGCGCATTCGGAACATTTACTGTCACTCACGACATCACTCAGTATACTAAAGCTAAGATTTTCTCTGAAATAGGTAAAAAGACTGAAATGTTTGCACGGTTTTCCACGGTTGCGGGGGAACGGGGTGCGGCTGATGCGGAGCGTGATATCCGCGGTTTTGCTGTGAAATTCTACACCGAAGATGGCAATTGGGACATCGTCGGGAACAATACACCGGTCTTCTTTTTTAGAGATCCTAAGAAGTTTATCGACCTAAACCATGCGGTCAAACGTGATCCGCGCACCAATTTGAGAAGTCCTAATACCAACTGGGATTTTTGGACTTCACTGCCCGAGTCGCTGCTTCAAGTCACGATTACTATGAGTGATCGCGGCATTCCATCCAGTTTCCGTTATATGCATGGCTTCGGTTCTCACACCTATAGTTTAATTAATGACAAAAACGAACGGGTTTGGGTCAAGTTCCACCATAGATCGGTTCAAGGCATTCAAAACTTTACCGACCAGGAAGCGGAAATGGTGGTGGGTAAAGATCGGGAATCCAGCGGTCGTGATCTTTATGAAGCCATTGAAAAGGGCATGTATCCAAAGTGGAAGTTCTATATTCAAGTCATGACTGAAGAGCAAGCTAAGGACTGCCCGTTCAATCCGTTTGACCTCACCAAAATGTGGCCGAAGAAAGCATATCCGCTTATCGAAGTTGGTGAATGGGAACTCAATCGCAATGCAGACAATTTCTATCAAGATGTGGAACAAGCGGCTTTTACGCCGGCCAATATTGTACCGGGGATCGGATTTAGTCCGGACCGTATGCTTCAGACACGGATCTTTGCCTATGGCGATGCACAGCGTTATCGCTTAGGTGTGAACCATCACCAAATTCCTGTCAATTCACCAAAAGGTGTGAAACATCCGCACTCTTTCCATCGTGACGGTCAGATGCGTGTGGACGGGAACTTGGGATCGGAACTGCATTATGCACCGAACAGTTATGGCGACTGGAACGATCATCCTGATATGGCGGAACCGCCTATGGAAGGAGGCAATGCGGATTACTACGATTTTCGCAAAGATGACCACGACTACTTTACGCAACCCGGCGAGCTTTTCCGTGCCATGACCGATGCACAACAGTTGGTGCTCGTGGAAAACACTGCGAGGGCGATGGAAGATGCGACGCTCCAAATCAAACACCGCCACATTCGCAACTGCCATCAGGCCGATGAGAGCTATGGAACCATGTTAGCGGCAGCTCTGGGTATTGATATCGACACGGTGGATCTGACAGAAGCTTCCTACGACAGTCGAGCACAGTGGGAAAAAGATCGTCACAGAGATGCGGATTTGGATCAGCCGACAGAAGCGGCTGAACCTGAAACAGCGAAAGATCTCCCAGCTGAAGGCAGAGATACGAACGTCAGCGATCCCGCCTCTCTCACGGATTGGCAAGCAGATCCATATCTTCTATAAGCACATAAAAATTTAAAAAATTTTAAGTCGATAGGGTTCCCTGTCGGCTTTTTTGCTATACTGTGATAAGGAGGTCATCATGGAACTGATCACATTGTTATTATTTTCTCTGACACTTGGACTTTGCGTGATTTTAAACCTGCCGGTGCTTGTGGCGCTGGTAGTTGGATACCTACTGTTTTTAGGCTACGGTCTTTTAAAAGGCCATCGGGGATCGGAGCTGATCCGCGCCTCACTTCATTCTGCAAAGGACTGCGGCACCATTTTATTTGTCTTTTTACTTGTCGGAGCTATCTCGGCCCTTTGGCGGGCATCGGGCACTATTGCCACCTTTATAGAGTTGGGCGTGTCTGTGATGAATCCGGCGCTGTTTTACGCCATTATCTTTATACTTAACACGCTGCTGTCGCTTTTGATCGGCAGTTCGTTAGGCACATCGGCCACCATGGGTGTCATTTCCATATCGTTGTGCCGCGTCATGGGTTTGAACGAAGTCCTTACAGCAGGGGCCGTCGTCTCCGGCATCTTTGTCGGCGATCGCAACTCACCGGTATCTACCAGTGCGCTATTGATTGCCACCGTCACCAATACCGACTTATTCGATAATTTAAAACGGATGATTAAGACAGGCATTGTGCCTTGGCTCCTGACTCTTTTGATCTATCTGCTTCTGGGACTCGGTGCAGAAGGTCAGGTGCCGTCGAATGTCACCGCCGCATATAGAAGTTACTTTAATATGTCGCTGCTGACTTTGCTCCCCGGACTCATCATTATCGGGCTCAGTTTATTTCGCATAGGCATAAAGAAACTGCTTTTTATCAGTATTGCCTTTAGCATAGGGATCACTTTCATCTTGCAGGATGTCCCGCTTCGAGATATTTTGAGCTATACCGTGTTCGGCTTTGTCACCCGAAGGCCGGACATCAATGCGACCTTGCAAGGTGGCGGAGTCGTCAGTATGTTACAGGCGTGTATCGTCGTCTTTATCTCCTGTGCATACTCCGGACTTTTTGAAGTCACCGGACTGCTTATGGCTATCAAAACTAAGCTGGAAGATATGGGGAGTCTTATTACACCGTATGGCGCTATGTTAGTGACAGCAGTCGTCACAGCTGCCGTCGCCTGTAATCAAACTCTTGCGAATATCCTCACCAACAATCTGATGGACACCTCCGTACCTAATGACAAAGAGCGTGCTCTGATGATTGAAAATACCACGCAGACCATTTCGGGGCTCATCCCTTACAACATTGCTGTCGCCATTCCTCTGGCCAATATGAATATGGGTTCAGAAAGTATCCCGTATATGTTTTTTCTCTATCTGTTGCCGGTGTGTAATTTCTTTATTTGGGAAAGCAGGCGAGGCAAGGACATTTATAAAGGACCGGCATCAACGAAATCGATCTAAACATTATCAAAATAAGCCGGGTGGGCAGGGTGCTCGGAAACAATTTTTGGAATCGTAATCCCACAGGGTATGTTCCAAGATTGAATGGGTAGATATACCATAGAGTTTAGGTAAAGCTTTCTTAATAAAAGGTATTGACAGAGAATTGTCGATACGATACTATACAAGTATAGTATTGACTCTAGTAAAGTGATACTGGACTTAGGAAAAAGTTTGTAACGGAGGTGTATATGGGATTTTTCAACAAGAAAAAGAAAGACCATGGGAAGCATGGCCGGGATAGCACTGAAAAGAAGGTGACCGAAGACATTGGTGTCGAGCTCAAACATCACGACCATCAGGATGTTGATACCGCAGCTCAAAAGACCGCTGATGCAACCTTAAGTGCAGGATCTGCACCGGAGGTCGATAAGACAGAACTTGGGAATGGAGCCGTCGCAGACACGAAGGATGACTCAACAACGGCGTCTGCCGGTGCAACGAAACCATTGGACTCCCATTCACCCGTTAAGGATCAACATCAACAAGGAGGAACAACGATGTTATTTAAAACATCTGAAAAATACGAAGAGCTTCGTAAAGCGATTCGTGAATTTGCAGAAACAGAAGTTAAACCCATTGCATTTCAATTGGATCAAAACAATGAATTCCCGCATGATATCGTCAAGATGATGGGCGAACACGGCTGGATGGGTATTCCATACGCTCAAGAGTACGGCGGAGCCGGAAGTGACGCACTTGCCTATGCCATTGCTGTTGAAGAGTTATCCCGTGTTGATGGCGGTGTGGGCGTTATTTTGTCTGCCCACACCTCATTGGGTTCCTATCCAATTGAAGCTTTCGGTACTGAAGAACAAAAGCAAAAATACTTAGTTCCACTTGCCAGCGGCGAAAAACTCGGCGCATTCGGACTGACCGAACCTGAAGCGGGCTCCGATGCAGGTGGCACACAAACCACAGCAGAGCTCGATGGTGATTATTATATCTTAAACGGTAATAAGATTTTTATCACCAACGCACCTGAAGCGGATACTTATGTTGTCTTTGCCGTCACTACACCGGGCATCGGTACGAAAGGTATTTCTGCATTTATCGTTGAAAAGGGATGGGAAGGTTTCTCTTTCGGCGATCCATACGACAAGTTGGGCATTCGCTCTTCCAAGACTGCAGAACTTATCTTTGACAATGTGAAAGTACCTAAGGAAAACCTCCTGGGTCAAGAAGGTCAAGGTTTCAGAATTGCAATGCAAACCCTTGATGGCGGTCGTATCGGTATCGCGGCGCAAGCACTGGGTATTGCTCAAGGTGCTTATGAAGCGGCACTGCAATATTCAAAAGAGCGTGTACAATTCGGCAGACCAATTTCACAACTTCAATCCATTCAATTTAAATTTGCGGACATGGCAACCAAACTTCGCTGTGCACGTTTCCTGATTTACTCTGCAGCTGAACTGAAATCCAACCACGAACCATACGGCATGGAAGCTGCTATGGCTAAGATGTATGCATCAGATATCGCACTGGAAGTTACCAACGACGCCCTTCAAATTCACGGCGGCAACGGTTACCTCAAAGGTATGGAAGTTGAACGCTTCTATAGAGATGCTAAGATTACTACCATTTATGAAGGCACCAATGAAATCCAACGTGTGGTTATCGGTTCGTATCTGATTCCACGTCCAAAGTCCAATAAAAAAGCTAAAAAAGCTGTAGCTGCAAAGCCGGAAGCACCTATCACAGGCGAAAGAAAACGCCAGATGATTAAAGCTGACACTCCGAAAGAAGCGGTAGATGAACTGCTAGCTGCACTGAAGAAAGACGGCTATGACTTCACTGTAGGCATTGATGTGGATACGCCGATCGTCGAAGCTGAACGCGTTATCTCTGTCGGTAAAGGTATTGGCGGCAAAGAAAATATGGAACTTGCTCGTGAGACGGCGAAAGCTTTCGGCGGCGCACTTGGCAGTTCCCGTCCGGTTGCTGAAACCATGAAATTACTTCCTTTGGAACGTTACGTCGGGATGTCCGGTCAAAAATTTAAAGGCAACCTGTATGTAGCTTTCGGTATCTCCGGTGCGAGCCAACATCTTAAAGGTATTAAGGATGCAGCAACCATTGTAGCTGTCAACAAGAATGCCAACGCACCAATTTTTAAAAACGCTGACTATGGTATCGTGGGCGATATGCTTGAAATCATGCCGCTGATTATCGAAGCTCTGGGCACAGAAGGCAAAGGTGAAGCACCTGAATTCAAACGAGTACGTCGTTCGAAACCTAGAAAACTTGCCCCAACTCACGGTGTTTATGTATGTACCGGATGCGGTTACGAATACGTTCCGGATCTAGGGGATCCTGAAGGGGAAATCGAACCGGGAACCACTTTTGAAGCACTTCCTGATTCTTGGATTTGCCCTGAATGTCAAAAAGAAAAATCACAATTTGTTAAAGAAGAATTCCCTAAAGACCGTCAATAAGGCCTAAAGGTTTGGAGGTAATTTATGTATACAGTTAGAAATGTCACCGAAGATCTGTACTGGGTAGGGGTGAACGACCACAAAACTACTCTTTTTGAAAATATCTTTCCGATTCCGGAAGGTGTTTCCTATAATTCCTATCTGCTTTTGGACGAAAAAACTGCACTGTTCGATACAGTAGATTGGCAATTTGCGCGTGAATTTGTAAGAAATGTTGAAGCCACCCTCGATGGACGCGACCTTGATTACTTGGTTATTCACCACATGGAACCGGATCATGCCGGAACCATTGAAGAAATCTGCCTGCGCTATCCGAACGTTAAAGTAGCGTCCAGTGAACAAGCCTTTGAAATGATGAACCAATTCGGTTTCAAGCGCATTGAAGGCCATGAACAAATTATTTTAAAAGAAGGCGACACATTAAGCTTCGGTAAACACACCAATGCCTTTGTAGAAGCACCAATGGTACACTGGCCTGAAGTTCTGGTATCTCTTGATGTGACTGACGGCGTGCTCTTTGCAGCTGATGCCTTTGGTACGTTCGGGGCTTTGGACGGCAAGCTTTTTAACGATGAGTTGAATTTTGAAGGCGACTTCTTGGCACCGATGAGAAAATACTACACCAACATTGTCGGTAAGTACGGTCCATTCGTTCAAGACGTGCTCAAAAAAGCGGCAGGTCTTCCAATTAAAATGATTTGCTCCCTCCACGGTCCGGTTTGGAGAACCAACCTCGACTATATCATCGGGAAATATGATACCTGGTCGAAGTACGAGCCGGAAGAAGAAGGTGTTATGATTGCGTATGCATCCATGTACGGCAACACCGAATATGCAGCTCAAGCTTTGGCTTCTGAACTTTGCAGAAAAGGTATGACCAAAGTGGTTCTTCACGACGTATCAACGACAGACGTGGCGGATCTTATTGCAGATACATTCAGATTCTCTCACTTAGTGCTGGCTTCTGTCACTTACAACTTAGGTATTTATCCTAAGATGAAAGATTTTATCAATGACCTTGAAGCTCTTAACGTACAAAATAGAACTGTCGGAATCATTGAAAACGGCACTTGGGCTTGTACAGTAGGCGACAAGATGGAAGATTATGTGGATGAAAACTTAAAGCTTGTCGATGTTCTTGGCGATCGCGTCACGGTGAACTCTTCTTTGAACGTGGCAAACAGAAATGATATGGAATCTTTGGCAGATGCCATCATCGAATCTATGGCAAAGAATAGAGAGCTTAAGGAAAAACTGACTCACTAAAAAAGCTAAGTCATTAAATAAAAAAGAGACCTTCGGGTCTCTTTTTTTATATAAACCCTCGTGTTTTGCGTGGGAAGCACGATGACGGTGTTGATGCGACAAAAAAACCCGCCTTAGGCGGGTTGAGTCATACCAAAATATCAGTGAGCATAAATATAATTTTGGCGGTGAATTCAAAAATAAAAAACAGAATGCCGTACCAACCGATAAATTCTAACTTGTTCTTGTCGTGAATGGTGCTTCGGTATTGAATCAGGCCGACGAGGGTCGACAGGATCAAGATGACCACCGTGGCAACGGGCAAGGCAGTAAGTGCCGAGAGCGGTGTAAAGCCTAAAAATCCCTGCCAGGGCGACAGAACGAACATGATAAGACAAGCAGCTTCACAGATGAGATAGTTCACTGCACTATGTTTTTTCAGTTCGTCGACAGTGGTATCAATCCAAGCTTTGTCTACCGCAACGCTCAGGGGTAGATAAAATTGAAAAATGCGAATAGCAACTTTTACCACGGCAAGAACGATGAGCAGTATCGAGATGTGATTGAGTGTCGTCATGCTCAGAGCTACCGGGATCACACTGCCAAGCATGGCAAGTCCCAAAGCGGTATTTGTGGCTAACGGATTCAGTTTATCAATAAGTTTGGCAACTCCCTCCACAAGGAACTCAGGTAAAGCAGGAAGTAGCGACACCTTAGATGGTGACGGCGTTGCTGTTGTCTGAGAAACTGTAGATGGTTTTGCATCAGTCACAGCGTGTTCGGGTTGGGAATCCGAAGGCCTTTCGAGATCCGGTTGAACATGTGGCGCGACGACACCCTTTGGTAGTAACGTATGTTGGGCAAGATTTACCGGACGTGGATTCGATATCGATGGGGATACGGGTGTCACATCGGCTTTTGGAGTCACCACTAATGTGTCGGTCTGGGCTTTGTTGCTCGGACTATTCGCACCTGTCTTTGAAGCTGTCAGGTGTTTTGACGGCGTGGTCGCGTTGTCCTTAGCTGTGGCAGTGTTGAACGTTGCATCAGCTTTGTCCGTGGCGGCCAACTTTTTTGAAAATTTCGATGTGAATTTTTCCTTTAAAGAGACCTTGGGAGTCGTCTTTTCAGATGGTGTGGGAGACGGAGACGTCTGTTGTGTCGCCGCTTCTTTTTCCAGTTCTGCATTCACGAGTTCCGTAAAGCTCTTGTAGTCGTAGTGGTATTTGTCCGCTTCAAAATTATGGGACACTTGCGACGTGGTGTTTGTAGCAGGCTTCGTGTCAAGAGGCAGGTCTTTGGGAGCGTCATGAGCGTCTGTATCAGGCGTGAATGAGGAGAAGATGGAATATTCATCGTCATCTTCATTAATAAAGTCTTTAAAGCGAGCCTTCAAAGACTTTTTCTCTTTGGGCGTCGTATCAGAAGATGGTGCAGCCTTTGACGTATCGGCCTGTGGTGTGACGGAGCCGGTAGTCGCCTTATCGTTAGGTCGTGACACCTTTTTATCGACAGGACTTGTCTGATGATTCGATGACGACGCGTCGGGCACGTTCTTTTCCTTTTTATCAGGCAGCGTGTCGTTGCGTTTGAAGTCTAAATCCTGAGCTCTAAAATCGGATGCCTTGTCGCTTAAATCTTGTGGTACCTTGACATTCGACGTTTTAGGGCCGATGACCTGATCGCTGTGAGCGCCGTATTTTTCATAGTTGGAAATATTTTTAGCAATTTTTTCATCGACAGCTTTTAAAATGTCTTTTAAGTCATTGGTATTGTCAATGGCCGACAGGTTTTTCACCGGGGTGAATGTCTGTGTTGTGTCATTTGCCGGCGATATTTGCTGTTTATGTTCGACAACGGTCAGCACCACATTTTTTAGATTGTGGCCACAGTTGGGACAGAAGTTATCCGTGTCTTGAATTTTAAAACCGCAGTTCGGGCAATACATTTTATCACCTCATTTTCTATCTTATTATAGCATACTAATAATACGTTTAAGTAGGAGGAAGACAACAAAAAAGTGCAGAAAAAAAGGGAAGCCTTTAAGCCTCCCTTACTATGCAACTGACAAAGCTTATTTTGCTTCTTCTGTAGTGGTTTCAGTTGTAGTAGTAGTGTTTCCGTCTGCGTTTTCTTCAGTTGTAGTTTCAGTAGTTTCAGTGGTTTCACCATCTGTAGTTTCAGTGGTTTCAGTTGTAGTTTCAGTAGTTTCTTCAACTGGAGCGTTAGTAGTTTCAGTAGTTTCAGTAGTAGTAGTTTCAGTAGTAGTAGTGTTTTGTTGACCACATGCTACAAGACCGAACATCATTACACCGATAGTTGCTACGCTTACTGCTTTTCTAAGATTTGTCATTTGAATATACCTCCTAAATTTGTATGGTCCTATAATACCCATGCTATGTGTAAATTATGTGTTAACTACGTTAAATCAGTACGAAAACTTATTGACATATCATCCGACTCGTATTTTCATACTAATTCAAGGGTCAAGCTATGGTATAATTTTGTATTAGGAGGCAAGTATGTATCAAGCGTTATATCGTAAATATCGATCCAAGACCTTTGACGAGCTCGTTGGTCAGGATTCTATTACTCATGCATTGAAAAATCAGGTGGTGCGGGGCGACTTTTCCCATGCCTATTTGTTCTCCGGCACACGGGGGACAGGGAAGACTTCGGCGGCGAAAATTTTAGCTCGTGCGGTGAACTGTCTCAACCCTCAGTCCGGCAATCCCTGCAATGAATGTGAGGCTTGTCGCAGTATTCTTGCCGATCGCGTGATGGATGTAGTGGAAATGGATGCGGCGTCCAACAATGGCGTGGACGACATTCGTGAACTCAAAGACAGGGTGGTCTATCCGCCTCAGAATTTAAAATACAAAGTCTACATTATCGATGAAGTCCATATGCTCTCCAAAGGGGCATTTAATGCTCTCTTAAAAATTTTGGAGGAGCCGCCACATCATTTGATCTTCATCCTGGCGACCACAGAGCCGGAGAAGATTCCGGCGACGATTCTTTCAAGACTTCAGCGCTATCACTTCAAGCGTATCGGCATGACGGACATTGTGGCCAATCTTCGCGCCATTGCTCAACAGGAAAATCGACGCATCGACGATGAGGTGTTGGCTTTGGTGGCTCAAAATGCTGATGGGGCAATGCGTGACGCCCTCTCCATTATGGATCAGCTTTTTTCTTTTGATGGACATATCACCTATGAGATTGCCATTGAGATACTCGGTATCGCAGGACACGATGCCCTCTTCGAGCTCAGTGACGGCATTCTTATGCGTAATCTCACACAAGTGATGGATGTGCTGCGTGAGCTCTATGACTTGGGCAAAGATATGAGTGTGCTGTTTGGCGATCTAATTTCTCATTTTCGCAATGTTCTGGTCATCGGTGCGACGGAAGACGGATCTCTTATCAATGGTCCCGGAAGCGAGCGTTATTTGCATCAAGCGAGGCTCACTACGCCGGAGCGGCTTATCGATATTATTCGCACGTTAACCGATGCCTATGGCGATGTGCGCTATGCGATGGATAAGCGTATCGTTATGGAAATGTGCTGTATTGAACTTTGTACACGACAAGAGCGTGCGGGACAAAGTGTCAATGAAACGCATGTCGCATCGTCTGCTGAACCGATAGTGCAGCAAAGACCGGAGGTAAGATCTGGGGCTGAGCCACGTGGCGAAACGCCGCAACCGGTCACGGAGGTTTCGACGGCATCGGATACTGACGTGTTTTATGAGAACGATATGTTGCCTGCAGATGAAGCACATCCCGCCGAATCGCAAACGCCGCCGAGCGCTGAGAATACGACGGCAGATATGACAGCACAGGTGACGACAGCTGACTTTAAGGCCAAATGGCCAGAGGTCATCGCAAGTCTTAAACGCAACAACAAGATGAGCACTGCCGTGTTATTGGATAAAGTTCGGGATTTGAAAATCGAGCATACCACGGCAATTTTAATCTTTGATGTTGCCGACCAAACCTTTTATAATATAAGTAATCGTCCGGATAACATTAAGGCTATTCAAACGGCTGTGGATGAACATTTCGAAGGACTGGAGCTTCGTGTGCAGATGGTCGATATCAACGGCACGGGGGCGCTGATGAACAAGCTCATGGATTTGGTGGGCGAAGACAATATAGAAATTATTGAAAATTAGGAGGCTATTATGGCAAAAGGACGTGGAGGATTTCCCGGTGGCGGAAATATGAACAACATGATGAAACAAATGCAAAAAATCCAAAAACAAATGGAGGATTTGCAAACTAATTTAAAAGCACAGGAAGTGGAAGCTTCGTCCGGTGGCGGTGCAGTTACAGCCGTGGTGAATGGGAACAAAGAACTGTTAAAAATCAAGCTGGATCCTGAAGTGGTTGATCCTGATGATGTGGAAATGCTGGAAGACCTTATTGTGGCGGCTGTTGGTGAAGCGATGCGTGTTGCTGACGACAAAGTCAATTCAGAAATGGGAAAGATCACCGGCGGTTTGAATATTCCGGGACTGTAATATGGCGCGGCGTGCACAATCGATTGATGCGCTGATTGCAGCGTTGAATCATTTGCCGGGCATTGGCACCAAGACGGCACAGCGTCTTGCTTATCATATCATCGATATGGATGAGGGGGATGTGGCACATTTGGCGAGCACCATTGTGGACGCCAAACACACCGTTAAAAAATGCCGCGTGTGTCAAAATTTTACCGATGAGGAGCTTTGTGATATTTGCCGGGATCCTACTCGAGATCGAAGCACAATTTGTGTGGTGGAATTCCCCAAAGATGTGGAAGCCCTCGAGCGCTCTCACGGCTATCATGGTCTTTATCACGTGCTCCATGGCGTCATTTCGCCATCGAAGGGCAAGAGTGCCGAGGATATTTCCATTGACGAGCTTTTTGAACGCCTGAGGACGGAGGATATTCGTGAGATTATTCTCGCCACGAATCCCACAGGGGATGGCGAGACGACAGCGCTATACCTCTCCGGACTCTTAAAAAACTTTGATCTTCAAGTGAGCCGTATAGGCTACGGTTTGCCTGTGGGCGGCGATCTGGAGTTCTATGATGAAGTCACTATTTCCACAGCTCTTGAAAATCGACGTATACTCAAATAAGTCAGGCTCAAGTCTGGCTTTTTTTACGTGGTCTTTACTAATCGTATAAGTTGGGTACTAATACACTATAAATTAGAAATGGAGGGAAGAAATGCCAAATAATTCTTCCGAAAATAAAAACAAGAAAGGACAGGGACCGCTTCCAGGACCAAATAATATCTATTATATTCTGGCCATTCTGGCAGTCCTTCTCGTGCCTTTTATCACGCGCATGATCAACCCTAAGGACGAGTCCGTAGCGACCCTATCCTACGATCAACTGGTAGAGAAAGTGAATCAACAGGAGGTCAAGGAGGTCAGCGTTCAGGATAAGAAATACACGTTCACTTTAAAGTCTGACGACGATCAAACGTATGTGACCAACCGTATGGAAAATGATGAAGGCTTGATTAATTCCATGATTGAACGGGGCGTGAAAGTGAATCGGGATTTTCCTATTGAAATTCCACCAGTACTGAGTATGCTCTTGTCTTTCCTTTACACCTTCCTCATGCTGGGACTGTTATACTTCATCTTTGCCAAATTTGTCATGAAAAAATTTGGCGGCGGTGTCGGGCCGATGAGCTTCGGCAAGTCCAATGCCAAAATTTATCAGGAGTCTACTGACGGCATCACATTCCAAAATGTGGCTGGCCAAGATGAAGCAAAAGAAGCGCTCACCGAAATTGTTGATTTTCTCCATCAGCCGAAGAAGTACACGCAAATCGGTGCAAGGCTTCCGAAAGGCGCTTTGCTCGTCGGCCCTCCGGGAACAGGGAAAACTCTCCTTGCCAAAGCCGTTGCAGGGGAGGCCAAAGTGCCGTTTTTCTCCATCAGCGGATCAGAGTTTGTGGAGATGTTTGTCGGTCTTGGTGCGGCTAAAGTTCGTGATCTGTTTAAACAGGCTCATGAAAAAGCGCCATGTATCATCTTTATTGATGAGATTGATACCATCGGTAAAAAACGTGATGGGGCAGGCTTTGGAGGCAACGATGAACGTGAACAAACTTTAAACCAGCTCCTTTCTGAAATGGACGGGTTTGAAGGTAATGACGGCGTCGTTATCTTGGCTGCGACCAACCGTCCTGAATCCTTGGACCCGGCACTGCTTCGTCCGGGGCGTTTCGACCGACGGGTGCCGGTGGAACTGCCGGATCTTGCAGGACGGGAAGCCATTTTAAAAGTTCATGCCAAAGACATTAAAAAGGAACCGGAGATTGACTTTAATCAAATTGCACGTGCCACTGCCGGTGCAAGCGGTGCGGATCTTGCCAATATGATCAATGAAGGTGCGCTAAGAGCCGTGCGGGAAGGCCGCCACGTGATGAGTCAGCGGGATGTGGAAGAGTCGGTGGAAGTTGTTCTCGCCGGTTATGAGCGAAAGAATGCTGTAATTTCACCACGAGAAAAAGAAATCATCGCCTATCACGAAGTGGGTCATGCCCTTGTGGCGGCGAAGCAGGCAGGTTCTGCACCGGTGCACAAGATTACCATCGTACCTCGCACTTCAGGGGCACTGGGATACACGATGCAAGTTGACGAAGAGGAAAAGTTCCTCATGTCTAAAGAGGATCTCTTCAATCAAATCGTCACCTTAACCGGGGGACGCAGTGCTGAAGAGCTGATCTTTAATTCCCGGACCACCGGTGCGTCCAACGATATTGAAAAAGCCACACGCATTGCCAAAGCCATGATTACACGTTTTGGCATGAGTGATGAATTCGGGTTTGTGGCTATGGAGCAACAGACTAACAAGTATCTCGGCGGCGATTCGTCGATCAGCATCTCCGAAACCAAACAAAGCGAGGTGGATGATGCAGTTTATGCTCTGATTGAGAAAGCGCATGAAACTGCCATTAACATTTTAAAAGACAACATCGATGTGCTTCACAATATTGCTCGGTATTTGTTAAAGGAAGAAACTATTACCGGTGAGCAGTTTATGGATATTTTAAATCGCCATGATTGTGTGAGTACCGATCAGGCGGCTCTGTACACAGATGATGCAGATGTAGCCGATACAGCAAGTGAGTCGACAGACCGGGCGCCTCATACAGGCGATTTTTCAGAGGACAGAGCGACTCAAATAATAGATATTAACGACACCAATGACGGAGGGAACCATGACAGCTCACAATCTTAATCAAGAATCACTGGATTTACACAGACAACATCAAGGCAAACTGGAAGTCGTCCCTAAAGTGGGCGTGAGTTCGTCTCACGATTTGTCTATTGCCTATACACCGGGTGTGGCGGCAGTATCCAAGCTTCTATCTGAAGAGCCGGATGCGGCGTATGACTATTCCATTAAGGGCAACACGGTGCTCGTCGTGACGGATGGTTCCGCGGTCCTCGGTCTTGGGAATATCGGACCTCTTGGCGGACTTCCGGTTATGGAAGGCAAATGTGCTCTGTTTAAAGCTTTTGCCGGTGTCAATGCCTTTCCTATTTGTTTGGATACACAAGACACGGAAGAAATTATTGAAACCATTGAACGGATTGCGCCGGTCTTTGGTGGCGTGAATTTGGAGGACATCGGTGCACCACGCTGTTTTGAAATTGAAGAGCGTTTAAAAGCGTCTTTGGATATTCCGGTGTTCCACGACGACCAACACGGCACGGCCATTGTTGTGTTGGCGGCGACCTTGAACGCACTGAAAGTCGTTGGTAAAAATCTGGCTGATGTGAAGATTGTTATGAGTGGTGCAGGGGCGGCGGGATGTGCCATTGCCCAACTCCTCTTTGATGCCGGTGCAACGGATATTGTCATGGCCAACAGCCGAGGGATCATTCACCCGAAAACCAATCCGCCGAAGACGCGGCCGGAGCTTTTTGCTATGACCAATAAAGAAGGACTTCAAGGAGAATTGGCTAACGCCATGAATGGCGCGGATGTCTTTATCGGGGTCTCCGGTCCGAATCTGGTCACCAAAGACATGGTGCGCTCTATGGATAAACCTATTGTGCTTGCCATGGCCAATCCGGATCCTGAAATTATGCCTCAAGATGCGTTGGATGCCGGCGCCTATGTCGTGGGAACCGGCCGCAGTGACTTTCCAAATCAAGTGAATAACGTCTTAGTGTTCCCCGGTATTTTTAAAGGAGCCCTACGCATTCGTGCCAAGTCCATCACCACGAAGATGAAGCTTGCTTGTGCCTATGCCATTGCCAATATGGTGGAAGAACCGGTGGCGGCACACATTCTTCCGGATGCATTTGATCCGGCGGTGGCGGAAGCCGTGGCCATCGCGGTGGAGGAAATGTGTAGTGACGAGGATAAATAATGGTGAAAAGATCTCTGAAAAGAGGTCTTTTTTTTGTGGGAAGACTTTTAAATCGGCCAAGTAATTACAAAAAATAAGAAGATTATGTTTAGGAATTGTGATTGGAGGTATAAGTAGTAAGACAGCTGAGTCATTGACTTGGCACGATACTTGATGAGTAAAGCACAAGACTGCACAGGAGGGTGTTATGAACAGAAAAATTATAGATAAAGTACAGGGCTTTCGCACCAAAGACGGCGCAGGGGTGAGTTTAGTCAGAGTCCTCTCGAATCAAACTGTGATGACCTATGATCCGATTTTAATGCTGGACTCTTTTGATTCGACGGACCCTGATGACTATATTGCAGGATTCCCGTTCCATCCCCATCGCGGTATTGAAACTATATCCTATTTGGTCAAGGGGAAGATGATTCATGCGGATTCCATGGGAAATACCGATGCCATTAGTGACGGTGAAGTTCAGTGGATGACTGCGGGAAGCGGCATTATGCATGAGGAGAAGTTGCCGCCTGCGGAGCGTATGCTCGGTGTGCAGCTTTGGCTGAATCTTGCAAAAAAAGATAAGATGACCCATCCTAAATATCATGCGATTAAGCATGACGATATCCAAAAGATTGATATTGGTGTTGGCACGCTGAATCTTTTGGTCGGCAATTACAAAGACGCCAGTGGATATCAAGCGGAGTATCAACCGCTGGACTACTATGATATCGAGCTTCGCCCCAATGTTACATTTGAACTCGATGTCGACCCTGACAAATCCATCATGCTCTTCACACTTCTCGGAAAAGTCAAAGTGGGAGGAGAAGAGGTGGCTGAAAAGACTGCCGTCAAACTGTCAGAGGGAGACCGCATTGTGATTGAATCTATGGATGAAGCGACACATCTGCTCTTTATGAGCTCCGATCGTTTGAGAGAACCTATTGCCTGGGGCGGCCCTATCGTCATGAATACTCGTGACGCACTGATGAATGCTTTTGATGAATTAGAAAATGGTACCTTTATCAAGGAAGGAATTGACTATCATGATAACAATTAAATTTGAACGAAATAAAGGTCGAGCAGCAGCATATGACAGTGATAAGATAATAGGCGAGAGTACCTTTTCCGATTCAAAAAATCTTTGGATTATCGATCATACTACCGTGGAAGATGGATATACCGGACAGGGGATTGCTAAACAACTGGTTGAGGCCATTGTTGATGCAGCTCGCCAAGAAGGTATTCAATTGACCGCCACTTGTCCGTATGCATTAAAGCTCTTTAGCAAGTCTCATGACTATGATGATGTGCTTTTGAGATAACTTGAAGCATTTTAATTCGCAGATCGCATTATCCTTAGTTCTTTGTTGTATCCTATTTGGTAGAGCCTATTTATAATTTGAAAAATCAGATGCTATATTATATAATAGGTCACAAGTTTATAAAACGATGAAGAGGAGCAGTAAATCAGAGGATCCTGAAGAGAGCTTGCGGGTGGTGAGAGCAAGTGGAAAATCGGATTGAATCCGCCTCGGAGTTTTGATTTGAAAGTGAGCTTCGGCTAAATTGGGTGGCAACGCGGGTCCTCTCGTCCCTTTGTGGATGGGAGGCCTTTTTATTAGGAGGACTTATGATTGACATTAAATTTTTAAGAGAGAACCCTGAAACGGTCAAGGATAATATTCGCAAAAAGTTCCAAGATGACAAACTGTCTCTTGTGGATGAGGTGATTGTTTTGGATGAAAAACTTCGGGAGAATAAGACTCGAGGTGATGAACTTCGTGCTAAACGAAACAAGACGTCCAAGGAAATTGGTGCACTTATGGGGCAAAAGAAGTTTGACGAAGCGGAAGCTGCCAAGGCGGCTGTTAAAGCGATCAATGACGAGCTCGTTGCCATTGAAGACAACACCAAGACCTATGAGGATAAAGTGCGTGAGATCATGATGGTGATTCCGCAAATTATGGATCCTTCGGTGCCAATCGGTAAAGACGACGCTGAAAACGTGGAAGTGGAACGCTTTGGTGAACCTTTGGTGCCGGATTTCGAGGTGCCGTATCACGTGGATATTATGAATACCTTTAACGGCATTGATTTGGATGCTGCAAGAGATACGTCCGGTGCCGGTTTTTATTACCTGAAAGGTGACATTGCAAGACTTCACTCTGCCATTTTATCCTATGCCCGCGACTTTATGATTGATCGCGGCTATGAGTACCACATTCCGCCGTATATGATTCGCTCTGCAGTGGTCAACGGGGTTATGAGTTTCTCTGAAATGGAAAATATGATGTATAAAATTGAAGGTGAAGACCTCTATCTCATCGGTACGTCGGAGCACTCGATGATTGGGAAATTTATCAATTCCTTGACCGACGAAGCTGATATGCCGCTGCGCATGACATCCTACTCACCTTGCTTTAGAAAAGAAGTGGGCGCTCACGGCATTGAAGAACGTGGCGTGTATCGCATTCATCAATTTGAAAAGCAGGAGATGGTCATTATTTGCAAGCCGGAAGATTCTATGACTTTTTACAACGAGTTATGGAAGAATACCGTGGACTTTTTCCGTTCCTTAGAGATTCCTGTACGGACTCTGGAATGCTGCTCCGGAGACCTCGCGGATCTGAAGGTGAAGTCGGTCGATGTGGAAGCCTGGTCGCCGCGTCAAAAGAAGTACTTTGAAGTGGGATCCTGCTCCAATCTCGGCGATGCACAGGCACGCCGCTTGAACATTCGTCTTCGTGGAGAAAACGGCAATTATCTGGCTCACACTTTGAACAACACCGTAGTCGCACCGCCACGGATGTTGATTGCCTTCCTTGAGAACCTGCTTCAAGCTGACGGCAGTGTGCGCATTCCACAGCCGTTGCAAATGTATATGGGTGGCAAGGATAAAATTGTTCCCAAGACAAAATAAGTGAAGAGACCTCAGGGTCTCTTTCTTCATGATACAGGCAGGGCATAATGTGGGAATTATTTTCCTAAATGTGACGCTTTAGTCTGTGAATTAGGGTATAAGTGCCTTATTGAAGGAGGGAAAAAGATTTGGAATGGTATAACAAATCTGAAAGTCAGATTTTTGAAGAGTTACAAACTTCGAAGGAAGGTTTGTCATCGGCGGAGGCGGCAGCTCGTTTGGATAAGTATGGCACCAATGAGCTGGCCCGTGAAGCCAAGACACCTTTTATCAAAAAAGTGATTGCACAAATTATCGACCCGATGATTCTCATTCTCATCGGAGCCAGTATCGTCTCTGCGGTGATGGGGGAAGTGGTCGATGCCGTTATTATTATTGCTATTGTTATCGTCAATACGATCTTATCGCTGTACCAGGAAGGTAAAGCGGAACAGGCTATTGAAGCCCTGCAGAAGATGAGCTCGCCGAAGGCCAGTGTTATCCGTGACGGCAAACAAATGCAGCTGGATTCGACACAGTTGGTACCCGGAGACTATGTGGTTTTGGAAACGGGGGATATCATTCCGGCGGATATGCGCCTTATTGAATCGGCTAACTTAAAGATTGACGAGTCGTCACTCACAGGTGAATCGGTGCCGGTAGAAAAAGACGGTACTCGCACGTATGATGGTGTGATGGAAATTGGCGATCGGGAAAACTACGCCTATTCGTCCACCATCGTCGCTTACGGTCGCGGTGCGGGCGTGGTCACCACCACCGGCGGCGAGACGGAAATTGGTCGCATTGCCAAGTCCATCAGTGCCACCGACAACGAGCAGACACCGCTTCAAAAGCGTTTGGCCAATCTGTCCAAGCTCTTGGGTATGCTTGTTATCATCATCTGTATTCTCGTTCTCGTGGTCGGCATGCTTCGCGGCCACGAGTTTGTAGAAATGTTTATGACCGCAATTTCTCTTGCCGTGGCGGCGGTACCGGAAGGACTTCCGGCCATCGTCACCATTGTCCTCTCCCTTGGCATGGGTAAGATGGCTGAGCGCAACGCCATTGTTAAAAAGCTTCTCGCCGTGGAAACTTTGGGGACCACTACGGTAATCTGTTCCGATAAAACCGGGACTTTAACACAAAATGAAATGACTGTCACGAAAGTCTACGCTGACGGTAAGGTCTACAATGTCACCGGCACCGGGTACAAACCTGAAGGGGACATTGAAGAACAGGACGCCGGCAAAGTGGACGTGACAACGATCGGAGCATTGGAACGACTCACTCACGTAGCAGGTCTGACCAATGATGCGAAACTCACTGAAGATGACGGGGAATGGGGGATCCTCGGCGACCCGACGGAAGGGGCGCTGCTGACCCTCGCTGAAAAAGCAGGCTTTGGCATCAAGGATTTAAATCAGAATTATAATCGTGTCAATGAGTTGCCTTTTGACTCCGATCGGAAGATGATGACCACGTTCCATGACGGGTATACCGAATCCTCGGTGGTCTCTTTTACCAAAGGAGCGCCGGACATTGTCCTCTCCAAGTGTAATCGTATTTTACAGGACGGCAAAGAAGTGCCGCTCACCGATGAGCTGAAAGACAATGTGATGCACTACAATTCGCTGTTCGCACAAGACGCCCTTCGTGTCCTGTCCTTTGCCTATAGAGAGTGGGACAGTGTGCCGGATGAACTGGACACTGAGCACGTGGAAAACGACATGGTCTTTATCGGTCTGACCGGAATGATTGATCCGGCACGTCCGGAAGCCAAAGTGGCCATTGCGGAATGTAAGACGGCAGGCATTACACCGATTATGATCACAGGCGACCACTTGGAAACCGGCTATGCCATTGCAAAAGAATTGGGCATTGCCACAGATGTATCTCAAGCTATTATGGGTCGAGAACTCAACGCCCTTTCTGCTGAAGAGTTAAGAGAAGTGGTCAAAGAGAAACGTGTCTATACTCGTGTCTCTCCTGAAAATAAGGTGCAAATTGTCACTGCGTTAAAAGAACTGGGACACATTGCGGCTATGACCGGGGATGGTGTCAATGACGCACCGGCGATTAAACGGGCGGATATCGGGATTGCCATGGGTATTACAGGGACTGACGTGGCGAAGAACACGGCGGAAGTCATCCTCACCGATGACAACTTTGCAACCATCGTCAATGCTGTCGAAGAAGGCCGTGCCATCTATTCGAATATCAAGAAGTTTGTGGCTTACCTCTTATCCTGTAACCTGGGTGAAGTGTTTATTATTTTCATCGCCATCCTCATGGGTATTCCTGTACCGCTCCTACCGATTCAGCTGCTGTGGCTGAATCTTGTGTCAGACTCCTTCCCTGCACTGGCTCTCGGTGTGGAAAAGGGCGATGCGGACGTTATGACCGAACCGCCTCGCGATCCGGAGGAACCCCTCTTGGATAACGAGATTAAACTCACCGTGGCCATTCAGTCTATAGCCATTACCGTGGCGACCTTGGGCGCTTATTATATAGGTCTTCATTGGTTTGGTAACGACGGCGTGGGTCTTACTCAAGCGAGAACGATGGCCTTTACCACCTTGGTTTGGGCCGAGCTTCTGAGAGCTTTCTCAGCTCGCTCGATCAAAGATACAGTCTTTACCATCGGACTTTTCACCAATACGCGTTTGGTTCAGGCCTTCCTAGTGTCTTTCGGGTTGGTGCTTGTCGTTCTTGTCATTGAACCGTTACGAGATATCTTCAAACTCCACACCCTACCGATGACAGCGTGGGGCGTGGTAGTTGTCGCAGCATTGATTCCGCTGGTGCTCGGGGAACTTCAAAAGCTCATTCGCTTCAATAAGACGCACCATCATACTGCAGATCCGGATGCAAGTTTTGATCTCAGACACAATAAGTAATAAAAAACCTCTTTCACTGACGAAAGAGGTTTTTTTATGTCATGTTTAAATTAGTTCATCTCCAACGTCCGCTCGGCAATGAGTTTAAAGAAGATGCCCACAATGTGATGAAACCGTTTAATATCGGTGATGTAGGCAAAGTCGGCGCCAAAGATTTTTCGCTCCGTTTCCAAGTCGTCATCAAATCCCGTGAACACGCCGAGAGTGAAAATACCTTCCAGGCGAGAACGCAGGACTTGGTTGAAGGCGTCATATGTGGCGTCGTCGTCCACGTAGTTGGCCACACCCAAGTCGCTCATGCCCACCAGGCCGAGGTCCGTCTCATCGTTAGGTTTACCGTCGGAGAGGACAATGAGAAAGCGGCGTGTGGCGTGATTGTTTAAAATAAGGTGACGCATGAGTGAGACGGCCAGACCGTCTCGATTACTGCCTGAGGTTTGAAAGCTGAAAATCTCCTGATTTTTCTGGCGGACATCGTGGTAGTCCCGATAGACTTTTAAAATCATGTGGTCAAAGAAATTGTTGTAACCCACCACACGTGTAGGAATGTGCAGATCGCTTAAGGCTTCGGCAATAATATAGGCTTCCGTGGCAATAAGTTCCGTGCGGACATTTTGAGAGGCGGACGCATCGAGAAGAATATCAACGGTAATGTTGCCGTTGTCGTCGTAGTGCTGTCGTTCAAAGACTTTGTTGTCCGACGTGTAAAGCGTCTTCCAAACTTTGTCAGCTCTCAGTGTGCCAGAAGTTGAGGAAGAGGCGTAATTGTCAGCATTCTTTACAAGGGATTGCTTTAGCATTTCCTTCAGATTGGTCACGGCACGGGTGTAGTGGAGGCGGTCGGCATCATAGTAGGTGCGGTTCGAGGCCGTGACTTCCGCCATACGCTCTGCATAAAAAGAATGAGGGTTGTCATGGACGAAGTCGGTAAAGTAGAGCTTGACGTTGTCGTGAATGCCGATACATAGCTCCTTCTCCAGCTTGGACAAGGTGTGTCGGGAGAGGGTGGGTTTGCCATAGCGGCGGCGTACCACATCCCGGTAGTCTTTGCCCGCGCTTTTAATGCTCACTTCGTCTTTGATGACGGCGATGTCGTCGTAGAGTTGTGAGGTGAATTCGGCGGACTCAATGGTGAATTTTTCCAAATCCGCCACATCAATAGTCTTGGCATCCACTTTGGTCTTAAAGGCGGAGGGTTTCGGGGTCTTGGCCGACTGCACCACGGTCTTTAGGGCGTCGGACTCGGGCATGGTGTTGTAGATGTGAAAATAGGTGGCATAGAGGCGCTTTAAGGTGCTTAAGAGTTCGAACGTGTCGGTGATGTGCACCGCCTCGATATCACGAAGGAGCGCGTCCAACGTGCCAGTTGCAATGCGCGGACCTTTCAGCTCGTGGTGGAAGTACGCTCGCTTCAATTCCTCGGCAATGTTCTTCGGTGCAACATAGTCAAAGTGGTGGCGAAGCTCGCGGATGTAGTCGTCAAAGAAATCCCGGGTGCCAGGCCTTTGGGCAAAAAGACGCTCGCGCAAGGTGTGGTCCAATACTAACAGGGCAATGGCTTCCAGATCATCAAAGTTGTTATAGCGGCGGTGCAGCTCCATAAAACGATGAAGGTGTGTACCGCTGAAGACCTTGCGGCCCATGCCGATCAGCGCCAGTTCATAGGGGGCGAGGTGGTTGTCGTAGAGGTCAATCGTGTAGTCTTCGGACACCGTCCAGACCAGATTCGTCTCACGCATGGAAAAGATCCTGAGCGGTTAAGCTTTTACTAAAAAGGGTGGCATAGACGTCCATGACAAGCTCCTTTTCATAGCTGTCAAAGGTCTTGTCCATGATGCCCATCTCCATTGCCGAGACCATGGGAAGTCCGACTTCCATCAGGCCGATGGCATTTAACAAGCCTCGCAGGTCGATGGCCTTTGAAGAAATTTCAGCATTTAAGCTCTTCTTCTCAATGTCTAAAAAGAACTGACTGAAGCGCTGAATGTACTCATCGTTGAGGCGAGTCTTTTCCTTTAAAATAAGCTCCAAATTCTCTTTGGTGATGGTGGGCATATGAATGACCATAAATCGGGAGACCAGTGCTTCATTGAGGTCCCGTGTGCCGATGTAGCCATGATTCATAGTGCCGATAAAGCGTGTAGCCGGGTGGAGTTTGAGTTTGCCGTAGCCGGAGACATCGAGGATGCGCCGGTAGTCCAAGGCGGAGTGCACCACCGAGAGGGCTTCGTTCTTTGCCATATTGATTTCATCAAAAACGCCGAAGCCGCCGGCCTCGCCACAGGCATACACCGGCCCCTTTTTCAACGTGACCTCGCCGCCTTTAAAGGTATCGGAGCCGATCAGCGATGCCGCATCGGTATTGACATTCAGAGAAATGGTCCACAGGGGCCGTCCGAAGAGCGTTGCAAGATTTTCTGACAGGACATTTTTGCCGGTGGCCTTGGGACCGCTTAACAGCAGGTGATTGCCTCCCAAGATACCGGCGATGGCCTTTTCCCAAACCTCTTTGCCATAGTAGGTAAAGCGTACTTCGGGGATGCGATCGTCCGCCTCGGGAAGATACGTGTTTCGAAACTGTGTAATGCCATCTAATAATTGAGGGTCAACCCCTTGTTGTCTAAGTGATTCAAATAAATTCATGTTTCCTCCTAATGGAATAAATATACCACAAGTGGCGGGTGCTCACACAATATTTAGTGGTTTGTGACAGGAATGTTACAGCAGAGGTACAATTTGTAACACAATAGTAAAATCGGTTGTCGCCCCACCATGGTACAATAAAGTCATGAAAGGGTGAGTGACTATGCATAGATTGAAACAGTGTATGCTTTTTGCTCTACTCTCTATTGTACTGTTCACAACGTCAAACGCCGAAGCCAAAGTGTTCAGCGATACACGTGGCCACTGGGCGGCAAGCTATATCGATCAAATGAGTGACAAAGGATTTTTTGCGGGCTACGCCAACAACACGTTTCGTCCAGATGATTTGATGAGTCGTGTCGAATTTTACGCTTTGATCAATGCCATGGCCGGACTGAATAAGACCCATACCGTGACCTTTGAAGATGTATCCACCTCCGATTGGTATTACACCGAAGTGGCAAAAGCCATTAAGTCCGGATACTTAACGCCGACAACAGGTCGTCTCAATCCCAACAATCCCATTGCAAGGCAAGATGTGATGGCGATTATCGGCTATATGTACAAGCTGACACCATCGAAGGGTTCCATATCTCAGTTTTCCGACAGCGGTAAAGTCAATGCCTCCAACGCCGGATATGTGGGAGCTCTGGTCAAGCTTGGCGTGGTCAGTGGGAACGGGTCCATGCTGTATCCGAACAACGGTATCACCAGAGCGGAAGTGGCGAAGATTCTCTTCACTATGATGGATAAATATGGACTCCCACAAGAGAGAGTGGTTGCAGACAGCAAGATTAAGTTTGGAAGTCGAAGTTTATACAATTAAGAGCTCCTATGAGCTCTTTTTTTGTTGTAACGGAAACGCCATGGTATAATACTCTTCGGAGGCAATATGAAAAGTGGAAAACTTCTTGCCGGAGCAGTGCTTGCGGCAATATTACTGATATTTTTATACTACCGTACCACCGGCGAGCGGACGGTGGCTTACGTGACGGATTTGACCGTCACCGACAGTGCCGAGAGTTTTCATCTCTCAAGCGGCGGCAGTATGGTCTTTGACGGTGCGCTGTACATACTCAACAGAGACGGTGAGCTGATCAAGACCGTGAGCGATGAAAAAGTGGACTATCGGGCCTTCTTTGCAAACAACTTTGCCTTTCTCTATGATCCTAAGACCGGACGAGTCAGTCAGTATAAGGACACTGGAGAATTTATACGCACCGTCACCTTAAACGACACCCTTTTTGATGTGACCTATCGAGACGGAACGCTCCTCTTGCATACTGTTCACGACGGCGGTGAACGACTGCTCAGCCTTGGGGTTCAGGGAGGGCCGGAAGTGCTCTACGAGACTGCCAACGCCATTGTGGCTTTTGATCTCAAAGACTTGAAAAATTTTACCGTGTGTGAACTCAAGGTGGAGACCAACGGATACCGGACCGTTGTGCGTCACATTCAAAATGGCAAGAGCAACAACCAGGAGATGACATCGGAAGTGGCGCTCAAGTGTAACTATGTTGGCGATGAACTCATTGTTCTCACCAACAAGCACATCTACCATCTCGGGGCACAGACGACCTCGGTAGACATTCCAAATCCTTCGGATATGCTCGTGATGGATCGAAATATTTATCTCTTGCACTCGGGCATCTTGACTAAGTACAATATGAATTTAAAGGAACTTCAAAAAAATATTGTGGCAGCGAACATCACCCACCTGCAAAATATATCCGGGTCAGTCTATGGCTATTCCAAGACAGATATTGCCGGCAATTTGATGAAGGCCGACACCTTTTATTTTCGACTGCCTAAAGAAATGGAAGCCATCGAGTTCCAAGGTCTACGGATCGGCACGCTGGAAGACGGCGTGGTGAGTATCTACGAAATTACTGACGAGGAGGCAACCCGTGAATGAAATTCAAAAAATTGTAATGGCAATGCCGTTTTTCGCTGTAGCATTCAAACCCTTGAGTATTATTCTGGTCTTTTTGGCGGGATTTCTTCTATTGAAAGCCTTGAACAAGTTAGTCATAAACAAAATTCGTGCCCATGGTGAAAATGGCGTGGTCAGTCCGCGGCTGTACACGCTGATCACCCTCTTTAATAAGATTTTACGTCTCATTGTCATCTTTATCTGTCTGACCATCGCTTTGGACATTTTAGGCATCAATACCGCATCCATTTTGGCCACGGTGGGGATCGGCTCTCTGGCGCTGTCTTTCGGTGCTCAGGCACTGGTCAAAGACTGCATCAACGGCTTTTTTATCATCCTTGAGAATCAATATTCTGTGGGAGATTCGGTGGTCATTCGGGACAAGGAAGGGATCATTGAAGAGGTGAGCATTCGCACCACCACCTTAAGAGACTTCGACGGTTCCAAACACATCATCCCCAACGGTACCATCGATCTTGTGAGCAACAAGCAACGAGGTGCCATGCGGGCGAAGATTATCGTGCCTGTGGCAAACACGGAAGATCCTGATCGTGTCCTGGAGATTTTAACTACGGGTCTCAACGACTTCAGCTATGACGGCCTGGAAGGTCAGCCGCAGGTTTGGGGTGTGACCAACAACACACGGGACGCTTATGAGATTACCGTCGTCGCCTATGCCAGGGCGGGTCTGCAATTTGATTTGGACTACAGCTTGCGGCAAACTATCGTTCAGCTCTTTAATCGCAACGATATTCAGTCGCCAATGACGAAATATAATGAAGTGAGGTAGCCATGCTCTATTACGAACTCGGTGATGTGGTCACCTTAAAAAAAGGCCATCCCTGCGGTGAAAATAAATGGGAAATTGTACGTAAAGGCGCCGACATCAAATTGAAATGTCTCGGGTGCGAGCGTATGATTTGGATGGGCAGGATGGACTTTGAAAAGCGTGTGCGAAAAATTAAAGAGGGGGACAAATTTGTGAGCATTGTCCACCATCATCAGCCGGAGGAGTAACCTCCGGTTTTTTATGTTAAACAGCAGCTGTCCAAGTCTGTGAAAGCTATAATCGATAAAATATAGATGGATATTCATTAAAAGTATATCTGGTACAACAATTTAAGTATCACAAAAAGTTACAGCATTAAAGCACTATATCACAAAATTAATTAAAATATCCTATTCAAAAAGTGGCAAATTTTTAACTCTCATCCGAAGAAATGCGAGATAAAATGCTTCAAGACGGCTTGTTTACTAGGTTTAAAGCGATTCCCAAAACCTTGGACTATAGATTTGTCAAGCCCGATGTTTTTAAAAATAATGTTTGAAATATCTTTGAAATCTTAGTATAGTATTAAAAATATTAATTAAATAGGAGGAATCATATCTTATGAAGCAATTTAAATTCGTACCCGTTGTCGCATTAGCGGCGAGTTTATTTCTCACAGCCTGCGGATCCGATGCAGGTAACAGCGCGGCTACCGAAGCAAGCGGCGACACCGTTAAAGTCGGCGCATTAGCACCGCTTACAGGTGATGTTGCTATCTACGGCCAAACCACGCTAAACGGTGAACAACTGGCAGTAAAAGAAATTAATGCGGCCGGCGGCATCAACGGTCAGCAAATTGAATTTATTGTGGAAGATGAAAAAGGGGATACCACAGAAGCAACCAACGCCTATACCAAACTTCAGGGCGAAGGCATTGTAGCTTTAGTTGGCGATGTTACCAGTAAACCTACTTTAGCGGTTGCCGATCTTGCCAATGAAGATGCTGTGCCGATGATCACCCCAACCGGTACGCAGTTTGATATCACCGCCGGCAAAGACCATGTCTTCCGTGTCTGCTTTACCGACCCGTTCCAAGGTTTAATGCTGGCACAATATGCCGATGAAAATCTGAGCGTATCCAAAGTTGCCATTTTGACCAACAACTCTTCCGACTACTCTCAAGGTGTGGCCAAAGCTTTCAAAGAAGAAGCTGAAAAACGCGGTCTGACTGTTGTGGCTGAAGAATCTTACGGCGATGCCGATACTGATTTCTCCGCACAGCTCACAAAGATTGCTGGTGTCGGCGCAGAAACCTTGGTAATTCCTGACTACTATCAAAAGATAGCACTCATCGCATCTCAAGCACGTGATGCCGGTGTCAACGCAACCTTTATCGGTCCTGACGGATGGGACGGCGTGGTCGAACAACTTGAAGGCAACACCGAAGTAGTTGACGGCGCATTGTTTACCAACCACTACTCTGTCAAAGACAGCGCGGAAAAGGTACAAAACTTCATTAATGCTTACAAAGCCGAATACAATGAAAATCCTTCAGCTTTCTCCGCATTGGGTTACGATGCCGTATATATGCTCAAACAAGCTATTGAAGAAGGCGGCAGCACAGAAAGCGATGCTATCGTCTCTGCATTGTCAGGCATTCAATTTGACGGCGTAACCGGTGCTCTTACCTTTGATGCCGATCACAACCCTGTTAAATCCGTATCCATTATTAAAATTGAAAATGGTGAATACAATCTCGATACAGTCTTAGCACCTAAATAAGACGAGGTGGGTCATGACCTTTCTTTTACAACTTTTAAACGGCTTGCAATTAGGCAGTATCTTTGCTCTGATTGCCCTTGGATATACCATGGTTTATGGTATATCCAAGCTTATTAATTTTGCACACGGCGACATACTGATGTGGGGTGGTTACATTATTTATTTCACCATCCCATTTTTTATCAGTATGGGGTTGCCGCTGTGGCTCAGTGTCGTGCCGGCCATTCTCTTTTGTATGGCATTGGGCGGCGTCATTGAAAAAATTGCCTATAAGCCGTTGAGAAACTCGCCGCGGATCGCATCGTTGATCACGGCCATAGGCGTGAGCTTGCTCCTTCAAAACATCGTCATGAAGTACATCGGCACCGGAGCGCTCACCATTCCTAAAATTTTTAAAGCCAATCCCAATTTGCCGGTGAGTGTGAACTTTATTATCACCGTCGTCACGACCGCCGTCCTCCTGACACTGCTCATGCTCTATATGAATAAGTCCAAGTACGGCAAAGCCATTTTGGCCACCAGTGAAGACTATGATGCTGCACGTCTGGTGGGGATCAACGTCAATACGTCCATTTCCCTCACCTTTGTCATCGGCAGTGCCGTAGCGGCGGTGGGAAGTTTACTCTATGTGGCACAATATGCTCAAATTACACCGACCATGGGATCTATGCTCGGGATTAAAGCTTTCGTTGCGGCCGTACTTGGCGGCATCGGTTCGATTCCCGGAGCAGTTCTCGGCGGATTTTTGCTGGGCATTGTAGAAAATCTCACTCGAGCTTATATCTCCAGTCAATTGGCGGACGCCTTTGTCTTCGGGATATTAGTCGTCGTACTCTTAGTGAAGCCGACGGGGATTTTCGGAAAGACTATGAAGGAAAAAGTGTGATGAAACGACTGAAAAAACAATCTTATATTTTCTCTGCGGTGCTGATTGTGGCTCTTTTTGTTCTCGTCACACTCATCTCCACCACAGTCTTTAAACGCTATCATAATCAGCTGTTGGTATTGGTGTGCATCCACGTGGTGCTTGCCGTGGCACTGAATGTCACGGTGGGCTGTCTTGGGCAAATTCACTTGGGTCACGCCGGCTTTATGTCCCTGGGTGCGTACGCCGCAGGTCTCTTTGCCAAAAGTGGCATCATGGAACCGGGGATTGGTGAGTTTCTCGTAGGAACGGTCATTGCCTGTGTTGTCGCCGTTATCGTTGCCATTATTGTCGGCATTCCCGCCCTTCGCTTGAAGGGAGACTACCTTGCCATTATCACTCTGGCCTTTGGAGAAATTATTCGGGTGCTTATCGAGTACTTCGACTTCACCGGCGGAGCTCAAGGTCTGTCACAAATTCCGAGACTTTCCAATCCGCCGTTTTATCTTGCGCTGACCATCGTGTCCATCTTTATCATGTTCTCCGTCATGACCTCGCGTCACGGCCGTGTCGTGCTTGCCATCCGGGAAGACGAAATCGCCTCCGACGCCTGCGGTATTGACACCACCAAGGCCAAAGTTTTCGCTTTTGCTCTATCCGCTTGCTTTGCGGCAGTGGCAGGCAGTATGTACGCTCATCACATGGGGATTCTCTCGGCAAAACAATTTGACTACAACTACTCCATCAATATTTTAGTCATGGTTGTCTTAGGCGGCATGGGTTCCTTTACCGGCGCCATCGTCTCCGCTATCGGTCTGACCGTTGTGCCGGAATTGCTGCGTGAGTTTGAATCCTATCGTATGATTGTCTACTCTTTAGCCCTCATTCTCATTATGATTTTCAGACCACAAGGCCTGTTGGGTAGAAAAGAGTTCCAAGTATCAAAAATCATACAATACGTGACGTCCCGACTGGGCAGAAATGAGGTGGACCATGTCTGATGTCGTCTTGGAAGCACAACACATCGCCATTAACTTCGGCGGTCTCAAAGCCGTAAATGACTTCAATCTCACCTTGAGACAGGGTGAACTGGTGGGACTTATCGGCCCGAATGGCGCCGGCAAGACCACGGTGTTCAACATTCTCACCGGCGTCTATAAAGCCACGGAAGGTGACTATTTTGTCAATGGCGAAAAAATCAGTGACCCCACCACCTTTAAGCTCGTGCGCAAAGGTCTGGTGCGAACGTTTCAAAACATTCGCCTCTTTAACAAGATGAGCGTCCTTGAAAATATTCTCTGTGCGGAGAACTTCAATATGTCATACAGTAAATTGGAAGGGATCTTCCGTCTGCCTAAGTATTGGAGCGAAGAAAAGGCGGCCAGAGAACGGGCCATGGAACTGCTGTCCATTTTTAAACTGGATCAATACGCCAATCTCGACGCCGAAAGTCTGCCGTATGGCAAACAGCGTCAACTCGAAATTGTGCGCGCTCTTGCCAGCTCACCGAACATTCTTCTCCTGGACGAACCGGCAGCAGGGATGAATGAGCGGGAGACCAAAGAACTTATGGAGTCCATCGCCTTTATTCGGGAAAAGTTTAACCTGGCAATCTTTCTCATCGAGCACGATATGGATTTAGTCCTCGGGATCTGTGAAAAGCTTATCGTCCTCAACCACGGTGAAATCCTCGCACAGGGCGACCCGAAAGACGTCATTCAAAATCCGGCGGTTATTGAAGCCTATTTAGGAGGTTGATATGAGCTTACTTGAAGTCAGCAATTTAAGCGTGTACTACGGTCATATTCACGCCATAAAAACTGTCAGCCTTGTGGTGGAAGAGGGCGAGATCGTCTCTCTCATCGGCGCCAACGGCGCAGGTAAAACCACCACCCTTCAAACTATCAGCGGCATTGTGCCCTCATCCAGTGGCCATATCACCTTTAACGGGATGGACATCACCGCCATGCGAGCGCACACTATCGTCCAAAAAGGTATCAGTCAAGTGCCAGAGGGGCGGCGCGTGTTTAAACAGATGTCCGTGGAGGACAACTTAAAGCTCGGTGCATTCACCAAGCGGACGCTGAATGAAAAAGATTTGCAATTTATCTACAGTATCTTTCCTGTTCTTGAAGAGCGCAAACGTCAGGACGCCGGCACCCTTTCCGGCGGGGAACAACAGATGCTTGCCATGGGCAGAGCCATGATGGCACGGCCGAAGCTTCTGCTTTTAGATGAACCGTCCATGGGTCTGTCGCCCCTCTTTGTCAAAGAAATTTTTGCAACCATCAACAAGCTTCATGAGTGGGGGACCACTATTCTTCTTGTAGAACAAAACGCTAAGATGGCGCTTGAAATTTCCGATCGAGCCTACGTACTCCAGACCGGTGTCGTAGCCTTGGAGGGTGATGCCAAAGAACTGATGAATAAAGACGAAGTGAGAAAAGCCTACCTCGGAGGTTAAGCTGAGGGTAACATAAAGGTATTGAAAAAAGATGAACGACCCCTAAGGTGCATAGCCTTAGGGGTTTTTGCGTATCAAAGTGAAGTTTGAAGAGAAGGTCCCCTTAATGACAGCGTGACAAGATCTGAGCTAGCCTTATCTTCGAGTTGGTTAAAAAGAAGACCTGACAGAACGTTGCATGCTTTAAATCATAGAAAATAGAAAAAGAAAAACGGGCACAAAAACGTGCAAACGAATACAAAAACAAGGATGTACCGGGTGTTAGATTAGACGAATTGGAAGGATGATAGTCAATGTTGAAAAAATAAAAAGTGATGCATATGCCGTTAAGCGATATGCCTTTTAAAAAAGCATGAAAAGATTGTCGTCCTCATCTCTGAACATATTTTAACAAAAATGAGCATTTATTCATATTTGACCGACAAAAGAGCACACTTTAAATCATGAAAAATATAAATACAAAAAGCGGATACAATAATATGCAAACGTGTCTATAAATAGGACTATAAGGGATATGGACTTAGATAAGTTGAAAAAACTATATTCTAATATTAAATAATCAAAGTAGCATTAAATTAAGTTGAAATTTTAAAAAAAAAAAAAACAAAATACTGAAAATAAGGTGTATAGTGAGGGTGTGAACGTATATCGTTGTGTAACTGAAAAAAGGAGGGGTTGTTGATGATTGCCGATGGAGGTGACATGATGACAAGGTTTTCCATTAGATGTATGTATCGCGGGAAGCATGTAGTCAAAAAGGCAATCTATAGTAAATTAGAAGAATTTTGTTGATGGACTCAAAGAAAGGAGAGAATAATGAAGCAAAAGAAAGCACATCAATCGTGGCTTGCTTTACTTTTGGTTTTTGCCATGGTCTGGACCATGCTTCCTCTTCAGGCTTTCGCCGAGGTGCTCCCGGCGGACTGGAAAGAGGAAACGGAAAATACACTGTACTGGGACTTGGCACAAAAAAGCAAGCTCACTATTGTAGCTCAAGCAGAGGGGATAAAATCTCCGGGGCTTAACTACGAAGGGCTATACACCGCAGAGGACGGACGGGAAGTCATCAGACTGTCCTATAAACGCTTCCAAAATGTCGCTACAGCTGTGTGGGAGATTTTAGCGTTAAAGGTCGATCCGGCCCTCTATGACAAAGTTGACTGGACTCGCTCCGGAATGCCGCGTGGGGCCTACACCACAGGTGTCCACGATGCCTACACAGGACCGTTGACACAGTTTGCAGACGCGAGTCCGACCGACGTGGGCGGATCCTTTGTCAAGATTTTGGACATTGCGGCCAACGGCAACAATACAGGCGGTCACTCCAGAATGGCCACGCCGATTGATTTGGTATTAAAAGCAGGGCAAAGCGTCAAAGATTTGGATCAAAATCCGATCATTCAGATGCGTCTGTTGGATAAAAAATATCAACGTATTTATGTCAGAGCGGCGGCGGATAAAACTGCCTACAATTCCTACACGTTTATCACCATGGTGCCGGTCGACGGCGACTATTCCCAAGGATTGCTTCGAGATCCTAAAAGCCATGATTATCAAATTTACGGTTCTTCCATTTACAGCGTCTACAACCCTGTAGGCGATGACGATGGGCGCGGCGCCTACTTAGAAGTTTTCCATAAGATGCAAAAACCTGCGAACGGGGATAATGTGAAGGGCGAAGCTCTTGGTTACAGACAGGCTTTTGATGCACGGCTGATCGACGTACTTAGAGAGGTTGACGGCAATCCGAATGTTGATGGCGACGGTATGGTCGCTGAAGTCTTTATCGCAGGTTCAACCGATAAACCGTACAACAAAAATCGTGTACCTATCCTGGCACAAAATGTCAACCGCGTGGGCAACATCGGTGTGATTCAGGTAGCCGGTCAAAACTGGATAGACCGTCCGGATTCTGTAATCAGAACGCAAAAGACCACTCTTGATGTGGAAGATTCCGTGCTGCACGGCGGTACGACGGAACTTAATTCCGGGGTATCCACCGTGGTCAGATATTATGTGGATCCCGTCAAAATGGAAAATGCACTGGAAGGGGAAGGCATTACTTCCTTTGCCACCTACGGTGCGATGATTGTCAATAATACAGCGGGACTGACTGAGTTTACAGGCACAGCGGATCACGAGATGATTATATCTCAAGGGACCAAGGTCGACATCGTCTTTGACGGCCGTTTGGACAACATCAACGGACGGAATATCAATGACAGAAATATCATCTTAACTATCGGCGATGCACAATATGGGTTGGAATACCGTGAAGTGGATCAAGGTTCTATCAACTATACAGGACCGCCAACCGCCGGAATGCTCAAGCCTGACTCTGATTACAACAAGGTCTGGACGTGGACAGTGCCTATGGGCATTACCATTAAAGAGGGTACACCGCTCACCATCACCTCCATGGTCTCCGGCTCTCAAAGACCGACGAAGGCGACCATCACCGTTAACAACGGCAGCGGCGACACGATGGAGCTGATGAAGAATGCCGAAGACACCTACTATCCGAGAGTAATTTTATTCTCTGAAGCGTACCAGGCAGGTTCCGTGGTAAGAACGCAAAATCATCCAAATGTCTATGAAGTGTTTGATACCGATCAAAATATCAACGGACATTCTTATTATGACGGCGCCTTTGTGTCGTTATCGAGACAAGCGGACATGAGTGAGGCGTTAAAAGCAGTTACAGCAAGTGCTTTATCTCAGGTGGACAATGACGCTCTCATTAAAGACCAAGGTTATGCTTTCACATTCAGCTCAGCAGCTTTGGGCACACCGCTTGTCAAAGATATGCCGCTCTATTTCACCAACGAAGATTTCGTGCGGCTGCAGCTGGCTTCAAAATCGCCGGTTGTGGAACAGGTACAATCGAAAGTCAAATTTATGACCGACGATGTGAATTTTGTTGAAAAAATTGTACCGTTGAATGTCAACTACAGTTTTGGTGAGGACGGACTGAGCAACCCTGACTATGTCGCTAACGGTTTTGCAACCAAAGACGGAGCTCCTGAGCAACGAAAATTCGTCGATCACGAGGGTCAAATGGTACTTGCCGATCACGACGGCAATGCTCTGGAAGGCGACGCATTGACAGCACGTCAATATCCTGAGCCGTTACTGAGAAACGGGCAAAAGATTGTCGGTTACACGACGGTAAAACTTGAGCCGCAAGATGGCAAGAGCGTCGTTGAACAGTTCAATGCCTTGAAGGCTCAAGGGGATGAAGCGGGCTATGTACGCACTGCTGATGATTGGAATACCGCCGACGCCACGGCGATGATCTTTGATGAGTATTCACCTGTCACCTCAAGCAAAACCGTCTATGCCGTGTGGGATGACGCTCTGAAGGTCACCCTTCACGCTAACCTGCCGGATTTGGACGTGGTGCGTGAAATTTCCGTTTCGGAGACGAACTTTACCGCAGACGGCGCTGTGATCGATATGCCGTCGGTATATTACACCGCCGATGATCCGGGCGAACTGCAAAATGTGAAAAAAGACGGCTACACCTTTGTCGGCTGGTCCACATCGCCAAGCGGCAAGTTGAATCCGACGGGGGAACTGTTAAGCAAGGTCTTGGGACAATCCATTGTGGACTCAAGAATGCTGACTACAGCTCAGCTTACCAAAGGCAACACGGTGCTTCTACCTAATGACTACAACTTGAAGTTGGAAGGCACCTATCAAGAATGGTTGCAAAAAGACAATATCGACTTGTACGCTGTCTATGCACCGTTTATCGACATCACTCTCGACAAGAGCTACAAGAATTACGATGCCGCAAGTAAAACCTACTCTGATGCACCGATAGGCGATAAGGAACTGGTGATGGGACTTCTTTACAGAACAGCGGTCACCGAGTGGACCGATCCGACCATCAGTGATGCGGCGAACTATTTCACAGTCACTGAGAATACCAATCCGAACGATCCGGAGATTTTAAAATCCTACGATCCGCAAAATCCACAGACCTTAACATGGTCGCTCCCGGGTTATGACAAGCTGGGACAGCGTCTGAGCTATTCGGCAGTGGAAATGGCACCGGGCAGTGAAGCGAACTATGAAAACTTCCAAAGCGACTGGTCACTGCTTGGAATTCGTGTATTTAACAACTTACAACCGGACGGCGAGTTAGTTACCGACCCGGCGGCATGGGCTGATCCTGCCGGCACTCAAAAGATGGCGGCTAAATTGCAAACCGTATCTGTCGGCTCCGGCGATGACATCGATGCCTACACTTCAGCAACAATCCGTACCACCAACACTCAAGGGGACGGTACGTTTACAGGCTATTCCATCAATATGATCAATGTCGAAACCGAAGTGCCTGATCCGACAGCAGAGCCTGTGTATGACGGCGACAACACCTTTGTGTTGAATTATGACAACGCCAACGTCGATACCGTCAAAGTTGTGCTTCCTGGTGAAACGGAGACGGAGCTCACATTAAAGAAAAATGTCGCGGGCACAGACTTTTATATTGACGGTGTGAGCTCGGAAACTGTCAGCGTCAAATTGGACGGAGATAAACTGAATATTTCACTGGCTGATCCTGCGGTATTCCATAAAGATACGGTGATTAAGGTCACCAATTATATCGTGGATACGGCATCCAACGAAGTATCTTTCCCTGTACTCGAACGACTGAACGCCAACCCTGTTGTAGCTATGAGTCAAACGTTCAATACCGATCAAGGGGATGCTGTCATCACAGCGAAGATTCCGGGTGCGGTGCTGAACGAGCCGAAAGTCGGATCCGAATTTATTTTGGGGACGATGGTAGGCGGTGAATTTGTACCGGTTCCCGGCGTAACACCATATGTGATGAAACCGGGCGATGTACCGGGCACCGACATGACCTTTGTCATTCCGAAAGACGTGGCGGCCAACGGCGAGGCTTACTATATTCAAACGAAAGAAATTGAAAAGATTGATGTGGTCTCAACAGCCAGTGTCATCTTAGATACGTTAGCTCCGACAGTCTCCGGAGCCCTCGAGGATGAAACATTCCGACGCTATGTGGATTTGAGTGTGACGCTGGGCGAACTGCCTGAGGGCGGACGGATTGTGATTCAAGTCGGCGATGGCGAACCACAAGTGTTCACCACCACAGAAACTGCTGCCATGTTCCTCAATCTGGTTGGCAGAGCCGATCCGCTGGCACCTGTCACCATTACCGTGGAAGATGCTTTCGGCAATGGACAAACAGAAGAGGCAACGTACCAAGCAACCAAACAGCTTGAACTTATGGTCAGCCCGGTTTCCAAGGGTGCTCAATACGTCCGCATTCAAGGTGAAGCGGGAGCTGAGGTCGTCGTGGAAGTCTACACCGCAGGCACCAAAGTTGCGAGCGGTACAGCAATGATGAACGGCAGCACGACCAAAGTCAACTTGACTAAAGAAGGTGCAACAGGCAAGTATCGTCTGAAGAAAGGTGATAAAGTTGTCATTAACGGACAACTCACCAAAGACGACGGTCTGTACACCACCAATCCGTATGTTGTGTACGTGAAGTGAGGTAATGTAAATTAGGGGCGAGGGGATTTACCCCTCCACCTAAAGAAAGAGAAGGAGAGGCAATGAAAAAGAGAGTATTATCGTTACTTTTAGCTTTTCTCTTAGTCTTTACCGGAGGCGTGGATCAGCTGTTGGCTGTAGCCTTGCCGTTTGCTGACGATCAGCCGACTTTGGCTGACAATCAGCTGATGTTCCGAAGTGAGAAAGAGGAAATGCAAAAAGGCACAGACGGTCAAAACTATATTTTCAGTTTTCAACCGAATGCCGACTCTGGGCCAAGGAGAGTGAGACGAAGTCTGTTCGATCAACCTTTCTACGAGGACAGAGCGGCAGAAGACATGGGCGATCAACCTTTCTATGCCGACAGAGCGGCAGGAGATATGATCGACCAACCGTTTAACATTGTGATGGGCGGGGCCTCGGGACTTGACGGCGCACCGTTCAACTGGGATGTACTTCCTGAGGGATTGCGCGTTCAGGTAGGCTATTATGACAGTACCGGCCAACATCTCAGCAACGAAGCTGTTGTGTTCACAGAAGGTGACACGGCTCAAAAGGTCATTACCATGCCTGTACCGGCAGATGTGACTGACATTAACAGTTTCTTTTTGACCACCCCGATCAATGAAGATGTCAACATTCGAGCTTATGTCGACTCCAGTACCGGTATGGGTGGCAACCGAGAATACACCTTTACCCTTGAGTTGGTAGAAATCAACGATCCAACCATTAATGTGGTGTGGCAAGATGCAGAGGGTAACCTCATTGCCGGAAGTGACGGCGCATTTTTAACGGTGTATGTCGACGGCGAAGAGATTTCCGTGCCGGTACCTGCAAATAGCGGCGCTATCAATCTGCTGAACCAAACGGTGACAGAAGACGGCGAAGCGTATCCGCTTTTCTATAAAGACGGTTTTACCGAAGACTTCACCTTTACCGTCGAAGGCATGTCAGGTGACGGCAGCATCCAAGTGGGTACCAACTGGTACAACGCCGTCATCAATGAAAAAACGGTCACGTTCACAGCGCAAGCAAACGTCGTACCGCAACCCGGCACAGACAAACCCGACGTACCGGCAAACTACATCAGAGTAGAATTTTTACCGGGTGATAACGGCCTTATCAGTGCAGGCACCACCATCTATTGGGTCAACCCGGAAGTCGAAGTGGATTTGACCGGCAGTGCACCGACCGTCCTTGCCAACGACGGTTATGTTGCCACCGGCTGGGACACCAACTTAGTTGGGATCTTTGCAGTAGACACGAACATTACGGCGCAATACGTCGCCAAAATCGTGCCGACAGATCCGGACAATCCAAGTAATCCGCCATCTGACAGTCATCACCTGGCCGTCTTTGATGCCGGAGAAGGCAGCTTTGCAGACGGTGCCAAGAAAGTTGCTTTCTGGGTACACGAAGACACCACATTAGCAGAAGTCAAAGCCCAGGCAGCAGACAATCCAACCGCACCGACAGGCACGAACTTTGATGCATGGCAGGAGAACGGTGCGGTCGTCACCTTTGACACCGCCGTCTTTGGAAGTGGGGACAGAACCTTCACCGCGAGTTACGTAGCTCAATTGCCATCCGCCACACCGGTGATCACCGTACCGAGTGAAGGCGATACCACCATCACCGTCACCGCACCAAGCGGCGGGAACATGGTTGTGACGATTGACACCATCACCGTACCGGCGGAGAAGATCGTCGACAACGGTAACGGCACCTATACCGTGACCGTGGATACTGAGCTTATCAAAGGTCAAACTGTCGGCGCCACCTTCACTGAAAACGGCAAACTGCCAAGTGATGCCACACCGGTCACCGTTATCGGAAACGTCGTGCCACAAGAAGGTGAAGACAAACCGAACGTACCCGACAGCTACGTACAAGTCGACTTTGCAGCAGGCGACCACGGCAGCCTCACTGGGACCACCATCTATTGGGTGAACCCAACAGCCGTCGTCGATTTAACCAGCGTCGCACCGCAAGTCACCCCAGAAGAAGGCTACACCTTCACCGGGTGGGACAAAGCACTGAGCGGCACCTTCGGTACAGCAACCACCATCACTGCCCAGTACACGACCAACGTCGTGCCACAAGAAGGTGAAGACAAACCGAACGTACCCGACAGCTACGTACAAGTCGACTTTGCAGCAGGCGACCACGGCAGCCTCACTGGGACCACCATCTATTGGGTGAACCCAACAGCCGTCGTCGATTTAACCAGCGTCGCACCGCAAGTCACCCCAGAAGAAGGCTACACCTTCACCGGGTGGGACAAAGCACTGAGCGGCACCTTCGGTACAGCAACCACCATCACTGCCCAGTACACGACCAACGTCGTGCCACAAGAAGGTGAAGACAAACCGAACGTACCCGACAGCTACGTACAAGTCGACTTTGCAGCAGGCGACCACGGCAGCCTCACCGGGACCACCATCTATTGGGTGAACCCAACAGCCGTCGTCGATTTAACCAGCGTCGCACCGCAAGTCACCCCAGAAGAAGGCTACACCTTCACCGGGTGGGACAAAGCACTGAGCGGCACCTTCGGTACAGCAACCACCATCACCGCCCAGTACACGACCAACGTCGTGCCACAAGAAGGTGAAGACAAACCGAACGTACCCGACAGCTACGTACAAGTCGACTTTGCAGCAGGCGACCACGGCAGCCTCACCGGGACCACCATCTATTGGGTGAACCCAACAGCCGTCGTCGATTTAACCAGCGTCGCACCGCAAGTCACCCCAGAAGAAGGCTACACCTTCACCGGGTGGGACAAAGCACTGAGCGGCACCTTCGGTACAGCAACCACCATCACCGCCCAGTACACGACCAACGTCGTGCCACAAGAAGGTGAAGACAAACCGAACGTACCCGACAGCTACGTACAAGTCGACTTTGCAGCAGGCGACCACGGCAGCCTCACCGGGACCACCATCTATTGGGTGAACCCAACAGCCGTCGTCGATTTAACCAGCGTCGCACCGCAAGTCACCCCAGAAGAAGGCTACACCTTCACCGGGTGGGACAAAGCACTGAGCGGCACCTTCGGTACAGCAACCACCATCACTGCCCAGTACACGACCAACGTCGTGCCACAAGAAGGTGAAGACAAACCGAACGTACCCGACAGCTACGTACAAGTCGACTTTGCAGCAGGCGACCACGGCAGCCTCACTGGGACCACCATCTATTGGGTGAACCCAACAGCCGTCGTCGATTTAACCAGCGTCGCACCGCAAGTCACCCCAGAAGAAGGCTACACCTTCACCGGGTGGGACAAAGCACTGAGCGGCACCTTCGGTACAGCAACCACCATTACTGCACAATATGCTCTGGATAATGCCAGTGAATACGGCGTGACGTATCCACCAGTTGTCGTACCGACTACAGGTACAGTGAGCGTCGATCCGACCATCACCTACCCTGAAGGTACAACCACCTTACCGAACGGCACCGCATTCAGCATTGACCCAAGCTTCACCGCACCGGACGGTATCACCGTGACCATCGATGCAACCACCGGTGAGATCACCATCACTACCGACGGCGCAGACGAAACCACCGCACCGATCGACGTACCGGTCATCGTCACCTATCCGGATGACAGCAAGGACAATGGCGAGCTTGAGATTACGGTAAGAGATAGCTACACACTGCCTGAACCAACGCCAAACGTTGTGGAAGGCGTCGAAGAGAAAGGCGACAAGCCTGCGATTACTCCGGGCGAAGGTGTCACGATTCTCCCTAAAGATCCTCAAGATGATGAACATGGTATCGCTGTTGATGAAGACGGTAATATCATTGGCACTCCGAACGTAGACGATTGGGGCGACAAAGAAGACATCGAAGTCACCGTACCTGTAGATTTAGATACGGATGGAGACGGCGACGTCGATGAGACTGTTGATGTACCTGTTGTAATTCAACGAGATACAGATGGCGACGGTATTGCTGATGTTGTCGATCTGGATGATGACAATGACGGCATTAACGATAAGGATGAAGAAGCGGCCGGCCTTGATCCTAAGGATCCGGATTCCGATCATGACGGCATCAAAGACGGCGATGAAGACGAGGATCACGACGGTATCTTGAACAAAGATGAGTCGGATCCGAACGGCACCACCATTACCGACAAGAACGGTAACGGCATTGCCGATTTGATTGATCCGGCGGATCATGGCAATGACAATCCGCTCTTCCCATGGCTGGTTATCGGTCCAACGCAACCGGAAGCTAAAGAAGAACGCAGCACACACGTCGCGTATATCAACGGTTATCCGGATGGCAGTGTTCAACCTGACGGCAACATGACCCGTGCGGAAGCCGCTGCAATGTTGGCACGACTCAAAGGCTACACGATGACCAATGATGTGGCACCGAACTTCACTGACACGCCAAGCGACTGGTACAACACGGCGATCAACGCTGTCGTTGAACACGGCTTGATGAACGGTTATCCGGATGGCAGCTTCCATCCAAACGCACCGATCACACGAGCTGAATTTGCGAAGATGATTCAATCCATTGACCGAGCCAACAGCGGCGACGCACCATTTGCCGATGTGGAAAATCATTGGGGCGAAGCGGCTATTGATCAAGCTTACGGCAACGGTCGTATCGCCGGTTATCCGGACGGTACGTTCAAACCGGACAACAATATTACCCGTGCTGAAGCTGCGAAGATGTTGAATAGCCTGTTTGAGCGCATGGTTCGCGCAAGAGGTCTAGACGACGTCGCAGACGATGTACGCAACTTCAATGATCTTTACAACGGTCACTGGGGTTACTATGAGCTGGTTGAAGCGACCAATACTCACACGTATGTGCGAGTGGACAAGGGCGCTGTCGAAGAACTTTGGCGAGCTGTGTTAAACCAAAGATAACCTTTCATTGTAACGAGCTCTTGACAAGAGCAGTTCACTCAGTCTGTTGATAAAGAAAAAAATCGGCATGAAGGCTTCCACACCTTCGTGCCGATTTTTATATGCGAACTTTTATGTTCCGTACAGTTCATCAGAGCGGTCTTTGTTATGGATGCCATGGTGAGCGTACGGTGTGGATGGTAGAGCGAACCTGAGAAGGGGTGCTAACCACGACGTTACGAACCATAAAAAAACCACGTAACTATCACGTGGTTTTTGTCATTTACGGTTAACTGAAAATATTCATAAAGAAGTCGCCCATGAGACCGGAGATGAGGAATGTCCCCACAATGACGAAGATGGAGACGATAATACCTCGGACGCCGACTTGTTTAAATGCGCCCCAGTCTTTGCCGATGATGACGCCGGCGTAGGCGAGAATCGGCGTGACGACAGCGTTGAGGCTGATGTTGTTCACATGAAAGATGATTTGTTCCGAGACAGGGGAGATTGGAGAAGCCACGAGGATGGCCACCACTGAAATCCACAGTACAGCGGAGATTTTTTTCACGGGCACGACAAAGGAGAGCAGATAGCCCACAAGACAGATCAGTGCCAAGATGATCATTCCCGGCAGGGATTCCACTAGGCCGTAGTCGTAACCCACCATGTTACATGCGACCGAGAGGACAATGGTAAAGAGGAGTGCGACAACAATGTTCGGCATTTGTGTTTTTAATTTTTCCATCAGTTCTTCCCCCTTTCTTTGCCGCCAAATTTACGGTATAAAAACTCGGTGATAGGCAGGCCTAAAAAGACGCCAAGAGGCAGGGCAATGACGCTGGAAATTAAATTGGACAGTCCTGCAAAGGCGGTCATTTGTGCCTCAAGGTCCGGATGGTTGGCGATGAGGGCGGAGAGGCCGGCGGTCATCATGGACGCCGAACCGGCACCGGTTCCCATGGAAGCGGCCAGAGGTGAGACGACACCGAGACTGATGGCAATGGAAGAGACCACGCTCATGACGATGGGGCCCAAGATGGTTCCGATAATATAGACTGCCATGACGCCTCTAAATTCCGCAGACTGTGCGCCGTAGTTGTCTTGAATCAGACCGACGTTCGCTTCACGGCTTAGTGCGTGGCACATACCGATGGATTCGCGCTTGAGTCCGAGGAGGAGTGCTATAGGCAGGGAGATGATAATAGTGCCGAGGTTGCCGAAGTTTTGAAGCACCAAGGCGAGACCTGCTTTTTTAATTTCTTCCAATTGAGAGCCGCTGGTCACACCTAATTTTGCAATGAGCAGTGCCAAGGCCACGCCCATCATAAAGTTGGCATTGTCGGCATTTTCTTTTTTTACAATTTTTGCTGGTGACATATAGAGGGCGAACATGATCAGCATGGACCAGATCAGTGGTGAAAAGACGATGTTGATCGTGCCCACGGTGAGGGTTTTCGGGCCGATGATCTCAGCGACGATGGCGATGATTAAGACGCTAAGGTGAAGACGAAAGTCGGTTTTCAAATCCGGTTTATTCATTGATGCACCTCAGCTTTCAACATATCCAGAGCCGTGGCGACGAAAATGGACACGCTCTTATAGAACGTGCTTTCATCCAGGTCAAATTTGGCGTTGTGGTTCGGATAGCATACGCCGTCTTTCGCAGGTGCAAGGTTGGACAGAAACATAAACGTGCCGGGGATTTCCCGGAGGTAGAAGGCCATGTCTTCGCCGCCCATCGTCGGCACTTCCATATCGACAATGTCATCGGGATAGAGTTTGGAGGTAATGCCTTTGACATAGTGGGTGAATTCAGGGTCGTTGTTGAGCACAGGATAAAAGCGTTCGTAGACGGTAGTTGCACTGCCGCCGTAGGTGGTGGCAATACCGCTTGCTATCTCGCCGATGCGGCGTTCTACCATGTCCCGGGTGGTTTCGTTTAATGTGCGGGCGGTGCCCAGCATATGCACTTCGTCAGGGATAATATTTTGAGAAGATCCCCCTTCGATTTTGCACACTGAGACCAGTGCGCGATCCACAGGTGAAAGCTCACGGGAGATAATCTTTTGCAGTCCCAAGAGAATTTCGCCGGCAATGATGATAGGATCTACCGTTTTTTGCGGGTTGGCACCGTGGCCGCCGATACCTTTGACGGTAATGGAAAAGCGGTCCATCGAGGCCATGAGTTCATTGTCTTTGAAGCCGATGGATCCGCGAGGCATATCAATTAAACTGCCGCCGTGCATACCCATGATATAATCCGGTCTCGGATTTTCCAACGCACCTTCGTCAATCATCGGTTTAGCGCCGCCGGGAATTTCCTCACCGGGTTGAAAAATAAATTTGACGGCACCGTGCAACGCGTCTTTGTGTTCATTTAAAATTTTGGCGACGGTCAGGGCGATGGCGGTGTGGGAGTCGTGACCACAGGCGTGCATGTTGCCGGGGTGTGTCGAAGCGAACTCGAGGCCAGTCTCTTCGGTGACAGGCAGGGCATCCATGTCGGCACGAATGGCGAGGCACTTGCCTTCCTCTGCGCCATAAATGGTTGCGACCAAAGCGTTGCCGTTGATAAGCTCACGATAAGCAATACCGAACTCATCCAGCTTGCGCTTTACGTAGGCGACGGTTTCAGGCAGTTCCAATTCCAATTCCGGAATTTGATGGAGAGCCCGTCGCATTTCAATCGTCAAGTTTTCGTTGTCTTTGGCTAACTTAACAGCATCTAGCGTCATGGTTTTCATTCCTTTCTTGTGTAGGTAAGATACAAATGAAACAAACATAGAATGTTTACAATATAAAATACATTCTAAGAGCATTATAAACTTGAAAGCTCAACAATTCAATGTCGACGGGTTCTTCAAATGCTACAGCCGGGGGCGTTATCGTGACGCCGTGAATTTTAAAAAAGTAAATTCCGTTAAAAAATGGTTACAACTTCAAGAACTTGTGCCTGTTTCTAGCCGAGAGGAAGGATTTAGCTTATAATAGCATTAGAAATAGGAGGCATTATGAGACTTGTCAATTCAATTAAATCGACGCTGATGCGTTCGAAGTCCTCTTTTACACAGTTTCCGGCGACGATGTTTGCCGTAGTCATTGCCGCTTTTGCCTTTATGATGGCAGTGGGCAGCGAACCGGAAGGCCCGCTTAGCGCTGATTATTTTGATGTCAGGGTGGGGTATCTCTTTGTCTTTATTGCCGTGGCGGGTCTATTTGTCAACCTTGCCATCCACGGTATTATGCAGAAGGATGCCCTCGGTACGATAAAAGAAAAAAACAGGCTGATTATCCTTGGCTTTGTCACGGCCTTTATGCTTGCCGTAGGTTCCATCGGGGTTGTGCTTTTCAGCAGTGAAGGCATGCTCTTCCAATATGAGATGGGCTATATTTACTTCGGAGCGCTCTTAGCGACCATTATCGGTTGTTTTTATGTGGCGCGTTTCTGGTTCCACAAAGATTTCGTGACCTACACGGTTAAGATTGTGGTGGCGGGTATGATTTCTCTTGGCTACAGCACGGTGCTCTTAATCGGTATGTTCAGCATCTACTTTGCACTAAGACAGCTTTTCGGTTTAGATGTCGGGGACACAACGTATATGCGTACCGCCATCTTTCTCTACCTGCCTTTTAACGTGGGGATCTTTCTTTCCAACTATCCCAAGGCCAATGCGTCGTATGAGAGTTTTAAGTTGGACAAAGTGGTCGTGGTGTTAATTCACTACATTCTCATTCCGATTTTTGTCGTCTATGCGGCGATTCTGTACCTTTATTTCGGCAAAGTCATTTTCACTGCGGAAGTGCCGAACAATATTCTTGCGGATCTCGTGTTATGGTTCAGCCTTTTTGAAGCGGCCTTTGTCTATCTTTTAAAGGCCATTGACGATGTTCCCCTGATCAACGGGTTTCGCAAATGGATGCCTGTGGCGATGCTGCCGCTTCTCGGAATGCTCTTTTATGCCATTTTTCTTCGCATCGGCGCTTATGCCATGACGGAAAATCGCTACTTTGTCATTATGGCGGCCATTTTTGTGCTTCTGAGCAATCTCTATTATATTTTTTATCGTGCTCACTCCAACATTGTGGTGCCGGTAGTGCTCAGTCTGATGATTTTAATCAGCACTATCGGACCTCTTAGTGCTTACAACATGGCGGCAAGAAGCCAGAATCTGCGCCTTGAAAATCTCCTGCGCAAGAACAATATG